>NZ_JAKLLH010000012.1 GCF_023150235.1 Azonexus sp.
GAAAAATCAAAACCTTAAAAACCACCCAACCCCTCTTCGCCTCGCTTCACGCTTCGTTTCCGAATCGCCGTGGCGTCGAAGAGCTGCGCATTCTACAGATCAGAAAAATTACGTCAATACCTTGGACGAAAAAATTTGCAAGCTGTCACCATTCTCAACGCGGCGCTGAAAAGCCCGCCGCACCACCAGGGCAGGAACAGTGGTTTCTTGAATCGACCTGCTGCATATAAGTAGGTCGAAGCCGTTTTTCAACACCCTGTTAACACCCTGCCGTATCGGAGGCGCTACCCGGGTTCAAGAAGCAGGAGCAAGCAGGATGGTGCAGCGACCAAGTAAAAGAGAGGTCGGGACGGACAAGCCCTCTCACCCCATCCTTGGCAAACAAGCAGCCTTCAGGCAAGCCGGCCTCGCCCCTGTAGTTCAGCCATTTGCCGGCGGGCAATGGCATGACCGTGGGCGGCGGCCTTGGCGATCCACATCAGCGCCAGATGCTCGTTGCGCGGCACGCCGTGGCCGGCGGCATGGCATTGCCCGAGGCATTGCATCGCGTCGGCCTCCCCCTGCTCTGCCGCACGCTCAAACCAATAGATTGCCGCCAGATAACGCTGCAGAAGAAAGAAGCGCTGCCCCATCGCCGCCTGTGCCCCCGCAGCCCCCTGGTCAGCCTCCACGAGTAAACGGACATCGTCTGCGCCAAGATCGAGACCGGAAAGCATCAATACATCCTCCATCAGCAGTGAGGCGGCGGCGACACCACTACCGGAGGGCGCCTTGCGTACCACTCCCTCGGCAATGCGCCGCCACAACGTCCGCTTGCTCAAGCCCGTCACCGCGATTGCCGCATCCAGACCAATAAGGTGATTCTCCACGCGCCCTCCTTTCAAACTCCGTCGTATACAGAGTCCAGTCGCAGGAATTCTAAGCCATCCACCACGGGGATTGCGCTCACGATCCCCGACATCGGGTACCCCCAGGCGGAGGCAAGCCAACCCTCGCGGTGAAAGGCGGCACAACTGGCACTGAAAACCCCGTGCCAACCGTGGCCGCCACACGTGCCAGAACCTGCTTTTTTGGCAAAACTGAGAAAAAACACCTTTTCCCGCCTTGGCATGGAACGTGCGTCAGAAGTTTCGTCGGGGGCAGTTCCGCCTCGCCTCACTCACCCTGAAAAGGAGCTTCAAAATGAAAAATGCACAACAAGGTTTCACCCTGATCGAACTGATGATCGTCGTCGCCATCATCGGCATCCTGGCCGCTGTCGCCCTGCCGCAGTACCAGAACTACACCAAGAAGTCTGCCGACGCCGCCTGTCTGGCCGAAGCTACCGGCTTCGCCAAGGCCATGGCTGCCGCTAACGCTAATAACGACGTTAACTTGGTGCCGACGATGCCGACGAGTGCGGCTAGCCGTGCTTGCAAGACCGCTACTTACACTACCGCTCTGGACTCCACCACTGCCGTCGCATTCTCCGCTGGTTCCCGCGGCGATAAGGCTGTCAGCTGCGATTACACCACCGGTAACTGCACGCTCAACTAATAGCTGCGGCTTGATCCAAGCCGTGCTCATGAAAAGGTTGGTCGTTTCGACCAACCTTTTTCTTTGGTCAGTCCCTTTTTGAAGTCGGAAGTCGACATGCCGCATTCCCCCCAATTCGGTCGCGTAGCCTGGCCGCTGCTGGCGCTGGCGGTGTTGTTGCTGCCCGACCTGCTCTGGGCCGTGCGCAGCGACGAACCGCTCCATGCCTTGCAGCACGGGCTGGTCTTCAGCCTCTGCATGCTGCTCGGCGGCTTCGTCTGGTCGCGCCGGCGGGTGGTTTTCCTGCTCTGGCTCGGGCTGCCCTTCGCCTTGCTGGTGCCGTTCGAGAGTTACTACATCTGGCGCTACTCGTTCCCTTCCAGCGCCCACGTGCTGGCGATCATCGGTGAAACCAACGCCAGCGAAGCCCGGGCTTATCTCGGCTACCCGCTGCTGGCGGCATTGCTCGCCAGCCTGTTGCTGATCGGGCTGCTCTATGCAATTGCCCTGCGTCGTGCCGGCCGCCAGCCCTTGTTTCCCGAACATCGCGCCTGGCGCTGGCTGGGGGTGGCCATGCTGCTGCCTTTCATCAGTCTTGCAATTGGCGAAGTCGCACTGATCGGCAAGCCGTCGCCCGAGCGCGCCGGCGATGCGGCCGACCAGCAGTCGCAGGCGACCCATGCGCTGCTCAAGGATGTCCGTTTCGGCATGGACGAAGTGATGACTTCGAGCTTTCCGTTCGGCATTCCATTTCGCCTGAGCACTTATCTGTCCGAGCAGCAACGGCTGAATGAAGCGCGGCTTAAATCGAGAAAAATACAGGTGACTGCGGCGACCGCCGCCGACTCGGCTGCCGAACTGGTGGTGCTGGTGATCGGCGAGTCGGCGCGTCCCGACCGCTGGCATGCCAACGGCTATCCGCGGCAGACGACACCGGCGATCGAAGCGATCCCCGAAGCGGTGAGCTTGAGCAATGTCCTCTCGCCGTGGCCGGCGACCCGCAATGCGGTGCCGACCCTGCTCACCGGCATGATCGACGATCAGGGCTTGCCGCCGATCGCGGTGCCGTCGGTGATCGACGTCTATCGGGCGGCCGGTTGGGAAACTTACTGGCTCTCCAACCAGTCCCCACTGGGAATGCACGACTCGACCATCGTGCTTCATGCCGACCGGGCGCAGCATCGCCAATTCCTCAACGGCGGCGATTACACCCAAGCTTCAGATTTCGATGAGGTACTGATTCCAGCAATGGAAAAAGCATTGCACGACGCACCTGGCAAGAAAAAGCTGCTTGTTCTGCACCTGCTCGGCAGCCATATTTCGTACGCAGACCGCTATCCCGCCGCTTTTGCCCAATTCGAGCGCGTGCCCAGCGCTTTCGAAAAGATCGGCGGATTCAGGAAAGTCCACGACCAGTACGATAATTCGATTCTTTACACCGATTACGTGCTGGGCCAGTTCATCGCCCGGCTGCGGGCGACCGGCAAGGCGGCAGCGCTGGTCTACGCTTCTGACCACGGACAGAATCTGCCGGACCTGCAATGTCAGCGTTTCGGCCACGGCCACCCGGCCGAAGACTCCTTCCGCGTGGCCGCGCTGACCTGGCTGTCGCCACAACTGGAAGCCAGCCGGCCAGGAACGATCGAAAGGCTGCGTGGGCGTGCTGCTGCACCTTTCCATTTGAGCGAGATTTTTGCCACCGTACTCGATCTAGGCGGCATCGAATATGAAAAACTCGATCATCGGCGCAGCTGGAGCGACAAGGGCTGGCAGCCGGGCAAGCGGCTGATCGGGAATTTCCTCAATTTCGATAGCGCCGAGCTGTCCGGCGCCTGTCACCTACTCAAATACGATCCTCAGGCTGCGGGTTCCTGAACACCGGTAAAGGACAAAAATGACTTCTTCCGCAATCTCTCGCAGCCGGTTCGGGCTGCTCGGCCTGGCCTTCCTCTGCTCCGGCGCCGCCGGGCTGATTTACCAGGTGGCCTGGCAGCGGCTGCTGTTCGCCAATTTCGGGGTTGATCTGATCTCGGTCTGCATCATCGTGTCGACCTTCATGCTCGGTCTCGGTCTCGGGGCGCTGGCCGGCGGCTGGCTGGGCGACCGTTTTCCTGCCGCGACCCTGAAGTTTTTCGTGCTCTGCGAAATGGTGATTGGCCTCTTCGGCCTGGTCAGCCCCTTTCTGATCCGCGCCCTCGGGAGCTGGTTGAGCGATGCCTCGTTCGCGGTGTCCGGCCTGGCCAATTTCCTGCTGATGCTGATCCCGACTTTTTTCATGGGGGCAACGCTGCCGGTGCTGATCGCGCATCTGGTGCGCGTATGGCACAACGTCGGCTCGGCGACAGGCCACCTCTACGCCCTGAACACCCTGGGTGCGATGCTGGGCTGCAGTCTGACAGCATTCTGGCTATTCCACTTCATCGAGCTTGATCAGACAATTTATCTTGCTGCAGCGATTAATTTTTCGGTTGCCGGCGTGGTGGGTTTTTCTTTCAGGGCAGAAGGAAAATGATACGACTGGCTTGGTTTCTCTCGTTTTGTACCGGTTTCGTCAGTCTCTCAGAAGAAATTCTCTGGGTCCGCATCGTTGGTTTTGCTTTTGAGAGCACTCCCCGCGCATTTGCTCAGGTATTGACGGCTTTTCTCGGCGGCATAGCCCTCGGTGCGCTACTAGGCAAGCGGCTATCGGAGCGGAAACTGGCTACACCGGCAACAGCTGCCTGGTTGCTGCTGGCAGCAGGTTCACTCCTGTTGCTGTTGCCAACACTGATTGCCAGCATCCATCAAGTTCCTCTTGCATCGCTCTCGATGCTGTTGTTGATCTTGCTGGGCGCAACGCTGAAAGGAATGCTTTTTCCCATCGTTCACCATTTGGGCTCAAGCCAAGGCGATACGTTGGGACGCTCGGTTTCACGAACTTATTTCTCCAATATCCTGGGGGCCACGCTCGGTCCGCTGGTCACGGGATTGCTCTTGCTGGATCATTTTTCCTCCGGCACGAGTTTGCAATTACTAGGTCTTCTCTGTTTTCTCGCGGCACTTCCTCCCCTGTCATTCAGCCTGAAAGATGGGCGGATACGTATTGCAAGCGCAGGATTGGCACTGGGATTGGCCGGCCTGTTGAGTTTCCCTGCCCTACAGTCCGCAGGTAGCCTGCTCATGCACCGACTGGCACATACCGAGGGCGGAAGGCTGCGCATGCTGATCGAAAACCGCCACGGCATCGTGCATTCGGTAGCCACGACCGGCGATGAGGATACTGTTTTCGGTGGCAATATTTACGACGGGAAGACCAATATCGATCTGATCCGCAACAGCAACATGATCGACAGGGCCTATCTCTTGTACGGCCTGCATCCGACGCCCAAGCGGGTTCTGGTCATCGGTCTGTCTTCGGGAGCGTGGACGCGCATCATCGGCGCAATTCCTGGTGTCGAAAGCATTGATGTGGTCGAGATCAATCCTGGCTATATCGAGATGATCCGCGCCTACCCGCATCTGGCGCCACTGCTCGACGATCCCAGGCTGAAACTGCACATCGACGATGGACGCCGCTGGCTACGCCGTAGTCATGCGCAATTCGACCTGATCGTGATGAACACCACCTTCCATTGGCGGGCCAACATCACCAATCTTCTCTCCGTGGAAATGATGGAGTTGATGCGGGGTTCGCTGGCACCCGGCGGCATGCTTGCCTTCAATACGACTGCTTCCTACGATGCCTTCAGGACAGCGGCCGAGGTTTTTCCCCATGCCTATTTGTTCAGGAACTTCGTCTATGCGGCTGAACACGATTTCCGCCAACAACTACCTTATCTCAGCGAGCGTTTGCAGCAATTCAAGCTGAATGGTCAGCCGCTCCTTCCCGCGACTGAGGCGTACGAAAAGGCACGTACACAGCTGGCGACCATCAAATTCATCGAATTGCGCCAGATTGCCGATATTTTCCCTCGTCCATTGCAAACGGTTACCGATCAAAACATGATCACCGAGTTCCGGTTTGGGCGCTAAGCGGCAAGACAGGGTAAGCAGGAAACTCAGCCGCTGGCGCCGTTCAGCCACTCTCGCTGCCAATAGTGCCTCGCTTCATTCCGGTAGGCGTCGACTTTGCTGCCTCCTCTTTCCAGTTGGATGCTGATTCTGCCGTCGCGGTCGCTGCGCCAGAGTCGGGTGCCGTGGGGGGTGTAGCGGCTGAGGATTTCGGGTTTGGGATGACCGAAGCGATTGCGGTAGCCAACGGTGAAAATGGCGTGCAAAGGGGCAACGGCGGCGATGAAGGCCGGGGTGGAAGAGGTTCTGGAGCCGTGATGAGGCACCAGCAGGATGTCGGCGAGCAGTTTTTGCCGAGCGCTGGCAAGCAGGCCGATTTCGTCGGCGGCTTCGATGTCGCCGGTCAGCAGCAGGACGCGACCAGCGGCGGCGATACGTAGCACGCAGGATAAATGGTTGGTTTTTTGCCTTTTTTGCCCGTCGACCGTGTAAGCCGCCGCTGCAGGGTGAAGAAAGGCAAAGTCGACGCCGTCCCATTGCCATTCTTCGCCGGCCCGGCAGCGTTGAGCGGCTTGCGGCGCGAATGAGCTGCGGAGATCGTCGACGGGCAGTGCGGCGAGGAGCGAGGCGGTGCCGCCGGCGTGGTCGCTATCGCGATGGCTGACGACGAGGCGGTGCACACGGTCGACGCCGGAAAAACGCAAAAATGGCAGCAAGACGCGCTCGCCGGCATCGGCTTCCGGGCCGTAGAGCGGGCCGGGGTCGTAGACCAGGTTGTGGTGCTCGGTGCGAACAACGACGGAGAGCCCCTGGCCGACATCGAGCACGTCGATCCAGGCGGCACCGGTGGGCGGACGGGGTGCCGGCCAGTAGAGCGCGGGCAATAGCAGGCAGAATCCCAGGCCGCGCCCGGGCAGGCCGCGCGGGAGAAGCGCGACGAGGACGCCAAGGGCGGCCAAGGCAGCCACCGGCCAGGGCGGCGCCGGAGGCTGCCAGAGGGGGGCTTTGGCACAGAAGGCAAGGAATTGCAGCAGTCCCGACAGCAAGGCATGAGCGAGCAAGAGGGCGGCGTTTCCCGGCAGGTTGTCGCCGAGAAACGCCGCGACCAGGGCCAAGGGGGCAATGGCAAAGCTGACCAGGGGAATGGCGAGGGCATTGGCCAGGGGCGATACCAGGGATAGTTGCTGAAAAACGAGTAGTACGACGGGTAGCGAGGCGAGAGTCGCCGCCCATTGCGTCCGCCCCCAGGCCCCGAGTCCCTGCTGCCAGCCGGCTGTGGCGGTGGGCGTGCGCGCAATCCAGAAAAGGGCGGCAACGGCGCCGAAGGAGAGCCAGAAACCCGGCGCCCGCACCGCCCATGGGTCGAGGATGAGGACGGCGAGCAGGGCCAGGGCCAGGATGCGCGAAGGCGCGGGCTGGCGTTTGCCGAGGGCGGCCAGTGCGGCGATGAGCAGCATGCAGGCGGTACGCTGGGCCGGGACGGAAAATCCGGCGAGCAAGGCGTAGCCGACACCGGCGGCAGCGGCAGCGGCCATTCCCGCCCGCTGGGCCGGCCAACGCAGGGCGAGAAAGGGCCAGCGGCGCCAGATAGCGGCGACGAGCGCACCGACCAGGGCGGCCAGCATGGTGACATGGAGCCCGGAAATACTCATCAGGTGGGTGGTGCCGGTACGGCTGAATATCTGCCATTCGGCAGGCGCGATTGCCCGCTGGTCGCCGATGGCCAGCGCCACCAGGATGCCGATGGCCGGGTAATCCGCTTGCGGCAGGGCGTTCTGCATCCGGGTGCGGATATGCTCGCGCCAGCGTTCGATGTGCAGCCAGGGTTGGGAGACGAATTCGGCCAGGCGTTGCGGTGTCTGGCCGGGTGCCCCGGGGCGGATATAGCCGGTGGCACGCAGGCCGCGCTCGAAGAGCCAGGCTTCGTAGTCGAAACTGCCTGGATTGGCGTTGCCATGGGCCTGCTTGAGACGAATGGTCAAACGCCAGCGTTCGCCAACGCGAAAGACGGGCTCCGATTTGCCGGCCTCCGCCCCCCGGAGCGGGCCGGCATCGCCTGCGGCTGGACGCCGGTAATGGTTGAGCAGGATGCGTGGCGGCAAACCGGCCCGAGTGGCGGGAATTTCGCCGTCAGCCACGGTCGACAGGCTTTCCAGGGCAAATTCCAGGCGCTGCCCGCGCTCGTTTTCCTGCGGCAAGGCAGCAACGAGGCCGACGACGTGCAAATCAACCCCTTCAAGCGCGGGATCGAGGCGTTCGCCAAGCCGCAGTTCGGCCCGCCAGCCGCTCCAGGCGAAGCCGAGGAGAAAGACCGCCAGCAGCAGGCGCCAGGTGGGAGCGGGCCGCCCTTGCCGCCCCGGGAGCAAGCCGGGTAGCGCCAGCAGCCCCCAGGACCAGGGGAGGACGGGAAGAACCGGCTGTGCCTGCAGCAGGAGGATACCGGCGGCCCAGGCCAGCGCCGGCAGGACGACGGGCAAGCCCGACGGCGGCTTTGGCGGAGAGGGCGACGACGATGGAAGGAGCGGAGATGAGAAAGCGGAAACACGCAGCCGGCGCAGGGCTGCGAGGAAGCCATGTCCAGAAATGAAGCGGCGCATTGCCCGGCCTGCTCCCGGTAGGTGGAACTTCATTCCAGGCTGGTCGCCGGGCGAGCCCCAGGGTTATTCCATTTGGAAAACCCTAGTCTGACATGATGCCAAAAGAATATCCAGGACTGGTTTCACCCGTCGGCGACTCCCACCATGGCTCTTGCATCGCCCCGACACCTCTACCGGACAGAAATATTCGCCATGTACGCCGCTCGCATCGAAGCCGGATAGCAGCGACTCGGCATGAGGCACTGACTGTACAGATGCGAGTTCGACTGCTACCCAACACCAGTGCCGAGACGGCAATGGCTGAGCTGGGTGCGCGTGTCGTCAACGAAGGGGCGAACTTCGCGGTCATCGAGACGAAGTCGGCGGGGGAACTGCTGTTCCGGCAAAACGTTGGCGGCGTTTGCTTGGCCAGTCCGGTCCAGGTCTATCTCGATCTCCTGCGCGGAGAGGGCCGAGCCAAGGAATTGGCCGGGCACTTGCGCAAGGAAAGGATTGGATCCTGATGGCGAAACCCGCAACGCTCGATGACTGCCGCGACCAGTACGCGGTGAACCGCGAACGCGTCCTCGTGACGCTGCCGCACGGACTCGGACCGTGGAAAGAGTCGGTCTGCCTGATCGGGGGACTCACACCGCGATATCTCGTTTCCGCACGACCGCCTGTCGTGCCGGCGCACGCAGGCACCCGGACGTGAACATCTCGATGCGCTGGCGCCAGGTGGGGTCCGCGCGCAGCCCAGGCGCGGGGACCTCAGTTTCCGCCTTCCTCATCTTCCGCCGTATCCGGCAGATATTCGCTCTGCAGCACGGCGGCGATGTAATCCTCCGGCAGACGGTATTCGGCGGCCAACTCGGCGGCACTCCTGCCGCTGGCCTGAATCGTGGCGACCCAGCCACCGAGGCCGGTAGATAGCGAGCGTCCGGCCTGTTCGCCGTCCCGGGTGTTGCGCTCGCCCTCTTCCACCGCGTACTTGTTGGCGTAGCCGCGCGGAGTGACCATCAGTCCGTGCTGGATGAAGGTGTTGGAATTGCCGATCAGCACCGTGGACAGCATGCCGATGTCGGCCTCGTTCATCTTCTCCAGCGTCGTCAGTTCGATACGCTGCTTGGGGCGGTAGCCGGACTTGACGATGGCGACCGGGGTCTGCGGGTCGCGGTGGCGCAGGAAGATGCGCTGGGCCTCGACGATCTGCTGGGTGCGGCGGCCGCTCTTGGGGTTGTAAAGGGCGACGACGAAATCGGCGTAGGCCACCGCATCGAGGCGGCGGGCGATGGTCGGCCACGGGGTGAGCAGATCGGACAGCGAAATGGCGCAGAAATCGTGGGTCAGCGGGGCGCCGACCAGGGCAGCGCAGGTGTTGAGCGCCGATGCGCCGGGGATGATCTCGACCTCGATCTCGCCATTTTCACCATCGGGCGGCGTCCAGCCGGCCTGGAACAATACCTCGAAGGTTGGCCCGGCCATGCCGTACACCCCGGCATCGCCGGAGGAAATCAACGCCACCTTCTTGCCCTGGCGGGCGCGGTCGAGTGCCTCGATGGCGCGGTCCAGCTCCTCGGTCATCGCCTTTTTGATCACCTCCTTGCCTTCAACCAGGTCGGCAACCAGGCGGATGTAGGTGACGTAGCCGATCACGGTATCGGCTTCGGCAATTGCCGCCCGGGCGCGGGCGGTCAGATGGTCCTGGCTGCCGGGGCCAAGGCCGACAAGCATGATCTTGCCGGGTTTTACGGTGTTTTCAGGTGCGTTCATGGTGTTCAGTCGAGAGTAAAAGTGAAGAGGCGCGTCAGCAGGGCATGCGGACAATGGAAACCGTCGCATTCCGCCCATCCGGGCCGCGCAGCTTGTGTTTTTCAATAATCAGGTGGCGCTGGTCGGTGCCGGCGACGAGAATCGCCGCCGCTTCCGACACCGACGGCGTGCCGGTGTACTTGCGCACGGTTTCCGAGGGATTTGGCACGTCGACCGTGGACAACTCGGCCGCCGGGTAAAAACGGATGGTCCAGCCGTTGGCGGCGGCGACCTCGGCGAGGCCGATCTCGTCGGCCTTGAGGTCGATGGAGGCAACGGCCCGCACGTCAGCCAGCGTCGCCCCGGCTTGTGCCAGCGCTTCGTCAATCACCTGCTGGATCGTCGCCGCCGGGGTGTTACGGTCGCAGCCAAGGCCGAGGGCGAGGTTCATACCCGACCTCCCCAGCCACAACCCCACCCGCCGAGTTCTCTACGAAGCCCCCTCTCCCCCTTCGCAAGCGCCGAGCAGTGCAGGCTGGCCGGGGGAAGTGGGCTGGCGGTGTTTGAGCCGCAGGCGAGTTTAGCCAGCCCCCCGGCCAGACGAGCAGCGCAGGGGACCGGGCCAGCGGCCCGGCGCGAACGCAGGGGTCGCCTTTCTTTGCTGACTTTCTTTGGCGAAGCAAAGAAAGTCAGCCGCCGGTCAACGGCGGAAAACAGCGGTGGCAAAGCGATCATGCCGATTGTCATGGCCGATAAATCACCCGCCGCCCGGCGAGCCTGGCCGCCAGTTCCGCCGGCATCTCGCGCTCGGCGATCCACAGCACGGCGGCGAAGCGGTCCAGATCGACCGCTTCGAGCCGCTCGAACAGCGTGACATTGGCCGGCAGCGGGCCTTTGCGGCCGTTGGCGTGGTTCGCCCACCAGTCGCGCGCGCCGGCTTCCTGGACCAGCGCGACCGGCTCGTCGTTCACCATCGCGGCGCTGCAGCGGACGATTTCGTCGTGGCTGGCCTGGTGCTGCCAGCCGAGTTCGCGGCCGAGAAGGTCGACGGCGATGGTTTCGCGGGCGTCCGAGGCAGTGGTCAGCACCGCCTGCGCGCCGAGCGCAGCGGCAAGGTGGCCAGCGAGCGCGTTGGCACCGCCGAGGTGGCCGGAGAGGACCGGGATCACGAACTTGCCGGCTTCGTCGATGACCACTACCGCCGGATCGGTTTCCTTGTTCTTCAGGTGCGGCGCGATCAGGCGGACGACGGCGCCGAGCGAGACGATGGCGACGATGCCGTCAAAGGCGGCGAACAGCGCCGGCACCTGGTCGCCGACCTTGCCTTCGTAGCAGTGGGTCACGCCCGGCGAGTGTGGCAAAACCGCAGTTTCGCCTTCGGCACGGAATTTTTCCGGGCAGAAGAGCTGAGCACCGGGCAGCGCGGCCACGACCTGGCCGGCCAGCGCGATGCCGTGCTTGGTAATGGAGACGACGGCGATTTTCATGCTCTGTGTTCTCTGTGGGTTGGGGTTGGGGATTGTTGTTGGTTTTTGAGTTTTTCAGGCGTCGACCGTGTCGCTGCCGTCCTGCGCGGCCTTGCGCTTGCGGCAGCCACGGCGCAGTTCGCCGCGCTCGCGCTTGGGGTTCTGGACCAGCATCAGCGACAGGTAATTGACCTTCTCGCCCTTGAGGCTGGCGACGTCGCGGACGATGCGCTCGTCCGGCGAGCCGACCTTCTCGACGAAGACCGAGGTCGCCAGCAGTTCGCGCTGTTCGAGCAGTTCGACCACTTCATCGACCAGCGGCTTGACCTTGAGCAGCGCCAGCGTGTCGAACTCGTCGAGCAGGTGGTTGATCACCTCGACACCGTAGTTGGCGGGAATGATGGCGAAGGTTTCGTCTTCCTCGGCCAGGGTCACGCCGGTGCTCGCAGCAGCGGCGGCGAAGGACGAGACGCCGGGAATAGTTTCGACCTCAACCTCGGCAACCAGCTCGCGGACGACGCGGGCGAGGTGGCCGAAGGTGGCGAAGGTTGAGGCGTCGCCTTCGACCAGGAAGACCAGGTCGCGGCCGTCGGCGAGCAGCTCGACGGTCTGGGTCGCAGCGCGCGCCCAGGCCTTGGCCAGGATTTCGGCGTCGCGGGTCATCGGAAACACCAGTTCGACCGCATCGCCCGGCACGGTAATGCCGCCGCGCTCGACTATCGACAGGGCGTAGGAGGATTCCTCGGCCTTTTTCACCGGGTAGAGCCAGCGGGCGCCGGATTGCAGCACGCTCCAGGCGCGGCGGGTGATCAGTTCGGGGTCGCCGGGGCCGAGTGAGGCGCCGATCAGTTTGCCGTAGCGTTTTTGTTCAGTCATGTAAAAACTCAGTCGAGGGTTAATGTTCAAGTTCGGCGATGGGTAGCCAGGGATTAAGCAAGTTCACCCCGATCCCGCTGAAATCGGCGGTATTGCGCGTCACCACGGTCATGTGGTGGACCTTGGCCGTCGCTGCGATCAAGCCGTTGCGAAACGGGCGAGGGTCCGGCACATGCCACTGCGCACTGCATTGGGCCACGGCCAGATCCACAGCCAGGATGCGTCCGGCAAAAGCGGGCAGAACGTGGTGATCAAGCCAGTCGCGCAGTATCTGCCCTTGCTTGTCGTCACGCCGTTCCACCTGGCGCACACCGATCTCAAGCTCCTGCACGGTGATCACGGAAATGAACAAGTCGGCAACCTGCAGGCTTTCCGCCCACCGCGCGACCTGCGCGTCGGCTTTGCCGCTACGAACTTTGCGTAATTCCGAAACGACGTTGGTATCGAGCAGATACGTCATGAAAAATCAGCCGCACGAGCCAACTCACCGGATGCCGGCAAAGGCAAATCAATGTCCTCACTCCCCGGACACGCCAACAGATCGGCAATCCGCGCGCCCTGGCCGGTCAGGCGCTGATACTCACTGTAGGTCAGCAAGACATGCGCCGGACGGCCACGATCCGTAATAAAAACCGGACCCACCTCGGCGGCACGCTTGGCCTTGCTGGCATCCTGATTGAATTGGCGGCTGGAGAAGGTCGTGATGGTCATGGCACACCTCAAACGGCAGAAGATGAAGGTATGTTACTACAATCGACAATCTGCGTTACCGCCGCCTCGCCCAGCCAGGCGGTCACCACCCACACCGGGTTTTGTGCCGCCATCCGGTGCATGTCGAGAATCGGCTGGCTGCGGCTGGCCTGTAGCTGCACCACGTCCCAGCCGGCGCCGAGGTTTTTCAGCGTGGTCGTCGCGGTGGCCAGGTTTTCCAGGGTGACGAAGTTCATCACCAGGCGGCCGCCGGGCTTGAGCCGACCGAGGATCAGCTTGATCAGCTCGCCGAGTTCGCCGCCCGAACCGCCGATGAAGACTGCGTCCGGGTCGGGCCAGGTGTCGAGCCGTGCCGGCGCCTTGCCTTCGCACAGGGTGTAGTTGCCGACGCGGAATTTGGCGGCGTTGGCGCGCGCATTGGCGGCGTCGCCCTCGTTCTTTTCAATCGCCCAGACGTGGCCGTGCGCGGCGACGCGGGCGCATTCGAGGCCGACCGAGCCGGAGCCGGCACCGATGTCCCAGACGATGCTGTCGGCCTTGAGCCGCAGCTTGGCCAGCGACAAGGCGCGGGCTTCCTGCTTGGTGATCAGGCCTTTTTCCGGCGAACGCTGGATGTAATCGAGGTCATCCAGCCCAAAATGCGGGCCGCGCTCCAGATCCTTGCGTTCGACCAGCACCACGCTGGGTTCGGGAAATTGCATTTGCGCGGCGTCGACCGTGGATAAGCCGGTGTGCACGCTTTCGTCGGGCAGCAGCAGGCGGCTGGCGACCGACAGGGTCACCTCATCACCATAGCCGGCCGTCAGCAGCGCCCGCGCCAACCGCGCCGGGTCGTTTTCCGGGCTGGTGAAGGCGAACACCCGGCGATTCAGCGCAATCGCCCGCATCAAGGGGTACAGGCCGTGTTCGGGCGTCGCGCCCAGCGTCCATTCGCCGGCATCCTTGCTGTGGCAGGAGGCGATGCTCACGTCCTGCCAAGGCTGCTGCCAGCGGGCAAAGGCGATCTGCAGGGTCGACGGCGCCGGCAGAATTTCCACCCCGTCGCGCCCGAGCTTGCCCAGCAGATAGCTGGCAATGCCGTGGCAGAGCGGGTCGCCGGTCGCCAGCACGGCAACGGATTGCCCTTCGGCCCGCGCAGCCTGAATCCACGCCGGGCTCTTGGTCAGGGCGCCGTCCATGTCGCGGGTTTCGACTAACGGCAACTGCGCCTTGACCAGTTCCAGCGTGCGGCCGACGCCGATGATCAGCCCGGCCCCGGTCAGCGCCTGGCGGGCGGCATCGCCCAGCCCGGCCCAGCCGTCGTCGAGGATGCCGATGATGAATAGCTTGGCGCTCACAGGGCTGCCTCCCCTTGGGCTTCTTCTTCGTCCACACGGCAAATGAAGTTGCCCTCGAAGTCGCAGACCAGCACCGCCAGGTGGTAGGCACCGGGATACTTGCTCTTGAGGCTCTTGATTGCCTTTTTCGCCAGTTGTTTGTGGAAATCCACGGTCAACCCGAGCGCAGCCAGTTTTTCGGCGGCGAAACGCGCGGTTTCGGCGCTGCGGATTGCCTCGATCAACTCGTCCGGGGCGCCGACCGCGCGTGCCGACTCGGCGAGGACGTTGCGGTCGATCTCGGCCTTCCAGGCGTGGGTCACGGCCAGGCCCTGAGTCATCTTGGTCAGCTTGCCGACCATGGCACCGACGGTCACCCTGGCAACGCCGCGCTTGAGCGCACTGGCAAACGCCGCCTTGACGAAGTCGCCCATCTGCACGAAACAGGATTCGTCGAGTTCGGGCAACTGGCGCATGGCGAATTTTTCGGTACGCCCGCCGGTGGTGAACACCAGGTGCGCCTGCCCCTGGTTAACCGCGACGTCGACCGCCTGCACGACGCTGGCGCGAAAGGCGGCAGTCGAATAGGGGCGGACAATGCCGGTGGTGCCGAGGATGGAGATGCCGCCGAGGATGCCGAGGCGGGCGTTGAGCGTCTTTTTCGCCATCTCCTCGCCACCCGGCACCGAAATGGTCACTTCCAGTCCGTCGTGTTCGAGCAGTTCGCCGCCGGCGGCGCGCACGTTGTCGATGATGTTGCGCCGCGGCACCGGGTTGATCGCCGGGCCGCCGACTTCGAGGCCGAGACCTTCCTTGGTCACCGTGCCGACGCCGGGGCCGCCCTTGAGCACGACCTCGCCGGCGCGGTGCTTGAGAATCCGCACTTCGGCGGTCATGTGCGCGCCGTGGGTCGCGTCCGGATCGTCGCCGGCGTCCTTGACGATCACCGCGTTGGCGTAGCCGGCCACTTCCTCGACGCAGCCTTCGATCACCGCGAATTCCTGGTCGTTGCCGTTGGGCAGACGGCAAACGACCGTTTCCGGCACTTCGCTGTAGAGCAGGCCGAGGGTCGCGGCGCGGGCGGCAGCGGCCGAACAGGCGCCGGTGGTGAAGCCGGTGCGGTTGCCGCGTTCGCGCTTGGCATCGCCTTTACGCACTTTTTCCGGCGCGCTGGCGTGGCCGACCTTGTTTTCACTGCTCATCAATCCGCCTTTTTCTGCTCGGCCTCGGCCAGCGACAGCATGGCGTGGATCGCCGCGACGACCAGCGTCGAGCCGCCCTTGCGGCCCTTGATCGCCACCCAGGGCACTTCGTTGACGGTCATCATCAAGTCCTTGGACTCGGCGGCGGAGACGAAGCCGACCGGCATCGCGATCACCAGCGCCGGGCGCACGCCTTCTTCCTTGATCAGGCGGACCAGTTCGATCAGCGCGGTCGGTGCATTGCCGATGCCGACGATGGCGCCGTCGAGCTTGCCCTCGCGCTGTGCCTTGCGCATCGCCTGCACGGCGCGGGTGCTGTTGACCGCCTTGGCGGCTTCGATCACGTCGGCGTCGGAAATGTAGTGATGGGTGCTCAGGCCGAAGTGGGCCAGGCGCGGCTTGGAGAGGCCGACACAGATCATTTCGACGTCGGCAACGATGGGCGTGCCACCCCGCTGCTTGCTTTGCAGCACCGCGTTCATGCCGGCGGTCATCGCCTCCGGGTGAAAGGCGGTCAGGCCGTTGAACTCGAAATCGGCGTTGGCGTGGATCATCCGGCGGACGAGCGGCCATTGCTCGTCGGTGTAGTCATGCGGGCCGGCTTCGGCGTCGATGATGGCGAAAGAATCGTGTTCAATGGCACGACCCGCTTCGGTCAGTTGTTCGGTAACGGTGTTGGTACTGGTGTTGATGCGCATGGCGAGACTCCCGGATCAATTGTGTTTGTGGGAACAATCGTGATGATGATGGTGGTGATCGTGACGATGGCCGCAGGCCTTGCCTTGGTCCTTGACGGCCAGCGCGGTGTGGCTGTGGTCGTGCAGATGCTCGTCCTCGGCGGCCTCGCGGTATTTGCAGCCGTCGCATTCGAGCATCCGTCCCTCGGGTAGCGCACCGGCGTCGATACGGCTATCGAGCAGCGTGAAAATACCGGGATCGAAGCCGAAATGCGTGCCGAGCGCGAAGCTGACTTGCGGGTACTGGCGCTGCAGGCGCTCGACCTGCTCCTTGATCCGCTCGATCAGCACACCGGTAAACAAATAGACCGGGACAATCGCGATCTGCATCATGCCTAGCTTGACCTGGCGCTGGACGACGGTTTCCAGACGCGGCCAGGTGACGCCGGTGAAGGCCAGGTCGACCAGTTCGTGGTCGTTGTCCTCGAAAATCCAGCGCGCCATCTTGGCCAGTTCACCGTTGGCGCCGGCATCGGACGAACCGCGCCCGAGCAGGATGACGCCGGTGGTCATCGGATCGGGCATCGCCAGCTGCTTCATCAGCCGGTCGAGCTGGTTTTGCAGCACCGCGAAGACCTCGCGGCCCATGCCGAGATGGCGGGTGACGATGAATTCGACGCCGGGATGGCGCTCGCGCGCCTCTTCCAGCGCGTGCGGCAGTTCCATCTTGACGTGGCCGGCGGCATTCAGGATGAAGGGAATCGCGATCACCTTCTTCGCGCCCTTGGCGGCGCGGTCCAAGCCTTCGTCGAGCAGCACTTCGGCGTGCTCGATGAAGCAGACCTCGATCCGCCAGTCCGGGTGCTGTTCGCGCCACTGGGCGGCGAAGTTGATGGTTTCCTTGTTGCCCTCGCGGCCGCGCGAACCGTGGCCGACGAGGAGGATGGTGGTGTCGTTCATGTGCGTTGTTAGCTGTTAGTTGTCAGTCATTAGCTCTTAGTCGACGGTCATTGCTTGTTAGCGGTTGATCTGGCTGGCAACCAATGACCAATGACTATCAGCCAGCGGTTGCTTTTCGGAAGCGATGGCCGAAAGTCGGGTCGTAGAGTTTGGAGCGGATCAGGTCGGGCCAGTCGGCGGCGCCCAGGGTCGGGCTGGCGACGATCATTGCCTGGCTGGCGATCTTCTCGTCCTGGCACTTGCGCTTGATGTCCTTGATCGTGCCGCGCACGATCTTTTCCTCGCCCGGCCAGCTCGCCTTCTGCACCACCAGAATCGGTGCGTCCTCGCTCCAGCCAGCAGCCAGCAGCGCCTCCTGGACCTTGTGCAGCAGCGTGATCGAGAGGTAGATGCAGAGCGTGGTCTTGTGCGCAGCCAAGGCTTCGAGTTCCTCGCCCGGCGGCATCGGGGTACGCCCGGCGACGCGGGTGAGGATCACCGTCTGGGTGATTTCCGGCAGGGTCAGGGTTTCGCCGGCGGCGGCCATCGACGCCATCGCCGACGAGACGCCGGGGATCACGCCCCATTCGATGCCGGCGGCGGTCAGCGGCCGGGTCATTTCGATCAGCGCGCCGTAGAGGCCGGGGTCGCCGGTCTGCAGGCGGATCACCGTTTCGTGTTTGGCGGTCGCGGCGATCAGCCAGTCGGTCATTTCCTCCAGGGTCATGTCCTTGGAGTCGCGAATCTCGCAGCCTTCCGGCGCGTACAGCGTTGCCGCCTGATCGACCAGCGAACCGGCGAAGAGCACGGCGCCCGCCTGTTCGAGCAATTTGCGGCCCTTGACGGTGATCAGGTCGGGATCGCCAGGACCGGCGCCGACAAACCAGATTTTTCCAGACATCGCTTCGATGAGCCCTTAAAGATGAAGAGGGAAACCCGGCGCCACAGTCGGCACCGGCCCGTTTTTTGGCTGTTTTTCACGGTCGACCGTGAAAAACGGGATTTTTCCGGCTAGTCGGCCAAGGACCGCGACGGGATTGCGGGAGTCGTTCATCCGCCCTGCCCCCGGCTTGGCGCCCCGCCCGGCCCCAAGGCGCCAAGCAAGGCGTCGAGGCTGCGCACCTCGGCGCTTGCCGCCAGCACGCCGTGCGCGACCAGCGCCTGTTGCAGCGCCAGCACCGCCGGCAGCGGCTGCCCAGCAGCCTGCAAGCTGGCGGCGTGAGTCGGCAGGTCGACAGCGGCGAACGACGCAGCACAACGCCCGGCCACCAGCAGATGGATCGCATCGGCCCAGCGATAGGCGAAATCGACATCATGGGTGGACAGCAGCACGGTGATGCCGCGCGCCGACAGACCGTCGAGTACCGCCAGAAGTTCCGCCTGCATGGCCGCATCGAGCCCGGCCATCGGTTCGTCGAGCAGCAGCAGCTCAGGCTCCATCGCCAGTACGCCGGCGATGCAGACCCGCTTTTTCTGGCCGAAACTGAGCTGGTGCACCGGCCGCTCAGCGTAATCGGCCATCGCGACCGCGTGCAAGGCGTCGCTCACGCGCTGGCGGACCGTTGCGGTATCGAGCCCGAGATTGAGCGGGCCGAACGAGACATCCTCGACAACGCTGGCCGAAAACAACTGGCGGTCCGGGTTCTGGAAGACCAGCCCGACCCGCCGACGCAGGGCGGCGAGACCGGCACGGCCGTAATCGAGCGGCTGGCCAGCGAATTCAAGATGACCCGATTGCGGCTGCAGGAGGCCGATCGCGTGCAACAGCAGCGTCGTCTTGCCCGAACCGTTGGCGCCGAGCAACACATTGCGGCTGCCGCGCGCCAGCGCCAGCGAACAGCCGGCCAGGCCGCCGCCGGCCGCCTGGCTGCAAGCCTGGTCACCGACTTGTCCGCTGACTTGGCCGCTATCGCCTTGCTGCCTGCCGGCGTAGCGATAATCGACCTCGACCAGGCGCAGCAAAGCCTCGCCCATGCCCCCTGCCCCGCTCATGCCCGCCCCCCGGCCCAGGCGACGACGAGCAGCAGCAGGCCGGCGACGAGCGCGATGCGCAGCTCGCGGCGGGCGGCAGGGAATTCGCGCGGCAGGAAGCGCAAGGGGCCGTCGCCGTTGCGCGCCAGTGCCGCCAGGTGCAAGTGGCGGGCGCGCAGCCACACCTGCGCCGCCAGGCTGGCGGCGAGCAGACCCAGCGTATGCAGGCTGCGCCGGGTCGAGACAAAGCCCAGCCGTGCCTGTTGCGCGGTCAGCGTGTCGTGGAGAGCTTCGGAAAATACAAAAAGCATCCGGTAGCAGAGCACCATCAGATCGAGCAGCACCTCCGGCACACGCAAGCGGCGCAGCAGCACGATCAGGTCGGAGAGCGGCGTGCTCAGCACCAGGAACAGCATCGCCGCCAATGCGGCCAGCGAACGTGCCGCCAGTTCGGCGATGCGCGGCGCGGCATCGGGGGCCAGCTGCCAGACGATGCCACCGCTGCCGTCACCGGCCAGCGACACCAGCAGCGACAGGCAGGACAAGGCAAGAAACCCGGTCGCCGGCAGTGCCACCCGCAGGTACAAGCCGAGAGCGACACCGGCCCCGGCGACCGCCGCCAGCGCCAGCAAGGCGGCGACCAGCAGCGCGGCGGCTGGCGTCGCCGCGACGAAAGCGGCGATCAACCCGGCCAACGCGAACGCCGCCTTGGCGCCGGGACAAACCGGCCGCCAGCGGCTGGCATACGCCGCCTGCTCAATCAGCACGCATCACCGTCGGCAGCTTGCCCGGAGGCGGCAGCGGGCTGGTGCAGCGCCGCTGCCGGCGGCTTTGGTGCCGGTTTTTGCGGATTTTCACGGTCGACCGTGGAAATGCTCGTTTTTCCGGGGTTTTCCCGGGCTTGGGCCCAGTCGTCCGTCAACTCGGCAGCCAACTCAGCGGCCCGCTCCTTCTTCAACCGCTCGCGAGTCACCGCCGCGCCCAGCCAGTAACCGAGCACGCCGGCGCCAAGCGCCGCCTGCAGCGCGAACAGCAGCGAGGCAATCTCGCCGCTGGCCGGTTCGAGCAGGGGTTTGAACCAGGGCTGGTAGTCCGGCGCGATCTGGGTAATCTGCGCCTGCGCCTTGTTGTCGGCACCGGCAAAGGCTTCCTCGCCCTCTTCCGGCTGGTACAGCCACAGCGGCAAGGCGGTCAGCAAGGCGACCGCGAGCAGCAGCAGCGAATTCTTGCCCTTGCCCGGCGGATGCTGCTCCGGGGCCAGCACTTCCTTGGCGCTCATGCCTTCACCTCGGCATTCACTTCGCGGGCAAAGAGCTTGAGCTGGCGCAGTTCGTCGGCATTGAAGCGGGCCAGCGCATTGACCACGACCACGGTCAGCAGGCCTTCGCTGATCGCCAGCGGAATCTGGGTCAGCGCGAAGATGCCGGCGAACTTGGCGAAGGACGCGGCAAAACCGCCGGCCGGATCGGGGAAGGCCCAGGCCAGCTGCAGCGAGGTGGTGACATAGGTTGCCAGGTCGCCGAGGCAGGCAGCGGCGAACACCGCCACCGCCAGCGAAAGGCCGAGGCGGCGCGCCAGGCGGAAGACGCCGTAGGCGACGAAGGGGCCGACGATGGCCATCGAGAACAGGTTGGCGCCAAGCGTGGTCAGCCCGCCGTGCGCCAGCAACAGGGCCTGGAACAGCAGCACCACCAGGCCGACCGGGACCATCGCCGCCGGCCCGAAGAGCAAGGCGCCGAGCCCGGCACCGGTGGGGTGCGAGCAACTGCCGGTCACCGACGGCAGCTTGAGCGCCGACAAGACGAAGGAGAAAGCAGCGGCGACGCCGAGCAGCATCCGCTGCTCCGGCTGTTCGACGAACTGGCGACGCAGCGAACGCACGCCCCAGGCGACGAACGGCACCGCCGCCAGCGTCCAGCCGACGGCGTGTTCGACCGGGAGAAAACCTTCCATGATGTGCATGCCGACACCCTCCGTGCGTGCAAGACCTGACAAGGCCCCGGAAGGATCGCCGACGGGGGCGCGGACTCTGGTCCGCCGCCACCGGCCCGCACTCCCGCCCGGAGCATGAAGCAACTGTTTTCCGGGTCGGTCTTCTGGCTCGCCCTCGTCCTTCCTTGCGCCTTCCCGCACCTTGCGGTGCAGTGGCTGTTTGCAAAGTCGTCAGGCCTACAGCAGCGGGGGCTGCGCCGGACTGCCGCGCAAGGCTGATCGCCCCTGCGCCGGACCACCGGCTTCCCGTCGCCCGCCGGCACCAAGGCCAGGCAGGCTACCCGAAAGGCTGTAATTATAAATCACAAAGCGCAGCCCCCGCACGCACGCTGCCGTTGCAGCAAAATAGGGCGGACAGAGGGCGGACAGTAACAGGGCAGGCAGCAACCATGCGGGCAATGACGGGACGGTACGAAAACGGGGCGGCGGGCAAGAAATCTCCGGCCGCCCAAGCCTCAATAGCCGTTGCGCTGCTTGATTGCCAGTAGCTGCAGCATGCGCTGGAGATAGGGTTCCCAATCCGGCATCCGCAGGCCGAAATCCTGCTCCAGACGCTGGCAGTCGAGACGGGAATTCCCCGGACGCCGCGCCGGCGTCGGGTAATCCACCGAGGGCAAGGGATGAATCTCCGCTGGCGTCAGCTTGAGGGCGAAGCCTGGCGTTTCCGCGGCACGGGCAACGATGCTGCGGGCAAATTCGCACCAGCTGACCGGACGCCGCGCCGCCAGGTGATAGAGGCGATGTTCGCCGGCCCGCATCTCGCGACCGTGCCCGAGCATGGCCAGGACGACGCCGGTCACGGTGGCGATCATCGCGGCCGGGGTCGGCGAGCCGATCTGGTCATCGACCACGTTCAGGCTCTCGCGCTCCGCTGCCAGGCGCAGGATGGTCTTGACGAAATTGTGACCGCGCGCCCCGAAAACCCAGCTGGTGCGAAAAATCAGCGAACGGCAGGCCTGCGCCCGGATCGCTTCCTCGCCGGCCAGCTTGCTCTGCCCGTAAACATTGAGCGGGCCGACCGCATCGGTCTCGACATAAGGCGTGGCCTTGTCGCCGGGAAAAACATAATCGGTCGAATAGTGCACCAGGAGCGCCCCCAACGCCGCTGCTTCCTCGGCCATTACCGCCGGTGCTTCCGCGTTGATCGCCCAGGCCAGATCGCGCTCGCTCTCGGCCTTGTCGACGGCGGTATAGGCTGCCGCATTGACGATGACCCGCGGACGCTCCCGCCGGAGCAAGGCCCGCAGGGCATCGCCGTCGGCCAGGTCGCACTCGCGACGGGTACAGGCAAGTACTTCGCCATGCGGCGCCAGGGAACGCTGCAACTGCCAGCCCAACTGGCCATCGCAACCAAGCAACAAGGTCTTCACCGCTTCTCCTTCGCCCAAAAAACCGGGGAGTATGCCAGAGCCGGCGAACATGGCCCGCCAATGCAAGTGCTTTCTTTGCGATTCAACGTCCTTCATTTATCCTTCGGGGTTCCCAATGCAAACCAGAACGCTTATGAGCATCGTCATCAAGACCCCGGAAGAAATCGAAAAAATGCGTATCGCCGGGCGTCTCGCCGCCGAAGTGCTCGATTACATCGAGCCTTTCGTCAAGCCCGGCGTCACCACCGAGGAGCTGGACCGCCTTTGCCACGACTACATGGTCAAGGTCCAGGAGTGCATTCCCGCCCCGCTCAATTACGCACCTTCCGGCCATCGCCCCTATCCGAAGTCGATCTGCACATCGATCAACCAGCAGGTCTGCCACGGGGTTCCCGGCGATCGCGCCCTCAAGAACGGCGACATCGTCAATATCGACATCACCACGATCAAGAACGGCTACCACGGCGACACCAGCCGCATGTTCATCGTCGGCGAAGGCTCGATCCAGGCCAAGCGGCTGTGCGAAATCACCTTCGAGTGCATGTGGCTGGGGATCAATGCCGTCCGCCCCGGCGCCTTCCTCGGCGATATCGGCGCGGTGATCCAGAAACATGCCGAAAAGAACGGCTATTCGGTCGTCCGCGAATTCTGCGGCCACGGAATCGGCGCCAAGTTCCACGAGGAGCCGCAGGTGCTGCACTACGGCAAGGCCGGCACCGGACCCAAATTGCTGCCGGGGATGATTTTCACCATCGAACCGATGATCAACGCCGGCAAGGCGGCGATCCGCGAAATGTCGGATGGCTGGACCATCGTCACCAAGGACCGCAGCCTCTCGGCACAATGGGAGCACACCCTGGCGGTGACCGAGACCGGCCATGAAATCCTGACCCTCTCGGCCGGCGCCCGCGCCAGGCCCGACTGGATCCGCTGATTCGGCACATTCAGACCTTTCGATCATTCCGACCCGAGAAGACCGCCCCATGACAACGGCACCGACGACACTGGATATCGCCACGCTGCGCAACGAGGTCAAGACCGGTCTTGCCCAACTCAAGGAACAATTCGCCCGCGACGGCGATACTTCCGCCCTGCTCTGTCAGCGCAGCCAGCAAGTCGATGCCGTGCTCTGCAAGCTGTGGGCAGGTTTCGATTTTCCCCTCGGCATCGCACTGGCGGCGGTGGGCGGCTACGGTCGCGGCAAGCTCTACCCGGCGTCCGACATCGACCTGCTGATCCTGCTCCCGCGCGAAGCCAGCGCCAGCGTTCAGGACAAGCTCGAACGCCTGGTCGGCTGTTTCTGGGACATCGGCCTGGAAATCGGCCATAGCGTGCGTACCGTTGCCGAGTGCATCGAGGAGGCCAACAACGACATCACCGTCCAGACCTCGCTGCTCGAAGCCCGGCTGCTGACCGGTTCGGAACGCCTGTTCGCGACCTTCCGCAAGCGCCTGTGCGGCAATCTCGATCCGCTGGTGTTCTTCGAGGCCAAGCGGCTGGAACAACAGGAGCGCCACCTGCGCTTCAACCATACGCCGTACAGCCTCGAAGCCAATTGCAAGGAAGCGCCGGGCGGCTTGCGCGACCTGCAGGTGATTTTCTGGATTGCCCAGGCGGCGGGCTACGGCACCACCTGGCGCGAACTCGAGGCCGGCGGCCTGCTCACCGGCGAAGAGCGCGAACATGCCGAACGCTGCGCCGCCTTCGTCCGCGAACTGCGCATCCGCCTGCACCTGACCGCCAACCGGCGCGAGGACCGACTGCTGTTCGACTACCAGAACACCCTGGCCGAGCAATACGGTTATGCCAGCACGGCGGAGCGGCGGGCCTCGGAGCAGCTGATGCAGGCCTATTACCGCAACGCCAAGGCGATCACCCTGCTCTCGAACACCTTGCTGCAAAAAATGGGCGCCGCGCTGGCACCGGAAAACGAGCAGACGCCGCAAGCGATCAACACCGATTACCAGCGAATCGGCAACCAGCTCGACCTGTGCGACGAGAACCTGTTCGTGAAACGCCCGGCGGCGATCTTCGAGTGCTTCGCCACCATGCAGCAACAACCCGACCTGCACGGGATGACCGCGCGCACGCTGCGTGCACTGTGGCGCAGCCGCGAGCTGATCGACGACGACTTCCGCGCCGACCCGGCCAACCGCGCCGCCTTCCTGCAACTGTTCCAGCGCGAGCGCGGCATCGTCCATGAATTCCGGCGGATGAACCAGCTCGACATCCTCGGCGCCTACCTGCCCAATTTCGGGCAGATCGTCGGCCAGATGCAGCACGACCTGTTTCACGTCTACACGGTCGACCAGCATATCCTGCAGGTTTTCCGCAATCTGCGCCGGTTCACGATGAGCGAATTCGCCCACGAGTACCCGCTCTGCTCGCGCATCGCCAGCGAATTCGACCGCCCCTGGCTGCTCTACGTCGCCGCGCTGTTCCACGATATCGCCAAGGGACGCGGCGGCGATCATGCCGAGAAAGGCACGGCCGACGCCCGCGATTTTTGTGAAAAACACGGGTTGACCGTGGCAGACACCGAACTGGTGGTCTGGCTGGTCCGCCAGCACCTGACCATGTCGCAGGTGGCACAAAAATCCGACCTCAGCGACCCCGACGTGATCGAGGAGTTCGCCACCCTGGTCGGCGACACCCGCCACCTGCAGGCACTCTACCTGCTCACCCACGCCGACATCCGCGGCACCAGCCCCAAGGTCTGGAACCAGTGGAAAGGCAAGCTGCTCGCCGATCTCTACCAGCAAACCCTCTACGTACTCGGGCGCGAAGGCGGGCAAGCCCCGGCCCGCCAGGGCGTGATCGCCGAACGGCAGGCCGAGGCGATGCGCCTGCTACGCTACTTCGCGCTCTCGGCAACGGTGCACGAACGCCTGTGGAAACAGCTCGACACGGTTTATTTCCTGCGCCATTCGGCCGAGGAAATCGCCTGGCACACCCGCTCGCTGCACTACCGCATCGCCAACGACAAGCCGGTGGTGCGCGCCCGTCTGCAACCGGATGGCGACGGCGTTCAGGTGATGGTCTACACCCAGGACCAGCCCGACCTCTTTGCCCGCATCGTCGGTTTTTTCACCCGCACCGGCTACAGCATCGTCGACGCCAAGATCCACACCACGGCACACGGCTACGCCCTCGACAGCTTCGTCCTGCTTGACGTCGAAAGCCGCGAAAGCAACCGGGAAATGGTCCCCTACATCGAGCACGAACTCGAAGACCGCCTGATCCGGCAAACCCCGCCGGAAGCCCCGAGTGCCGCCCGTCTGTCGCGTCAGGTCAAGCATTTCCCGATCAAGCCGGAAGTCAGCATCCGCCCTGACGACAAGGGCAGCAGCTACATCCTGTCGCTGATCGCCGCCGATCGGCCGGGCCTGCTCTACACCGTCGCCACCAGCCTGACCGAACACGGCGCCAGCCTGCACACCGCCAAGATCGCCACCTTGGGCGAACGGGTCGAAGACGTCTTCCTGATTGGCGGCGGCGATCTCGGCACCGCCTCCAGACGCATCCGTCTCGAACAGGAACTGATGGAACGCCTGAAGGTGTAAACCGTCTACCGCCCCCGCATCCACGAGGATGCGGGGTGAAAAATCGGTTTTTTTACGGTCGACCGTAAAAAAAGTCAAAATCCAGCCTGCCACATGGCGGTTCGCATCGCATTTTCCGCCCTCCCGAAAACTTGATCGAGGGCGGGGGTTTCACCCTCTCCCGCCGCCTCGTATCCAACGGCCCCTGCGCCGATGGCACAGGGCACAAGGAAAACCATCGGGCACAAGGGCAAACCATCGCCCTCGATGCTTCACGCGAGTTCGGTCAGGCAGGACATGATCGTTGCCTTATCCCGAGACAATACCAACAGCCGCTCCAGATTCTGGATATCGCGCCTGAAAGTCGCAAGTTGGTCAGCAAAAGACTTTTCAACAGTTTTCGGGCGGAAGGATGACTTGTAATTTCCAGTCACCTGGCGATAGGGCGAGACGATGTCGATGATTTCCTGCTTTATCTCCTTGAGTTGCTCGGAGAAAAGGTGGACGTACTGCCGCGTTCTTTGCTCATCGAGCGTAGCCAGGTGTTCGGTATCGATTTGTTCGATCTCGAATTGCAGTGAAAGCAGGCCCAGCAGGTCATTTCTGGCGTAAGCCTCATTGACCCGCTGCATCATCGCAGTCTTGCGCTCGCGCTCAAGTGGGTCGCTTTCCCGGTCGGGATGCAAGGTGCTGGCCAGTTTGCGAAAAACTTGGCGCACGGACTGGCTGGCCTCCTCGACCAGCTTCGCGGTTTCCCGCTCACGCTTTGTCCGGGGACGCTCACTGAAATCGATATCCGGATCGGAGGCCGGCCCTGCTGAAAAATCCGGCATCGGGGCATCGCCCTCGTCAATCCCGTCAATCTCGTCGGAGTAATCATCCGGCTCACCGCCGAAGATTGCCGCCATGAGTTGTTTCTCCATCTCCCGATTCATTTCCTGCTCCTCGGCATAGCTGAGATCGCTGTACTCGTCGTGCAACTTCTCGAGTGCCGGGCTGTACTCGGAGTCGGCGTATTGCCCGAGCAATGTAGCGCTGATACCGACAATCAAGTCCGCAGCCCGGCGTCGCTGCAGTTTGCCGGTGATCCAGCCACGTGTTTTCAGTGCGCTGTCGATAGCAAGAAGTATCTCGTAGTTGCATTTTTGATACTGCTTTTGCAAGGGCAGCATTTCGGCATTGATCCTGAACTGGAAGGCTGAGTGAAATTCGCTCCACTCCCGCAAGACAGTGCGCTGCGCCTCGATCTGACGAACCAGGCGCTGAAGCTTGGCCTGCTGTTTGTTCGCGGGTTTGCCCGCACTGGCAAACTGCTCGCTCAGCACAAGAGCGGTGTCCGGCGACGACGCAAAAAGACTGGCTTGTTTATTGCGGCTCATATCGATTCTGCCAAGGCACGAGTAACAATTTCCATGACATCGCGCGACAACCCGGCGTGCTCGCGGATGCGTTCCAGCGCGGCGCGGGCGTGGGCCTGGCGGGCGGCGTCGAACTTCTTCCAGCGGTCGAAACTGCGGGCCAGGCGTGAGGCGACCTGCGGGTTGCGCTCGTTGAGCGCGATCACCTGCTCGGCCATGAAGGCATAGCCGCTGCCGTCGGCGGCGTGGAAGCGGACCAGGTTGGCGCCGAAGGCGCGCAGCAGGGCGTAGACCTTGTTCGGGTTGGCGAGGTCGAAGGCCGGGTGCGTGGTCAGCGCCTGGACCGTGGCCAGCGTGTCGGCGCGGCGGCTGGTCGATTGCACTTGCAGCCATTTGTCGACCACCAGCGCCTCGTGCTGCCATTGCGCGTAGAAATCGGCCAGCGCCTGTACGCGTTGCGGGCAGGGATCGGCACCGTCGTTTTCCATTACGTTGGCCAGCGCCGCCAGCGCCGCGAACTGGTCGGTCATGTTGTCGGCAGCCGCGAATTGGCTGGCGGCCAGACGGTAGCTGGCGGCGTCGGCGAGTTCGAGCAGGTAGCCGAGGCAGACGTTGCGCAGCGCGCGGCGGCCGGCCTGTTCGCTGTTCGGCGCGTAAGGCTCATTCACGGTCAACGCGGCGTAGAGGCCGGAAAACTCGCCTTCAAGCTGCTCGGCGAGGTGCCGGCGCAGTGCATTGCGCGCGGCGTGCAGGGCGTCGGGATCGACTTCCGCCAGCAGTTCGGCCAGAGTGCCCTCGCCGGGCAAGGTTAAGGCTTCGGCGACAAAGGCCGCACCGCGCTCGGCTTGGGTCTGCAGCAGACGGCGGCAGGCGGCGGTGAAGGTCTCCGGCCACTGCGGCTGACGCCCGGCGGCGATCTCGGCGGTGGCGTCGAGGATCAGCGTGGTGGCCAGCCGTTGTCCTGCCTCCCAGGCGTTGAACGGGTCGGCCTCGTGGGCGAGCAGCAGCGCCAGCTGTTCCGGGGTGTAAGCAAAGTCGAGATAGACCGGCGCCGAGAAATCGCGGAGCAGGGACGGCACCGGCTCGGCGGCGATGTCCTTGAAGACGAAGGACTGGCGGCTGGCCGTGAGCTGCAGGGTGCGCTCGCTGCCCGGCAGCTGTTCGCCGCTCTCGGCGAACAGCGCAACGCGGACCGGGATCAGGTAGGGCGCGTCATCGCTGGCCTTGGCGTTGCTCTGGCTCAGGGTCAGCGTGTAGGTCTGCGATTCCTGGTCGAAATGGCCGTCGACCGTGACTTTCGGTGTTCCCGGCTGCTGATACCAGCGCATGAACTGGCTGAAGTCGAAGCCCGAGGCAGCCGCCATCGCCGCGACGAAATCCTCGCAGGTCACCGCCTGCCCGTCGTGGCGGCGGAAGTATTCGTCCATCCCGGCGCGGAAAGCATCGCGGCCGATCAGGGTCTGGATCATGCGGATCACCTCGGCGCCTTTTTCATAGACGGTCGCGGTGTAGAAATTGTTGATCTCGATGTAGGACTCGGGGCGGATCGGGTGCGCCATCGGGCCGGCGTCTTCCGGGAACTGCGCCGCGCGCAGGGTGCGCACCTCGCGGATGCGGGCGGTCTGGTGGTTGTGCCCGGTGTTGCCCATATCGGCGCCGAATTCCTGGTCGCGGAAGACGGTCAGGCCTTCCTTCAGCGACAGCTGGAACCACTCGCGGCAGGTGACGCGGTTGCCGGTCCAGTTGTGGAAGTACTCGTGCGCGACGACCCGGTCGATGTTCTCGAAATCGACATCGGTGGCGACATCCGGGCGCGCCAGCACGTACTTGGTGTTGAAGATGTTGAGGCCCTTGTTCTCCATCGCGCCCATGTTGAAATCGCCGACGGCGACGATCATGTAATGGTCGAGGTCGCATTCGAGGCCGAAGCGTTCTTCATCCCAGCGCATCGACTTTTGCAGCGCCGCCATCGCGTGCGGGCACTGGTCGAGCTTGCCCGGTTCGACGTAGATCGCCAGCTGCACCTCACGCCCGGAGGCGGTTTTGAAGCTGTCGCGCAGCACGTCGAGCTTGCCGGCAACCAGCGCGAACAGATAGGCCGGCTTCTTGAACGGGTCTTCCCACTTCGCCCAGTGTCTGCCGTCGGCTTCTTCGCCGCTAGCCACCGGGTTGCCGTTGGCGAGCAGTACCGGGAAAGTCGCCTGGTCGGCGTGCAGGGTCACTGTATAGACCGACATCACGTCCGGGCGGTCGAGGAACCAGGTGATGCGGCGGAAGCCCTGCGCCTCGCACTGGGTGAAATAGCCGTCGCGTGAGCGGTAAAGGCCGGAGAGGCGGGTGTTCTGATCGGGCTGGATGCGGACCACGGTCTGCAGCGTGCACTGGTCGGGCAAGGCATCCACGGTCAACGTGCTGTCCGTGGCCAAAAATGGCACTTCCCGGCCGTCGACCGTGAGCGACAAGGTTTCCAGTTCCTCGCCGTCGAGCACCAGCGGCTGTGCCGGCTGCTCAAGGTTGCGGCGCAGCGCCAGGCGGCTGGTGACGGTGGTCCCGTCGGCGGCGATCACGAAGTCGAGATCGACCCGGTCGATCCACCAGGCGGGCGGGGTGTAGTCCTTGAGGTAAATGGTCGGGGCGGTGTCGGTTTTCATCGTAAGACTAACTCCGGTTTGAAACCCCGCCCTTCAGGGCGGTGGGAGCCGACCCCGGCCTGAAGGCCGGGGTTTCAGGCGAGCGTTTTGGGAGGGGATGCAAACCCCCTCCAAAACATGTTTGACCGACAGGCATGAATGCCTGTCGCTAATTTCTTGCTGGTGAAAGCAGCAGATTGGTGATTGGCAAGGTGTTCTGAGTCACAAACGCCCCCCACGCCGCTACAGGCATTTCCTGATCGCGGCCCTTACCCGCTCAAGGCCCATCAAGTGCACCACGGCGTCCACCGACGGTGTTTGTGCCTGACCGGTCAGCATCACGCGCAGCGGCATCGCCAGTTTCGGCATTTTCAGGCCGTGCTTGCCGACGGTTTCCTTGATCAGCGCGGCGATTGCCGGAATTTCCCAGGCAATCCCGGTCAGCGCATCGGCGAAGTCGGCCAGCGCCGGGCGGGCTTCGTCGCCGAGATGCTGGGCCAGCAGTTCCGGCCGAGCCTCAACGCTGCAATAAAACACTTCGACCGCATCGGCGAGGAGCTTGAGGGTGTTGCAACGGTCGACGTAGAGCGCGCAGGCGGTTTCCAGGCTCGGCCCCCGGGTGCTGTCGATACCGCGTGCGGCAAGGCGAGGGGCGACCTTGGCGGCGAGTTCGGCGGCCGGCAACTGCTTCATGTAGTGCTGGTTCAACCAGAGCAGTTTTTCGGTATTGAACTGCGCGGCCGAGGCAGTGATGTGATCGAGGTCGAACCATTCGACGAACTGTTGGCGCGAGAAGACCTCGTCGTCGCCGTGCGACCAGCCGAGGCGAGCCAGGTAATTGATCACCGCTTCCTTGAGGAAACCATCCTCGTCGTACTGCATCACCGAGACCGCACCATGGCGCTTCGACAGCTTGGCGCCGTCGTCGCCGAGAATCATCGACAGGTGGGCGTAGGTCGGCACCTCAGCACCGAGGGCCTTGAGAATGTTGATCTGGCGCGGCGTGTTGTTGACGTGGTCGTCGCCACGGATGACGTGGGTGATGCCCATGTCCCAGTCGTCGACGCAGACACAGAAGTTGTAGGTCGGGGTGCCGTCGGCACGGGCGATGATCAAGTCGTCGAGTTCGTCGTTGCTGATCTCGATCCGCCCCTTGACCGCATCGTCCCAGGCCACGGCGCCGCCCTTCGGATTCCGGAAGCGGACCACCGGCTGGCTGTCGGCCGGCGGCGTCGGCAGGGTTTTGCCTTCCTCGGGGCGCCAGCGGCCATCGTAGCGCGGCTTGATCTTCTGTGCTTCCTGCTCGGCGCGCAGTGCATCGAGCTCTTCCTTGCTGGTGTGGCAGTAATAAGCGTCACCCTTGACCAGCAATTCCTGGATCGCCGCCTTGTAGCGCTCCATGCGCTGCATCTGGTAATAGGGGCCGTCGTCGTGCGTCAGTTCCAACCAGGCCATGCCGTCGAGAATTGCCTGGACCGCTTCCGGCGTCGAGCGGGCGACGTCGGTATCCTCAATGCGCAGCGCGAAGGTACCGCCGTGACGGCGGGCATAGGCCCAGGAAAACAGCGCGGTACGGGCGCCGCCAATATGCAGGTAGCCGGTGGGGCTGGGGGCGAATCGGGTGCGAACAGGCTTCATGAGTTGCGTCTGGAAATAACGGAAAGCAGCCATTTTAGCCGACTGCGTTTGACTCGCGGCAGTCGATATGCTCTAATGTCGCCTTTCCGCTAGGCTATCGGCGTGACGATAGTGTGCTGTATTTCACACAGCGCAAGAAATCCGGTGAATATCAACATCGGATGCAGTTATAAAAATTGCAGGCTGCTGCCTTGCAAGGATGGGCGATTAACTCAGCGGTAGAGTGCCACCTTCACACGGTGGAAGTCACTGGTTCGATCCCAGTATCGCCCACCACACCAAACTCAATCAGCCTCCAGACCAGAGCACAAACCGTCCGATACACGGTGAGCTTGCCACCGGAGAAAGCAATCCGCCTTTCGCATCATGATGGCGTTTTCGCAAACACCATCGGCAAGGTAGCAACCGAGGCACCGAGCTTGCGTTGGTCGACGCGGCTCCCGATCTCGACACCATTGATCGTACGATCCTTGGCCTCCTGTCGAATCGAAGTCCGATACCCGCAACCATGGCAGCGCACAAGCCGGAACTTTCCAGAAATACGCCCATGCTGCGGCTGGCCCCCATGCGAAAACCATGGGCAAACAATCTGTTGCCCTTGACGCTAAAATAATGGATTGCACGCAATACAGCGGCTCTGCATACCTTCATCCGGACCTCGGTCACCGCTCATTGAGCAGGAATGACCCCATAAGCCGACAAGCAGGAACAACCATGACCAGCACCCCACAACCCGCCGAACCGCAACGCCGCATCCGGCAAATCGCCAACGAGGTCCGGAGCGCGGTCGATGGCTGGTAGTTCAAGCAATACGTGCTCGGCGCGCTGTTCCACCGCTTCATCAGCGAAAATTTCGCTACCCACATGCAGACGGTGACGACAGCGTCGATTACACCGCACTGCCCGACAGCGTCATCACCCCAGCCAGAAGGAGAGGCAGCATGATTCTGGAAAACAAGCTCAATATCACCGATCAAATCGAGCTGGCAAAAGCCGAGGAAAAAATCAGCAAGCAAAAGGCCAGGCAGCTATTCGATTCAGGTGACATCCACCGAGTCGAAGTTGGCAAATTCGCCGGACTCTCCTTTATCCACGCCTATTTATTTGGAGAGCTTTACCCCTTCGCGGGAAAAATCCGCGATGTGAGTTTCGGGAGGCGGGGGAGTGGGCACCAACAACTGTGGGGCAGATTGCGAACTTTAGGTCGGGTGGCACCCCCTCGAAAGAAAACACCGCGTTTTGGAATGGTTCAATCCCATGGGCGTCCGCAAAAGACATGAAGCAATTGTTTTTGGATGACACCGAAGACCACATCACGACAGCAGCCGTTGGTGATGGGGCAAAGCAAGTGCCAGCGGGCACTATTTTGATACTGACTCGTGGGATGACTTTGCTTAAAGATGTGCCTATCTGTGCGCTAAATCGCCCGATGAGTTTCAACCAAGATGTAAAAGCACTTCAGCCAAAAAGGAATTTTGACGGCCGTTTTCTGGCGTACCTGCTGCTAGGATGCAAGCAACGATTGCTGGGCTTGGTTGACATTGCCGGTCACGGTACGGGGCGACTCGATACGGATAAGTTGAAGGCGTTCGATGTGATGCTTCCGCAGCCGGCTGAGCAGCAACGCATTGCCGATTGCCTGTCATCCCTCGACAACCTAATCACCGCCCAAAGCCAGAAGATCGCCGCCCTCAAGGCCCACAAGAAGGGCCTGATGCAGCTGTTGTTCCCAGTACTGGACGAGGTGGCCGCATGACCCAAGTCATCCTCTACACGAGCGAAGACGGCAAGAGTCAAATCCAGTTGCGCGCCGATGGGCAAACGGTTTGGCTTACCCAGATGGAAATGGCAGAGCTGTTCAGCGCCACCAAGCAGAACATTTCGCTGCACTTAAAGAACATTTTTGCCGACGGGGAGTTGAGCGAGGAATCAGTTGTCAAGGATTCCTTGACAACTGCCGCCGATGGCAAGAACTACCGGGTGGCGCACTACAACCTCGACGCCATCCTGGCCGTCGGCTATCGCGTGCGCTCACCGCGCGGAGTCGAGTTCCGCCGCTGGGCAAGCACGGTGCTGAAGGAGTACCTGCTCAAGGGCTTCGCGATGGACGACGAGCGGCTGAAAAATCCGGATGGCCGCCCGGATTACTTCGACGAGATGCTGGCGCGCATCCGTGATATTCGTGCTTCGGAAAAGCGCTTTTATCAGAAGGTGCGCGACCTCTTCGCCCTCTCCAGCGATTACGACAAGACCGACACGGCCACCCAGCAGTTCTTCGCCACTGTGCAGAACATGCTGCTCTACGCAGTAACGCAACAGACCGCCGCCGAACTCATTCTGGCGCGGGCCAACGCCGCCGACCCGCATTTCGGCCTGCTCACCTGGAAGGGCGCGCAGGTGCGCAAGCAGGATATCGTCGTCGCCAAGAATTACCTGTCCGAAGACGAAATCGACACCCTCAACCGGTTGGTGACGATCTTTCTGGAAACCGCCGAGTTGCGCGCCAAGCGCCAGACGCTCACCCCCATGGCCTTCTGGCAGGAGAACGTGGGCCAGATCATTACTGCCAACGGCTTCCCCTCATTGAGTGGCACAGGTTCGGTCAGCCATGCCCGCATGGAGCAGAAGGTGGGCACGCTGTTTCTGGATTACGACCAACGCCGCAAGTCCCTGGAGGCGCAGGCAGCCGATGCGCAGGACGAGGCAGAGCTGAAGGCACTGGAAAACTCCCTGAAAAGGCGACCCAAGCCATGAGTGAATTGAGCACTTTCCACACGGACATCAAGAACATCCTCGAACAGGCGCGTGGTAAGGCACGTTCGGCGGTGAATGCCGCCATGGTGGAGGCCTACTGGCAGATCGGCCGGCGCATTGTGGAGGAAGAGCAACATGGGCAGCACAAGGCGGAGTATGGCGCTCGCTTGCTGGAGAAGCTTTCAAGGGTGTTGGCAGCGGATTTTGGCAAAGGCTTTTCGTATGCCAACCTACGCAACTTCCGCCAGTTTTACCTGACCTATCCCGATCAGGAAATTTGCTACACGGTGTGTAGCAAATTGAGCTGGAGCCACAACCGGTTGATCATGCGCGTGGATGATCCCAAGGCCAGAGCCTATTACCTGGCCGAAGGGGCTGCGCAGCAATGGAGCGTCCGGCAGCTGGAGCGCAACATACAGACGCACAGCTTTCTGCGCCTGCTTTCCTCACAGGACGAAACCTCAGCGGGAAGCGCGAGTCACGGCAATACACTGGGTGATTTCATCAAGGACCCGTATGTACTGGAGTTCCTACAGCTACCGGAAGCTGGTCAGATCAAGGAAAGCCGCCTGGAGCAGGCGATCATCGATGAGTTGCAGAAGTTCCTGCTGGAACTAGGCAAGGGCTTCTCGTTCGTTGCCCGGCAAATGCGCATCAGCACCGAGACCAGTCATTTTTACATTGACCTGGTTTTCTACAATTACCTGCTCAAGTGCTTTGTCATCATCGATCTGAAGACTGGCAAGCTCAGCCATCAGGACATCGGCCAGATGGACATGTATGTGCGCATGTTCGACGACCTCAAGCGCGGAGATGACGACAACCCCACCATCGGCATCATCCTGTGCGACAGCAAGGATGAAACCGTCGTCAAATACTCGATTCTCCAGGGGAGCCAGCAGCTTTTCGCTTCCAAATATCAGCGTGTGTTGCCGACCGAAGCAGAATTGATTGCTGAGATCGAACGGGAAAAACGTTTGATCGAGGGAAGCGATTGAACTCCGTGCCACACAACGACAAACCATGAGCTCATCATGACCGATCTCGAAAAACAAAAACTGGGCAAGACCCTTTGGAACATTGCCGACCAACTGCGCGGCGCAATGAACGCGGACGACTTCCGCGACTACATGCTGGCCTTTCTGTTCCTAGGCATGGAAGAAATCGAGAAGAACGATTTCAACCTGAATATCTCACGGTATGTCAGCACGGCAGAGGCGGAAAAAGATATCGATCTGGCGGCTGTCCATGCCGAACTGACATCACTGGAACAGAAAAGAAAGACAGCTCTCGATAAGCACAATGCCTTTCTCAAGGAACTTGGCTTGCCACTCCTGCTGTAAAAAAATACAAGACCCACGAACGAAAAACTCGGAACAAGATTCTCGATGCCCGATATTCGGCACTGAGTAGCCGCAGCCCATAGCAGTACCGAATATCGATTTGCCCCTCAATCCCCAAACCGCCCCGCCCGCTTCTCCCGCGCCGCCGTCATGGCTTCGCGTAGGTCGGCGGAGAGTAGTTGGCCGGCGTTCCAGGTGGCGACGTAGTTGAGGCTGTCGGCGAGGCTGTGGTCGCGGCTGTAGTTGAGCATTTCCTTGCTGCCACGGATGGCGCGCGGGGATTTAGCGGCGATCTGGGCGGCGATGGCGCGGACGTGGGTGAGCAGCGCGTCGGCGTCGGGCAGGCTGGCTCGCAGGTCGAGGATCAGCCGGCGCAGGGCTTCGCGGCTACACGCCTCATCGAGATCGGCGATGCACAGCACACCGCCAAGCATGACCAGATCGGCCCAGGCACAGAAGTAGCAGCAGTACCGGGCAGTTTTTGCGCTTTTTCACGGTCGACCGTGAAAGGCAGGCAATCTGTTGCCTTTAAAATGACGAATTGCACGCAGCGCAGCTGCCCTGTGCACCACCATCCGGACTTCTGTCACCACTCATTGAGATGGAATGACCTTATAAGCCGACAAAAAAACAGGAACAACCATGACCAGCACCCAACAACGTGCCGAACTGCAACGCCGCATCTGGCAAATCGCCAACGAGGTCCGTGGCGCAGTCGATGGCTGGGACTTCAAGCAATACGTGCTCGGTGCGCTGTTCTACCGCTTCATCAGCGAAAACTTCGCCAGCTATATCGAAGGCGGCGATGAGAGCGTCGACTATGCCGAGCTGCCCGACAGCGTCATCACCCCGGAGATCAAGGACGACGCGATCAAAACCAAGGGCTATTTCATCTACCCCAGTCAGCTGTTTACCAAGGTCGTCACCAGCGCCAACAGCAACGAAAGCCTGAACACCGACCTCGCCGCCATCTTCGCCGCCATCGAAGCCTCGGCCAGCGGTTACCCGTCCGAGCAGGACATCAAGGGCCTGTTTGCCGATTTCGACACCACCAGCAACCGCCTGGGCAATACCGTCAAGGACAAGAACAGCCGCCTGGCCGCCGTGCTCAAGGGCGTGGCTGACCTGGATTTCGGCGATTTCGACTGCAGCCACATCGACCTGTTTGGCGATGCCTACGAATTCCTGATCTCCAATTACGCCGCCAACGCCGGCAAATCCGGCGGCGAGTTCTTCACCCCGCAAAACGTCTCGAAGCTGATCGCGCAGCTGGCCATGCACAAGCAAACCAGCGTCAACAAGATCTACGACCCGGCCTGCGGCTCCGGCTCGCTGCTGCTGCAAGCCAAAAAACACTTTGACGCGCACATTATCGAAGAAGGCTTCTTCGGGCAGGAAATCAACCACACCACGTACAACCTGGCGCGGATGAACATGTTCCTGCACAACATCAACTACGACAAATTCAACATCCAGCTCGGCAACACCCTGACCGAGCCGCACTTCGGCGACGACAAACCCTTCGACGCCATCGTCTCCAACCCGCCCTATTCGGTGAAATGGATCGGGGCCGACGACCCGACGCTGATCAACGACGACCGCTTCGCCCCGGCCGGCGTGCTGGCACCCAAATCCAAGGCCGACTTCGCCTTCGTGCTGCATGCGCTGAGCTACCTCTCCGCCAAGGGCCGCGCCGCCATCGTCTGCTTCCCCGGCATTTTTTACCGCAGCGGTGCCGAGCAGAAAATCCGCCAGTATCTGGTCGATAACAACTACGTCGAAACGGTGATTTCGCTGGCCCCCAACCTGTTCTTCGGCACCACCATTGCGGTGAACATCCTGGTGCTGTCGAAACACAAGACCGACACCAACACCCAGTTCATCGACGCCAGCGGCCTGTTCAAAAAGGAAACCAACAACAACGTCCTCACTGATAACGATGACGATAAAAATCCTGGGCATATCCAGCAAATCATGCAGGCCTTCGACAGCAAGGCCGATGTCGCGCACTTTGCCAAATCCTTGAGCCTTGAAGCCATCGCCGCCAATGACTACAACCTGTCGGTCAGCAGCTACATCGAAGCCAGGGACGACCGCGAAGTCGTCGATATTGCCCAGCTCAATGCCGAGTTGAAGACCACGGTTGCCCGGATCGACCAGCTACGCAAGGAGATTGATGCGATTGTCGCGGAGATTGAAGGAGAGGCAGCATGATTCTGGAAAACAAGCTCAATATCACCGATCAAATCGAGCTGGCAAAAGCCGAGGAAAAAATCAGCAAGCAAAAGGCTAGGCAGCTATTCGACTCGGGTGATATCCACCGAGTCGAGGTTGGCAAATTCGCCGGGCTCTCCTTTATCCACGCCTATTTATTTGGAGAGCTTTACCCCTTCGCCGGAAAAATCCGCGACGTGAATATCGCCAAGGGTACAACCGCTTTTGCGCGGGTCATGCACCTTGAAGCCTCGTTAAAGCATATTGACGCCATGCCACAAGGCAGCTTTGACGAAATTGTCGAAAAATATGTCGAAATGAACATGGCTCACCCCTTCCGCGAAGGCAATGGCCGCGCCACCCGCATCTGGCTCGACCTGATGCTTAAAAAAGAGATTCAACAAGTGGTGGACTGGAATCGGGTCGATAAGGAAGACTACCTCTCCGCCATGCAGCGCAGCCCGGTGAAAGACCTGGAAATCAAATTCCTGCTCAAACAAGCGTTGACCGTAACAATCGACGACCGCACCCTGTTCATGAAAGGCATTGATGTCAGCTATTACTACGAAGGCTATAGCGAATTCAAAACGGAGGAGTTGTAGGCATGAGCGCCATTCGTCCTGAAGATTTGCTGCGTTACTTCGAGAAAGCCAACGGTGTCCGTTTTATGGACGTTCGCACCGGGAAACCGGCGCTGGACGTCTTGCAAGAAGCAAAGCGCGCAGGCGCAGAGGGAAAATCCGACTACGACCGCTGGCTTGAAGAACAAGACGAAGCGACGCAGCTTGAACACAAAATGGGGGAGTTGTGATGAGCCGGATTGATGAATTGATGTCCACACATTGCCCTGATGGGGTTCGGTATGAACCTCTGGCTGACATCGGCGACTGGTACGGTGGCGGAACGCCGTCGAAGAGCCGACTTGATTACTGGAAAAACGGCACAATCCCTTGGGTTTCCCCTAAAGATATGGGGCGAGCAATCATCGACACCACTGAAGACTACATTACCGAAGCAGCGGTAAGGGGTTCTGCTACCAAGCTTGTGCCAGCGAACTCAGTCGCGATTGTTGTGCGGTCAAGCATCCTCGATCGTATTCTTCCAACAGCACTTATTCCAATCCCTGTTGCCCTGAATCAGGACATGAAGGCTGTTGTGGCTCGCGATGGAATCATGCCTAGCTACATTACGCATGTCTTGCGATCGAGCGGTCCGGCAATTCTTAGAGTCGCACGAAAGACAGGAGGATCAGTAGCGTCTATCGAAAGCAAAAAGCTGTTTTCCTTCCGAATCCCCGTTCCGCCGCTCGAAGTACAGCGCGAAATCGTGAAAGTACTGGACACTTTCACCAAGCTGGAGGCGGAGTTGAAAGCTGAGCTGGAGGCGGAACTGGAGGCACGTCGGCGGCAATACCAGTATTACCGTGACGCGCTTCTGACCTTCAGCGAACGCACGGGCGCTGAAGCAAGCAAGCAAGCAAGCAAGCAAGCAAGCAAGCAAGCAAGCAAGCAAGCAATTGTAGGATGGATGATGTTGAATGAAATAGGTCAATTCATTCGTGGTCGCCGCTTCACGAAAGCCGACTATGTTGATGTTGGAATTGCCGCCATCCATTACGGTGAAATTTACACACAATATGGCGTATGGACGGATCATGTCATCTCGCAAGTCCGATCCGATATGGTCAACACCTTGCGCTACGCCAAACCCGGCGACGTGGTGATTACCGATGTCGGTGAAACCGTCGAGGATGTCGGTAAAGCGGTGGCATGGCTGGGTGATGAAGAGGTGGCCATCCATGACCACTGCTACGCCTTCCGCCACACGATGAACCCGAAGTTCGTTTCTTACTGTATGCAAACCACTTCGTTCATCGCAGAAAAAGCGAAGTATGTGGCGCGCACAAAAGTTAATACGCTGCTGATTGACGGCTACTCCAAAATCAGAATTCCCGTTCCTCCGCTGGAAGAACAGGAACGCATCGTCTCCATCCTCGACAAGTTCGACGCGTTGGTGAACGACCTGTCCTCCGGCCTGCCCGCCGAAATCAAGGCCCGTCGCCAGCAATACGAACACTACCGCGACAAGCTATTGAGCTTCCCCAAGCCGCAAGAGGCGGCGGCATGAACACGGAAGGCAGTGAAGCCATGACAAGTTGTCACGGTTTGAATTTGTCCCACAGACTGTGGGAGACTCAGTCGCTTAGCCGTGCTAACTACCTGGGCAATAAATCATGCAGCCGCTCCCTGGGGACAAACTGCCCCCAGGTATCAAACCAGGATTCTGAACATGGACAAGATCAGCCAGATAAAACAGCTCGTCAGCGAAATAAATCGTTTACATCGTGATTTTTCAAATGATTATTTCGAGACCGGTAAAATCGAGAAAATCAACCTCTCCAGAACCATCAAGCATGTACCGGAGTCTCACGTTTACAGGTACCGCCTTAGCCTGCACGAGAGCATCAATGATTATCTGATGACAGCGGATATTGACATCAAATATTTTTACCGCGTCAAAACCCGAGAAAGCATTGATGACAAGATCGAGCGCTATTCAAGTCGTGAAGATCAATACCCGGTCAACAACTGGCTGAACGATATTTTCGGCGCCCGTATCATTCTGAGCACGGATGAAATCCAGTCCGTGATGGACTTGCTCGATGACTGGCAGGATACATTCGGTCTGAAAAACTGGTACTTGCGCGACAAGGAAGGTTATCGCGGATTGCATATTTACTTCAAGAACAAGAATAACTTTTATTTTCCGTGGGAACTGCAAATCTGGGACGAAAAAGACATCCAGAGCAATATCAAGAACCACGAAAAATTCAAGCGAAATTTTATTTGAGTGCCCATGTAAAAAGCCAGGACAAAAAATGAGCGACTACAAGACCATTGCCGAATCGAACAGCTTCATCGTCCTGGATAAGTACGTCAAGGAATGGCAGGCCAACGAAAGCTACCAGAGCGAATACGACCTGGAGCGGGAATTCATCCAGGATTTGCAGAATCAGGGCTATGACTATGCGCCCGAGCTGAACACACCGCAGAAGCTGCTGGCCAATGCGCGCGATGCCTTGCAGGCGCTGAACAATGTGCAGTTTGCCGACGGCGAATGGCGGCGTTTTGTCGAAACCTGGCTGGACAAGCCAAGCGACGACATCGTCGAGAAAACCCGCAAGATTCACGATGACTACGTGCATGACTTCGTCTTTGACGATGGGCATATCCAGAACATCTACCTGCTGGATAAAAAGAACATTGCCCGCAACAAGGTGCAGGTCATCCGGCAGTTTGAGCAAAAGGGCAGCCATGCCAACCGTTACGACGTGACGATCCTGGTGAACGGCCTGCCGCTGGTGCAGGTGGAGTTGAAAAAACGCGGTATGGCGATTCGCGAAGCCTTCAACCAGGTGCACCGCTACAGCAAGGAGAGCTTCAACAGCGAGTATTCCCTGTTCAAGTATCTGCAACTGTTCGTGATCTCCAACGGCACCGACAGCCGTTATTTCGCCAACACCACGCAGCGCAACAAGAACAGCTTCGACTTCACCATGAACTGGGCGAAGTCGGACAACACGCTGATCAAAGACTTGAAGGATTTCACCGCCACCTTCTTCCAGAAAAGCACCCTGCTCAATGTGCTGCTGCATTATTCGGTCTTCGACACCAGCAACACGCTGCTGGTCATGCGCCCCTACCAGATTGCCGCCACCGAACGCATCCTTTGGAAGATCAACGGCGCCTGGCAGGCGAAAAACTGGAGCAACACAGAAAGCGGCGGCTATATCTGGCACACCACCGGCTCCGGCAAGACCCTGACCAGCTTCAAGGCGGCACGGCTGGCGACTGAGCTGGATTTCATCGACAAGGTGTTTTTCGTGGTCGACCGCAAGGATCTGGATTACCAGACCATGAAGGAATACCAGCGTTTTTCGCCGGACAGCGTCAATGGCTCGGACAGCACCGCCGGCCTCAAGCGCAATCTGGACAAGGACGACAACAAGATCATCGTCACCACCATCCAGAAGCTCAACAACCTGATGAAGAGCGAAAGCGACCTGCCCATCTACGGCAAACAGGTGGTGTTCATTTTCGACGAGTGCCACCGCAGCCAGTTTGGCGAAGCGCAGAAAAACCTGAAGAAGAAGTTCAAGAAGTTCTATCAGTTCGGCTTTACCGGTACACCGATCTTTGCAGGAAAGAATGCGCTGGGCGCGGAAGACACGGCAAGTGTATTTGGCCGGGAGTTGCATGCCTATGTAATCACCGACGCCATCCGCGACGAGAAGGTGCTGAAATTCAAGGTGGATTACAACGATGTCCGCCCGCAGTTCAAGGCCGTTGAAAGCGAGCAGGATGAGAAGAAACTCAGCGCGGCGGAAAACCGGCAGGCCTTGCTGCACCCCGAGCGCATCGGCGAAATCACCCAGTACATCCTGAACAACTTCCGGCAGAAAACCCATCGCTTGCAAGCCGGCGCCAAGGGTTTTAACGCCATGTTCGCCGTGAGCAGCGTTGACGCAGCCAAGCTGTACTACCAGTCCTTCAAGGATTTGCAGAAGAACGGCGACAAGCCGCTGAAAGTGGCCACCATCTTTTCGTTTGCCGCCAACGAGGAACAGGATGCTGTCGGCGACATCCAGGATGAAAGCTTCGATGTTTCCGCCATGAACAGCAGCGCCAAGGAGTTCCTGAGCGCCGCCATCGCCGATTACAACGCGCTGTTCAAGACCAATTTCAGCGTGGACAGCAACGGCTTCCAGAACTATTACCGTGATCTGGCCAAGCAGGTGAAAGCCAAGGAAATCGACCTGCTGATCGTGGTCGGCATGTTCCTGACCGGTTTCGATGCGCCGACGCTGAACACTTTGTTCGTCGACAAGAACCTGCGTTACCACGGTTTGATGCAGGCTTATTCGCGTACCAACCGCATTTTCGACGCGACCAAGACCTTCGGCAACATCGTCACTTTCCGCGACCTCGAACAGGCGACCGTTGACGCTATCACCCTGTTCGGTGACAAGAACACCCGAAACGTGGTACTGGAGAAGAGCTACAAGGAATACATGGGCGGCTTTACCGATGCGCAGACCGGCGAAGCGCGACGTGGTTTTGTCGATGTAGTGAAGGAGCTGGAGCAGCGTTTTCCCGACCCGAGCGCGATTGAAAAGGAATCCGACAAGAAGGCGTTTGTGAAGCTGTTCGGAGAGTATCTGCGCATCGAGAATGTACTGCAGAACTTTGATGAATTCGCCAGCCTGAAAGCCTTGCAAGCGGTGGATACGAACGACCCGGTGGCCATCGAAGCATTCAAGGCACAGCGTTATTTGAGCGATGACGATCTGTCGGCGCTACAGGCAATCAAAATACCGGCAGAACGAAAAATTCAGGATTACCGCTCGACCTATAACGACGTGCGCGACTGGTTGCGCCGGGAAAAAACCGGTGCCGAAAAGGAAAAGTCCACCATCGACTGGGATGATGTGGTCTTTGAGGTCGACCTGCTTAAGTCGCAGGAAATCAACCTGGACTACATCCTCGAACTAATCTTCGAGCACAACAAAAAAATCAAGGACAAGACCGCACTGGTCGAAGAAGTGCGCCGGGTGATACGCGCCAGCCTGGGCAACCGTGCCAAAGAGAGCCTGCTGGTCGACTTTATCAATCAAACCGATCTGGACCAGATCGGCGACAAGGCCAGCGTGATTGATGCCTTCTTCACCTTTGCCCAGGCAGAACAACAGCGCGAGGCCCAAGAGCTGATCAGCGACGATGGCCTGAATGCCGAGGCGGCCAAACGCTACATCACCAATTCGCTGAAACGGGAATTTGCCAGCGAGACAGGCACCGAACTGAATGCCGTTCTGCCCAAGATGAGCCCGCTCAATCCGCAATACCTGACCAAGAAACAAAGCGTGTTCCGGAAAATTGCGGCTTTTGTCGAAAAATTCAAAGGTGTTGGTGGTCAGCTTTAAAAAACGCCAAGCCACCATTGCGGGCCCCCCCTCAATCCCCAAACCGCCCCGCCCGCCTCTCCCGCGCCGCCGCCGTGGCTTCGCGCAGGTCGGCGGAGAGTAGTTGGCCGGCGTTCCAGGTGGCGACGTAGTTGAGACTGTCGGCGAGGCTGTGGTCGCGGCTGTAGTTGAGCATTTCCTTGCTGCCACGGATGGCGAGCGGGGACTTTGCGGCGATCTCGGCGGCGATGGCGCGGACGTGGGCGAGCAGCGCATCGGCGTCGGGCAGGCTGGCGTTGGCTAGGCCGCAGGCGACGGCTTCGGCGGCGTTGAGGCTGCGCCCGGTGTAGGCGAGTTCGCGGACCAGGCCAGGCGGCATCAGGCGCGGCAGGCGTTGCAGGCTGCCGACATCGGCGACCATGCCGAGGTCGATTTCGCGGATCGCGAGTTCGGCGTCGGCGGCGACATAACGCATGTCGCAGCAGGCAACCAGGTCGAGCCCACCGCCCAGGCAGGCGCCCTGGATCGCGGCCAATACCGGCTTGCGGCAGCGTTCGAGGCTGCTCAGGCAGTCCTGCAGGTCGAGGATCAGCCGACGTAGGGCTTCGCGGCTGCGCGCTTCGTCGGGGTGGGCGATGCGCTGCATGACGCCGCCGAGCATCGCCAGGTCGATCCCGGCGCAAAAGTGGCGGCCGGCGCCGGCGAGGATGGCGACGCGCACGGCGGGCTCGCTGTCGGCCCAGTCGAAGACCTGGCGCAGCTCCTGCCACATCGCATCATCGAGGGCGTTGGCACGGTCGGGGCGGTTGAGGCGCGCTTCGAGCACGCCGGCGTTAAAACCGAGTTCAATCACGGTGGTTGCGGGTAATTTCACGGTCGACACTCCAGCAGGCAAAAAAAGCCCCCGACCAGCGGGGGCAACAAGGAGATTGCACAGAGAGAGAACAGCGGAGCCACGGGAGCGCGCGGTGCAGGCACACGCTCCCGCCGGGGCATTACTCGAACAACTCGTCGCCGCAACCGGCCAGCGCGGCATCGCCGGCCATCGTCGTTTCGGCGTAGGCAGCGGCTTGCGGCAGCATCTGGTCGGCGTAGAAACGGGCGGTGGCGATCTTGTTGCGGTAGAACTTGACATCGCCCTCGCCCTTGGCCAGGTGGCCGGCAGCGGCCAGCGCCGACTTGCCGAGCATCCAGCCGCCGGTGACAGTCACCGCCAGGTGCAGGTAAGGCACGGCGGCGGTGAGGACGCCGGCCAGGCCACTTTTCGCATTGCCGGCCAGCCACTCGGTGGCGACGGTCCAGGCCTTGAGGCTGGCGCCGAGCTTCTGGCCAATGGCCTGCAACTCAGGCTGGCCGGAAGCGCCGAGCGCCTTGGCGGTGGCGTACACCTCGCCAAACACCACCTTGGCGGTGGCGCCCTGGTCACGCATCAGCTTGCGGAACAGCAGGTCGTTGGCCTGGATGCCGGTAGTGCCTTCGTAAATGGTGGTGATGCGCGAATCGCGCCAGTGCTGGGCGGCGCCGGTTTCTTCGATGAAGCCCATGCCGCCGTGAATCTGCACGCCGAGCGAGGTGACCTCGATGCCCATTTCGGTGCTGCCGCCCTTGACGATGGGGATCATCAGCTCGGCCAGGTAGAGGCTCTGCTTGCGCACCTCGGCGTCCGGGTGTTTATGGGCGCGGTCGAGCAGGCCGGCGGTGTAATAGGTCATGGCGCGGCAGGCTTCGACGCGCGACTTCATCAACATCAGCATGCGGCGGACGTCGGGATGCTTGTCGATGGAAACCAGCGCCTCGCCGGTCAGCGCGTCGCGGCCCTGCTTGCGGTCGCGGGCATAGGCCAGCGCCTGCTGGTAGGCGCGTTCGCCGAGGGCGACGCCCTGCAGGCCGACGCCGAGGCGGGCTTCGTTCATCATGATGAACATGTACTCAAGGCCGCGATTGGCTTCGCCGAGCAGGTAACCGACGGCACCGCCACCGAATGTCCCCTCATCGCCGTAGGCCATGACGCAGGTCGGGCTGGCGTGGATGCCGAGCTTGTGCTCGATCGAGACGCAGTAGGCATCGTTGCGCGCGCCGAGCGAACCGTCGGCATTGACCAGGAACTTCGGCACCAGGAACATCGAAATGCCCTTGACCCCGGCCGGTGCGTCCGGCAGGCGGGCGAGCACCAGATGCACGATGTTGTCGGTCATGTCGTGGTCGCCGTAGGTGATGAAGATCTTCTGGCCGAAGACGCGGTAGCTGCCGTCGGCCTGCGGCTCGGCCTTGCTGCGGATCAGCGCCAGGTCGGAACCGGCCTGCGGCTCGGTCAGGTTCATGGTGCCGGTCCATTCGCCGGAAACCATCTTGTCGAGGAAGACCGCCTTCAGCTCGTCGCTGGCGCAGGTCAGCAGCGCTTCGACGGCACCGGTGGTGAGCAGCGGGCCGAGCGAGAAAGCCATGTTAGCCGAGCAGATCATTTCCTTGACCGCAATCCCGAGCAGGTCGGGCAGGCCCTGGCCGCCAAACTCGGCGGGCAGCGTGATGCCGTTCCAGCCGGCTTCGCGGTACTGGTCGTAGGCTTCCTTCCAGCCCGGGGGCGTGGTCACACCGCTGGCGGTGAGCTGGCAGCCCTGCTGGTCGCCCAGGCGGTTGAGCGGGGCCAGCACTTCGCTGGCGAGTTTGGCGGCTTCGTCGAGAATCGCGTCGGCGAGGTCCGGGGTCGCCTCTTCGCAACCCGGCAGTTGGCCGATCTCGGCAAAGCCGGCGATTTCATCCATGACAAAACGCATATCCTTGATCGGGGCGCGGTAGTCGCTCATTTTCCAGTCTCCTAGGTCAATCGTTCGTTTGATATTAACGCGCCAAGCGGGCAAAAACCGGGCGCAAACTGAATGCTTGTTGCTACGTTTTTACATCGCTACGCCGGCGGCGCGGACCACCACGGTCCACGCCGCCGGATGCTTAAAATGCCTTGGCCAAAAACTCCGCCTTGGCGGCCAAATACTCTTGTTTCATCTGCGCGATCAGCTCGGCGGCCGGCAGCACGGTATCAATACTGCCGACGCCCTGGCCGGCACCCCAGATATCACGCCAGGCCTTGGCGTCGCGGCTGCCACCGAAGTTCATCGAAGTCTTGTCCTTGACCGGCAGGTCGTCGGGGTCGAGGCCGGCGGCGACGATGCTCTTCTTCAGGTAATTGCCATGGACGCCGGTGAAGTACGGGGTATACACCACGTCCTTGGCCGCCGATTCGATAATCGCCTGTTTGTAGGCGTCGACCGCGTTCGCCTCGCGGGTGGCGATGAAGCGGGTGCCGATGTAGGCGAAATCGGCGCCGAGCGCCTGCGCGGCGAGGATGTTCTGGCCGGTGCTGATGGCGCCGGAGAGCGCAATCGGGCCGTTGTAGAACTTGCGGATTTCGCTGACCAGCGCGAACGGGCTCAAGGTCCCGGCATGACCGCCGGCGCCGGCGCAGACCAAAATCAGGCCATCGACCCCGGCTTCGAGCGCCTTTTCGGCGTGGCGGACGCTGATCACGTCGTGGAAGACCTGGCCGCCGTAGGCATGGACGTGCGGCACGATCTGGGTCGGCGCCGACAGGCTGGTGATGATCAACGGTACCTGGTGCTGCACGCACAGCGCCATGTCGTGTTCCAGCCGGTCGTTCGACGGGTGGATGATCTGGTTGACCGCGAACGGCGCGGCGTTCGGACTTTCGGCCAGAGTGGCGCGGATCTTGGTCAGCCACTCGTCGAGCAGTTCCTTGGGCCGCGCGTTGAGCGCCGGAAAGGAGCCGATGACGCCGCTCTGGCACTGGGCAATCACCAGGTCGGGGTTGGAAACGATGAACATCGGCGCGCAGATCACCGGCAGCGTCAGGTTCTGATTCAGGGAAGCGGGAATGGGCATTTGGTCGTCGCAGAAGGTGGGTCGTTAACTATCAATGGTCGGTGGTTACTGGCCGGTGCAGGGTCGTTGGCTGGCAACAGCACACAACCCTGCACCGGCCTCCAAAAACTAGGCTGCTTCTTTCAAGGCACGGCGGAGAATCTTGCCGACGTTGGTGCGCGGCAGGTCGTCGCGGAACTCGACGTGCTTGGGCACCTTGTAGCCGGTGAGCACCGTGCGGCAATGTTCGATCAAGGCGCGTTCGTTCAGCGTCGGGTCCTTGCGCACCACGAAAATCTTCACCGCCTCGCCCGAATGCTCGTCGGCAACACCGATGGCGGCAACGTCGATGACGCCGGGGTGCATCGCCACCGCTTCCTCGACCTCGTTGGGATAGACGTTGAAGCCGGAGACCAGAATCATGTCCTTTTTACGGTCGACCAGGAAAATGAAGCCTTTCTTGTCCATGTAACCCATGTCGCCGGTACGCAGGAAGCCATCCGGGTGGAAGACGTTGGCGGTTTCGTCGGGGCGCTGCCAGTAGCCTTTCATCACCTGCGGGCCACGGATGCAGATTTCGCCGACCTGGTTGAGCGGCACTTCGACGCCGATGTCGTCGCGGATCGAGACTTCGGTCGAGGAAATCGGCAGACCGATGGCGCCGTTGAAGTCCTTCATGTCGAGCGGGTTGATGGTCGCCGCCGGCGAGGTTTCGGTCAGGCCGTAAGCCTGCAGCAGCGGCGTCCCGGTGACCTTCAGCCAGCGCTCGGCAACCGGCCCCTGCACCGCCATGCCGCCACCGAGGGTAACGCGCATGGTCGAGAAGTCGAGTTTTGAAAATTCGGCGTGGTTGAGCAGCGCGTTGAACAGCGTATTGACGCCGGTGAACACCGTGACCGGATACTTGCCCCACTCCTTGATGAAGTTGGGAATGTCGCGCGGGTTGGCGATCAGCAGGTTACGGGCGCCGATCATCAGGAAGGTCAGGCAGTTCGCGGTCAGGGCGAAGATGTGGTACAGCGGCAAGGCGGTGATGATGAATTCCTCGCCCTCGCGCACCACCGGGTGAATCCAGTTGTAGGCCTGGGTCACGTTGGAAGCGATATTGGCGTGGGTCAGCATCGCGCCCTTGGAAATGCCGGTGGTGCCGCCGGTGTATTGCAGGAAAGCGAGGTCGCCCTGAGTCAGCGGCACTGTCTGGAAGCCGTGGCGACGGCCGGCGGCCAGCGCGCTGGCGAAGTTGATCGCGACCGGAATGTTCCAGGCCGGCACCAGCTTCTTGACGTGGCGGACGACCAGGTTGACCAGCGCGCCCTTGACCGTGCCCAGCATCTCGCCCATCGGCGTCACCACGACGTGGCGGATCGCCGTCGTCGGCAGCACCTGCTGCAAGGTATGGGCAAAGTTCTCGACAATGACGATGGCGGCGGCACCGGAGTCCTTGAGTTGATGCTCCAGTTCGCGCGGGGTGTACAGCGGGTTGCAATTGACCACCACGCAGCCGGCGCGCAGCGTACCGAACAGCGCCACCGGGTATTGCAGCAGGTTGGGCATCATCAGCGCCACGCGCTCGCCCTTCTTCAGCCCCAGCGACTGCAGCCAGCCGGCAAAGGCGCGGGCCTCGTCGTCGAGCTGGCGATAGGTCATTTCCTTGCCCATGCTGATGTAGGCGACCTTGTCGGCGAACTTCTTGCAGGCGTCCTCGAACAGCGCGACCAGCGACGGGATGTGATCAATGTCGATCTCGGCCGGGATTTCCGCCGGGTAGCTTTGCAACCAGATTTTTTCCATGTTTGTCTCCTCCGCCTGCCGGTCAGTTGCCGAGCAGCGCTTTTTTCAGGGCGGCGTCAGCCGGTTTCTCGCCCAGCCAGACCTTGAGCAAGGCCTTGCCGAAAGCCGCACCGGCCACCTTGCCACGGACTTCGCCATTGAGGCTGACGACCAAAGCCTCCGCACCGAAATCGAGGGTCACGCTATCACCCTCCTTGACCTTGCCCAAGCCCTTCATCAAGGTGCCGAACTGCTCGCTCTGAGCCTTGATCGCGTCGAGTTCGACCGCCGTATTGTTATTGGCCAGGCCGTCCTCCAGCGCACCGTGCAGGGTCTCGGCGCCAATATCGCGCAGCAGCCGCAATTGCATCCGACGCGGGCCGGGCGCATCGAGCACGGCGGCGGCGGCGCTCGTCTTCTGCGGCAGGTAGAGCGCGGCAACGTAGAGCTTGATGAACAACTTGCTGCGCAGCCCGGCGCCGTTGAGCAGCAGTTCGCCGCTGGCGACCCGCTGGCTGTCGTCGAGCTTGACGCCGGCGACCTCGGCAGCATATGCGCCGCTGGCGACGAACAGCGCAGCGGCCACGAGCGGGCCGGCGTAGCGATGGATAGCGATCATAGGTCTCCTCCGATGGTTTTATTGCGGTAGAAATTCTTTTCGGCGATATACACGGTACGTTCGACCACAGTGTGCACCACGCCCTGCGCATCCTTCAGCTCGACCTGAAAAGTCTGTTCCAGTTCCGGGCGTTCGGCCAGCCGCCGGCGAATCTCCGCCAACTCCTCCGCCGACAGCGTGAAATCGGCGTAGAGCGTGGCGTAACCCGGCTTCTTGTAGCGGATGCTGGCCGCCTTGTCCCAGACGATGTAGCCGTCGCCCAGCGCCGCCATCAGCATCATCGGGTGGGCGCCGTCGGTGATCGCGAACAGCGAGCCGCCGTACAGCGAGCCGACGATGTTGCGCGTCTTCCACGACAGCGGCAGCGCGATGCGGATGTGGCGCAGGTCGCGCCCGACATGCACCACCCGCCCGCCGCTCCCGCGAAACGCCGGGTGCAGGTTGAAGCCGAGGCGCACCATGCGCGCGCGCCACGACGGGGAGAGTTTGGCCAGCCAGGCAGGTTTCATGAACAGCAGACGCGGAGAAGAAGGATGGGACACGGTTTCAGGGTTTTTTCACGGTCGACCGTGGAAATCGGCGTTTTCCCCCGCCCGCTCGGCGCGGACGGGGACGCGGCATCAGACGCGCTCGAAAATCCCGGCGGCGCCCATGCCGGTGCCGATGCACATGGTCACCATGCCGTATTTGCCGCCGGTCCGCTGCAAGCCATGGACGACGGTGGCGGTGCGGATCGCGCCGGTGGCGCCGAGCGGGTGGCCGAGGGCAATCGCGCCACCAAGCGGGTTGATCTTCTCCGGGTTGAGGCCAAGCTCCTGGATCACCGCCAGCGACTGCGCGGCAAAGGCTTCGTTGAGTTCGATCCAGTCGAGGTCGTCCTGCTTGATCCCGGCCTGCGCCAGCACCTTGGGAATCGCCGCGACCGGGCCGATGCCCATGATCTCGGGCGCCACGCCGCCAACGGCAAAGCCGGCAAAACGGGCGAGCGGCGTCAGGTTGTGTTCGCGCAGAATCTTCTCGGAGACCAGCATCACCGCCCCGGCGCCGTCCGACATCTGCGACGAGTTGCCGGCAGTGACCGAACCGCGCACGTTGAACACCGGCTTCAGCTTGCCCAGCTTTTCCAGCGAGGCGTCGGCGCGCGGGCCTTCGTCCACCTCGACGGTACGCGAACGGGTCTTGATCTCGCCGCTACGCAGGTCGGGCAGGCTTTCGTTGATCAGGTAAGGCGTGGTTTCGGCGTTGAAGTGGCCGGCGGCAATCGCGGCGCAGGCCTTCTGGTTCGAGGCCAGCGCGAAGGCATCCTGCGCCTCGCGGGAAATCTTCCACTGCTGCGCCACTTTTTCGGCAGTCAGACCCATGCCGTAGGCAATGGCAACATGCTCGTCGTTAAAGATGGCCGGATTCATCGCCATCTTGTTGCCCATCATCTGCGGCATCACCGTCATCGACTCGGTGCCGGCGGCGAGCATCACGTCGGCCAGGCCCAAGCGGATCTGGTTGGCGGCATCGGCCACCGCCTGCACCCCGGAGGAGCAGAAACGGTTGATGGTCAGGCCGGGCACGGTGATCGGCAGGCCGGCGAGCAACGCGCCGATACGGGCGACGTTCATCCCCTGCTCGGCTTCCGGCATCGCGCAGCCGACGATCACGTCGCCGATCAGCGCCGGATCGACCCCCGGCACCTGGGCGACGACGGACTTGATCACCGCCGCCAGCATGTCGTCCGGGCGGACATTGCGGAACATGCCGTTGCGCTTGGCGACCGGCAGACGGGTCGCGGCAACGATGTAGGCGTCTTGAACTTGTTTACTCATCTCTATTTCCTTAGCTGTGTTCGCTGTTAGCTTTAGCTATTAGCTGTCAGGAGCTAGAGCTGTCAGTAAAACCGGTCGGTCACTGACAGCTCGATCCTGGGCAACTTGATCCTCGGATTAGTTCCGCAGCGGCTTGCCGGTTTCCAGCATGTGCTTGATCCGGGCCTGGGTCATCGGGTCTTGCAGCAGTTCGACGAACAGCCGGCGCTCGACGGTGATCAGCCACTCTTCGTCGACCAGGCTGCCGGTTTCGATCTCGCCGCCGCACAGGGCGGTGGCAGCCGCCTTGGCCACCTTGTAGTCGTGGGCAGAGATCATCCCGCCTTCCTTCATGTTGACCAGCATCATCTCGAAGGTGGCGATGCCGTTCTTGCCGGCGACCGGGATCGCGCGCGCCATGGGCGGCGGGGCGTAACCGGCGTCGGCCATGGCCCGCGCTTCGCGGATCGCGACCCAGAGCAGCTCGTTGGCGTTGAACAGAATGGTGTCGCTCGGCTGGGCAAAGCCGTAGTCGATCACTTCCTGCGCGCTCTTGGCGACCTTGGCCATGGCGATGGTCTGGAACACCGGCTGCAGGAAGTTGAAGACTTCGCCCGGCGTCGCCGACTGGGCGGCCCACGCGGCGGCACGCACGGCGAACTCCTTGCAGCCGCCGCCGGCCGGAATCAGACCGACCCCGGCTTCGACCAGGCCGACATAGCTTTCCAGCGCCAGCACCCGTTTTCCGGCGTGCATCACGAATTCACAACCGCCGCCCAGGGCCATGCCCTGCACCGCAGCGACGGTCGGGACTTGCGCGTACTTCAGGGTCTGCGAGGCGCGCTGGAACTTCTCAACGGTCTGTTCGAGCAGGCCGAATTCGCCAGCGGCAATCGCTTCCGATACCTGTTGCAGGTTGGCGCCAACGGCAAACGGCGCTTCGTGCCAGAGCACCACGCCATCCAGCGTGCCTTCGGCCTGGCGCACGGCGGCGATCACGCCGTCGAGCACCTCGTTGCCGATGGTGTGCATCTTGGACTTGATCGAAATGATGCCGATCCCGGCGTCGACCGTGGGCAGGCGCCACATCCGCACACCGTCGTTTTCATACAGGGTTTCGCCGGATTTTTCCGGGGTCGCGGCGTTCTCGCCGAGCACCCGTTCCGGGAACAGCTGGCGCTGATAGACCGGCAGCGTCGAACGCGGCACGTAGCTGTTCTTGCGGGCGGAGTAGGAACCTTCGGCGGCATGCACGCCAGTGCGCCCAGCCTCCAGCGCCCAGGCCGGCAGCGGCACGCTGCTCATCGCCTTGCCGGCCGCGATGTCGGCGGCGACGGCTTGCGCCGTATCGGCCCAGCCGGCGGCCTGCCAGGTTTCGAACGGGCCTTGCGCCCAGCCGAAGCCCCAGCGCATCGCCAGGTCGAGGTCGCGAGCGTTGTCGGCGATGTTTTCCAGCTGCACGGCGGCGTAATGGAAGATGTCGCGGAAGATCGCCCACAGGAACTGCGCCTGCGGATGGCTGGAGGCACGCAGCGCGGCGAATTTTTCGGCCGGATTGCGAACCTTCAGAATCGCCGCAACTTCCTCGGCGATTTCGCCGGCGGAAGGTCGGTAATCCTGCGCAGCCAGGTCGAGCACCTGGATTTCCTTGCCCTGCTTGCGGAAGATGCCGCAGCGGGTCTTCTGACCGAGCGCGCCCTGGCCGATCAGCAACTGCAGCCAGGCCGGGACATTGAAGTGGGCATGCCAGGGATCATTGGGCAGGGTGTCCTGCATGGTCTTGACCACGTGCGCCAGGGTATCGAGGCCGACCACGTCGGCGGTGCGATAGGTGGCGCTCTTCGGACGGCCGATTTTCGGGCCGGTCAGCGCGTCGACCGTGTCAAAGCCGAGGCCGAAGGCCTGGGTGTGGTGCATCACGGCGAGGATGGAGAAGACGCCGATGCGGTTGGCGACGAAATTCGGGGTATCGAGGGCGCGGATCACGCCTTTACCCAGACGCGAGGTCAGCCAGGTTTCGAGGGCATCGAGCGTCGCCGGGTTGGTTTTTTCGGTGCCGATGATTTCAACCAGGTGCATGTAGCGCGGCGGGTTGAAGAAGTGGATGCCGCAGAAACGCGGACTGACTTCAGCCGGCAAGCCCTGGGCCAGCAGGTTCATCGACAGGCCGGAGGTATTGGAGGCGACGATGGCATTGGGCGCGATGTGCGGCGCGATCTTGGCGTAAAGCTCGTTCTTCCAATCCATGCGCTCGGCGATGGCTTCAATGATCAGATCGCACTCGGCGAGTTGCGCCAGGTGCTCATCGTAGTTGGCAGCGTCGATGAACTTCAGCTTGCTCTTGCTCGACAGCGGCGCCGGGTCCAGCTTCTTCAGGCCGTCGAGGGCCTTCTTGACGATGCCGTTCTTGTCGCCTTCCTTGGCGGCCAGATCGAACAACACCACCGGCACATCCGCATTGGCGAGGTGCGCGGCAATCTGCGCCCCCATCACGCCGGCGCCCAGCACCGCCGCTTTCTTCACGATCAATTTGCTCAAGACTTGTCTCCTTTAGCGATTTCTTCGCACTGCCGGCCAGGACTGCGGATCAGACCGCCGGACGATCACCGATACAAACATAAAACGAACGTTTGAATTATAGAAGCCTGATCCCCGATGTCAACAGCTTTCAGCGAGAAAAAAAATCACCTGGCGCGGGCGGTGCGCGCTTCGGCTCAGGCCAGGGTGAAAAATCCCCGCCAATGCTATATAAATAGTTGATTTAGCAGCGACAAGCTGGTTTAATTAACCGAGTAATTTACTCGGGTTTAGTCACCCACAGTTCGGAGGTAGCCCCATGTTCGGATCGAAAACGCGGCAAGCGCTCTTGCAAACACAACAGGATCTGCGTGCCGCCGAAGCGCAGAACGCACTTTTACGGACACAGCTCGAAGAAAGCGAGCGACGCTGCCGGGAAATGGAGGCCGAAAACCGTGAGTCGAAAGCCAGACAGGCCCTGCTCGAAGGCGTTGTCGCCAACCTGGACCGTTTCGGCACCTCGCTGAACGGCATCCAGCAATCCTTTGCCGGACTCTCCGGCCAACTCAATAACGACCGGGGAATCGCCCTCACCGCCGCTGCCGAATCCGACAGCAACCGTAGCGCCTTCGGCAAGATCGCCGACAATCTGCAAGCCATGGTCGCCCGGATCGACGCCGCCGGCCGCAGCATCGACGGTCTCTCGCAACGAGCATCGGCAATCGACGGCATCGTCCGCCTGATCAGCGAAATCGCCGAGCAGACCAACCTGCTCGCACTCAACGCCGCCATTGAAGCGGCGCGTGCCGGCGAAGCCGGACGCGGCTTTGCCGTCGTCGCCGACGAGGTGCGCAAGCTGGCCGAACGCACCGGCAAGGCAACCACCGAAATCGGCGGGCTGGTCACCGCGATCCAGGAAGAAACCCGCCAGGCACACGCCACGATGGCCCTCGGCGCCAGCGACGCCGCCGCCCATGGCAGCGAAACCGAGGGCGCGACGCAGAGCATGCAACGCCTGCTCGATCTCTCGCAGCAAATGCAGGAATCGATCTCGGAGTCTTCCCGCCTGGCCAATGCCGAGCTGGCGAACATCGAGGAATTGACGCTCAAGCTGGAGGTATACAAGGTTCTGCTCGGTCTCTCGCGGTTGCGCCCGGAAGAGTTGCCGGACGAAACCCAGTGCCGTCTCGGCCAGTGGTATTACGAAGGCGAAGGGCGTGCCGAATACGCCAATCTTCCCGGTTACCGGGACATGGAAAAACCGCACCGTGCGGTACACGTGCACGCCCGCCAGGCTGTGGCCAATTACCATGCCGGCGATTTCACCGGCGCGCTCGAGCAACTGACGCGGATGGAAGAAGCCAACCTGGTCGTGATGGCTGGCATGGATCGCATGCTGCACACACCGAGGGCAGGGCAGCGATGAGCATTGCCGGACACGCCACCGGCGACGGGCCGCTGGCCGGCATCGCCGCCGAGATGGGAATCGACGCCCGTGAAATCGCGGCACGCAAGCTCTTCCTCGAACTGGGCAGCACCGATGCCGAGCAGCTCAAGGCGCTCGATGTCCGGCTCGCCACGGCTCAAAACGGCTTTGCCGACGGCTTTTACGACTATCTCCGCGCCATACCCGAACTGCAGGCCCTGCTCCCCGACGAGGGGGCCGTACGGCGCTTGCGCACTGCGCATAACCGCTATTTCGCCAGCCTGATCGGCGGCGATTACGATGAGGATTACGTCGTACGGCGCTTGCAGGTCGGGATGACCCACGCCCGGATCGGACTGACGCCGAAATGGTACGTCGGCGCCTTCCGCAAATATCTTTCCGACATGCTGCAGGTCGTCTGGCAGGCCAGCGACGGCGATTTTTCGCGTTTTTCCCCGGCCTTCGACGCCTTGCTGAAAGTGGTCATGCTCGACCTCGGCTTGACGCTCGATACTTACATCCACGCCGACAAACACGCCATCGCCTTGCGCGACCAAGCCATCGACTCGAGCAACAACGGAATTTTCATCGCCACCAATGCCCCGGAATGCACACTGGTTTACGTTAACCGAGCCTTCTCGCGCATGCTTGACCGCGATCGCGAGGCGAGTGCCGGCGACCCCTGCCCTTGTACCGACGGCGAGGACTGTTTCGGCAGCATCCGCAAGGCCATCGCCGAAGGGCGCGACGGCCTGGTGAATCTGCAGCGGCAGCGCCCCGACGGCAGCATGCAGTGGATCGAACTCTTCCTCGCTCCGGTCAGCGACGACAGCGGCCGCACCACCCACTACGTCGGCATTCTCGACGACATCACCGCGCGCAAGGAAAGCGAGGCCCACCTGGATTATCTGGTGCGGCACGATCCGCTGACCGGCCTGCCCAACCGCGAGCTGCTGCTGCAGCATGCCGGCAGTGCCATGTCTCTGGCCGGTGGACGTCAGAGCCTCACCCTGCATGCCATCGATCTCGATCACTTCAAGCTGATCAACGACGGCCTCGGACACCGCGCCGGCGACCGCGTCCTCCAGGAAATGGCCAATCGCCTGACCGGCATAAGTGGCGAAAATGCCTGTGTCGCCCGCCTTTCCAGCGACGAATTCGCCATTCTCACCGTCGCGAGCGCCGGGGCCGATGCCGTCGCCGCCTTTGCCGAACAGATCCGCAAGGCCCTGAAACGGCCTTTTCATGACGGAGGCCGCGAAATCGCCCTCGATGCCAGTATTGGCATCGCCGTTTTCCCCGGCGACGGCGACGATCCGGAAAGCCTGCTGCGCAACGCCAACAGCGCGCTGCACGCAGCCAAGGCGGCGGGACGGGCAAGTACCCGTTTCTACGACGAGGCGATGAACCGCCGTGCCGACGAGCGGCTGGCCCTGGTTTCCGACTTGCGGCACGCAGTCCGGCGCCAGCAGTTGCGGCTGTATTACCAGCCCCAGATCGATGCCGCCGACGGCACCCTGGCCGGGGTCGAGGCCCTGCTGCGCTGGCAGCACCCGGAGCGCGGCCTGGTCCCGCCCGACGCTTTCATTCCCCTGGCAGAAGAATGCGGCCTGATCGGCGAACTCGGCGCCTGGGTGCTGGCCGCAGCGATCCGCCAGGCCAGCGAATGGCTGATGCGCGGCATCGAGATCCCCCGTGTCGCGGTCAACCTCTCGCCCAAGCAATTTTCCGACCCCGGCCTGGCTGCGCGGATCGAAGCCCTGCTGGCCGAGCACGCCCTGGCGCCGAGCCGGCTCGAACTGGAAATCACCGAATCCGCCGCAATGCACGATCCGGCCGCCGCCACGGCGACGCTCCAGCGGCTCAAGAAGCGCGGCATCCGCCTGGCGCTCGACGATTTCGGGACCGGCCACTCCTCGCTGGCAGTATTGCGCACGCTCCCTTTCGACCTGCTCAAGCTCGACCGCAGCTTCGTCCGCAACATCCCGGCCGCGGCCAGCGACGCGGCCGTCGCCGGCACCATCATCACCCTCGCCCGCCAGCTGGGGCTGGAAGTGATCGCCGAAGGTATCGAGGATGGCGCCCAGCAAGTCCACCTGGCCGCCGCCGGCTGCCACTTCCTGCAAGGCTTCCTGTTCTCGCGCCCGCTCCCCGCCGCAGCGCTGGAAGACTGGCTGGCCAGCCGGTAGACGAAAAAAAGCCCCGGACAAGCCGGGGCAAACATGACGCAAAGGGAGATCGACGAAAAATCAGAAGTTGTAGTTCATCTGCACCGAGAGCAAATGCGCGTAGGTCTTGAAATCGCCGCGCACGGTCTGCAGGGTGGCGGTTTCGGTGGTGTTCATCACCGCCCGGGCGGTGCTCACGTCCTTGAAGAAAATATGCGCGTAGCCCATGTCGACCGAGGTCTGCGGGCTCATCTTCCAGCGCGCGCCGAAGGCCAGCCAGGTGCGGTCGGAATCGGGCACGGTCATCGTCCGGCTCGCCTCGTCGGGCACCGGCGTCTGGTCGAAGGCGACACCGGCGCGCAGGTTCCAGGCGTCGTTCAACTGGTACTTGGCGCCCAGGCCGAAACGCCAGGTGTCCTTGAAGTTGTAGCGCACCGGCGCCGTGGCCCGACCCGAGCCGACCATCGGTTCAAGTGCCTTGAGCGAACTCCAGCCGTTCCAGGTGGCGTCGGCGAGCAGTTCCAGGCGGTCACCGATCTTCTGGCTGAGCGCCAGCGAGAAGGTGTCCGGGGTTTCCAGCTTGGCGGTGATGCCACGGTCGACATTCAACGGCGCGGCTATCGTCTGCTTGCCTTCCAGGTCGAACTTGACCGCCGACCGGTAGCTGAGGCCGACACGGGTCTGCGGCGAGAGCTGGAACATGGCGCCGGCGTTCCAGCCCCAGGCGGTGTCGTCACCTTCGAGAACGCCGAGCGGAGCGCCGACGAAGGGCGCATTCTGGCGGAATTCGATTTCCGACTTGGCGTAGTTCAGGCCAAAGCCGAGAGATACGACCTCGTTGACCTTGTAGGCCACCGAGGGATTCAGGTTCATCTGGTGGATCGAGGTATAGCGACCGGAGAAGCGGCCGGCAAAACTTTCGTTGTATTCGGTTTCGCTGCCATAGGTGACCGAGAAGCCGAGGCCGAGGCGCAGCGCCGGCGTTACCGAGTAGCTGTAGTACATACCCGGGGCCAGGCCGGTACCGCCGCCGTTGCCGCCGTTGTCGCCCAGCGGGTGGAAGGCGCCGGTCGGCGCCCCGGTCAGCGGGTTGATCACCGGCATCCGGCTCGTCCCGGTGTCGTTGAACTTGACCGAGCGATTGATCGCCGTACCGCCGACGGAAACACTGTGGCCCAGCGGCAGATAGGTCATCCCGGCCGGGTTGAAGAAAATGGTACTGGCATCTTCGGCAACAGCGGCGGCACCGGCAAAGGCGACGCTGGTCCCGGAGGCATTCTGATTCTGCAGCTGGAAACCGGCAGCGCTGGCGGAACCGGCGAAAGCCAGCGACAAGAACAACGGGATGAGGCGCGGGGTAAGAACGGGTTGCATGGGTTTGTCTCCTTTGGTGGTTATTTCGGAAAACGTCATTAACGTTAACGACATCCATTAAACATTAAACAAACGTTTGAAATACTGTTTGATTGAAAATATTTTTTAACGTTGTTGCTGATACGCAACAAGCAGCCTCGGTCAGCCTTTGCCGCGATGCAGCGGCCCGCCGGTGAACGGTGCGAACCCGGTGCCGAAAATCACGCCGGCATCGGCCAGGTCGGCATCGGCAACCACCCCGTTGGCCACCAGGCGGTGAACACGGTCAACCAGCGGTTTGGCCAGTTTTTCCGACAGGCCGGCCGGAACCGCACCCGGCGCACCCTTCTTTGCCCGCCCGGACGACCAGTCGTAGAAGCCCTGCCCCGTCTTCTTTCCGAGCTGATTCTTCTCGACCCGGGCCAGCAGGCACTTGGGCGGTTCGGCGCCGCCGGCCAGCTGCTTGCCGGCCGCCATCGCGATGTCGAGACCGACGGTATCGACCAGTTCAATCGGCCCCATCGGCATGCCGAAGGCGAGCATCGCCTCGTCGACGGTTTCCGGGGTCAGCCCTTCGTCGACCGCACGCATCGCCGCCAGCATGTAGGGCGCGAGCACGGCATTGACCAGGAAGCCCGGCGCGCTCTTGACCGGCAGCGGCAGCTTGTCGATCTGCTTGACGAAGGCGCAGGCGGCTTGCACCGCCCCCGCATTGCAGCCCTCGGCCTCGACCACTTCGACCAGCGGCATCATCGCCACCGGGTTGAAGAAATGGATGCCGACCAAGCGCTCAGGCTGCTGCAAGGCAACGCGCAGGTCTTCCAGGCGCAGGCTGGAGGTATTGGTCGCCAGCACCGCGCCTGGCTTGAGCTTAGGTTCGAGGCTGCGGAACAACGCATGCTTGGCCTCGACATTCTCGAAGATCGCCTCGATCACCACGTCGGCGTGCCGCACGCCCTCGCCCTGCGGGTCGGGGATCAGCCGGTCGAACGCCAGCCGCGCCTTGAGCGGGTCGCGCAGGCGGCGGTTGAACAACTTGCTGGCACGGGCGATGGCCGGCGCGATGCGCTCGACGGTCTGGTCCTGCAGGGTCACGGTCAGGCCGCGCAGCGCGCACCAGGCGGCAATGTCGCCGCCCATCACGCCGGCACCGATCACGTGCACGTGCTTGGCCCTGAAGTTCGCATCCTTGCCGAAGCCCTTGAGGCGCTCCTGCAAATGGAACACACGGACCAGATTGCGCGCGGTCGGCGACGAAATGATCCGGTCAACCACCTCGGGCGCCGCCAGCGCATTGCCGTTGTGCTTGGCCCACAAGTCGATGATCGCGTACGGCGCCGGGTAGTGCTCGGGCCGCGCCTTCTTCGCCACCTGCTTGCGTGCGCCATTGGCGACCACGGCCTTGAGCGGCCCGTTGAGCAGGCGCTGCATGAGCGGCAAGGGCCGGCGCGGCTGGCCGGAGAGCAGCAGTTGCCGCGCCGCCATTTCCATCACTCGCGGCGGCACACAATCGTCGGCCAGGCCCAGTTTCTTGGCTTTTTTGCCGTCGACCGTGCGTCCGGTCAGCATCATGTCCAGCGCAGCCGACGGGCCGACCCGTTCCGGCAGGCGCAGCATGCCGCCCCAGCCAGGGAAGATGCCGAGCATCACTTCCGGCAGCCCCATCTTGGTCCCGGACTCGTCAACCGCGAGCAGGTAACGGCAGGCCAACGCCAGTTCCAGGCCACCGCCCAGACAGTGGCCGCGCACCAGCGCCAGCGTCGGATACTTGACCGCCGCCAGCCGGTTGAACAGCGTCCAGCCACGGTCGACCAGCGCCCTGCCCTTTTCCTGCGTATCCAATTGCGAGAATTCGCCGATATCGGCCCCAGCGATAAAACCGGCGGCCTTGCCCGAACGCACGATCAGCCCCTTGGGCGGATAGACGTCGAGCTGGTCGAGAATCTGGCCGAATTCGGCGAGCACCTCGGCCGACAGCGAGTTAGCCGATTCTTCCGCCTTGTCGAGCACGGCGACGGCGATCCCGCTGTTTTCCTTGATCAATTGCCAGTGCTTCATCTTTGCTCCCGTCAGTTGCTCCATCACCGCATCACGCTGCATCGCCGGCCTCCGCACAGGTTTCGAGCAGCATCGCACCGCCCAGGCCGCCACCGATACAGATGGTCGCGATCCCGCGCCTGGCGCGGTTGCGGCGCAGCACGTGCAACAGGTGCAAAACAATACGGGCACCGGAAGCGCCGACCGGATGACCGATCGCCACCGCGCCGCCATCGACATTCAGGCGCTCGTCGTCAATGCGGCCGAAAACCCCCGGCAGGCCCAGTTGTTCGCGGCAATAAGCCTCATCCTGCCAGGCTGCCTGGCAACCCAGCACCTGCGCGGCAAAGGCTTCGTTCAGTTCCCAATAGTCGATATCTGCGAGGCCGAGACCATGGCGCTGCAGGATAGGCGTCGAAGCATGCACCGGGCCGAGGCCCATCTGCTCCGGCTCCAGACCGGACCACTGGCTATCGACGATCTTGCCCAGCGGCTTGAGATTCCATTTCCGCACCGCCTCTTCCGAAGCGAGCAATACCCAGGCCGCGCCGTCGGTGATCTGCGAGCTGTTGGCGGCGGTGACGTTGCCGTATTTCTTGTCGAAGAAAGGCTTGAGCTTGGCCATCCCGGCCATGCTGGCGTCGGCGCGGACGCCGTCGTCCTCGGCATAGACCTTGCCGTTGCCATCGACCAGCGGCACGATTTCACCAAAATTCGCACCAACATTCGCACCAACATTCGCATCAAAATGCCCGGCCTGGCGGGCGGCGAGTGCCCGCTGGTGGCTGCGCACCGAAAACTCGTCCATCTGCTGGCGGTCGATCCCGAAACGCCAGGCCAGGTTTTCTGCGGTCTGACCCATCAGCAGGCCGACCACCGGATCGGTCAGGCCCTTCATCAGGCCGATCACCGGCGTCAGCAGCATCGCCGGGCGCAGCTTGAGAAAATGGGCAATTTTCTGGTTGACCGTGCGCAGGCTCATCATCCCGGCAAACCAGCGGACCATCGCGTCCGAGTAAAGCAGCGGCGCCCGCGACAAGGCATCGACGCCGCCGGCCAGCACCAGTTCGGAACGTCCGCTCTGGATATTGGCAATCGCCGAGTCAATCGCCTGCATGCCGGAGGCGCAGTTACGCATCACCGTCCACCCCGGCACCTTCTTGCCGCAACCGAGGCGCAGCGCGACCATGCGGCCGATATTGGTTTCATCCGGCGACGGCGCCGCGCAACCGAGAATCACCTCATCCAGGTCGGACGGCGCAAACGGCTGGCGCAGCAGCAGCGCGCGCCCGGCCTGCGTCGCCAGGTCGGAAGCCGCGAACGGCCCCGGCCCTTTCTGGGCTTTCAGGAACGGCGTCCGGGCGCCGTCCACCACATAAATGGTCTTGCTCATATTCATCCCTTCCTGCTGCACCGGCCGCCGTCCCGCAGGCGGAGCGAGATGACTGCCCGGTGGCCGTGCAGCGGCCTTGATCTCAGGCGGCCTTGCGGCACTCGGCCGGTTTGTTGGCGGTGGCGACGTTGTAGTCGAAGGGGAAATCATCGACCTGGACCACGATGTCGCGCAAATGGTTGCGGCGGCGCATCACTTCGTACTCGGCGGCGGTGATCACCCCGCACTCGGCCGCCACCATCGCGATGTCGCGAACGTTGGCGCGCGGATTGGCGTCGAAGCGCCCGGCCTTCTCGGCTTCGCGGATCTTGGCTTCGATTGCTTCGGCTTCGAGAGTCGCCCGCAAGGCGAGTTCGATGGCACCAACCGGCTCGTTCTCTTCCTGCGGCACGAAACACTCGGCACACAGGCGCTCGCGGGTTGCCGACGGGGCGATCAAGGCCTTGGCGACCTGGTGACCGACCTCGTCGGACGGCACCACGTAGGGGTGACCCCAGGGGAAAATCAGGCGATTGACCAGACCGGCGATGGAACGCACCGGGAAGTTGGCGATGACGCCGTCGAAAGCCTGCTGCGCCTTGTACATCGCGTCCCAGATCGCCCAGTGGGCGAGCGCGGCGTCTTCCTGCTTGCGACCGTCGGCTTCGTAGCGCTTGAGCGTGCAGGAGATCAAATACATCTGGGCGAGGATGTCGCCGAGGCGGGCCGACAGCTTTTCGCGGCGCTTGACGCTGCCGCCGAGGACCAACAGCGAAACGTCGGAGAGGAAGGCAAAAGCCGCCGAGAAACGGGTCAGCTGCTGGTAGTAACGCTTCATTTCCGGCGCCACGTCGGCATTGACGCCAACGAAGTGCGAGCCGGTCAGGCCCAGGCCGAGGGCGCGCAGCGCGTTCTTGACAGTGAAGCCGATGTGGCCGAACAAGGCCTTGTCGAAATCGACCAGGCCCTTGCCGCTATCCGGGTTTTGCGCCGCCTGCATTTCGGCAAGCAGGTAGGGATGGCAGCGGATCGCGCCCTGACCGAAGATGATCAGCGAACGGGTAAGGATGTTGGCGCCTTCGACGGTGATCGCCACCGGCACCTGCTGGTAGGCACGGCCGAGGAAATTGGAGGGGCCAAGGCAGATGCCCTTGCCGCCGATCACGTCCATGCCGTCATTGACCACCTGGCGGGCGCGCTCGGTGACGTGGTACTTGGCGATGGCCGAAACCACCGACGGCTTTTCGCCGAGATCGACCGCGCCGGCGGTCATCTTGCGCACCGCGTCCATCATGTAGGTATAGGCGCCGATCCGGGTCAGCGCTTCCTCGACCCCTTCGAACTTGCCGACCGCCATCTTGAACTGGCTGCGAACGCGGGCATAACCGCCCACCGCACGCGCCGTCATCTGCGCCATGCCGGTATTGGACGAGGGCAGCGAGATCGAACGCCCGGCCGCCAGGCACTCCATCAGCATGCGCCAGCCCTGCCCGGCCATCTTCGGCCCGCCGATGATGAAATCGAGCGGCATGAAGACGTCCTTGCCGCGCGTCGGCCCGTTCATGAACATCGCGTTGAGCGGGAAATGACGACGGCCGGTATCAACGCCCGGATGGTCGTAAGGCACCAGCGCACAGGTGATGCCGATATGTTTCTTGTCGCCGAGCAGGCCTTCCGGGTCATAAAGATGGAAAGCCAAGCCGAACACGGTGCACACCGGGGCCAGCGTGATGTAACGCTTGTCCCAGGAAACCCGCATGCCGATCACTTCCTTGCCCTGCCACATGCCCTTGCAGACGACGCCGGCATCGGGAATCGACGCCGCATCGGAGCCGGCCCACGGACTGGTCAGCGCAAAGGCCGGGACTTCGATGCCCTTGGCCAGGCGCGGCAGGTAGTAATCCTTCTGCGCTTCGGTGCCGTAGTGCAGCAGCAGTTCGGCCGGGCCAAGCGAGTTGGGCACCATCACCGACACCGACAGCGCGCTGGAGCGGGTCGACAGCTTGGTCACCACCTGCGAATGCGCGTAAGCCGAAAACTCCAGGCCGCCATACTTCTTGGGAATGATCATCCCGAGGAAGCCCTTGTCCTTGATGTAGCGCCAAGCTTCGTGCGGCAGATCGTAGAGTTCGTGAGTGACCTTCCAGTCATCGACCAGGCGGCAAGCTTCCTCGCACTCGTGGTCGAGGAAGGACTGCTCGGCGGCGGTCAGCTTCGGCACCGGATAGGACTGCAGCTTCTGCCAGTCCGGCTTGCCGCGAAACAGCTCGCCCTCCCACCAGACAGTGCCGGCCTCAAGCGCATCGCGCTCGGTTTCGGACATCTGCGGCAGCACCTTGCGGTAAGCGGCAAAAACCGGACGGGTGATCAGGCTGCGGCGCAACGGGCGGATGGCGAGCAACAGAAAAACCAAACTCGCCACCCCGGCGCCAATCACCGGCCAACTGGTCAGCGTAAATTCCATGACTTGTCTCCTGGGGTGTTTTTCGGACATTTGGGGCGTCGACCGTGACCATCACGGATCGCCGCCGCAAGCAATTCATACGTTCGTTTGAATCATAAGAACAATGCCGGTTACTGGCAAGTGTTTTTCGGTGTTTTTTTGCGGGAGGCGGAAGGGGGGTGAAGCGGTTAGTTGCTGCTTTGCCGGGAAAGGCGCTGTTCGGGCGGTGATGGCTGGAGCGGTAGCCACTTCAACTTCAGCTGCTTGAGGTGGCCGCCCTACTGTTGGGCAAAATGCGCTGTAAAATTGCTTGGCATGCTGGTTTATTCATTCGAAATGCAGCAAAATTTAGCTCTTCAACAACGAAGGGGGTAGATGTGCAGAATACGTCTTGGGATATCGCAGGAACCCAACTCCGCGTAGCGGCTTGGTTCAACGCTGCATTCCAAACGCCCCGTGCAAAAAGCTGTACAGCCCCTTTTCCAAGCGAAGAAAATCGTGGTCTGTCCCTATTATTTCTTGCCTTCTCTCCAGAAGATGCATTCGAGGATGCAGGGAGTGTCTTGCGACGAAAGATGGAAAAAATGACAAAAACCTAATCAGGAACCCGTTCTCTATGCACCGGCAGCAAAAAATCGCTTGAAAACAGCGAATGGTGCGGCGCAGCATCCTTCTCTACAGCGTTTTGCAAGAAGCTCGTCTGTATTGGCAACAAGCCCAGCCGAATCAAAATTGAGCCGGTCGAGTTACCAGCGTAACAACCGACTGCCCAGAAATGCGCCGACAATTGCGGGAACCAATATCCCCAAGACATACCAGACCGCAAGAAACGGCGCTTCCATTTCGGGGCAGTGGATGCAGTAGACCAGGGTAGCGACTGCGCCGGAAAGGAATCCTGCGCCCGCCCCGGCGAGAGCGGGCCGGGGCGGTGCAGCAGCTCGCAATGCCCACAGCAATCCGGCTAGAAGCGGCACGGAAAGCATTGCGATAAGCCAGGGACAGACCATCCAGGTATGACCCAGAACAAGATCCAAACGCTGCTCTGTCGTAGTGTTGCTCAGTACGAACAATGCGAGTGCCCAAAGGGCGATAAATGGCGATGCTGCCCACCATGCGGCAGTACCAATTGGCATCCCCGGGCGTGCCAAACGCCGCAGCAGCATCAATCCGGCCAAGACGAGCGCAGCGGCAAATACCACCTTGATCCAATACATCGGCAGCAGCAGCGCCTGTGAGAGGTCGGCTCGCGCGCCCAGTAATGAGACCATCAGAATCAGGGCTAATGCGACGCCCCAGCCAAGCGCGGTTGCAACACGTCGCTCGATGACGCGGTTATCCACAGCACCGGCGCCGGTGGCCAGCAGAACAGTCAATTCTTCGGTTTTCATTGTGTACACCTGATCAGTTTTGCCAATAGCTTCAATCCGCGATGGATACCCACCTTCACGGCAGATTCCGACATGCCGCTGGCAGCAGCAGCCTCCGCTATCGAATTGCCGTTCAGCTTGACATGCAGGATGGGTAAGCGATACCGATCCGGCAGCCGTGCCAGAAGGGATTGAATGTCGATTCGTGCTTCCGTAGCCTCATTGTCGGTAAAGGCAAACGCCTCGTCATCGTCATCCAGAGATTCGGTCAGTAATTCCCGGCTGCCGTGTGCGCGCCACCGGTCGACCAATTTATAGCTGGCTATCGCGTGCATCCACACCGTCAGCGGGAGTTGCGAGTCGTAGGTGTGGCGCTGAATGTGTACCGCCAAGAGAGTCTCCTGCACCAAGTCTTCGATGTCATTGACCGATTGAGGCAAACGCTTCCGGAAATAGCCGCGCAGATGCAGCGCGACTTCGTTGAGAAAGACCAGATACTTCTCCTCATTGCCGGCTAACGCTTCCAAAAAAAGATTGCGCCAGCGATCTTCCGCATCCTGCAACAACAGTCTCTTGTTAGTTCGTTGATCTGTGGGCATTGGTTACAGTCCCTCGACACTGTTGCCACTTCGGTGCATAAAAGAATATTTAGTATGTACTGTAACCAAAGAGGGCAGTGAAGCGAAATAAGCATAGTGCAGATATCCAATGCGCTGCATGTTGCACGGTAGTCCGGCAATTACTTTACCCTTTCAATCAAGGAGTTCGATATGAACAAGTTCGCTGCAACTATTTTCTCCGTAGTCTTTGCTGTTTCCGCAGGCAGCGTCGGCGCTGCTGACGATGCCATGAAGAAGGATGCCATGGCGAAAGACGGCATGAAAAAGGAAGCCATGGCCAAGGATGGCATGATGAAGGACGACATGAAAAAAGACGACATGATGAAGAAAGACATGCCGAAAAAGGACATGGCCAAGGACGGCATGATGAAGGACGACATGAAGAAATAATGCGGCCATGCCGGGGGGGGTAAAACAGTCCCCCGGCACATGTCTGAATTGTTCAGGAGAAACCGTGAATACTTGCCGAAATCTTTTGTCCGCCTGGCTTGCCGGGCTGGTGCTGTGCATGATCTCAGTCCCGTCCGCCGCCGACAGCATCGTCCTCGGCATGGGTTGTTTCTGGGGCGCGGAAAAGCGCATGGGCGAACTGGCCGGCGTCACCGATGTCGAAAGCGGCTATGCCAACGGCGACATCGCCGGCAATTACGAGGCGGTGCTGGCACATGAAAACGCCGTGAAGCGCGGCAAGACCACCCAGCGCAACCACGCCGAAGTCGTCAAGGTGACTTTCGATCCGGCCAAGGTCAGCCTCGAAACCGTGCTGGCCCGCTTCTGGGAAAGCCACAACCCGACGCAAGGCGACCGCCAGGGCAACGATGTCGGCACCAATTACCGTAGCGCGATCTACACTAATAACGATGCGCAACTGGCCGTCGCCCTGAAGACGCGCGATGTTTACCAAGCCGCGCTGACGAAGGCCGGTTACCAGAAAATCACGACCGACATCGCGCCGCTGAAGAAATACTATGCCGCCGAAACCTACCATCAGGACTATCTGAAGAAGAATCCCAACGGCTACTGCGGCCTTGGCGGTACCGGCGTCAAGTTCCCCGGTTCGGTTGCAGCCAAGGCAGACACGCCAGTGGATAGCAAGCCGCTGGATGCCAACTTATTGAACTTGAAGCGGCAACTGATCGTCTTCGAGGCGACCGACTGCGCCTACTGCAAGCAGTTCAAGGCCGAGGTACTCGACAAGTGGAAGTCGGAAGTCCCGATTGCGCGCACCTACAACACCGCACCGCCGGCCGGCTGGAAACTCGAAAAGGCCTTGTTCGCCACGCCGACCATCGTGCTGTTCGAGAACGGCAAGGAAGTCTCACGCTACACCGGCTACAACGGCGAGCAGCCGCGCTTCTGGAAATGGCTGGGCTTTCACCTGCTGACACCGGAGCAGCAGAAAATCGCCTTCGAGCAGGGCACCGAACGCCCCGGCACCGGCTCGCATCTCGATGAAAAGCGTCCCGGCACCTTCGTCGATCCGATCACCGGCGCGGCCTTGTTCCGCAGCGATACCAAGTTCGACAGCGGCACCGGCTGGCCAAGCTTTTTCAACCCGCAACCCGGTGCGCTGACCGAGCATGTGGATACCGCCCACGGCATGCGCCGGGTCGAAGTCCGCAGCGCCAGTTCCGGCATCCACCTCGGCCACGTCTTCGACGACGGCCCGAAACCTAGCGGCAAGCGCTATTGCATCAACGGTAACGTGTTGAAGTTCGTGCCGGACCCTGGAAAATGACATGGTTGCCCGGCTTCAACCTATTTTCGCCTGCGGGGCAATCGCCGACGATATTTTTGTCATAGAAGACTTTTCGAATGACTGTTGTGCTTTGGCTACCCGCCTTTGAATCCCAAAAAAAAACACAAAAAAAAACAGGGGACAGACCACGATTTCCTGCTAATCTCAAGCACATCTGACCGCCGGAGACCGCCATGCCCCGCCGCCCGCGCCTGACCCTGCCGAACGTGCCACTGCACCTCATCCAGCGCGGCAACAACCGGCAAGCCTGCTTCGTTGCTGCCGAAGACTACCGTGGCTATCTCGACTGGCTCGGCGAATACTCCGGCAAGACCGGGTGCCGGATACACGCCTACGTCCTCATGACCAACCATGTCCATCTGCTGGTCAGCGCCGAGCGGGCCGGGGCGCCCGGCGAGATGATGAAAGCCCTCGGCCAGCGCTACGTCCAATATTTCAACAAGACCTACCGCCGCAGCGGCACGCTGTGGGAAGGCCGCTACCGCTCCTGCCCCACCCAAACCGAAACCTACCTGCTGGCTTGCCAGCGTTACATCGAACTCAACCCGGTACGGGCCGCGATGGTCGAGCATCCAGCCGACTACCGCTGGAGCAGTTACCGCGCCAATGCGCAGGGCGAGGCCAATCCACTCATCTGCCCGCACGAGGTGTATCAGGCACTCGGAAGCGACCCGTCAAGCCGACAAAACGCGTATCGGGAACTCTTCCGCTACGAGCTTGAGCCGGGTATGGTCGATCACATACGGCAAGCCACCAACGGCAACTACGCACTTGGCAGCGCCCTCTTCGGTGAGCAGATTGCGGCTGCGCTCAGTCAGAGGGCGCTACCGGGAAAGGCAGGGAGGCCGAGAAAGATGCCGGAACCGGAAAGTGGCGGGTTGTTCTGAAAAATCGGCACAGGCGGGACGGCGATGTGCAGAGCTAAATCGTGGTCTGTCCCTATTTATTTTGCTATTTATTTCCGCCTTCGGCACAGCCATGGCTTTGCGAGTGCTAGCACCATTTGCTATCATTGAGCCATGAACGCCAAACACCGCAAGACGCTTGTGGCTATTTCCTCCCGCCCGACATCAGCATCCATTGTGTTCGCTGACATCGAGGCGCTTATCAAAGCACTGGGCGGTTCGATCTCAGAGCGTGAAGGTTCGCGCGTGAAGATAGAACTCAAAGGCGAACAGTGGCGCTGCCATCGGCCACATCCGGGAAAGGAAGCCAAGCGTTATCAGGTAGAGGAGGCGCGGGAATTGTTGGAACGTGTAGGAGTGCTGCCATGAACACCATGACGTATAAAGGCTATACCGCTCGCGTTGAGTATGACGAAAGAGACAATGTTTTTGTTGGGCGTATTCTCGGCATTCGCAGCATCATCAGTTTTCATGGCGAGACGGTTGCCGAATTGAAGGCCGCTTTTGAGCATGCGGTCAAAGACTATCTCGCCGACTGTAAGCAAGAAGGTATACATCCCGAGAAGCCTGCTTCTGGCAAGCTGTTGTTGCGCGTACCGCCAGAAATTCACGGTCGTGCTCTCGTTGCCGCGCAGGCTGCGGGCAAGAGCCTCAACCAATGGGCTACCGAGGTTTTACAGCACGCAGTTCAACCAGGTGGCTAATTCTACTTTGTCAGATTCCCCCCACCCCATCCGAAGCCGTCATGCGAGCATGCAAGCAATATGCAAGCAAAGAAGCAATAGGGGACAGACCACGATTTATTTTGAATACCCCCTGATCTTGCGGTCGACTGTAAGGATGCGGAATTTTCCGGGCGTAGAAAATCGTGCGCTGCCCCCATTATGCTGATTTCCCCCGCTCAGCCCCAATGCGGCCGGTCGGGTAACACAGCGTAATTCCATAAAAAATCCCCGCCCGGCTTGCCACTGGCGGGGATCGCTTCAGCCGCACCTGGACACTGCCGGCAAGATCTCAAACAGCGGCGGCCCTAGATCTGGCCGCCCTCATTGAGCTGCGGCAACGGCGCGCGCAGGCCGCCGAGGAGGAAGGACATCAGGCGCGGCAGCAGGTGGTCGAGGCGGTCCATCGTTGCCTCGTCCTCGATCTGCCAGTCGGTGACCAGGCGCAGCGCGTCGGTGCCGGCAATGGCGTAGGAGGTGGCGCCGAGCATGAAGTGGAAGCGCCAGACGATTTCTGCCTTGGGCACGTCGGGCAGCGCCTTGAACAAGGCTTCCTTGTAGCGTTCGACGACAGTGCGGTATTCCTGCGCGAGGAAGGTGCGGATGAATTCCGACGGTTCGATCAGCGTGCGCCCGAGCAGGCGGAGGAAGGTCATGCCGCCGCGTGCCTCGTCGTCGGCCATGCGCAGCAGGGTGCCGAAAAAGCCATCGACGATCTGCGACGGCTTGAGCGGCCGCCCGGCGGCCTCGTGTTCGAGTTCGTCGAGAACCCGCATCCGTTCGTCGTTGAGCCAGTCGAGGCGGCGCCGGAAGACTTCCTGCACCAGCGACTCCTTGGAGCCGAAGTGATAGTTCACCGCCGCCAGGTTGACCCCGGCCTCGCCGGTGATTTGGCGCATCGAGGTGCCTTCATAGCCGTGGGCCATGAACAGGCGCTCGGCGGCGTCGAGAATGCGTTCGCGGGTATCCGCATTACGGCTTTCGCCGGCCCGAGGTTCAGCCACTTCCAGACTCCATGTTCATACGTTTGTTTAAAACATAAAGGGTAAAAGCAATATCTGCAAGCCCCCCCTTCAAAAAAACAGGCGCAAGGATCAATGATTCACTGCTCGACCGCAAGCCCCATCTTAAAAAAAAGTCCATCTTGGCCTAGACTTGCGGTATCAATGCGAGATCCATTACGGAGCACATCATGAATATCCAGTCCCTGAACGCCGGCGGCTACAACTTCGGCTCCTCCGCGTCCGCTCCCTCCGGCACTGCCGCCCCGGTTGCCAGCCCCTCGCCGGCCGAGGAGGCCCGCACCGCCGAGCGTGTTCAGGCCCGCCAGGCGGAGCAAAAGCTTGAGCGCAAGGAGACCGAGAACGCACCGAAGCCCAAGCCCGTAACCAACGCCCTGGGCCAGCAGACCGGTACCCTGATCAACGTCACGGCCTGAGCGACCGCCCCATCCCGCCCCCGGGCGGGCTCCCGATCAACCGAAATTCGCAACCCTACCCCCTCTTCTCCCGGATCATGGACTCCTCTGTTTCTTCCGCGAGTACCGGCAACTACTCTGGCGCTGCCGTCCAGTTCCAACGTCGGCAGGCCGAACAGGCGGCACGCCAGGCCGAATTGCGCGCCGATACGCTGCAGCGTGAGGCGGCGAATGCGCGTAAGGAGGCCAACGCCTCGGAACAGCGCGCCGATAGCCTGCAGCAGCAAGCCGGCGCGGCCGGCGAGGAAGCGCGCTCGGTACGCCAGGGCTTGGCAGTGGGTGAAGGCTTCCAGCAACTCGGCAGCCGTCTCGAGCAGACGACCGACCGACTGGCCTCGGCACTTGCCGGCGCCACGGCTACTGCGGCCTCCGTTTCCACCCCCGTATCCCCTTCCCCACCGGCACCTACGGTTAACAGCAGTGGACAGCTGACGGGCCAGTTGATCAACGTCACGGCCTGATTTGCCCGCCGCAGGGCTTCTCCTTTGCCGGAACAAGTCTCTTCCCCCGGCTTTTCCCATTCGATAGCCGTGTTCGTTGCCCCTTTCGTGCCAGCCCGGCTTGAGGGAATTCCGTGTTTTCCCCGCTTGCAGCAGCCAAAGAGGGTCGGCGTTACGCCCCGAACCCGGCTGCTTGGCGTCGACACACTTCTGGTATCTTTCCCTTCTTTCCATTGATGGCCAAGGCAGGCAGATGCTGATAAATCACTGGTGCGCATCGGTCGATGCGACGATCCAAATGCGGACCGGCTGCAATCCGCTCGAACAACACGGGCCGCAGGCGGTGCGGGTGCATGCCGACGCCTGGGCGCCACTGGCGGCGGTGGCCAATCCGCACCGGATCGAGGACGTGGTCGATTACGAAGTGATCTATCTGGCGATCCGCCAGCTCGAAGCCGACCCGCACCACATCTGCCTCGAAACCAGCATCCTCAAGGTGATGGACGCGATTTTCTCGATGCCCATCGTCACCCAGGCGGCGGTTTCGATGCACAAGCCGCATGTCTACAACGGTGGCGGCACGCCGGCGATTTCGCTCAACCTGACCCGCGCCGCCTGGCAGGAACTGCCGCGATGATCGCGGCGATCAGCGCGGTCGCCGCCAACGGCATGATCGGCCGCGACCACTGGCTGCCCTGGGACATCCCGGAAGAACTCGCCTACTTCGAGGCCACCGTCGCCGGCGCGGCGCTGGTGATCGGCCGCCTGACTTATGAGTCGATGGACGTGGTCCCGGCCGACAGTTTCATCGTCACCCGCCAGCCGGATTTGCCGCTACGCCCCGGCTGCCACGCCTGCACCACTGTCGAGGAAGCTTTACGCCGTGCGCTCGCCACCGGCAAGCCGGTGTTCGTACTCGGCGGCGCGTCGATCTACGCCGCCGCCTGGCCCTACTGCCAGCGCTTCTACCTGACCCGGATCGCCGCCGCCTACCCCGGCGATACCCTGTTCCCGGCCGAAATCCCGCTCGCCGACTGGCGCATCGTCAGCGACCACAGCGCCACTTACGTAGAACGCCACAGCGGCCAGCCAGTGAGCTGCCGCTTCCTGCAGTACGAACAGGACGCGCCCAAACCCTTATAAGCGCCGGCCAGCGCTGTCGGGCGGGTTTGGCTCGGGTTCAGCGCAGGCAGCACCCGGCGGCTTGGGATGAAGGAAAGCCGCAGCGGCAAAAAAGCGGCGAACCGGAATTCAAGCGGGGATTCCGGCCGGAAATCGGCGTGATCAGTGGGCGATTCAAGTCACAAAAAACCGGTTTTTGCGCTTTTTCACGGTCGACCGTGGCAAACGGCGAAAACCGCCCTGCGCCCCATCGTGGCTGACATCGTGGCTGGCGATCAGCAGCCAGCCGCCGACGGCAAACTCAGCGCCGGCTGCGGGCGATCTGCCGCGACAAAGCGATCAGCGGCAGGATGCCGACTGCGACGATGGCCAGCGCTGCGGTCGAGGCTTCGGCCAGACGCTCATCGGAAGCCAGCGTGTAGGCCTGGGTGGCCAGCGTGTCGAAGTTGAAGGGGCGCATCACCAGCGTCGCCGGCAGCTCCTTCATCACATCGACAAAGACCAGCAGGCCGGCGGTGAGCAGGCTGCCGCGCAGCAGCGGCGCATGCACCCGGCGCAGGGTTTCGCCCTGGCCCAGCCCCAGGCTGCGGGCGGCATCGTCCATGTTCGGCGTGATCTTGGCCAGGCTCGATTCGACGGTATGCAGCGCGACGGCGAGGAAGCGCACCAGGTAGGCGTAGATCAGCGCGGCGATGCCGCCGGTCAGCAACAAGCCGGGATTGACCCCGAACCAGGCCTGCGCGGCGCTGGCCAGCCAGGTGTCGAGGCGGGTCACCGGGATCAGCACGCCGACCGCGATCACCGCGCCGGGCACGGCGTAGCCGAGGCCGACCAGGCGGTTGAGAATGCTCGCCAGCGGGTTTTTCGACAGCCGCGCGCCGTAGGCCAGCAACAGCGCCAGAAAAACCCCGATCAGCGCGGTCAGCCCGGCGAGGATGAAGCTGTTGCGGGCGAGCAGCACGAAGCGCTCGCCGAACTGGGCATCGCCTTCGAGCAGCGCCATCTTGAGCAGCAGCCCAGCCGGCAGCAAGAAGCCGAAGAGCAGCGGCAGCAAGCAGGCGGCGACCGCCAGCCCGGCGGCGATGCCGCGCAGACGGTTGCCGGTCAGCGGTCGGTTGCGGCCGGTGGTGTTGTGGTAGCGGGCGCGCCCGCGCGACACCCGCTCGAGCAGCAGCAGCCCGAGCACGAAGGCGAGCAGTATCGCCGCCAGCTGCGCCGCCGCGACCCGGTCGCCGAGCGAGAACCAGGCGCGGTAGATGCCGGTGGTGAAGGTCTGCACCGCGAAATAGGCGACCGTGCCGTAATCGGCCAGGGTTTCCATCAAGGCCAGCGCGACGCCGGCGACCAGCGCCGGCCGGGCCAGCGGCAGCGACACCGTGAAGAACGCGCGCCACGGCCCCAGCCCCAGCGTCCGCGCGGCTTCGAGCATGCCGCTGGCGCGTTCGAGAAAGGCGGCGCGGGCGAGCAGGTAAACATACGGGTAGAGAACGCAGACGAACATCAGCATCGCGCCGGGCAAGGTGCGCACGTCGGGAAACCAGTAGTCGCCGTAGTTCCAGCCGAAAGCCTCGCGCAGCGCGCTCTGCACCGGCCCGACGAACTGCAGGAAATCGGTATAGACATAGGCCAGCACATAGGCCGGCATTGCCAGCGGCAGCACCAGCGCCCATTCGAAGACGCGGCGACCGGGGAAATCGTGCATCGCCGTCAGCCAGGCGGTGGCGACGCCGATGGTGCCGACGCCGAGGCCGACGCCGAGGCAGAGCCACAGCGAATTGGCGACGTAATCCCCGAGCACGGTGGCGACGAGGTGGCTCCAGGTCTCGCTGGTGCCGCCGACCAGCAAGTTGAGGCCGACGCTGGTCACCGGCAAGCCGGCGAAGGCGGCGACGACGAGGGCGAAGATGAGCAGGAAAGAATGAGGTTGGCGCTGCATTGTGGGCGCGGCATGGGGGTAAATGCGAATTATAATCGCCGACCATGGCACAACTAGAACTGAATGACATCGTTCAGCGATACGGCAAGCAAACCGTCGTCGATGGCGTCACTTTCCACCTCGAAGCCGGCCGCATCGCCTGCCTGCTCGGCCCCTCGGGCTGCGGCAAGACCACGCTGCTGCGCTGCATTGCCGGTTTCGAGGAAATCGCCGACGGCGAAATCCGGGTGCACGGCGCCTCGGTCAGCCGTGCCGGCTTCCGCGTCGCGCCGGAAAAGCGCCGGATCGGCATGGTCTTCCAGGACTACGCGCTGTTCCCGCATCTCACCGTCGAGCAGAACGTCGCTTTTGGCCTCGGCCGCAAAGCGGAATCCGGCGCGCAGGAACGGATTGCCGAACTGCTGGCGACGGTCGGCCTCGAAGGGCGCGGCCGCCACTACCCGCACGAACTCTCCGGCGGCCAGCAGCAGCGCGTCGCCCTGGCCCGCGCGCTGGCGCCGCGACCGGAACTGATCCTGCTCGACGAACCTTTTTCCAACCTCGACGTCGGCCTGCGCGAGCGGCTTTCCGTCGAGGTCCGCGAAATCCTCAAGCGCGAGGGCTCGACCGCGATCCTGGTCACCCACGACCAGAACGAGGCCTTTGCGATGGCCGATGAAATCGGCGTCATGCACGCCGGCCGCATCCAGCAATGGGATACGCCGTACAACCTCTACCACCGGCCGAGCAACCGCTTCGTCGCCGACTTCATCGGCCAGGGCGTGCTGATCGAAGGCATCGTCCGCGACGGCCGCGAGGTCGAGACCGAACTCGGCCGCCTGCACTCCGACGTGCTGATCGAGTGCAGCGAAACCTGCGTCAACTGCCACGACGGTTGTGCCGTCGATGTGCTACTCCGGCCCGACGACGTGGTGCACGACGACGCCAGCCCCCTGCGCGCCGAAGTGCTGCACAAGGCCTTTCGCGGCGCCGACATCCTGTACACGCTGCGCCTGGGCAATGGCGCCGAAGTCCTGTCACTGGTCCCGTCGCACCACAACCACGCGCTCGGCGAAAAGATCGGCATCCGCCCGGACGTCGACCACGTGATCGCCTTCTCGCGCCCGAGCCCGGCGGATTGCTGCCGGACGGCGGCCACCTGAGACCAACGGGATGCGCGCGGCGATGTGTGCAGCAATGCAGCCCGGTTTTCATCATTTTTCACGGTCGACCGTGAAAAACGGCAAAAAGCCGCACCGATGATCCCGCTGCTCGCCACCGACTCGCCCTTTCCGCCGCTGAGTGCCGCCAGCGACGAGTACGGCGGCCTGCTCGCCGCCGGCGCCGACCTCTCGCCGCAACGCCTGCTCGACGCCTACCGGCGCGGCATCTTTCCCTGGGGCCGGCTCGAAGGCTACCCGCTGTGGTACAGCCCGGACCCGCGCATGGTCCTCTTTCCCGCCGAATTCCGCCTCAGCCGCTCCTTGCGCAAGACGCTGCGCAGCGGCCGGCTGGGCGGCGGCCAGCCCTTTCGCGTCGCCTGCGACGAGAATTTCGCCGGCGTCATCGGCGCCTGCGCCCAGACCCCGCGCCCCGGCCAGGACGGCACCTGGATCGACGACGCGATGCGTGCCGCCTACCTGCACCTGCATGAACTCGGCTGGGCGCACTCGGTCGAAGTGTATGCAGAAGGCGATCTCGTCGGCGGGCTGTACGGATTGGCGATCGGCCGCATGTTCTACGGCGAGTCGATGTTCGCGCATCGCGACAATGCCTCGAAGATCGCCTTCGCTTACCTGATCCGGCTATTGCAAAACCAGGGCTTCGGCATGATCGACTGCCAGATGCATACTCCTCACCTCGCGTCGCTCGGCGGCCGCGAGATTCCCCGCGCTGATTTCTGCGCCCGGCTGCAGACATTGATCGGGCAAGGTCCGGCGCAAAGCGTGTGGACGCTGGCCGATTGTTTTGCCGACGCGCCCGCCGCACCTTGCACCGGCGGCAGCCAGCGCCCCTTGGCCGGAGGCTGAACATGGCGCAGCCCGACGATGCCCGCCTGCCCTGGTCGCTGCTCAGTTTCTACGCGACCGCGCCCTACCCGTGCAGTTACCTGCCGCGGCGGCAGGCCCGTTCGCAGGTCGCCACGCCCGGCCACCTGATCGACCCCGACCTCTACAGCACGCTGGTCCGCGAAGGTTTCCGCCGCAGCGGCCTGTACACCTACCGGCCGCACTGCGACCACTGCCAGGCCTGTATCCCGGTCCGCCTGCCGGTTGCCGAATTCCACGCCAACCGCAGCCAGAAGCGGGCCGCGAAGAAGCACGCCGGGCTCAGCGCCCGCGAAATGCCGCTGCGCTTCGACGAAACCCATTACGCGCTCTACAACCGCTACCAGCAGGCCCGTCACAGCGGCGGCGGGATGGACGAGGACAGCCACGAGCAATATGCGCAATTCCTCCTGCAAAGCCACATCGACACCCGGCTGATTGAATTTTCCGAAGACGGCACCGTGCGCATGGTCAGCATCATCGACGTTCTCAACGATGGGCTATCGTCGGTCTATACCTTCTACGACCCCGACCTGCCGGGCGCCAGTTTCGGCGTCTACAACATCCTCTGGCAACTGACTCAGTGCCAAGCGATTGGTCTGCCCTACCTCTACCTCGGCTACTGGATCGCCGAGTCGCGCAAGATGGCCTACAAGGCCAGTTTCCAGCCGCTCGAAGCGCTGCTCGACGGCCCGCAAGGCAAGACCTGGCAACGCCTGGCGCCTGACGGAAAGGGCAATCTCCCGTTCTGAATTCAAGGCAAAAAAAACGGACGTCGCTGGACGTCCGTTTTTTTGGTTGTGCGCCGGGTTTAGAAGTGCAGCGCGCGCTTGTCGCAGGCCAGGGCCGCTTCGTGCATCGCCTCCGACAGGGTCGGGTGAGCATGGCAGATGCGGGCCAGGTCTTCGGAAGCACCGCCGAACTCCATCGCGACGACGGCTTCGGAGATCAGTTCCGAAGCATTGACGCCGATGATGTGCACACCGAGGATGCGGTCGGTCCGGGCACAGGCCAGCATCTTGATGAAGCCGTTCGGCTCACCCATGCCCAGCGCGCGGCCGTTGGCCATGAACGGCATCTTGCCGACCTTGTAGGCAACGCCTTCGGCCTTCAAGGCCTGCTCGGTCTTGCCGACCCAGGCGATTTCCGGGGCGGTGTAGATCACCCAGGGGATGGTGTCGAAATTGCAGTGACCGGCTTGGCCGGCCATCAGTTCGGCAACCATCACGCCTTCTTCGGAGGCCTTGTGCGCCAGCATCGGGCCGCGCACCACGTCGCCGATGGCCCAGACACCCGGCAGGTTGGTCGCGCAGTGGCCGTCGACTTCGACGAAACCACGGGCGTCGAGCTTGAGGCCGACAGCTTCGGCATTGAGGCCGTCGGTGTTGGGCACGCGACCGATCGAGACGATCAGGCGGTCGGCTTCGAGCTTCTGCTCCTTGCCGTCCTTGTCGGTGTAGGCAATCGAGACATCTTTCTTGCCGGCCTTGATCTCGCCGATCTTGACGCCCATCTGGATGTTCAGGCCCTGCTTGGTGAACAGCTTGAGCGCTTCCTTGGCCACGTCCTGGTCGGCCACCGCGAGGAAGTCGGGCATGGCTTCGAGGACGGTGACTTCGGCACCGACGCGACGCCAGACCGAACCCATTTCCAGACCGATGACGCCGGCACCGATGATCGCCAGCTTCTTGGGCACCGATTCCTGGTTCAACGCACCTTCGTTGTCCATGACGATCTTGTTGTCGACCGGCAGGTTGGGCAGGTGACGGGCCTTGGAACCGGTGGCGACGATGACCTGTTTGGCCAGCACTTCTTCGGCACCGACCTTGACCTTCCAGAACTCGCCTTCCTTGGCGACGAAGGAACCGTGACCGGCGAGGAAGGTGACCTTGTTCTTCTTGAGCAGGCCCTTGATGCCGGCGGTCAGCTGGGTGACCACGCCGTCCTTGCGCGCCTTCATCGTCGGCACGTCGATGCTGGCCTTGCCGACCTTGATGCCCTGGGCTTCAAAGCTGTGGTTGGCTTCTTCGAACAGGTGCGAGGTGTGCAGCAGCGCCTTGGACGGGATGCAGCCGACATTCAGGCAGGTGCCGCCGAGACGCGGCTCGCCCTTGGGGTCGGCATAGGGATTGGATTCGCAGCAGGCGGCGGAGAAACCCAGCTGGGAGGCGCGAATCGCAGCCACGTAGCCGCCGGGGCCACCACCGATAACCAGCACGTCAAATTGCTTGGACATGTAAAAACTCCGTTTCAGGATCGAGATATCAGGATCAAGGATCGAGCAAACCCGGAGGCTCACTCGATCCCAGGTAACTAGGCAACTCGATCCTGATTACACGCCGAGCAGCAGGCGGGACGGATCTTCCAGCGCTTCCTTCATGGTCACCAGACCGAGGACGGCTTCGCGGCCGTCGATGATGCGGTGATCGTAGGACATCGCCAGGTAGTTGATCGGACGCACGACGACCTGACCGTTTTCAACCACGGCACGATCCTTGGTGGCGTGAATGCCGAGAATTGCGGACTGCGGCGGGTTGATGATCGGGGTCGACAGCATCGAACCGAAGACGCCGCCATTGGAGATGGAGAAGGTGCCGCCGGTCAGTTCTTCGATCGACAGCTTGCCGTCCTTGGCCTTGGTGCCGAATTCGGCGATCTTCTTTTCGATCTCGGCAATCGACATCTGGTCGGCATTGCGCAGGATCGGCACGACCAGGCCGCGCGGCGAGCCGACGGCGATACCGATGTCGATGAAGCCGTGGTAGACGATGTCGTTGCCGTCAACCGAGGCGTTCAGGATCGGGAACTTCTGCAACGCGGCACAAGCGGCCTTGACGAAGAAGCCCATGAAGCCGAGACGAACGCCGTGGGCCTTCTCGAACTTCTCGGCATACTGCTTGCGCAGCGCCATGACCGGACCCATATTGACTTCGTTGAAGGTGGTCAGGATGGCGTTGGTCGACTGCGACTGCAGCAGACGCTCGGCAACGCGGGCACGCAGACGGGACATCGGAACGCGCTGTTCGGTACGTTCGCCGAGGGCCACGCCGGTATTCGGCGCAGCGATGCTGACCGCGGCAACCGCCGGGGCGGCTGCCGGGATCGGCTTCGGTTGTGCTGCAACGGCGTCTTCCTTGGTGACCCGACCGCCACGACCGGAACCGGCAACGTCGCTCGCGGCCACGCCCTTCTCGTCGAGAATCTTGCGGGCAGCCGGACTGGCGGTACCTGCCGGGGCGGCAGCGGCAGCAACCGGTGCCGGGGCAGCAGCCTTCGGCGCTTCGGCGGCCGGCGCAACGGCACCGGCGGTGGCTGCGGTATCGATTCTGGCGATCAATTCGCCGGAAACAACGGTCTCGCCATCGGCCTTGATGATTTCAACGAGGACGCCGGCGCCGGGCGACGGTACTTCGAGAACGACCTTGTCGGTTTCGATGTCGATCAGGACTTCGTCGCGGGCGACGGCTTCGCCGATCTTCTTCTTCCACGAGGCGAGCGTGCCTTCGGCAACGGACTCGGAAAGCTGGGGAACTTGGACTTCGATAATGCTCATGGTGACTCCACTCTGCTCGGGTTCTTAGTACTCGATCTTGCCCAATGCGGACTCGATCAGTGCCTTGGTTTGTTCATTGTGCTTGGCCAGGTAGCCGACCGCCGGCGAGGACGAGGCCGGGCGCGATACCAGCAACAGTTTCTGCTTGCCGCTGATCTGGGAATCCAGATGGTGACGTGAAGCGATCCAGTACCAGGCGCCCTGGTTGCGGGGTTCTTCCTGGGCCCAGACGATCTCGGTTGCCTTCGAGTACTTGGCCAGTTCCTTCTCGAGGGATTCCTTCGGGAAGGGATAGAGCTGCTCCAGACGGACGATGGCGATATCGTCGATCTTCTTCTCGCGGCGGGCGTTGACCAGGTCGTAGTAAACCTTGCCGGAGCAGAGGATCACGCGCTTGACCTTCTTCGGATCGAGGTCGTCGGTTTCGCCGATCACGCGCTTGAACTCGCCGTTGGCCAGCTCTTCCAGCGAGCAGGCCGCATCCTTGTGACGCAACAGCGACTTCGGCGACATCACGATCAGCGGCTTGCGCTGATTGCGGACGGCCTGGCGGCGCAGCATGTGGAAGACCTGAGCCGCCGTAGTCGGCATGCAGACTTCCATGTTCATTTCGGCGCAAAGCTGCATGAAGCGCTCGGGGCGTGCAGAAGAGTGCTCCGGCCCCTGACCTTCGTAGCCGTGCGGCAGCAGCATGACCAGACCACAGGCGCGGCCCCACTTGGCTTCGCCGGAAGCGATGAACTGGTCGATCACGACCTGGGCACCGTTGGCGAAGTCGCCGAACTGGCCTTCCCAGACCACCAGTTCATACGGGTTGGCAGTGGCGTAACCGTAATCAAAGGCGAGAACAGCCTCTTCGGAAAGGACCGAGTCGTAACACTGGAAGCCAGCCTGCTTTTCCTGCAGGTTTTTCAGCGGATGATAGGTGCCGACGTCCCAGCTGGTGCGGTTCTGGTCATGGAAAGCAGCATGACGGTGGAAGAAGGTACCGCGACCGACGTCCTCGCCGGAGATGCGCACACCGTAGCCGGAAACCAGCAGCGAGGCGTAGGCCAGGTTCTCGGCCATACCCCAGTCAACCGGCAGCTTGCCCTCGCCCATCGCAGCACGATCTTCGACGATCTTCTTGACCCGCGAATGCAGGGTGAAGCCTTCCGGCAGCGTGGTCAGACGCTGGGCCAGGCGCTGCAGCTCGGCCATCGGCACGGTGGTGTCGCAGGTCTCGATGTAGGACTTGGTCAGGTAGGGCGTCCAGTCGATGGTGTTCGGATGCTTGTAGCCGGCGAGAACCGGGTTGTACAGCAGTTCGCCCTTGTCGAGATGCGCACGGTATTCGGCGATCATCGTATCGGGACCGTCGGCCGGCAGCACGCCTTCGGCAACCAGCTTGTCGCCGTATAGCTTGCGGGTACCCGGGTGCTTGCTGATGATCTTGTACATCAGCGGCTGGGTGACCATCGGTTCGTCCTGCTCGTTGTGGCCAAGCTTGCGGAAGCAGATGATGTCGACGACCACATCCTTGGCGAACTTCTGACGATACTCAACGGCGAGCTGGGTCACCAGCGCCACGGCTTCCGGATCGTCGCCATTGACGTGGAAGATCGGCGCATCGACCATCTTGAAGATGTCGGTGCAGTAGTGGCCGGAGCGATAGTCGCGCGGATCGGAGGTGGTGAAACCGACCTGGTTGTTGACCACGATGTGCAACACGCCACCGACACCGTAACCGCGGGTCTGAGCGAAGTTGAGCATTTCCTGGTTGACGCCCTGACCGGCGACCGCGGCATCACCGTGCACCAGGATCGGCATGACCTTCTGCTTGCTGCCTTCGCCGCGACGGACCTGACGGGCATAAACCGAGCCGGCAACGACCGGGTTCACGATTTCCAGGTGCGACGGGTTGAAGGCCAGGGTCAGGTGGCAAGCGCCGCCCGGGGTCGAGACGTCGGACGAGAAGCCCATGTGGTACTTCACGTCACCGGCCGAGAGGTCGCTCTTCTTCTTGCCCTCGAACTCGGCGAAGAGCATCGACGGCGCCTTGCCCAGCGTATTGACCAGGACGTTCAGACGACCACGGTGGGCCATGCCGACGACCACTTCGTCAACACCGTTGGCGCCACCGGTACGGATCGCTTCGTCCATGGCAACGATCAGCGACTCGCCGCCTTCGAGCGAGAAGCGCTTCTGGCCGACGTACTTGGTGTGCAGATAGCGTTCGAGGGTCTCTGCTGCGGTCAACCGCTCGAGAATGCGTTTTTTCTGGTCAGCGTTGTACGACGGACGCGAGCGCATGCCTTCGAGGCGCTCTTGCAGCCAGCGCTTCTCGTTGTAGTCCGTCATGTACATGTACTCGACACCGATCGTGCCGCAGTAGGTTTGCTTCAGGGTTTCCAGGATATCGCCCAGCTTGGCGGTTTCCGGGACTCCCTTGAGCGAGCCGACACTGAAGGCCTGGCTGAGATCGGCATCGGTAAAGCCGTAGAAGGAGGGCTCCAGTTCATCGATCTTCGGACGAGCAAGACGCTTGAGCGGATCAAGGTCGGCCCAGCGCGTGCCAAGCGAACGGTAAGCGGTCACCAGCTGGCCGACGGCCGACTGCTTTCTGTTCTCGACGCCAGCGGCGGCGGGTGCCACCGGACGGAAGCCGCCATTCTTGCCGATTTCAGCAAAGGCAGCAATGACAGGCGCATGAGCAACGTCACGAGCAACAAAGCCCGGCATCTGCGCCAGGCGGTCAAAGTAATCGCGCCACTCGGCGGATACGGAGGTCGGGTCGTTCAGGTAATTTTCGTAGAGCTCTTCGACGAACGGCGCATTGCCGCCAAAAAACATCGTACTGTCGAACAGTTGATTCATCGTGGTCATAGGCGTCCCCTCAAGGGTGTTGTCTTTCTCTGTAACTGCGGGTTGCAGGACCTTGCGCGCCTGCATGTAAAAAAGGGCGGCTGGTACGCCGCCCAATTTCCATTAGCCGCGTTGAACGAGCGGTACAACGTCGCGCTTGGCAGCACCGATGTACAGCTGACGCGGGCGACCGATCTTGTATTCCGGATCGGTGATCATTTCTTCCCACTGGGTCATCCAGCCGACGGTACGAGCCAGAGCAAAGATACAGGTGAACATTTCGGTCGGGATGCCGATCGCCTTCTGGACGATGCCGGAGTAGAAGTCGACGTTCGGGTAGAGCTTCTTCTCGACGAAGTATTCGTCTTCCAGGGCGATCTTTTCCAGTTCCTTGGCCAGCTTGAACAGACGGTCGTTTTCCAGACCCAGTTCCTGCAGGACATCGTCGCAAACCTTGCGCATCAGCTTGGCGCGCGGGTCGAAGTTCTTGTACACGCGGTGACCGAATCCCATCAGCTTGAAGGAATCGTTCTTGTCCTTGGCGCGCTTGATGTATTCGCCGACCTTGGAAACGTCGCCGATCTGCTCCAGCATCTGCAGGCAGGCCTCGTTCGCACCGCCGTGTGCCGGGCCCCACAGACAGGCGATACCGGCAGCGATACAGGCAAACGGGTTGGCACCGGAGGAACCGGCCAGACGAACGGTCGAGGTCGAGGCGTTCTGCTCGTGATCGGCGTGGAGCGTGAAGATGATATCCAGGGCGCGGGCCAGAACCGGGTTGGCAACGTACTTCTCGCACGGATTGCCGAACATCATGCGCATGAAGTTGGAAGCGTAATCCAGGTCGTTATCCGGATACATGAACGGCATGCCGGTGCTGTACTTGTAAGCCATGGCAACAATGGTCGGCATTTTCGCCACCAAACGATTGAAGCTGACGGCGCGATGCTCGGCATCGGAGAAGTCCATCGCATCGTGGTAGAAGGCGGAAAGGGCACCGACCACGCCGGTCATGACCGCCATCGGATGGGCATCGCGACGGAAACCGGTGTAAAACTTTGCCAACTGCTCATGCACCATCGTGTGCTTCTTGATCGTGCTCTCGAAGTCGGTCTTCTGGTTGGCATTCGGCAGTTCGCCGTTCCGCAGCAGGTAGGCAACCTCAAGGAAATTGCACTGTTCGGCCAGTTGCTCGATCGGGTAGCCGCGATACAGCAACTCACCCTTGTCACCATCGATGAAGGTGACCCGGGATTTGCAGCTGGCTGTGGAAAGGAAACCGGAGTCGTAGGTAAACAAGCCGGTCTTGCCGCCCAGAGTACGAATGTCAACGCAGTCGTTGCCATGCGTGGGGGACATGATCGGGAAATCGACGGGAGCCTGTCCATCGATTGTCAAAGTTGCCTTGCGTTCGGTTGTCATAGTCTCTTCCCTTTACAGGTTTTGGTTGTCACTACACTGCTAAAAAAGCGGTTAACGGGCTGAAATTAGCCCGTCAACCTTACTCAACTCTTACGAAGCAGCGCCACGATGGGCGCATAGCGAGAATCCTCGCACTCGGCCTGACCGCTGATCAGGTACCAGAGGTCGTGATCCTCCATGTCGGCGAGCTCCGCAAACACCTGCTGCTGCTCGGCATTCAGTTGATCGAACTGCTCGTCGAGGAAGCGCGTCAGCGCAATATCGAGTTCGAGCAGCGCGCGCCGAATGCAGCGCCAGCGCAGGCGTTCGTATTCAGCTCGTTCCATCAGACGGCACGACGGACCATCATGTCCTTGATCTTGCCAATCGCCTTGGTCGGATTCAGACCCTTCGGACAGACATCGACGCAATTCATGATGGTGTGGCAACGGAACAGGCGATAGGGATCCTCGAGGTTATCGAGACGCTCGTTGGTTGCCTGGTCACGTGTATCGGCAAGGAAGCGGTAAGCTGCCAGCAAGCCGGCCGGACCGACGAACTTGTCCGGGTTCCACCAGAACGACGGACAGGAAGTCGAACAGCAGGCACAGAGAATGCACTCGTAGAGCCCGTCCAGTTCCTCGCGATCCTCGGGCGACTGCAGACGCTCGCGCTCGGGCGGAGGATCGTTATTGATCAGATAGGGCTTGATCGAGTGATACTGTTTGAAGAACTGGGTCATATCGACGACCAAGTCGCGAATGACCGGCAGGCCGGGCAGCGGGCGCAACACGATCGGCTGCTTGAGATCGTCGATATCTTGGAGACAGGCCAGACCGTTCTTGCCATTGATGTTCATTGCATCGGAACCGCAGACGCCTTCGCGGCAGGAACGACGGTACGACAGAGTCTCGTCCTTGGCCTTCAGGCGGGTCAGCGCATCCAGCAGTTTGCGATCGGTCGGTTCGAGCTCGATCGTGATGTCCTGCATGTAGGGCGCATCGTCCTTGTCCGGATCGTAGCGGTAGATGCTGAATTGAACCATACGTTTGCTCATATTCCCCTCCGATTAGTACGAACGCGTCTTCAGCGCAACGGTTTCGACGGACAGCGGCTGCAGATTGACGCCCTTGTACTTGATGCTGTTGTCGGCAGAATAGAACAGCGTGTGCTTCAGCCATTCCTTGTCGTTGCGACCGTTCGGGAATTCCGGGGTATCCGGAGCATCGTCACGGACGTGGGCGCCGCGGGATTCCTTGCGGGCTTCGGCGGAAATCATCGTGGCCTTGGCGACTTCGATCAGGTTCTCGGTTTCCAGGGCCTCGATACGGGCCGTATTCCAGACCTGGGATTTATCCTTGATTTCCAGCGACTTGGCCTGCTTCTCGACTTCAAGAATCTGGGCAGCGCCCTTCTTCAGCATGTCGCCAAAGCGGAACACGCCGGCGTGATCCTGCATCGTGCGGGCAATCGCCTGGCGTGCCTCGAAAACGCTGGCCCCCCCCTTGCGATTGTTGATGGCATCGACACGAGCCAGCGAGAAGTCGGCGGCATCCTTCGGCAGCTCGCGATGAGCGAGGCCAGACTTGAGGTCGGCCACGGCGGAATCGCCAGCAGACTTGCCGAAAACCAGCAGATCGAGCAGGGAGTTGGTACCGAGGCGGTTGGCGCCATGCACGGAGGCACAGGCACATTCGCCCGCAGCGTAGAAACCGGGAATTTCGACCGACAGGCTGTCGCCCTGCGGCACGACCACACGACCGTAGTAGTTGGTCGGAATACCGCCCATCTGGTAGTGGCAAGTCGGCACGACCGGAATCGGTTCCTTGATCGGATCGACACCGGCAAACTGGATCGAAATTTCGCGGATACCGGGCAGGCGCTTCATGATCGTCGCCGGATCGAGGTGGGTGATGTCGAGCAGGACGTAGTCCTTGTTGACGCCACAGCCGCGACCTTCCTTGATTTCGGTCGCCATCGCACGGGCAACCACGTCACGCGACGCCAGATCCTTGGCGTTCGGCGCATAGCGCTCCATGAAGCGTTCCTTGCTGGAGTTACGCAGGATACCGCCTTCACCACGGACGCCTTCGGTAATCAGCACCCCGGCACCGGCGACGCCGGTCGGGTGGAACTGCCAGAACTCCATGTCTTCGAGCGGGATGCCAGCACGTGCCGCCATGCCCAGGCCGTCACCGGTATTGATGAAGGCATTGGTCGAGGAGTGATAGATGCGACCGGCACCGCCAGTTGCGAAAATCACGGCGCGAGCGTGGAAGATCACGATCTGGCCGGTTTCCATTTCCATTGCAGTGACACCGATGACAGCACCATCGACGTCACGAATCAGGTCCAGGGCCATCCACTCAACGAAGAACTGGGTATTGGCCTTGACGTTGCGCTGATACATCGCGTGCAGCATGGCGTGACCGGTACGGTCAGCGGCGGCACAGGAGCGACGCACCGGCTTTTCGCCGAAGTTGGACATGTGACCACCGAACGGGCGCTGATAGATCTTGCCGTTATCGGTACGGTCAAAAGGCATGCCGTAATGTTCGAGCTCAACGACGACTTCGTTGGCTTTCTTGCACATGAATTCGATCGCATCCTGGTCGCCGAGCCAGTCGGAGCCCTTGACGGTGTCGTACATGTGCCAGTGCCAGTGATCCTCCTCGGAATTACCGAGAGACGCGGCAACCCCGCCCTGCGCGGCAACGGTGTGCGAGCGGGTCGGAAAAACCTTGGACAGAACGGCGGTCTTGAGACCGGCCTCGGACAACTGGATCGCGGAACGCAGACCGGCACCGCCGGCACCAACGATGACCGCATCGAATTTGAGAACAGGAATACTCACGCTTACAGCCTCCAGAGAATCGCAGCAGCCCACGCGGTGTAGCCCACCAGCGCGGCGATGGTCAGCACGTGCAGGGTCAGACGCAGACCCGTCGGCTTGACATAGTCCATCCAGATGTCACGCACGCCGATCCAGACGTGGTAGAACAGGCTGACGAAGAAGATGAAGGTAACGAACTTGATGAAGCCATTGGCAAAGACACCGCGCCAAGCCTCGAAGGTGTTCGGCTGAACGATCAGCAGAACAGCCCCCATGATGACCGAGTACACGGCCATGATGACGGCGGTGGCACGCTGGGCAATCCAGTCCTTGAGACCATAGTGCGCGCCGACAACGATACGATTGATCACAGCAACACCCCCCAGAAGATCAGCGTCAGCGGGATACTGACAGCCAACACGACGGCTGCCGACTTGCCGGCCGCTTCCTTTTCGATGCCGACGTGCAGATCGAGCAACAGGAAACGGATACCGGCACAGAAGTGGTGAATGTAGGCCCAGATCAGACCGGCAAGAATCACCTTGGCCGGCAGCGTCGAGAAGACGCTCTTGAAGACGGCAAAGGTATCAGCCGAATTCAGGCTCGCCGAGAACAGCCAGAGGAGCAGCGGAAAGCAAAGGAAGAGGCCGGCACCGCTGACACGATGCAGGATCGACACTTTGCCCGGTAGAGGCAACCTTATGGTTGTCAGGTCCAAGTTTTTTGGACGCTTCTTGATGGTCATTTCTGCCATGAACGTCATCCCTCGCGTAAATGTGCGGTTTTACCGCTTGTACGTGGTTTGAAAGGAAGCGTAATTATACATTCAATATTGCCCCTTTGACTTCACCCGCAGGGCGTTTTCAGGATTAGTCACAGCGACCTAAGCTAGCCGAGATCGTTGCGATAGTAATGCCGCCGGGTACAGTAAAGCCCACGCCGCCACTCAACCGGCCGATTGCCGTAGGTGTAGGCGGTGCGCTCCACTAGGAGCAGCGGCGCTCCCACTTCGATCTGCAACAATTCCGCGCTGCGCTCGGCGGCCGCCACAGCCCGCAGGTGCTCCTCGGCACGAATCATGCGGACCCCGTAATCGGCCTCGAAAAGACTGTAGAGGGAACGCTCGCCACTGCGCAGGGCATCCAGGGTCAAACCAGAAAAAAGATCGTGCAGAAGATAGATACGGTCATGCACCACCGCCTCGCCGGCAAAGCGCAGCAAGCGCTCGACATGTACCACCGGATCGCCCGTCCGCAAACCGAGAACCCCCGCCACATCGGCAGCCGCCGGAATCACCGAACAGGACAAGGGGTCGCTAACCGATTGCACGCCCTGATCGTCATCGGGAACCAGACGCAGGAAACGGTAAAAGGAACGCGGATCGTCGTGCGTGGCAACGAAGGTCCCCTTGCCTTGCCGCCGCACCAGCAGGTTTTCCGAGGCCATTTCGTCTATGGCTTTACGCACCGTCCCCTGGCTCACGCTGAAACGCTGAGCCAGCTCGCCCTCACTGGGTATGGCGTCGCCCGGCCCCCATTCGCCATCCTGCAGGCAACGGATGAGATAGTCCTTTATCTGGCGGTAAAGGGGGCTGAATGTCGGCGTCGCGACGCGTCCGGCCGAGCGCAGTGAATCACGGGTCATGCAAGCAATTTCAGCACATTTCCCGCATAGCGTCCACGAAAAGTTGTCTTATATAAGACATATGATGAATTGACAGGCCGGACACGAACTTTTAACATGAACGTTCGCCCGCAAGGTAAGGGGAATTGCCCGCGATTCCCGGGAGGCGAACCACTAGAATGATTTCCACCACGCTGTTTGATACAGGAGCGACACATGTCCAAAGCCCCCATGCGCGTTGCCGTGACCGGCGCCGCCGGCCAAATCGGTTATAGCCTGCTGTTCCGCATCGCCTCCGGCGAAATGCTCGGCAAGGATCAACCGGTAATTCTGCAGTTGCTGGACCTGCCGCAAGCCCAGCAAGCCGTCAAGGGCGTGATGATGGAACTGGACGACTGCGCTTTCCCGCTGCTCGCCGGCATGGTCGCCACCGATGACCCGAACGTTGCCTTCAAGGATGCCGACGTTTGCCTGCTGGTGGGTGCCCGTCCCCGCACCAAGGGCATGGAACGTGCCGACCTGCTGACCGCCAACGGCGCCATCTTCACCGTTCAGGGCAAGGCCATTGCCGAGAACGCCAAGGAAGACGTCAAGGTTCTGGTCGTCGGCAACCCCTGCAACACCAATGCCTACATCGCCGCTGCCGCCGCCAAGAAGGTTGGCCGCACCAATCCGGACAACTACCACGGCATGCTGCGCCTGGATCACAACCGCGCCCTGTCGCAACTCGCCGAGAAGACCGGCCGCGCCGTCTCCTCCTTCAAGAAGCTGGTCGTCTGGGGCAACCACTCGCCCACGATGTACGCCGACTACCGCAACTGCGAGTCCAACGGTGACAACGTCAAGGCCTTGGTCAACGATCACGCCTGGAACAACGATGTCTTCCTGCCGACCGTCGGCAAGCGCGGCGCCGCGATCATCGAAGCCCGCGGCCTGTCTTCCGCTGCCTCCGCCGCCAATGCCGCAATCGACCACGTCCGCGACTGGGTTCTCGGTTCCAGCGACTGGGTCACCATGGGTGTTCCCTCCGACGGCTCCTACGGCATTCCGGCCGGCATCGTTTACGGTTTCCCGTGCGAATGCAAGGACGGCTCCTTCAAGATCATCCAGGGCCTGGAAATCGACGAGTACAGCCGCGAGAAGATGAACATCACCCTCAAGGAACTGACCGACGAAGCCGAAGCCGTCAAGGACATGCTCTAAGAGCCGATAGTTGCCTGTGCCATCAGCGGCCAGGCAATACAAGGGGCGCGGTAGAATACCGCGCCCCTTTTTGCTTTTTGCTCACCTCCTGATAACTTGATCCTGACAGCTCTCATCATGCGCCATCCCAAAGAGGTTCTGTTCGCGGGCGAAAAGCCCTTCCCGGTCCTGCCTGCGGTCGATCACTACGCCGGCTCGGAAAAGCTGATGCAAAAGGCCTTGCAGTTACAGAACGAGCTCGGCCCGATCTTCGACATTACCTGCGACTGCGAGGACGGCGCCCATGCCGGCGCCGAACGCGAGCATGCCGAAATGGTGGCAACGGTAATCAATGGCGAAGACAACCGCTTCAACCGGGTTGGCGCCCGTATTCACGATGTGACCCACCCGCACTGGCGACAAGACCTCGAAATCCTGGTCGGCCAGGCCGGTGATCGCCTGCCCTTCATTACTCTGCCCAAGCCCTGCTCGGCCGAAGATGTCGAAATCCAGCTCGAAGCCCTGCGCGACATCGAACGCAAATACGGCATCGACCGCCGCATTCCGGTACATGTCCTGATCGAAACCCACGGCGCCCTGCGCGAAGTCTGGGAGATTGCCGCCCTGCCTGGCGTCGAGTCGCTGGACTTTGGCTTGATGGATTTCGTTTCCGGTCACCACGGAGCGATCCCCGGGAGCGCCATGAAGAGCCCCGGACAGTTCGAGCACCCGCTGATCGCCCGCGCCAAGTGCGAGATCACCGCCGCCGCACTGGCCAACGGGATTGTTCCGGCACACAACGTGACCACCGAACTGCAGGATATCGACACCATCCGCAACGATGCCCGCCGCGCCCGCCAGGAATTCGGCTATCTACGGATGTGGAGCATCCACCCCAGGCAGGTTCTGCCCATCGTCGAGGCGATGCGCCCCGATTTCTCCGAGGTCGAGACCGCGACCGAGATACTGATTACTGCCCAGGACAAGGACTGGGGGCCGATCCAGCATGCCGGCAAGCTGCACGACCGTGCTTCCTACCGCTATTACTGGGAACTGCTCGACCGCGCCCAGGTGACCGGAATGGAGATCCCGGCCAACGCCAGGGAACGCTTTTTTGCCTGAATCCACCGTCGACCGTAGCCATGCGGCCAGCGCTGCCGAGCCACCGCTGACCATCCTCTACCGCGATGCATCGCTGGTCGTCATCGACAAGCCACCCAGGCTGCTGGTCCACCGCTCGGAAATCGACCGCCACGAGACCCGCTTCGCGATCCAGATCCTGCGTGACCAGATTGGACAGCGCGTGTGGCCGGCGCATCGCCTCGACCGTGGCACCTCGGGAACACTGCTGTTCGCCCTCTCGCCGGAAATCGCCCGCCAGCTCGGTCAGCAATTCGAGACCGGCAGCATAGGCAAGCGCTACCTCGCCGTTGTCCGCGGCCACCCCGCCGACAGTGGCGAAATCGATCACCCACTGTCGCGCCAGCGCGACGATTATGAATTTCAGGGAGACAATACCAGCCGTGAAGCTCAGCCAGCGCTGACCCGTTACCGCACCCTGGCCACCATCGAGCTGCCAGTCGCCATCGACCGCTACCCGAGCAGCCGCTACGCACTGCTCGAACTGGAGCCGGTGACCGGCCGCCGCCACCAGTTGCGTCGGCACCTCAAGCACATCGCCCATCCGATCATCGGCGACGCGACCTACGGCAAGGGTCGGCACAACCGCTACTTTTCCGAACACCTCGATTGCGGCCGAATGCTATTGGCTTCAACCCATCTTGCCTTCAAGCACCCCGAGAGTGGTGAAACCATGGAAATCGAGGCGCCAGTCAGTGGCGAATTCTCCGCACTGCTGGCGCGTTTTGGCTGGACCACCGCCAGGATTGGCTCTCAATAGCCGATCGATTTTTCGAGTTCGCTCAACCGATCCAGATCGCGCTCGAGTTCGACCATGTCCTGCCCCAGCGCATCGCGCGCCGAAACCATGCCGATCGGCACCCCCGCCGCATCGACCACCGGCACATGCCGGAAGCCACCATCGACCATCATGAGCAAGGCGTAAGCCAGCGGCTTGTCGGCAGCGATGGTCTGGGGATTGGCAACCATCACCTGCACCAGGGAAGTTGCATCGGCATCGAGACCGGCGGCAAGCACTTTGGTCAGAGCATCGCGCTCGGTAAAAATCCCTGCCAGGCGTCCCGCCTCCAGCACCAGAACGGCACCGACGCGCCTCTCGGCCATGGCCTCGGCCGCCGCGCGCACACTCGTCGCCGGGCTGGCGGTCAACAGCGTCTGTCCGGCAATTACCTGGCTGATCATTCTTCTGGGCATGACTAGTCTCCTCATCGTGAATGGAATAGGCCCACCCAGTTTGTCATGAAGCAGCGCAAAAAAGTGCGAAATTATTGTGACCGGATCACGATCACCGCGATGCCGACGAAGATGACGAGCAATCCAATCAGTTCCAGGTAAGCCATCAATGCCTCAATGTCCCAACTCGAAAACAACCCGCACGCGGGCGTCGGCATGGCGCAAATCGACATAGCCGATACCGCCGGGATGGTCGACGATCCAGCGCAAGACCTCCTCGCTGCCACGCAACTGCGGCGGTGGCTGCAACCGGCCGGTGAACAACTGCCGCGACCAGTAAGCATTCACATCGGCGAGATCCTTGCCGACCAAAGCGCGATAGAAACGTCCCCGATCCGGATGGGTATCCTGCAAATCGACGACCTGCGCTTCCAGACCATTGAAGAATACGCGGGTGCGCCCGAAGAAAAGATTGATGACCTCGTTGCGCGTCATCGCCGAAACGCCGCTGCGCACATTGACGACGACGACCAGTTCCGCGTGTGGAAAGCTGCCCGGCCAGAGCAGGGCAAGCCCCAGGAGCGGCAGGAAAAGGCAGCGACGCATCATCGAAAGACGTAATCCAGCGTCAGTGAATAGACATTCATCCGCCCGGACCATTGCCCGGAGGAAGGATCGTTGCGGAAGGGAAAAAGCGACGACGGGCTGGCGCGGATCCCGTCCCACTGCAACTTCAACGCGGTATTGCGGGCAAAGTCCCAGCGCAGCCCCAGCGTCGTCGTCCGCTGATCGACATGACTGTCCGCCATGATCCGGTCGATCAAGGGACTGGGGCGCTCCCGCTTGGGCGAAGAACGGGCCAGGCTATAGCCGAAATAAGGCGTGAGGCTGCCGGAGCGATAAGCCAGGAGAAAGGAAGCTGCGTGCGAACTTTCAAAGACGGCGCTTTCCTGCTCGATGCGGTTCAACATCCATTGCAGCAACCAGGGGCCGCGATCATGGACCAGGCCCAGGGAATAGTAGCCGGCTCGGCGGCCGGAGGTTTTCAGGTAGGCCAGAGTCGACGCCAACTGTGCTGGCGGCAGCAGCGGCGCCAGCAGTCCGGAAAGAGGCAGATCGCGACTGAAGCGCAGGGCGGCATAGCCCGCCCGCCATTGCCAGGCACCGCTCTGGTAGTCGAGATAGCCTCCAGCCATGGCCGAACCCGAAATATCCCAGTGCTCCCGCGCCAGCGGTAGACGAGCCGTGGTTGTGCCGTAAAACAGCTTGCCGCGCAGAACATCGTCGCCCAGGGAGCGGCTCAGCGAGAGATCGGCCCCATCGATCGATGAAAACGGCAAATGCCAGAAGAAATCGCCGGGTGGCCTGACCGTTGGATAGGAATAGCCAACCATGCGGGAGTCGGCAAGCATGAAAAAATCGGTACCCAGTCGCCCGGCACGCAGACTGAGCATCGGCCAGGGCTCGTACTTGAGATAGGCCCAGGTCAGCTCCGGGACGTAGCTGCGATCATAGCGATAGCGGCTGACCAGTTGTGCGCTTGCCTCCAGCGTCCGAGTCAAGCGCCAGCCGGTCTGCAAACCGGCGAGGCTGTCGATCTTTGCCGACCATTCCCGACCGATACCGCGTGCCTGCGACAAGTCGCGCACGAATTCCAGCTCGCGACTATCGCTACGGCTGGCCCCCAGGGTAGCGAAGCCCTGCAGGCTGAAGCGTTCCTCATCCGCCCGCAGCGGCAAGGCTGCGCACAAGATGAGCAGCAGTGCCGCGAGCCGGCCGCTGCTCAGCAGGGTTTGCGGGCCTGGCATCCCTTCAGGATCCAGAGCGAGATCACCCCAGCCACCTCGTGCGCCATGGCTTTTCTCGCCATCGAGGTCGTATCGCGGCCGACATTGGTCTTGGCCAGTGGATCGGCGCCGGCCTCCAGCAAGCGTTGAGCATGGCGCGCATTCTGCGTATAGGCGGCGATATGCAGGGGCGTCGCCCCCTCGCCGTCGCGGGCATTGGGGTCGGCGCCGGCATCCAGCAAGGCCTGCAAGGCGGAGAGATCGGGATTGGCCGCGGCCAGATGCAGCGGTGTCGAGCCCTGCACGGTACGCCGGTCGCGGGCGGCGGGATCTTTCTGCAACATGGCCTCGATGGCCTGCCTGCCCTCCAGGCGGGCGAGATCGTGGATGGGATGATCGTTGGCACCCAGGGTCGCATCGGCTGCGGCAGACAGCGCGGTACACAGCAACAGGGCTGCGAGAATTCCAGACTTGCGCATCGCGCCACTCCTTGCAATAGATGCCCGGCCGCTTGCGGGCAGACTATCCCGCGCCCGCATCCACCCCGGCCGGGCGGTCGAAATCAGGCAGCCACCGCCGGCGGCAGGGCAAGCTGCTGGTCAATGCTGAATTGGTAGTCCTTGAAGATGTGCTCGGCCGAAGGCACCTGGTAGCTACCGTCGGCGAGAACATTGGTCGTGTCCTTCAAACGCCAGGTCAGCTGGCCGCAGGTCCAGATGTCGAAGTTGCGCATGTGGGTGCACAGGCAGGTCTTGTCCATCACCTTGATCTTGCGCGCTTCTGGATGCGCCGCGACTTCGCGATTGTAGGCAGCGACGTAGGAGCATTTGCCACTGGCGTCGAGCAGGTAACCGTAGGCTTCGCAATTCGGACGGATGCCGGAACCGATCCCGGGACTGCTCTTGATCATCCGCATCGGGTAGCCGGTCGGGGAAATCTGGTTGACCTCGATATCGTCCTCGGTCGCCTTGAAATACGCCTGTTTGGCTTCCGTTGGCAGCCCGCACTCCTCGGCAACGGTGAAACGGGTAGCCACCTGAATGCCGCCGGCACCCATTTCGAGAAATTGCACCGCATCGGTACCGGTAAAGATACCGCCGGCGGGAATCACCGGAAGATCGAGTTTTTCTTCACGCAGGTAGTGCATCACTTCGGCAACGATGGTCGCCAGATCGTACTGCGCCCAATCCATGCCAAAACCGAGATGCCCCCCCGCCAACGGCCCTTCGACCACCACATAATCGGGCAAGCGCCCGGTGCGGGCGGATTTCTTGAGGAAAAGCTGCAGCGCACGCACCGACGAAACGATGATCCCCAGCTTGGCGTCGCGGAAGCGCGGATGCTCCTCGATCAGGCCGAAGGAACCGAGATGCAGGCCGGCGGCCAGCGTGATGCCGTCGATACCGGCATCGAGCGCGGCTTCCATGCGCACCTTGAGCGTTTCACGCGGCGCGTTCATGGTCAGCTTTTCCATGCAGTTGATGAACACCAGGCCATCGCCCTGCTTGCGGCGCATCGTTGCCTCGACGTGGAGGCGGGTTGCCTCCTCGACACGACCGAGATCGAACTTGACCGCCGACTTGTCTTCGTTATTGACGTTGTATTTGTACAGCGCGAGTTTTTCCTTGACGTGCCGGGTTTCGTAACGACGGTCGGAAACGGTATTGATCATCGCGTCCGAAATGTGGCCGACGCCCCCCAGACGAGCCGCCTCCAGTGCCAGGTCGGCCGTCGAGATATCGACCCCCATGCCACCGATCATGATCGGCACCAGCTCGTGCTTGCCCAAACGCAAGCGGAAATCGTCCACACGCTTCATATCATCCTCGGGAAAACTGGCCGGCCCCCCTCGCGTCCGCGAGCCCCGGCAGAGGCGGGAATTTTACGCGATTGTGACCTGGCTTGCTTGCCTCTCCCGGATAAATCAAGTCGGCGGATTGACACAATCGCTAAACTGGCAATCCTCCGCCACTGCCGCGACCCGTCCGACCGGTCGCCGCCGGCACCCATCTTCACGAAAGGCTAGCGATGAATTTCTTCCGGCATCCCCTGTGGCTGGTCGGTTTCCGTCCCTTCTTCACCCTCGCCTGCGTCGCCGGCGCGCTCCTGCCGCCGCTATGGATACTGATTTTTCGCGGCACCTTGCCGGCGCCCACGCGCTTCACGCCACTGCAGTGGCACGCCCACGAAATGTTCTTCGGCTTTGGCTGGGCGGTTCTCGGCGGTTTTCTCCTGACCTCGACCAAGAACTGGGTCAACATCCGCGGCTACCACGGCCCGGCCCTGGCCTGGCTGGTCGCCTGCTGGCTGCTGGAACGACTGGCGATGGGATTCGGCGGCGACTGGCCGCTGCCGCTATTCCTGCTGGCCAATCACCTCTTCCTCGGCAGCATCGTCGCGATGCTGATGTGGACACTGATCCGTCACCGCGACACCGACAGTTATCGCGACAACGCCATCTTCCTGGTCATGCTGCCGGCTTTCCTCCTGGCCAAGAACCTGCTTCTCGGCGACCACCCGACCGCCGGCTACAGCATGGCCCTGTCCCTCTACCGGGTCGCCTTCCTGGTGATGTTCGAGCGCACCCTGACCCAGTTCATGAAGGCCGGCTTCCAGGCCCAGATCCTGCGCAACCCCAGGCTCGACCTGCCGATCAAGCTGCTCGCCCTGCTCCTGGTTTTTGAATTCCTGCTCCCCGTCGCGTTGACCGTGATCCTCAGCCTGCTGCTGGCAACGCTGCTGCTGATCCGCTTCTTTTTCTGGCATCCGGCCAAGGCCTTCACCCGCATCGACATCGGCATCATGTACGTCGGCTATCTCGCCATCGCCGGCCAGCTTCTACTCTCGGCCTGGCAAGCACTGACCCCGCTGGCACTGACCGGCACCGTCGCCACCCACCTATTCACCTTTGGCGCCATGGGCTGCGTGATCCCGGCAATGATCGTCCGCATCGGCAACGGCCACACCGGGCGCAAGGTCGTCTTCGCCGCCGCCGACCGCGCCGTACTCTGGATCATGCTCCTGGCGCTGATCCTGCGCCTGCTCGGACCGCAGCTGGCCCCCGCCGCCTACCTGCACTGGCTGGATGCCGCCGCCGCCTGCTGGCTGCTGGCCTTCGCGCTGCTCGGCTGGCGCTGCATCCCGATGCTGTGGCAGGCGCGGATCGACGGTCGCGAACACTGACCCCTCACCGTCATCCGGCCCGAAGGCGGCGCAAGCCGGCTGGACGAGGTAGCGGTATCGCCACGGCGGCGCCCGGCCGTGGGATACTGCCGCCCTGAAAACAGGATATCTCCATGCACCCACGCAACAAGAATGCCGAAGGCTACGATCTCGCGGCGCTGACCGCCACCTCCGCCGCCCTGGCCAAATACCTCACCACCACGCCGGCCGGCACCTCGAGCATCGACTTCGCCAACCCGGCGGCAGTCAAGGCGCTTAACCGCGCCATCCTGATGCACCACTACGGCGTCCAGGGCTGGGAACTGCCGACCGGCTACCTGTGCCCGCCGATTCCCGGCCGCGCCGACTACCTGCACGCCCTCGCCGACCTGCTCGCCACCTGCAACCGCAAGACCGTTCCCAGCGGCCCCGGCGTCCGCCTGCTCGACATCGGCACCGGCGCCAACCTGGTCTATCCGTTGATCGGCCACGCCGAATACGGCTGGTCCTTCCTCGGTAGCGACATCGACGAAGCGGCGCTGGCCAACGCCGGCAAGATCATCGGCAAGAACCCTGGCCTCGGCGAATTCATCGAACTGCGCCACCAGCCGGTCTGGGACAACATCTTCACCGGCCTGCTGCGCTCCGGCGAGAGCTTTGAAGCCACCCTGTGCAACCCGCCCTTCCACAATTCGCCCGACGAAGTGCTGGCGGTCAGCCAGCGCAAGTGGAACAAGCTCGGCAAACCCGGCGCCAAGAAGGGCACGGTCCAGCCGCGCCTCAACTTCGGCGGCGGCGGTACCGAACTGTGGTGCAACGGCGGCGAACGCGCCTTCGTCAAGTCGATGATCGAACAGAGCGCGCAGATCCCCAAGCGGGTGCTGTGGTTCACCAGCCTGGTCTCCAAGGCCGACAACTTGGTGCACCTCGAAGCCGCGCTGAAAAAGGCCAAGGTCGTCGAATCGCGGATTCTCGAAATGAACCAGGGCCAGAAGAAGAGCCGTATCTTGGCCTGGACCTTCTGCGGCAACGGCGAGCGCGAAAAATGGCGGCGCGAACGCTGGGCGGCCCCGGCGCTGGCCGAATCGCCGACCACGCCGCAAGGCACAGGCGAGTAAGCCACGAGGCAGCACGGCAAAAAGGCCCATTTTCACGGTCGACCGTGAAAATGGGCCTTTTTTTGCCTGCCGGGCTGCTGGCGGGCTTACTGCGGCATTTCCTTGGTTCCCACCATCTCGTTACAGCTGGCACGGCCGAAGGTTTCGGCCTTTTTCGGGCTGGAGATGGACGGCTCTTCGTAAATGCGCTTGACGATTGCGTTGGTGATGCGCGGGCCGAGGCTGCCATCTTCGGTGAACTGCTTCATGGGCCGGCCGCGTTCGCGGTCGTGAAAAGCCTGCAGAGCGAAATCGCGGACGCGCTCGCAGAAACGGATTTTCTGCACATCCGGCATATCGTCGGCGATCTGGCCGGCGTGGGCGTGCGCCCAGGCACCGCTGCTGGCCAGCAGCAAAGCAGCCAGGGTCAAGGGGTGTGAAATTTTCATTCCTTCGGTTCCTGCAAGGTAGTGAGATAAGCCAGGATGTCGTTGATATCCTTTTCCTGCAGCGTGTTGAGCACGCCGGTCGTTCCTTCGTCGTCGTGCGGGCGATCACCCTTCAGGTACAGATCGGCCTGGCGCTTGAGGTAATTGGTGTATTGCCCGGCCAGCATCGGGAACATGCCGCGTCCCTTGCCGGTCTTGCCGTGACAGCCGGCACACTTCTTCTGGTAAATCACGCCGCCGGCCTCGACATCGCCTTCGGCGCGCGGCACGATCATCACCTTTTCGACCATCTGCAGCCGGGTCAGCGCGTCCTCGTCGCCGGTGAAAGTCGGCATCTTGGTCGGCAGTTCGATCGCATTCAGATATTTGGCGATTTCCTTGATGTCCTCGTCCGGCAGCTCGCGCTCCTGGGTATAGGGGAACATCGGGATATTCACCCGCATCCGGGCGCGGAAGTTGCGCAGCTGGGTTTCGATGTACTTCACCTGCTGGCCGGCAATACGCGGATACTCACCCTTCTTGCCACCGGCGCCGAACTCGCCGTGGCAGGCGGCGCAGGTGCCGTTGATATCCTTGCCGGCGGCCTTGCCGCCTTCCATTTCGACGGCACCGAGCGGCATCGCCACCAGGCCGGCCACCGCGCCCCACCACCACCATTTACCCAAAGCCATGCGCATTACTCCAATGATCCGTTTGCGGCGGATTGTCGCAGTTTGTGGCGGGAGAAAAATTGATTTACGTCGGCGCCGTCCGACTGCGGCGGTTTTGCGGGAAATTCACGGTCGACCGTGAATTTCCCGAGGGTCACGAAGTAGCTGGCGACGCCCTTGATCCGGTCGTCTTCCTGGCGCAACGGGGTGCCGCTGCCGTCGATCTGGTAGAGGCTGCCGGTGCGCGCCTCGCGGGTCACGTTCTGTGCCGAGAAGCGCAGGTTCATCTGGCGGTCGAGCTTGTACAGCGCATAGAGGTCGAGCTGGCGGCGGGCGCCTTGGACTTGGCGAATCAGCGCGCTGCTTTCGCGGTCGAGCGCCGAGACGTAGGTAAAGGTACCGCCCAGGGTCAGGCGCTGTTCGCTCCACTCGTAGTCCCAGCCGAAATTGGCGCTCTTGCGCGGGCCTTCGCCCGCGCCCAGGCCGGGCACCTTGTCGAGCATCTGCGTCCGGGTATAGGCCAGATTGCCGCGCAGCGTCAGCTGCGGCAGCCCCCAGGCCTGCAGCCGTGCCTTGTAGTCGAACAGAGCACCGCGCAGTTCGGCGCGGCCAACGTTATAGGGGCGCTCGATCCAGCGGCCACCCTCGTCGGCAATCAGGCGCTGGATGTAGTTGTCGATTTCGCGGTCGAAGACCGAGAAACCCAGCGTGCCGGCACGCTCGGGCAGGAAATGCTCGACCCCGAGTTCGATGCTGCGCAGACGCTCGGCTTCGAGATTGCCGTTACCGCCGCGATCCGGATTGCTCGCCGAATTGCTGCCGCTGGCCGGCCGCACCAGCGGCGTCAGGTCGCGCGAAAACGGCGCCTTGGTATTGCGCGCAATGCTGGCGCGCAGGTTCCACTCGTCGGAAACCTGCCACAAATAATGCAGCGAAGGATCGACGCTGTGCTGGCGATGCTCGACATGGCCGGCGCTGGCGCTTTCGACCCGGGTATCGAGGAACTGGTAGCGCAAGCCCGGCGTCAGTACCTGGCGTTCGCTCATTTGCCACTCGTCCTGGATCCACGCCACCCGGCGCTGCTCGGTCATCTGCGCGCTGTTGTCGGCACCGCCGCCCTGGCGGCGCTGCTCGTCGTCGGTCGTCTTGTGCCGCCATTCGAGCGCGCCGGTAATCAGGTGGCTGTCGCCGAACAATTGCTTGCGCCGGGCTTCAAGCATCTGCTCGCGCTCCTCGCGCAGCGTGTTTTCTTTCTGGAATGCAGTCTGCCCGCCGCTGCCGTCGTATTTGCCGGTGCGCCGCTCGCTTTCGTCGCGTTCGGCCTGGAGCATGCCGCGCACGGTGGTTTCGGTCCCGCCCGGGGCGCTCTTGCGCCACTCGCCGCTCAGCCGGCCGCTGGTCCGGCGACCGTCCTCGGCGATCAGGTCGCGGCTGGAAATGCCATTGCTCAGCCGGTCGACCGTGGCCGAGCGGTCGGTTTCGGTATGGGTCAGGAAAGGCGTCAGCGTGAAGCGCTCGCCGTTGCCGAGATTCCACGAAAAGCGCGGGCTCAGCGTCAGGTTGCGGTCCTCGCCGCGCTGCGTCGCCTTCTCCTGCAAGCTGCCGCCGGCAAACAGGTTGGCGTTCATCGTCTGCTCGCCGACCATCGGCCGGCTGTTGTAGGCACCGGAGAGCAGGTAGCCGAAGTCGTTGCGGTCGGGTTCACCGTACTGACCTTCGAGGCGTAGCGCCGGGCGGCCGTCAATGGCACCGACCCCGAGCTTGGCGCCGGCAGTCTGCTGCCTGGGCACGTCGCGCAGAATCAGGTTGATCACCCCGCCCGGCCCAAGCACCGGGAATTCGGGCGTGCTGTTGCGGATGATCTCGACCCGCTCGATCAGATCCACCGGCAGGCGCAGCGCGGCCATCGGGTTGCGACCGCCGCCGGGCAGCGGCTGGCCGTCGACCAGGATCTGCGGCATGAAGCGGTCGGGAGCGCGCATCCGCCCACGCGGACCGCCATCCATATCGGCACTCATGCCGGTACCGGGCAGTTTGGAAAGTAGCTCGCCGGTACTCATTGCATCCAGGACGTCGATTTCCTCGCGGTCGTAAACGATTTTTCCGGCGCTGGCATTGCGGCGTATTTCCTGGCTCTGCGAACGCTTGGCCTCGACCTTGACCTCGCCAAGCACGACCTCCCCGGCCGCAAGCCAGGGCGAGGCGGAGAGCAGCGAACAAAACAGGGGCGTAGCCAGCAAGGCGGGGTTTCTTTTTTTCATCGTCACAATGCGCGCGGAAACTGCGGGTTGGAAAAGCCGGCAAGTAGCGGCCAAAGAAGGCGCATCGTAACAAGGCGGGCGCAATTTGCGAGCGCCCTTTACAAAGCCTTAATCTTTTTACAAATGTTTGATAATCATGAACTTGAGCGCAAACACCCCGGCGCCGCACCAGCAGCCGGGGTGTTTGCGTCAAGCGCGTCGCGGACCGGTCAGAATGCCGTCGACAAGGTCAGGCGGGCATTCACCGGCGCACCCGGCGAGATATTGTTGTCGCTATGCGCGGTCGGCGTGTACTTCTGATTGGTCAGGTTCTCGACATTGAGCGCCAGGCGGGTCTTGCCGTCGGCGAAGCGGTAGTACACCGCGCCATCGACCCGGGCAAACTCGGGCAACTTGACGGTGTTGGAGAACGAGGTATAGCTCTCGGACTGGTAGATCACGCCGAGACCGAGACCCCAGCCACCGGCCAGGTCGAACTTGTTCCACACCGACAGGGTGTTACGCGGCACCAGGCCAACGCGCCGGCCGGCCGGCGCGTCGCTGGTGCCTTTCTCGATCAGCGCGTCGAGATGGGCGTAACCGGCGTAGACCTTCCAGTGGCTGGTCACTTCGCCCTGCAGGCCAACCTCAACCCCTTCGGTACGCTGCAGGCCACCGAGAACCAGGCGCTGACCGGTCGGGTCGCTCGGGTCCTTGGTCTTGACGTCGTCGCGGTCGGTGCGGAAGACCGCCGCCGACAGGGTCATCTTGGGCAGCACGTCCCAACGCGCGCCAAGCTCGTAGTTGAGCGCGCTTTCCGGCTTCAACTGGGCGTTGGTGGTGGCCAGCGACAGTTGTTCGCCCTGCGGCAGGAAGGAGTAGCTATAGCTGGCGTAGTAGGTCGACACGGCGTTCGGCTGCCAGATCAGGCCGAGGCGCGGGCTGACCTCCTTGTCGGTGCGACCGAGATCGGTCGGCGCCGCGCGGCGGTCGTCGAGCTTGAGCTTGTAGTAGTCGTAACGCAAACCGGCCAGCAGCTTCCATTCCTGGCTCAATGCGATCTGGTCCTGCAGGTACACGGCGGCGGTATCGGCGGTGACCTGGTTGTTGGCATCGGAGGCGGTGGCGGCGAAGCGGGTGGCGCGGCCATAGGGCGAAGCAGCGGCGACGCTCAGGCTGGTGGCATTGCCGAAGTAGCCGGTCTGACGGGTATTGCGGCTGTCCTGGTGGCCAAGTTCGAGACCGACCAGCATCTGGTGTTCGATGGCGCCGGTCTTGAACTTGAAGCTCAGGTCGGTCTGGTTGAAGTAATTGGTGCGGTCGTTGCCGCTGTTGTAGGCCGCGAGATTGAGCGTGCCGGCGTTCTGTACCGCACTGCTGGCAAAGACGTTCTGGTAGAACTTGTCGTAGTGGCTGACGCGGAAGCTGTTCTTCAACTTGACGTCGTTGCTGAAGGCGTGATCGAGCACGGCGGCCAGGCTGTTGACCTCGACCCGCGCCACACTTTGCTCGGCATTGCCGAAAAAGCGGCTGCGCGCCGTGTCGTAGGGGCGCCCGGCAAAAGACGGCTGGCCACGGTCGGCGGTGCGCTCGTCGAAGAAGTACTCGTAGGACAGCGAGAGCAGGGTACGGTCGCTCAACTTGAACGCCGCCGTCGGGTTGAAGCCGTAGCGCTTGAGATCGACGCCGTCGCGGAAACTCTCGGCCTGCTCGCCCATCAGGTTCATGCGCCAGGAAGCACCTTCCGACAAGCGGCCACCAAGGTCGCCGCTGGCCCGCACCTGGCCGTAGCTGCCAAGGGTCAGGCTGGCATCGGCATGACGGGTGAAATCAGCACGCTTGGTCACGCGATTAACCACGCCGCCGGCGCCGCCACGACCGAAAGCCATGCCCGCCGGACCCTTGATCGCCTCGACCCGCTCGACGTTGTAGAGATCGCGGAAATACTGGGTATCGTCGCGCACACCATTGACGAAGAAATCGGCGGTGGAATTGATACCGCGAATCACCATCTGGTCGCGATTACCCTCGCCCTGCGCCATGCTGGCGCCGGGAACGTAACGCAGCACGTCGCCCATGCCACGCATCGCCTGGTCCTTGACCATTTCCTCGCCAACCACGGCGACCGAAGCCGGCACATCCTTGAGCGCGGTATCGGTCTTGGTGAAGGAAGCAGAACGGGTGGCGCGGTAACCGGCAACCGGACCGTCGGCGATTTCGCCACGGTCCTTGACCACCACCGGGGCCAGCGATTGTTCTTGCGCCTGGGCCACAGCAACGGTGGCCAGGCCGGCAACGACGGCAAGCAATGAAGGCTTGATCTGGAACGGCAACATGAAACTCTCTCGTCAGTAATGATTGAAGTCCGCCCGGAAGGGCGACCAGAAGGCAGAAAACCGTCCGCGAGAGAGTGCTTGCCAACAAAGTGCCTCAGCGCAAAGCGGCAACGCTCCCTCGACGGGGCGCAATCGGTTTGGCTGGCATGGGCAGCGCGGAAAACCCGCGCCACACCGGCTGGCTAATTGAGATCAATTATCATTGTAACAAAACCTTGCCGGCACGACCAGCCGCCAGCAAGGTTGATGCAGAGAGAGAAAGGCTGCTGCCGTCGATGATGGAAAAATCTGCGCGAGGAAGATAGTCAGTTTTTTGGCCTTACCCGACATTCGACTAGTCTGAAAACTCCGGCTGCCTTGGCGAGGAAAGCAGTCCTCTGTGGTGACTATCAAAAAGGGGCGATTCACCCCGCTGAGCAAGCTTTCCCCTGAATTGCAGTTCTGACTCAGTGTAAGCTACCGGTTTTGCAATCAACGCGAATGGCATGAAAGCCGTTTGCCCCCAAGCCTGCAACCCCATGCTCGACGACATCAAGAAAACTCTCTGGGCCACGGCCGACAAGCTACGCGCCAATATGGACGCGGCCGAATACAAGCACCTCGTCCTCGGCCTGATCTTCGTCAAATACGTTTCCGACACCTTCGCTGCCCGGCGAGCCGAACTGACCCGCCGCTTTGCCGACGAATCCGACGACTACTTCCTGCACGACTGCGATGCTGAACTGCTGGCGGAAGAACTGGAAGAGCGCGACTACTACCGCGAGGTCAACGTCTTCTGGGTGCCGGAAGGCGCACGCTGGGAAGATCTGCGCGCCGCTGCCAAGCAACCGGACATCGGCAAGCGCATCGATGATGCGCTGACGCTGATCGAAGCCGAAAACCCCAAGCTCAAGGGCATCCTCGACAAGCGCTACGCCCGTGCCCAGTTGCCGGATGGCAAGCTCGGCGAACTGGTGGACCTCATCTCCGCCATCGGTTTTGGCGACGACGCTGGAACAGCCCGGGACGTGCTCGGGCAGGTCTATGAATACTTCCTCGGCCAGTTCGCCAGCGCCGAGGGCAAGAAGGGCGGCCAGTTCTACACACCGGCCTCCATCGTCAAAACGCTGGTCGCCGTGCTGGCGCCGCACCACGGCAAGGTCTACGACCCCTGCTGCGGCTCGGGCGGCATGTTCGTGCAGTCGGAAAACTTCATCGAAGCCCACGGCGGCAAGCTGGGCGATGTGTCCATCTACGGGCAGGAATCCAACCCGACCACTTGGCGGCTGGCGGCGATGAACCTCGCCATTCGCGGCATCGACTTCAATCTGGGCCGCGAGCCGGGCGACACCTTCACCCGCAATCAGCACCCGGATTTACGCGCCGACTTCATCCTCGCCAACCCGCCCTTCAATATCAGCGACTGGTGGCACGGCAGTCTGGAAGGCGACCCGCGCTGGGTCTATGGCACCCCGCCGCAGGGCAACGCCAACTATGCGTGGCTACAGCACATGCTCTACCACCTCAAACCCAACGGCCGCGCCGGTATCGTGCTGGCGAATGGCTCGATGAGTTCCAGCCAGAATAACGAAGGGGCCATCCGCGCCGCGATGGTCGAGGCCGACGTGGTGGAAGTCATGGTTGCCTTACCCGGTCAACTCTTCTTCAACACCCAAATCCCCGCCTGCCTATGGTTCCTGACCAAGCAGAAGCAAACCCGCCAAGGCGAAGTGCTGTTCATCGACGCCCGCAAGCTGGGCCGCATGATCAGCCGGGTGCAGGCCGAACTGAGCGATGAGGTGATCGAGCGTATCGGCAACACCGTGGCCGCCTGGCGCGGTCAACCGGCAAAAGAGGGCGAAATTTACGCTGACATCCCCGGCTACTGCCGTAGCGTCAAGCTGGACGAAATCGCCCAGCACGGCCATGTGCTCACCCCGGGCCGCTATGTGGGGGCGGAAGAAGTCGAGGACGACGACGAAGCCTTTGCCGACAAGATGCAGAAGCTCACCGAAAAGCTGGGTGAGCAGATGGCGAAGGGCGCAGAGCTTGACCAGTTGATCCGGCAGAAACTGGGGGGGCTGGGGTATGAGTTCTGAATTGACACAAGCCTCTGCCGACTATCGTGCCTGGCTGGGAGAGCTGAAAGCCCGTTTCCGCCAGGTCCAGCTCAAGGCGGCGGTTGCGGTCAACACCGCTTTATTGCAGTTTTACTGGGACCTGGGCGCTGATATGGTCACTCGGCAGGTGCAGTGGGATTGGGGCTCAGGGTTCCTCAAACAACTCAGTGCCGACCTGATGCTCGAATTTCCCGAGATGAAAGGATTTTCAGCCAGTAATCTCAAGTACATTCGCCAGTGGCATCTGTTCTGGGTAGCAGATGCAATTGGCCAACAGCCTGTTGGCCGAATGGGGCAGCAGCCTGTTGCCCAATTTGCGAAACAGCCTGTTTCGCAAATTTTCGCCATTCCCTGGGGCCACAACCTCGCCGGTTTGAGCGGGAATGGGGGGCGATGCAGACAAAGACGAGGGGACTAGGCTATGAGTTCTGAAAGCCCAAAAGAAGAAACCTCGGCTCCAATCACCGCCGCAAAGAGCGGGAGAGGGAGTTCCGAGGCTTACGGGACCATTTTACCGCAAATGAACACAATGGATTGCTCAGATTTCTGCCGCCAACTTGAGGCGCACATGTCCACTGAGCGATTGAGCGCTTACGCTGCGTCACCTGAAGAAATCGAAACCACGCCCAAACTGGTGTTGTCACGCTACCTATTGAACATGGCCTTGTGCGAAAGTCTTTACCCAGCCCTGCAAACCTGCGAGATCGCGCTCCGAAACGCCATTCATACCTATTTGACGACAACCTTGAGGCGTGAAGACTGGTTTGACGCTCCAAGCTTTCAGTTGACACCGTGGGCGCAACTCGAAGTGCGCAAGGCCAAAGACAAAATTGCAAAATCGGGGAAAGTCGTAACCGCTGGCCGCGTGGTGGCTGAACTGCAATTTGGGTTCTGGACCAGCCTGTTTGAAGCCCATTACGAACAAAAAACCGCATTTCTGCCGCGTGGCATCAAAGCTGTATTCCCACACTTGCCGAAGAGCTTGCACAAACGCAAGGAACGAAAAGGCGATCTGGAGCGGGTGCGAACTTTACGCAACCGCGTGTTTCACCATGAGCGCATCGTGCATTGGACAGACTTGGAAGCACAGCATGACCTGATTGTTCAAATCATCGGCTGGATCAGCCCGCCTTTGCAGCACATAACAGCGGCGCTGGATCGATTTCATGCGGTGCGGAAAGCGGGGCTCACCCCGTTTCTGAATAACCCGATGTGGCATGTGGGCGAAGCTGGGGGGGCTGGGGTATGAGTTCTGAGTCGCAGGAGTTCCAACTCGATGAAATTTGCGATTTCGTGAACGGGTTTGCCTTCAAGCCTGAAAACTACATCGAGAAATCCGCGGAAACCTATGAAGTATTTCGTATGGGATACATCGGTCGTGGTGGTGGATTCAAAGAGGACAGCTCGCCTGTTTTCGTCTCTCGATCAAACCCCAAGTTAGATAAATACCGTTTGCGTCGTGGAGACATCGTTATCGCGATGACCGACATGAAGGACAAAGTTGCAATTCTTGGCAACACAGCAAGAGTTCCGCAAGATGATCGCTTTGTCTTGAACCAGCGAGCTGGCTTGATACGAGTTTCGAAGCCGGACATTGTTTGCCCGATTTTTCTTTATTACTACTCTAACTGGAAACCACACGTCGATTACTTGCGAGCCAGAGCGAACAGTGGCGTGCAAGTAAATCTTTCTACCGGGGCAATCAAAGAAGCCAAACTTTTGTTGCCTCCGCTAGCAGAACAGAGACAGATAGGGTCTTTGTTGTCGTCACTAGACGACCGCATCACCCTCCTGCGCGAAACCAATGCCACGCTCGAAGCCATCGCGCAGGCGCTGTTCAAGTCGTGGTTTGTCGATTTCGACCCCGTCCGCGCCAAGCAGGCAGGCCGCGCCCCGGAAGGCATGAGTGACGCCACCGCCGCCCTCTTTCCCGACAGCTTCGAGGAATCGGAATTGGGCTTGGTGCCGAAGGGGTGGCGTTTGGTTCCATTTGGACAGTTGCTTTCCCACACCATTGGCGGTGATTGGGGCAGTGAGGCGCCCGACGACAAGAACGATGTCCGTGTTGCCATTATTCGCGGCACCGATATTCCTGATTTGCAGTCAGGCGCAAATAGCCGTGTCCCCGTTCGTTACACCTCACAAAAGAAACTGGCCACTCGGAAGTTGGAGGATGGCGATATTGTTTTGGAGGTGTCTGGTGGCAGCAAAGACCAGCCCACCGGCAGGGCACTGTATCTGACCGACGGTCTGCTCGGACAATTCGACTGCCCAGTAGAGCCCGCCAGCTTTTGCCGATTGTTGAGGCCGAATACAAAAGATATAGGACTGCTTCTTGGACAGCATCTGACGTACATCTATGCCCAAGGGAAAACATGGGAATACCAGAACCAAAGCACAGGCATTGCCAACTTCCAAACGACACATTTTCTCGAAACGGAGTTGGTGGCTGTTCCCGATGATGAGGTGTTGGCAGAGTTTGCCAAAGTGATTCGACCCATAGTTGATCGGGCGCACTTAACCCAAGTTCAAGAACTTGCCACCCTTCGCGACACCCTGCTGCCCCGCCTGATCTCCGGCCAACTGCGGCTACCGGAGGCCGAGACTCTGGTCAAAGAAGCCTCATCGACCTGCTGACCGGAAAATCCAGATGACCCCACACGAAGTGCTGAGCTTGGCTAACGACTACGGAATCACTGCAGCGGCAGTTGCTTTTCTGTTGATCGTGCTCGGGAACATGGCTGCTGCATGGTTGACCCAGGCATTCCTGCCCATGCGCCTCAAAAAGCATTCGTGGAAGTGGGAGAAGGAACAGTGGGCTACGGAACAGTTCCTCGAATCCTTGTCGCGGGTTGAGTTCATGGGAAAGCATCTCGTCCGCTCAGAGGCGGGTGAGAAAGTGTCACTTTCAAGGCTGAGCTTCAATGAAACTGAGGCAGAAATCGTCAAGGTCATCTCCGATCTGCACAGCGGTGGGCATCGCATCCGTCCATATCTGAATCAGCGCAACCAGGCGCTTTTTGATGATTACCTGCAGCAATCCTCTGCTGCTTTTGATGCGTCAAAAGCAAGCCATGGCGAGTGGATGCAGGATGACTACGCAGCAGAAGAGGATCACAGGCTCAGTTTCATCCATGAACAAAGTCTGATCGCCGGAAGGTTGATCGGAAAGGTGGAGATAGCTTGATGGCAGCTAAAGCATGTAAGTCAGGAGCCGGTTTGAGATGAGAAAACTCTACCGCTACCAGCCCATCCCCGTCCCTGGCGATGACCGCCTGAGCCAGTTGCAGAAGGATGAAGTCTGGTTTTCCGACCCTGCCGGCTTCAACGATCCCTTCGATCTGAAGCCGCGCATCAGCAATCTGATGCCGGATCGTTGGTGCGACGCCCCCGAATTCGATACCGCCACGCGCCGGGCGTTGGCCGCTTTGCTGGCCGACCCGGCCATGTATCAAGGTGCGCTGTTCATCGACCAGGCGCTGATCGACGAATTCCGGGCATGGACGGCTGGGGATGCGGGATACGAGCAGCTTTGGGATGAACGCCTGTGTAACGCCATCAAGAAACGAATCGCCCAGTTCGGCGTGGTCTGTCTGACGCCGCAATGGGATAGCCGCTTGATGTGGGCGCACTACGCCAGCAATGGACAAGGGTTCTGCATTGAATATGAGGTTGATGGTTTCAGGAATAATCAGGATGTCCGCTACGTGCCGGTGCAATACGCCTCAGAAATTCCCGAGCTTTGCCTCTCCGAGGCGATGTTCACCCCGCATCAGTTTCTGTATCGGGTGCTGGCGACCAAACATGCCGATTGGGCCTATGAACAGGAGGTCAGGCTGGTTTGCCTGACCGGCAAGGCAAAGAATGTGAAGCTCGACCAGGACTTTGTGCGCATGACCGGGCTGATTGCCGGCCATGCGATGCCGGAGCCGTTGCAGTCACACCTGAAGGAAACGGCGGCACGACTGGGGGTTAAGGCTTGGAAGGTGAGGACAGGAATTCTCGGCAGTTTCGACGTGGAGCGGTTGGCATGAGCCGCCCCGGCACCCAATATTCCCTGTTCGAATCCGTCGAGCCGATTCCGGTTGAACAATCTCCACAGGAGCCAGCTGCCAAGCGCTTCAGTGACTACATCGTCTATGTCGATGAAAGTGGCGACCACTCCCTGGCCAGCATCGACCAGGACTACCCGGTATTCGTCCTGGCCCTGTGCGTCTTCCATAAGCGGCACTATGCCGAAAAGATCGTCCCGGCCATCCAGAAGCTGAAGTTCAACTACTTCGGCCACGATAGCGTGGTGCTGCATGAACACGAGATACGCAAGCAGAAAGGCGATTTCGCCTTCCTCAGCCACCGACCGACACGCGATGCTTTCATCGACCATCTGTCATCGGTGATGGATGCCAGCAACTTCATCCTGATTGCCGGCGTTGTCGACAAGGCCCGTCTGGGCCGGGGCGAAGGGACGAGTTCGAACCCTTATCACATTGCGTTGGGCGTCTGCCTGGAAGCCCTACGCGAGTTCCTGGCCGAGAAGCAGCAGGACCAACTCAAGACGCATGTCCTGGTGGAGTGTCGCGGCAAGAAAGAAGATGCCGAGCTTGAACTGGAATTTCGGCGAATTTGCGATGGGGACAACCCTGGCGGCAGGTCCCTGCCCTTCGACATCGTCTTTGCTGACAAGAAAACCAACCTGGCCGGCCTGCAACTGGCCGATCTGGTGGCCCGCCCGGTGGGTATCAGCTACATCCGCCCGCAACAGGAAAACAAAGCGTTCGAGATGCTGAAGAAAAAGTTTTTCTGCGATGGCGGCAGAAGTAACGCGGGATGTGGGTACGAAGATGTGGGGCTGATGATTTACCCGCCCAGAAAAGCGAAAGGCCCCGGTGAACCCACCGAGACCATAGCGCCGACCGGGAACCCCCAATCCACTTAGGCCTTAATTTTAGTGCAAAAAAACTGACAGTGCTTGAAAAGTTGAGGAAATCACGGGCATGACCGAAGACCAACTCGAACAGGAAACCCTAGTCTGGCTGGCGGAAGTCGGTTACACCCACCTGTACGGTCCGGACATTGCCCCGGATGGAGATTCGCCCGAACGCGCCAATTACCTGCAGGTGGTGCTGCCCTTCCGCCTGCGCGAGGCTGTCCACCGCCTGAATCCTGACATCCCCACTGCCGCCAAGGAGGATGCTTTCAAGCAGGTGATGGACTTGGGCATCCCGTCGCTACTGGCCGCCAACCGCCACTTTCACAAGCTGCTGGTCGGCGGCGTGCCGGTGCAGTATCAGAAGGACGGCGAAACCCGGGGCGATTTCGTCCGCCTGATCGACTGGGCCAACCCCAAGAAAAACGAATGGCTGGCAATCAACCAGTTCTCGATCAAGGGCCATGCGGGGAAAAATGCCTACACCCGCCGCCCCGACATCATCCTGTTCGTCAATGGCCTGCCGCTGGTGCTGATCGAGCTGAAGAACCCGGCAGACCTGAATGCCGATATCTGGAAGGCTTTTGACCAGCTGCAGACCTACAAGGAACAGATTCCCGACGTCTTCCAGTACAACGAGTTGCTGGTGATTGCCGATGGCAGCGAGGCGCGGCTGGGTTCGCTTTCCGCCAATGCCGAGCGTTTCATGCAATGGCGCACCATCGACGGCGTGACGCTCGACCCGCTGGGTCAGTTCAACGAGCTGGAAACCCTGGTGCGCGGCCTGCTGGCGCCGGCCATGCTGCTCGATTATCTGCGCTACTTCGTGCTTTTTGAGGACGACGGCACCCTGATCAAGAAGGTGGCCGGCTACCACCAGTTCCATGCGGTGCGGGCGGCGATCAATCAGGTGGTGGCTGCTTCCCGCCCGGGCGGCTCGCACAAGGGCGGCGTGGTCTGGCATACCCAGGGCAGCGGCAAGAGCATCACCATGACCTGCTTTGCCGCGCGGGTGATGCGCGAAGCGGCGATGGAGAACCCGACCATTGTCGTCATCACCGACCGCAACGACCTGGACGGCCAGTTGTTTGGGGTGTTTTCGCTGGCGCAGGACTTGTTGCGTGAGCAGCCGGTGCAGGCCAACACACGGCAGGATTTACGCGCCAAACTGGGCAACCGCCCATCCGGCGGCATCGTCTTTGCCACGATCCAGAAGTTCATGCCCGGCGAGGACGAGGATACGTTCCCGATCTTGTCCGAGCGTAGCAACATCGTGGTGATTGCCGACGAGGCGCACCGCACCCAGTACGGCTTCGAGGCGAAGCTGAAAATGGGCAAAGTTTTGCGGTCGACCGCAGAATTTGGGCAAAAAGCGGCCAATGATATTCAGGTTTTGCAGGCCGCCGAACCCGTCGCCCGTTACCAGGTCGGCTACGCCCAGCATCTGCGCGATGCGCTGCCCAACGCCACCTTTGTCGCCTTCACCGGCACCCCGGTGTCCAGCGAAGACCGCGACACCCGCGCCGTGTTCGGCGATTACATCCACGTCTACGACATGCAGCAGGCCAAGGAGGATGGCGCCACGGTGGCTATCTACTTCGAATCCCGCCTGGCCAAACTGTCGCTGAAGCAGGACGAGTTACCGGCCATCGACGACGAAGTCGATGAACTCGCCGAAGATGAGGAAGAGGACCAGCAGGCCAAGCTGAAGAGCAAATGGGCGGCGCTGGAAAAGGTGGTCGGCGCCGAGCCGCGCATTGCCAGTGTGGCCGCCGATCTGGTGGCGCATTTTGAAGCCCGCAGCCAAACCCAGTCCGGCAAGGCGATGGTGGTGGCCATGAGCCGGGAAATCTGCGTGCATCTCTACAACGAAATCGTCAAGCTGCGCCCCGACTGGCACGACGCGGACCCAGAGCTAGGCGCCATCAAGATCGTGATGACCGGCTCAGCCAGCGATAAGGCTCTGCTCCGCCCCCATATCTACAGTGCCCAGGTGAAGAAGCGGCTGGAAAAGCGCTTCAAGGACCCCGCCGATCCGCTGCGCCTAGTCATCGTGCGCGACATGTGGCTGACTGGCTTCGACGCCCCCTGCGTCCATACGCTGTATGTGGACAAGCCGATGAAGGGCCACAACCTGATGCAGGCCATCGCCCGGGTGAATCGGGTGTTCAAGGATAAACAAGGCGGGCTGGTGGTCGATTACATCGGCATCGCCAATGAACTCAAAAGCGCGCTGAAGGAATACACCGCCAGCCATGGCCGTGGCCGGCCGACGGTGGATGCCGCCGAGGCCTACGCGGTGCTGGAAGAAAAGCTCGACATCCTGCGCGCCCTGCTGCACGGCTACGATTACAGCGATTTCCTCACCGCCAGCCACCAGCGCCTGGCGGGGGCGGCCAACCATGTGCTCGGCCAGAAGGATGGCAAGAAGCGTTTTGCCGATAACGCGCTGGCGATGAGCAAGGCCTTCACGCTGTGCTGCACCCTGGACGAAGCCAAGGCCGTGCGCGAGGAAGTGGCCTTCCTGCAGGCGGTGAAGGTGATCCTGACCAAGCGCGACCTCAGCCTGAAGAAAAAGACCGACGAAGGGCGCGAACTGGCCATCCGCCAGATCATCGGCGCCGCCGTGGTCTCCGAAGACGTGGTCGATGTCTTCGATGCGGTGGGGCTGGACAAACCCAATATCGGCATCCTCGACGATGCCTTCCTGGCCGAGGTGAAGAATCTGCCCGAGCGCAATCTTGCGGTGGAACTACTGGAACGCCTGCTGGAGGGCGAGATCAAGAGCCGATTTGCCAGCAATCTGGTGCAGGAAAAGAAGTTCTCCGAACTGCTGGCTAACGTGATCAAGCGCTACCAGAACCGCGCCATCGAAACTGCCCAGGTCATCGAAGAGCTGATCGAGATGGCGAAGAAATTCCGCGCCGCAGCCCATCGTGGCGAGGCGCTGGGCCTGACCGAGGACGAAGTGCGCTTCTACGATGCGCTGGCGGACAACGAATCGGCGGTGCGCGAACTATCGGACGAAACGCTGAAGAAAATCGCCCACGAACTGACCGAAAACCTGCGCCAGAACATCACCGTCGACTGGTCGGCCCGGGAAAGCGTGCGCGCCCGGCTTCGGCTGATGGTCAAGCGCATCCTGCGCAAATACAAATATCCGCCGGATCAGCAGGAAGCCGCCGTTACCCTGGTACTGCAGCAGGCTGAGGCGCTGGGTGGATCGTGGATGACAACGTAGATGCGTTCCAGCTCAAAATAAATTTATTTCCCCCGCCCAGATTTGTCAGGAGTTTTGTGTAAAGCGGACCGAGCTAATCGCCTTGAGCAAGAAATCAGCGACAGGCATGAATGCCTGTCGCTGATTTCTTGCTCGTCGCGGCCTGCGCACCAGCGGTTTACAAACCGTCCACCCAACCGGCGGCGTCGAGCCGCTGGCGGATGTCGGCGACCTCGGCCCGGCTCAGGACCTGCGGAATGTGCAACAGCATCGGATTATCCCAAGCATGCAAAAAACCCCGCCGGGGCACGGCGGGCGGGGTCTGGCGGCGGACTTAGAACTGCATTTCGGCGGTCAGCATCGCCGAACGCAGGGTGCCCAGGGTCATCCGGGTGCCACCGTTGTTGAGCGTGCCGATGTATTCCTTGTCGAACAGGTTGTACAAGTTCAGTTGCAGGTACAGGCTCTTGTTCACCCGGTACGCGACACGAGCGTCAGCAATTTCCTCCAACTCAAAACACGTCGCGGCGGTAACGTCCACTTTCCGCCAGGCCGGCAAGCCCGGCTTCGCCCAAGAGTTCGCGCAGAGTTTGCTCGACGCCCTCGCCCATGCCTCGGCGACTGCCGCAGACGTAGATAGCGGCACCGTGCTCGACCCAGGCACGTAGCTCGACCGCGCATTGCTGCAAGCGGTGCTGGACGTAGCCGGGCTGATCCGGGCAGCGGGAAAAAACCTGCTCGAGCCGCAGACCCGCGTCCAGCAGCAGACGCGAGGCGTACCCGTCGCTGCGCGGGCAGCGTTCGCCGTAAAACAGCCAATGCTGATCGCCGCCGGCAGCCCGCGCAGCCTTGAGATGCGCCATCAAGCCGGCCAGGCCGACGCCGCCGCCAATCAGGATCAAGGGGCGGCGGGCATTGTCGTCCAGCGCGAAAGCCGCATGCGGGCGAATCCGCCAGTCGACACTTTCGCCCACGCGCAATTCGCGGCAGAGAAAATTCGAGGCCAATCCCGGTCGACCGTGTGCGTCAACCTGCCGCCGGACCAGCAGTTGCAGGCAGCCGTCCGCCGGCAGCGAGGCGATGGAATAGTCGCGGGCAGCATCCCAGCCCTCGAGCCGGATACTGGCCAGATCGCCGGATTGCCAGCTCGGCGGCGGGCCGTCGTGCGGCGCGAAGACCAGGCGATGAATTTCGCCGCCGGGGCTGCCGGGGTTGAGGTACTCACGTTCGCGCAGGCACCAGCGCACGGGCCTTGCCGGCGGGCAGGCCGGGGTCGTATCAACGGCCACGGCGGGGAGCGCGGCAAACCAGGCCTCGACAACGTCCGCATCGCCACGGTTAACGTAGTGCGCCGCCTGCCAGGCAGTGGCGCCCGCCATCGTCAGGACGCCATCGAGTTGCCGCCCAAAGGCGCAGAACGCCGGATAGCGGTCGTCGCCCAGGGCCAGTAGGGAATAACGACAGGCGCGCAGCGGGGAGTCGCCGGCCGTGCGCCGAAAATCGGCCAGACGGGCCACGAAATGCCGGGCATTATCCGGCGCCTCGCCATCGCCCGCCGTGGCGACGATGAACAGGAAGCGGCCACCGGCAGCCAGGGCCTGCGGCGAGAGGTGATCGAGCGGCAGCACGCCAGCCACGCCGAGTCGTGCCGCGCTTTCCTCCGCCAGGGTTTGCGCTGTCCCGGTCTGGCTGGCATAGACCACGGTCCACTCGCCGGCCGGCGACAAAACCGGCCGCGTCCGGCGCCAGGCGTGCCAGCAAAGGCCAAGCCAGGCCAGCAGCAGGAAGGCGGCCAAGGCCAGACGCGCCGGCGGCAGCATGGCCCACGCTTCCGGGATCACTGCGCCTGCACTTCCACCGTGCCGGCATAGGTCCAGCGCCGGGCCGGCATGGCCGGGCGCGGCTGACCTTCGGCGACGACCGGTGCCGGCGGATAGCTGGCGCTGATCCAGTACATCTCGGCAAAGGGCCAGGTCACGCTGAATTCGCCCTTGGCATCGGAAACGGCCGTGACCTCGCGCAAGACGCCGCGATAGCGGACATTGCCCGGCGCGAGCGCGACCTTGAGATCGGGAAGCGGCTTGCCGTCGAGCAGGACGCGGAAACGCGCTGTTTCGCCGGCGTGATACTCGTCCGGCGCGCTCAGGGGCAAGACTTCAAGGCCGATGCCTGCCGGCTTCAAGGCCTCGCCCCCGGAACGAGCGGACGAAACGACGGTTTCGATCCGCGTGTGAATGCGGGTCACCTGCAATTCGCTGGCGCCAGCCGGAATTTCCTTCTCCAGCGCCTCGACGCTGCCGCGCCAGCGCTTGGCCTCGCCGTTGAGCTTGTAACTGGCCATTGCGTTTTCGCCGACCAACGCAATGCGGTAGCTGCCGGGCTTGGGCAGTTGCACGTCGAAAACGCTGCGCCGCTTGCCGGTAAAGGTTTGCGCCGGCGCCAGGGCTTCTCCGTCGGGACCGACAATCGACAAGCGGTCGAGCCAGAGCGGACTGGTATCGAATTCAAAGGCGTTTTCACCGACGGCGGCATCGACGGTCACCCAGGCATCCCGCGCCTCGACCACCGTGGTCGACGGCAGCAGAAAAGGGCGGTGCGCCTCGGCGGCCAGGGGAAGCAGCGCCAGCAACAGCGCGCAGGCCGGGGCGGTCAGCATGGGATTTTTCACGGTCAACCGGTGTTTTTGCATGATTTCGTTCTCCAGGGGCAATACGGAAGGGGTGTGCGCGAGCGAAGCGGGTGCGACGCGGCTCAGCGCCGCTGAATTATTCGGGCCCACCCGAGCAAGGGGTCCAGGCGGACACGATCAAGGCGCAAAGCGCTGCCGTAGCTCGGGGCATGGCGAGGATTGGCAAGGCCGAGCGGGTTCGTCTGGGCGCGGGGAGCAGCGATGAAGCAATAGTTCACGGGCGCTCAGGGCTTGGCCTGCAGGCTGACCGCGCCCAACTCTTCCTGCCCGCGCACGCTGGCGTTTTGCGCGCTCTTCGGCGGCCAGGCCAGCGGCAGGCGGACCACTTCGCGGCCGCCGCCCTCGCGCGCCGCTTCGACGAACAGCGTGTAGTTGCCCGGTGCCAGCTTGTCGAGCGGGGCCTTGCCGGCGACGAAATTGAGGGTGTGCACGCCGGGCGCGCGGGTGGCGCTGCTCACCGCGTCGAGCGGCAATTCGACGTCACGGCCGCCCTTGCGCCACCACTGGCGCAGATCCTTGATCCACTTGAGGCCGGCGTTGTCCTTCTTTTTCTGGTCGTACCAGACCGCCAGGTGCGTCGTCTGCGCCGGCTCGCCACCCTCCAGCCAGACGGCCAGGTAGGGCCGGTGGTACTCGGCGACCGGCAGCGGCGGCAGCTCGACCTTCAAGGACAATTCGGCGGCGGCAGCCGGCAGCGCCAGCAGCAAGGCGGAAGCAAGGAGGACGGTTTTTTTCATCGGTGAGGACTTTCTCGGGGTCAATGGAAGCAGAGCAGGATGATCAGCAAGGGCAGCACCGCGCCGCCGGCGACCAGCGGCCAGGTCGCGGCCCGCTGCGCCGCATGGCGCTGCAGGATCCACAAGCCGCTGAGCGAAAACACCAGGCTGCCGACCGCGATCAGGTCGATGAACCAGGCCCACGCGGCCCCGGTGTGGCGGCCTTTGTGCAGGTCGTTGGCCCAGGCGATCCAGCCGCGGTCGCTGTGTTCGTATTCGATCTCGCCGCTTTCCGGGTCGATGCGCAGCCAGGCATCGCCGCCAGGGCGCGGCAGCGGCAGGTAGATTTCATCGGCCGACCACTCGGCGGCCACCGCAGTCAGCCCGCGCAATTGCCACTCGCCGGCCAGCCAGGCGCGCACGCCAGGCGGCAAGGCGGTCTGCCGCGTCGCCGTCAGTTGCGCGGCGCGCAGCTCGGTAAGCAGTTCGGGCGGCAAGGCCGCCTGCCGCCGCTGCACCTGTGCCTTGGCCTCGATCGTCCCGGCATGGTTGAGCGTGATCCCGGTCGCCGCGAACAGCAGCATGCCAACCAGGCACAAGGCCGAGCTGACCCAGTGGATGGTCAGGAGCAGGCGCAAGGACGCCGAACGCCCGGCCAGCGCGGCATGAGCGGAAGTTTGGGGAGCCTGGGAAGAAGAGGAAACGGGGGAATTCACGGTCGACCGGCCAAAAGCAGAAAAATCCCGGCCCTGCGCGGTCAGGCAGTAAGCATTACTGCCGCCGGCAACCCACTGCAAAATGGGGGTGGATCAGGACGGGTCAGGCGATGGCTGGCGACGCGGCGGTTCCGGCGCGATGCCGGAAGCGAAGCCGGATTGGCTGGCTGGGCCGGATATTATTTGATAATGGTTCGCAATAGCAAGAAGACCGGGGAAATTCGCGAGGGCGAGCATGCGCCCCCGTCAGGCGCAGCGCGAGCCTGAGGGGCGCGCTCGCTGTCGCCGCTGCCACGGTCGACCGCCGCTACGGGCGGAAATGCCTCGCCTGCTGCCCCGCCCCCATCATCGCAGCACAACGCAGCCAAGCCGCAGCGACCGGGCAAACTTGCGGGCGACGACTCAGCCCGACTTGCGCCCGTGCCCGGTCGGCTTTTGCGTCGCGGCGAGCAGGCCGCGCAGGATGTTGACCTCGTCGGCCTCCAGCCGGGCGCGGGCAAACAGGCGCTGCAGCTTGGGCAACAGGCGCCCCGGCTGCTCGGGGTTGTAGAAGCCGGTGTCGGTCATCACCTGTTCGAGATGCTGCAGCAGCCCGTCGATTTCGCGATGGGTCGCGGCCGGAGCGGCGAACGGCGTGGCGCCCTGGCTGGCCAGCGGCGGCTGTTCGGCAAAGGCGCTCATCCGGCATTCGTAGCACAGTACCTGCACCGCCGAGCCGAGGTTCAGTGAACTGAACTCAGGATTGGTCGGAATCGTTGCCGCCGCCTGGCATTCGCGAACTTCCTCGTTGCTCAGGCCCATCGTTTCGTTACCGAAGACCAGCGCCACCGGAGCGTGCGCCGCCTCGGCGAGCAGGCGGGCGATGCTGGCGCGCGGCGCCCCGACCGCCGGGCCGAGATCGCGCTGGCGCGCCGACAGGGCGATGGCGAAAGACGTATCGGCCAGTGCCGCGCTCAGGTTCGGCACGACGCGCGCCGCCTGCAGCACGTCGACCGCGCCGGTCGCCCGCGTATCGGCCTCGGGATCAGGAAATTGCCGCGGTTCGACCAGCCACAGATCGTGCAGCCCCATCGTCTTCATCGCCCGCGCCACAGCACCGATATTGCCGGGATGACTGGGGCGGCAGAGAACAACCCGGATACGGGCGAGCAGGTCTTCCGGTTTCATGGTGTAAAATCCTGTTTTTCCAAAATGAAGCGGGTGACTCCTGGTCACCCGTCAGCTCTTTAAGTCATGCATCCAGCCCTGAATATCGCCATCAAGGCGGCGCGTCGCGCCGGCCAGATCATCAATCGTGCCTCCAACGACCTCGATTCGCTCAAGGTCGCCAGCAAGCAGCCCAACGATTTCGTCACCGAAGTCGACCGCGCCGCCGAAGCCACGATCATCGAAACGCTGCAAGAGGCGTATCCGCACTATGCGATTCTAGCAGAGGAGTCCGGCCACACCGCCGCCCGCTCCGGCCAGGAATCCGAGTACCAGTGGATCATCGACCCGCTCGACGGCACCACCAACTTCATCCACGGTCTGCCGCAGTACGCGATCTCGATTGCGCTGGCCAAGGGCAATGTGATTGAGCAGGCGGTGGTCTACGACCCCAACCGCAACGAGCTGTTCACCGCCTCCAAGGGCGCCGGCGCCTTCCTCAACGAGCGCCGCATCCGGGTTTCGCGCCGCCTCAAGCTGGGCGATGCACTGATCGGTACCGGTTTCCCCTACCGCGAACTCGGCCATCTCGATACCTACCTGGCGATCTTCCGCGAACTGGTCGAAAAGACCGCCGGCCAGCGCCGTCCCGGCGCCGCCTCGCTCGATCTCGCCTACGTTGCCTGCGGCCGTTACGATGGTTTCTGGGAATTCGGCCTGGCCCCGTGGGACATGGCGGCCGGCGCGCTGCTGATTTCCGAAGCCGGCGGCCTGGTCAGCGACCTGCGCGGCGATGCCAATTACCTCGACACCGGCAACGTCGTCGCCGGCACGCCGAAGGTCTTCGCCCCGATGCTCAAGCTGATCCAGGACCGTCTGCCCGACTCCCTGCTCAACCGCGGCTGACCTCGGCGTCGCCAGCCCTGCCCGGCCTTTCCTCCATTGAGCGCCCAAGCCGCCCTGAAATTCTTCGGGCGGCTTTTTTCTTTCCGCCTCCCGGCCATTTATTTCAAAATCGAATAACAAGATAAAAACACGTTCTTAATTGAATATTAAGACCGCGCTACAATTCGCCTCATTCGACAATCCCTGCGGATTACCCAGATGACTCAAAGCAACAGCTCCACGCTCTCCCATCTCGACTGGCTCGAAGCCGAAGCCATCCACATCATGCGCGAAGTGGCCGGCCAGTGTTCCAACCCGGTGCTGCTCTTCTCCGGCGGCAAGGACTCGATCTGCATGCTGCGCATCGCCGAAAAGGCCTTCCGCCCCGGCAAGTTCCCCTTCCCGCTGATGCACATCGACACCGGCCACAACTACCAGGAAGTCGTTGCCTTCCGCGACCAGCGCGCCGCCGAACTCGGCGAGCGGCTGATTGTCCGTTCGGTGGAGGATTCGATGCAGCGCGGCACGGTCGTCCTCAAGCACGAAGGCGAATCGCGCAACAAGCACCAGTCGGTGACGCTGCTCGAAGCCATCGAGGAATTCGGCTTCGACGCCTGCATCGGCGGCGCCCGCCGCGACGAGGAAAAGGCCCGCGCCAAGGAACGGATCATGAGCTTCCGTGACGAATTCGGCCAATGGGACCCGAAGAACCAGCGTCCGGAACTGTGGAACCTCTACAACGCCCGCAGCCATAAAGGCGAGAACATCCGCGCCTTCCCGATCTCGAACTGGACCGAAATGGACGTCTGGCAATACATCGAGCGCGAAGGCCTCGAACTGCCGAGCATTTATTTCGCCCACACCCGCCCGGTGGTGATCCGCCAGGGCGCCATCGTCCCGGTCAACGTGCCGCTGATGAATGGCGAGCTGACCAACCTGCCGAAAGCCGGTGAAGAAATCGTCGATCTGCAGGTGCGCTTCCGCACCGTCGGCGACATCTCCTGCACGGCGCCGGTCGAATCGGATGCCGATACGGTCGAGAAGATCGTCGTCGAAACCGCGACCACCACGATTACCGAGCGCGGCGCCACCCGCCTGGACGACCAGACCAGTGAAGCCTCGATGGAACAGCGCAAGAAGGAAGGCTATTTTTAATGGCCGTGGAGAAGGCGCCTACAGAAAAATCGCTCCTTGCGGAAGAGGCCAGGGCGTTGTACATTGAAAACGAAAACAATGTACAACAGGAGCCCGCCATGCTTGCCAGCCAGACGATCTACGGCCTTTCCGCCCTGCGCGCCAATCTCTTCCAGATTGCCGATGCGGCCCTGCAAAGCGGCGAACCGGTGCCGCTCGAACGTAACGGCCAGCGTTTGTGGCTGGTACCCGAGCGCACGGAAAGCCGCATCGAGCGCCTGCCGATACTCGATCTCATCGTTGGCGACGCCGACGATCTCGCCACCCTGAATGTCAGCGAATGGAACGAAACCCGAAACCTCGCCTGACCTTCATCGACACCCACATTGCCGTCTGGCTGTGCGCAGAAAAGCGCCGCAGCTTTCCGGCCAAGGCGGTGACGGCGATTGAGGACGGCTGGCTGGCCATCTCGCCCATGGTCGTGCTGGAACTCGATTTCCTGCACGAAATCGGCCGTATCAAGGTCGGGAGTGCCGGCATCCTGAATGCCCTGGCCGGCCTGCCCATCCACATCGACCAGACGCCATTCCAGGCGGTGAGTCAGGCTGCGGCCACACAGACCTGGACACGCGATCCCTTTGACCGGCTGATCGTCGGACAGGCGATTGCCGCCGGCGGCTGGCTGGTCACGGCCGACGAATGCATCCGCCAACATTTTCCCCAGACCCTCTGGGATTGAATTCTCTCTTTCTGACGAAAACCACTATGTCCGCCTCTGAACACATCGAAGACCACGGCCTGCTGCGCTTTCTCACCTGCGGCAGCGTCGACGACGGCAAGAGCACGCTGATCGGCCGCCTGCTGTTCGACACCAAGACCATCCTCGCCGACACCCTGAACGCGATTGAAAAAACCTCGCAGAAGCGCGGCATGAGCGCGGTCGACCTGTCGCTGCTGACCGACGGCCTGCAAGCCGAGCGCGAGCAAGGCATCACCATCGACGTCGCCTATCGCTACTTCTCCACCGGCACGCGCAAGTACATCATCGCCGACGCGCCGGGCCACGAGCAGTACACCCGCAACATGGTCACCGCCGCCTCGACCGCCAACCTGGCGATCATCCTGATCGACGCGCGCAAGGGCGTGCTGACCCAGACCCGCCGCCATTCCAAGCTGGCGGCGCTGGTCGGCATCCCGCACCTGGTGGTCGCGATCAACAAGATGGACCTGGTCGATTACTCGCAGGAAACCTACGAGAAGATCAAGGCCGAGTACCTCGAATTCGCTGCCAAGGTCGGGATTCAGGACATCCGCTTCATTCCGCTGTCGGCGCTAAACGGCGACATGATCGTCGACCGGGGCGACAGCCTGAACTGGTATGACGGCCCAACCCTGCTCGACATCCTCGAAGCCGCGCCGGCTGCGCACACCGAGCACACCGAGAAGTTTCGCTTCCCGGTCCAGTTCGTCTGCCGCCCGCAGGACTCAGCCAACCCCGAACTGCACGACTACCGTGGCTTCATGGGCCGCGTCGAGTCCGGTGCTATCAAGGTCGGCGATGCCGTCACCGTTTTGCCCAATGGCTTCACGTCGACCGTGAAAGCGGTGCAACTCGGCGGCGTCGACATCAACGAAGGCGTCACCGAGCAATCGGTGACCCTGCTGCTGGCCGACGAAATCGACTGTTCGCGCGGCGACATGATCGTCAAGAGCGACGAGGCCCCGGCGGCGGTCAAGGAAATCCGCGCCACCGTCTGCTGGCTCTCGGAAACCCCGCTCGACCGCGCCCGCACCTACCTGATCCGCCACACGACACGCGACAGCAAGGCCAAGCTGACCGGCATCGACCACCGCCTCGACGTTAACACGCTGGAAAAGGTCGCCGCCGACAAGCTGGCGATGAACGACATCGCCGAAGTCAGCTTCAAGCTGGCGCAACCGCTGTTCGTCGACGCCTACACCGACAACCGTGCCACCGGTGCTTTCATCGTCATCGACGAGAGCAACAACAACACCGTTGGCGCCGGGATGATTATTTAACAAAATCACGGAAATTCAACAAAAACACGGTCAACCAGCAAAATCGCCAAAAACCTCCGCTTGCCGGAGGTTTTTTTTACCCGAAAAGGCATATACCGATTACCTATTATTGCTGTATTACCCGCGTGTTACCATGACGCGACGGGTATTCCGTTCATTTTTTCCACCAGGCCGGCCAACACCATCCTGCCCGCGAGTCGATGAGCGAATCCCTGCTGACAGCACATACCGGGACAACATTGAGGCATGCCGAAAAGATCGAATTCAAGCACCGGCGGCATGACTTCGACAAAGTGCCTTCCCGGCTGACTGTCTCGCATCGAAGTCTTTATTTTCAGGGGGATAACATGCTGTTGAACAATCTTTCCATTCGTTTGCGCCTCTTCGGGAGCTTCTTTTTCATTGTTCTGCTGCTCGTGATGCTTGGCGGCTTTTCATGGCAAAAAATCAGTATCACGGCGCATGAAACCAGCTCGATGTACGAATACAACACCAAGCCCCTGCCCGAGTTGGCCAAGGTCACCAATGCCTTTTTGCGGAAACGGGTGGAATTGCGTAATCCGATAATTTTCCCCGAAGACCGGGAAGATGCCTTCAGAAGCCTGCAAGAACTTGACAAGGAAATCGAAACGGCACTCGCCGCTTTCGAGCGTTCGATTCACAACGACAAGATCCGCGAGCAATTTGCCACCCTGAAAAAGGAACTTGCCACATTCAGGACTGTCCAGGACGCGATTGTTTCCTTCATCAATCAGGGAAATACCGAGCAAGCGAAAAAATTGATGCACGAGCAGTGCAAGCCGGCCGCCCTCAAGGTATTGCAGGCAAGCCACGAGCTGGAAAAAACCAAGCTCGCGCTTGCCGAAGCCAAGCATCTGGACGCGGATAAAAATGCGACCGCCGTGTCCTATACGGTACTGATCATCATGGCCATCGGCATTGTCGTCGCCCTGTTGCTTGCCGGCTACCTTTCCAGAATCATCCTCGGCCCCCTGCGTGAAATGGAAAACATGTTCCGCACCATGGCCAACGGCGAGGGCGACCTGACCCGGCGCTTCCACATTCACGGGCAGAACGAAGTTTCCGCCACCACCTCGGCCTTCAATCTCTTCCTGGAAAAACTCAATTCGATCATCAAGGAAATTGTTTCCTCTTCCAGCGAGATCGGCCAGATCTCGTCCAGCAACATCCAGCTGGCAAGTCGCATGAACAGCGACATGACCGAAATCTCCTCGACCGTCGAAAACATTGCCGCCACCTTCGAGGAAATGACGACTTCGATTGCCCACGTTTCCGACAACTGCAATGTCACGGCCTCGGCGGCAACGACCGCCGACGAACATACCAGCCGTGGCTACCAGATCGTGCACGACACCATTTCCCAGATGAGCACAACGTCGAGCCGCGTCTCGGAAACCGCCGTGAGTATCGAAGCGCTTGGCGATTCGGCCAAGCAAATCGGCGGCATCGTCACCGTGATCAAGGAAATTGCCGAACAAACCAATCTCCTGGCCCTGAATGCCGCCATCGAGGCAGCTCGCGCCGGCGAGCAGGGACGCGGCTTTGCCGTGGTTGCCGACGAAGTCAGGAAACTGGCGGAGCGCACCGGCAATTCGACAGCCGAAATCGCCAAGGTGATCGAGGAAATATCAACCAAGACCATCCAGTCGGTGAATATGATGCAGGAAGGTCTGAAATACGTCGAAGGCGGGAAACAGGCCACCATGTCTTCGGGTAACGCCATCGAGGAAATCCAGTCGAGCATCAGGACCGTGGGCGAAATGACCGGCGATATCTCGCGCGCACTGAACGAGCAGTCGCGCGCGGTGGAAGCAACTGCCCAGAATGTGGCGCAAATTACCGACCGCATCCACAAGACCTCGGCCTCTTCCGAAGATGTCGTCCTCAATTCGCAGCAACTCGGGAACAAGATCGAAAGCCTGCTGCGCCTGGTCGGCAGTTTCAAGACGGCATGACCCGCTGGCGGCGCCGGGGCGCGCCGCCACTCGCGGCCACCGCGGATCGGCACGCCCCATTCGCAACGGAGCATCCGCCGCGTGTGCCTCCCGGCGGAAGACCGCCACGCCGGGCAAAGCATGCAATACTGCTGGCTTCCGCCACTCCAGGAGAATTCCGATGCCTACCCCCCTGAAGCGACTGCTTGCCAGCCTCATGTTCGCCTCGCTGCTCGGTGGCTCGGCCCCGCTATGGGCCGAAGCACCGCAGCAGAAAACGCAGGTACCCGGTTATTACCGCTTGCAACTGGGTCAGTTCGAGATCACCGCTCTCTACGATGGCGCCATCGAACTCGACAGCAAGCTCCTGAAGCACATCGGCGAACGCGAAAAACAGCAGTTGCTCTCCCGCCAGTTCCTGAAAGGTCCGAAAGTACAGACCGCGGTCAACGCCTATCTGGTAAACACCGGTAGCCGCCTGATCCTGGTCGATACCGGCGCGGCCAAACTCTTCGGACCGGGACTGGGCAATATCGTGGACAATCTCAAGGCCGCCGGCCATACGCCGGAGCAGGTCGATGCGGTCCTGCTGACCCACCTGCACGGAGACCACGTCAACGGCCTGATAACGGCGGATGGTCAGGCCGCCTTTCCCAATGCCGAAGTCTGGTCGAGCAAGGCCGACAGCGATTACTGGCTGAGCGAGGAAACCGCAGCCAGCGCACCCAAGGAGATGCAGCCCCTGTTCAAGATGTCGCGCGATGCCGCTGCGCCCTATCTCGCCGCAGAAAAATGGCACACCTACATCAACGAGCGCGAGTTGCTGCCCGGCGTCTTCAGCGTCGATACGCGCGGCCATACGCCGGGGCACGCCAGCTACCGTTTCGTCAGCGCCGGTCAACGCCTGCTGGTGCTCGGCGATCTGGTGCACAACCACGCGGTACAGTTTCCGCGTCCGGATGTCGCCATCGAATTCGATACCGACCCACAGCAGGCGGTACTGGCCCGCAAGCGCATCTTCGACATGGCCGCACGGCAGAAGTTGATGGTCGCCGGCATGCACCTGCCCTTCCCCGGTATCGGCCACATCCGACGCGAAGGCAACGCCTACGCCTGGGTGCCGCTGGAATTCGCACCGGCAACGAAATAGCCCCGGGAGAGCTGCGCATCTTCCCGTCAGCGCCGCCGCCAAAGGGCGGCGCTGCGGTCTCTCCAGTGACCGTCGCGAAGCGGTGGATGAAAATGACGGATTGACAACGGCAATGCTACAAATGATAATAATTATCAAATGCACAGCCAGCCACGCCACGGTGTCAGCCAGCCACGCTTCATGAGACGACGCCAATGCAGCCCCCTGCCTCCCGACCGCAGCCCCACCCTCACACCATCCTCGAGTGTCTGACCGCCAGTCGCTTCGGGGTCGAATACCAGCCGCTGGTGTGTGCCGCCAGCGGCGACATTCTCTGCTACGAGGCACTGGCCCGCTTCATCACCGCCGACGGCGCCTCGCTGGCACCGGACCTGGTTTTCGAGGCCCTGCACGACAACCCGCTGCTACTGCTGCACGCCGAGCTGGAAACCAAGCGCCTGCAGCTTGCCGAGGCGCCGATGCACGGCCAGCTCTTCGTCAATCTCGACCCCGACAGCTATGCCCAGGGGCTCGACGACGACGGCAACAATCTCTTTCTCCCCATTCTCGGTGCTCAGCGCAGCCGGCTGGTGGTCGAGGTCATCGAAAACCTGCATCTGCAGGATGTGGCACTGGCGCATCGGATGATGGAAGAACTGGAGCGGGAGAAAATCCGCATGGCCATTGACGACCTTTCCTCTTCGCGCGGGCTGGTCTCCTATGCCTCCTTGCTCAATGCCGCCTACCTCAAATTCGATCGCGGCTGGCTGGCCGGGGAACTGAGCAGCCGGCAGCGCACGATCCTGACCTGGGCCTTGGCGCAGGCGCACGATCTGGAGTTGAAGACGGTGCTCGAAGGGGTGGAAACGCTCGAACACCTGGCCATGGCAAAGCAGATGGGCTTCGACCTGGTACAGGGTTTCCTTTTCCGCGACCGCTTCGTCCGACGTGGCTGCCAGCCAAAACGAGCCGGCCCACCCAGAGTTCTCGCCGAAGCCGCCTGACGACCTCGGCACAAACGCGGATCGCACCGTAAGCCACCGCACGGGTCCTTGGACTTGCCCCCACGCCCTTGAGAAACCTTCGTCTATCTGCGTCCGAAATGCGGCCTCCAGGACGCGCCCCCCCTTTTTTTGCCACTGCCGGATCAAATTTGACGGGCACTCGGGCACCCAGGGGGCTTTACCACGGTCAACCCCCGTAATTCCCGATTTTCTGCTTTTCCTCCCGCCCATCAACTGCGGCTAGAATGCAGTTCCTGCCTCTATGATCGACGGGGCGCAGCCCCCTGCCATGACCTCCGTTTCCGAACTCCGCATCGGCGATATCGCCAGTAATCAGGTTCTGACCACGACGCCAGAGACCTCCCTGCGCGAGCTGATCCGGCTGTTTGCCGAAAGCCGGGTTTCGTCGATCGTGGTCATCGAGGACGAATTCCCTGTCGGCATCGTGACCGAGCGCGATCTACTGCGCCTGGCATGCAGCGGTTACAGCGAGGACAAACCGGTGCGGGCGGTCATGAGCGCCCCTCTGACCACCGCGCGCAACGATCTCGATTTCTCATCGGCGCACGCCCTGCTTTCCAGTCACGGCATCCGCCACCTGGTGCTGGTCGATGCCCACGGACATCTGGCCGGAGTCGCCAGCGAGACGGATTTCCGCCGCCACATCGGCAACGATCTGTTCGCCTCGATCCAGACCCTGCACGCCGTCATGGAGCCGACGGCCGAAATGCTGTCGCCCGAGCATTCGCTGGCCAAGGTACTGGAAACCATGGCGGCGCATCGCCTGGACCATGTCCTGCTCGGTGAAGACCAGTACGCCCTCGGCATCATCACCGAACGCGACGTTCCACGCCTGCTTGCCGCCCACCTCGATCCAGAGCGGGTTCGTGCCGGCGAGGTCATGTCACGGCCGCTGCACACGGTCCGGGGCGAGATTCCGGCGGCCGAAGTCGCCCGCCGCATGGCGCAGGCCGGCTTGCGCCATCTGGTGGTGGAAGATGCTTCCGGGCGCGCCGTCGGCGTTGTCAGCCAGCACCGGATGCTCGAGCGCCTGAGCAGCACGCTGATGGAACAAGGGCGCAACCGCCTGGCCAGCCAGCTTGATCTGCTACTGGAAATGACCGGCATCGGCACCTGGGAATACGATCACCGCCAGGACCGCCTGCTGCGTAGCCCGGCCTTGAACAAGATGCTCGGCTTTCCCGCAGATCATGGGCCGGAATCGCTGGATGCCCTCGTCGGACGCAGCAGCGCCAGCGAACAACGCCGGATGAGCGCCCTCTTTCGCGAATTCCACAGCGGCAGGCAGCGTGAATTGAATACGGAATATCTGGCCCGCGATGCCCGGAAGCAGCCTCGCTGGATCGGCATTCGCGGTCGTGTCGTCGAGAGCGCCGACGAAGGCGGGCCGCTGCGCTCGGCGGGCGTGGCCATCGACATCAATGAGCAGAAAGAGGCCGAACAGAGACTGCTGGCAACGGAAAGGCGCTTCCGTTTCCTGCTCGAAAACCTTCCCCTGGCCATAGCCCACCTCAACATCGAAGGCGAGATCGTTTTTCTCAACCGGCGCTTCGTCGCCGATTTCGGCTACACCCGGCAGGAAATTCCGCACCTGGCCTCCTGGTGGCAGAAAGTCTGCCCCGACCGGGAACGCCGGCAACATGCCATCGACCGCTGGAACATCGCCTTTGCCCAGGCAACGAACGACGATACCCTGATCCGCGCCGGCGATTTCGACCTGGTCTGCCAGGACGGAAGTCAATGCACGGTCGAGATATCCGGCATGGTCTTCGACGAGGAAATCCTGGTCAGCTTCATCGATGTCAGCGAGCGGCGGGAGCAGCAGCGCCTGCTCGAGTTCGGCAACGCCATCCTGAAGATGATCTCGGTCGGGGGCGAACTTCCCCTGGTGCTCGACCACATCTGCCGCGACATCGAGGCCCGCTACCCCGAGCTGCGCTGCTCCATCCTGCTACTCGACGAAGACTCTCGCCGCCTCCGCTACGGCGCGGCCCCCAGCCTGCCCGATTCCTGGCGGGTGCCGACCGAGAGCATCGCCATCGGCCCCGAGGTCGGCGCCTGCGGCAGTGCCGCCTTCCACGGCTGGGAAGTTTTCTCCACCGACATCGCCAGCGACCCGCTCTGGCGCGATTTCCGCGATGCCGCCGGTCGCCACGGCCTGGCTGCCTGCTGGTCGACCCCCATCGTCTCGGCCGAGGGCAAGGTTCTCGGCACCTTCGCCATCTACTGGTTCCAGTCTCACCCGACCCTGACGCAGGCCACCCGCCGCCATGTGGCCACCGCCACCTCGCTGGCCGCCATCGCCATTCAGAAACAGCGGCGCGACGCGGCATTGCAGCGCCTGCATCAAAGCCTGACTCGCGCCGAATCGATCGGTCAGATGGGTAGCTGGCGCTGGGATATCGTCCAGCACAGAGCGCAGTGGTCGCCGCAGATGTTCCTGCTTTTTGCCCTCGATCCTCACGAGATGCCGCCGGATTTCGAGCACTTCATCGCCCTGGTCCACCCGGACGAGCAAGGGCAGGTCAGACAGGCTCTCGAGCGGATGCTCGCGGGTGGCGAACCGGAAATCGGCATCTATCGCCGCCACCCCGAGCGAGGCCCGCTGCGATACCTGCAACCCAGCTATACGCTGGTACGCGATGCCGACGGCCAGCCACTCGCCTACGAAGGCACGCTGCTCGATGTCACCGCCGCGGTCCTGAACGAGGAAAAACTGCACCGCCAGATCGAGGAATTGCGCCGCTGGCAAAAAGTGATGCTGGGGCGGGAGAGTCGGGTCCTCGAACTCAAGCGCGAAGTCAACGCCCTGCTCCTGCAGCATGGACAAGCGCCTCGCTACGGCAGCGTGATTGCTGGCGGCGACGAACGGCACCGGGAAGATGGCGAAGACGAGGGGACGGCATGAAAAAGCAGCACGGAGTGAAACGTTTACTTGGTACCTGCCTTCCCATCAGCCTCTTGTGCGGCACGCCCCAGGCCGTAGCGCAGCAGGCCCCCTCGACCTTGAGCAGCCATCTCCCATCCACCCTGGCCGGCCTGGCCCTGCTCGGCACGGGTCTTCTGCTATGGAATTACAGCCTGCGCCGGCGGGTACGGGCCCGCACCCGCGAGCTGCACGAAGAACGCCAGCGGCTGGCCGACATCATGGACAAGATCGACGCGCTGGTCTTTCAGAAAGATGTCGACGGGCGCTACACCTATGTCAATCCGGCTTTTTGCCGCCTCCTGCAACGCCGTGAAGAAGAAATTCTCGGCCGCGACGACGCTGGCTTGCTGCCGCTTGCCAGCGCGCGGGCCATTGCCGCTTCCGACCGCCGTATCCTCGATGCCGGCGAGCCCTGGCAACGCCACGCAGAAAAGCTGCTTCTGCCCAATGGCGAGGAACGCAGCTACCTGACGACCAAGACGCCCCTGCGCGACAATGCTGGACGCATCATCGGCCTGCAAGGCATCGCCACGGACATTACCGAGCACAGCAGTGCCACGGAGGCCTTGCAGGCGGAAAAAGGACGCACCGACGAATTGCTGGCCGAAGCCGAACACATGCGCCAGATTCTGCTCAGCACGCTGGAAGACCAGCAACTGGCCGAGATCCAGCTACGCAAGCTGTCGCAAGCGGTGGAGCAGAGCCCCGAGGCCATCGTCATCACCAACCTCAAGGCCGAGATCGAATACGTCAACGAGGCCTTCCTGCAAATCAGCGGCTACCGGCGGGAAGAAGTTCTGGGGCGCAATCCGCGCATTCTGCAATCATCCCGCACGCCAGACGAACGCTATACGGAAATGTGGTCCTGCCTGATTGAAGGGCGAACCTGGTGCGGTGAACTGATCAACCGGCGTAAAAATGGCGCGCTTTACCACGAGCGGGCGCTGATATCCCCCATCCGCTCGGCCGAGGGCGAAATCACCCACTACGTCGCGGTCAAGCAGGATATCAGCGAGCAACGGCGGCTGGCCCAGGAGCTGGAGCGCCACCGTCATCATCTCGAGGAACTGGTCGATCTCCGTACCGCCGAACTGGCAACGGCAAAACGGGCGGCGGAAGTAGCCAACCAGGCCAAAAGTGCCTTCCTGGCCAATATGAGCCACGAAATCCGTACCCCGATGAATGCCATCATCGGGCTCACCCACCTGTTGCGCAAGAACGTACAAGACCCGGAGCAACGTGACCGGCTCGACAAGGTCCGTAATGCGGGCGAGCATCTGCTGGCGGTGATCAACGACATTCTCGACCTTTCCAAGATCGAGGCCGGCAAGGTCGAACTCGAGGCCATTCCCTTCACCCTCGACCGGCTGCTGCCCCAGGTCGGCATGCTGGTCCGCGACCGGGCGCAGGACAAAGGGCTGAGCTTGCTCGTTGAACCCGCACCGGTACTGGAGGGCAGCCTGCTGGGCGACCCGACACGCCTGACCCAGGCGCTGCTCAACTATATTGGCAATGCGATCAAATTCACCGAGCGGGGAACGATAGGCCTGCGCTGCCAGCTGCAGGAGGTTTCGGCCGAGGAAGCCACGCTGCGTTTCGAGGTCAGCGACACCGGGATCGGGATCGAGGCCGAAGCCCTGGAACGCCTTTTCAACGCCTTCGAGCAGGCCGACAACTCAACCACGCGCCACTATGGCGGTACCGGCCTTGGCCTCGCCATCACCCGCCGCCTGGCGCTGCAGATGGGCGGGCAAACCGGGGTCGATAGCCGCCCCGGCAGCGGCAGCACCTTCTGGTTCACCGCCCGCCTTCGGCGCAGCCAGGTCGCCGCGCCGCCGCTCTCCGCCGCACTCTCCAGCGCGCATTCCGCCGAATTCCCGTTGCACGACGAGCGGAGCCCTCCCGTCTGTTGCGACCGCCGGGTTCTGCTCTGCGAAGACAATCCGGTCAATCAGGACGTCGCCCTCGCCCTGCTCGCCGACATCGGCCTGGAGGTCGACGTGGCCGGCAACGGGCGCGAAGCGGTGGCACGGGCCGCAGCCACGGACTACGACCTGATCCTGATGGACATGCAGATGCCATTGATGGACGGCCTGGAGGCCAGCCGCGCTATTCGCGCCCTGCCGCAATGCCGCGAACTTCCCATCGTCGCCATGACCGCCAATGCCTTTGCCGAGGATCGCGAACGCTGCCTGGCCGCCGGCATGAATGATTTTCTTCCCAAACCGGTGAACCCGACGGCACTCTATCGCTGCCTGCAACACTGGCTGGCCTTGCCGAAATCGCTGCCGCCGCCCTCTCCCGCCCAGGACGACGGCAGCCGGCTGGCACTCACCGCAGCCGGCAAGCTGGACCTGGAACAGGCCCTTGCCATCACCCGCAATCGCCCGGAACGCCTGGTGAAACTACTGACGATGTTTGCCGAAAACCATGCCGGCGATATCGACCGCCTGCGGCACGAATGGCAACAAGGCGAAGGCACGGCCGCCGAAAGAACCGCCCATTCGCTCAAAGGCACAGCCGCGACGCTAGGCATCCAGCCGCTCGGCCGCCTTGCCACCGAACTCGACCAAGCCCTGCGCACGGCAGAACCGGACGCACGCATTGTCGAGCTGATCACGACGGTCGAACACGAACTACACAGCGTCTGCCAGTTGATCCGGGGCGAGGCGGAGGATAAGCAAGGGGATTGAAAAAACCGCGCTTCCTGGCGCCGGTTTTTTGCTTTTTTCACGGTCGACCGTGAAAAAAGCTGAAAAAGCCCCCCGCACATGGCGGGAGGCTTGCTCGGGAAAGTACCCGGGAGTGAAAAACCCCAGGCACCTCGGCCTTGTCCGGCGATCAGAGCATTCCCAATTGACGCGGCAGCCAGAGGGACATATCGGGCCAGTAGGTGACGATGCCAAGGAAGACCAGCATCGAGAGCAGCCACGGCCAGACGGCGATGGTCAGCTCGGTAATCCCCATCTTGGTGATCCCGGAGGCGACGTAAAGGTTGAGGCCAACCGGCGGATGGCACATCCCGACTTCCATATTGACCACCATCAGGATGCCGAAGTGCACCGGATGAATGCCCAGTGCCGTTGCCACCGGGAAGAGGATCGGCGCGAAGATCAGGACGATCGACGACGGTTCCATGAAGTTACCGGCGAGCAGCAGGATGACGTTGACCGCCAGCAGGAAGGTAATCATGCCCAGGCCGTTGCCCAGCATCCAGTCGGCCAGCGCCTGCGGAATGTTCTCGTTGGTCATGATGAACGAGAAGAGCACGGCGTTGGTGATGATGTAGAGCAGCATCGCCGACATGTTGGCCGAGTTGAGCAGCACTTTCGGCACGTCCTTCAGGCCCATGTCCTTGTAGATGAACACGGCGACGATGAAGGCATAGACGGCGGACATCGCAGCGGCTTCGGTCGGGGTGAAGATGCCGGAGTAAATCCCGCCCATCACCACCACGATCAGGAACAGGCCCCAGATCGACTCGCGGAAGGTGCGCAGGCGCTCGGCCCACGACGCCTTGGGCTGACGCGGGTAATCGAACTTCTTGGCGCGGTACCAGGTCACGCCGCCCAAGGTGGCCGCCAGGGCCAGACCCGGAATCACGCCGGCCATGAACAGGGCGCCGACCGAGGTATTGGTCGCCACCGAGTACATCACCATCACGATCGACGGCGGAATCAGGATCCCGAGCGCGCCCGAGGTCGAGATCACGCCGGCACCGAAGCGGTTCGGGAAACCAGCCTTGACCATCGCCGGCAGCAGGATCGAGCCGATCGCCACCACCGTTGCCGGACTGGAGCCGGAAACGGCCGCGAACAACGCGCAGGCAACCACCCCGGCCAGACCGAGACCGCCGTACCAGTGGCCGACCATCGAGGTCGCGAAGTTGATCATCCGTTTCGCCACCCCGCCGTGGGTGAGGAAATTACCGGCGAGGATGAAGAACGGAATCGCCATGATTTCAAACTTCTCGATGCCGGTGAACAGCTTCAGCGCCACCGATTCGAGCGGCACCTGGGTCATGGTGAACAGGAAGGTCAGTACCGTGAGGCCGAGCGAAATCGAGATCGGCATGCCGGTCAGCATCAGCACGGCCAGGAGGCCGAAAATCACCAGGGCGTTCATTGCTGGCCTCCCTTCTTGTCATCAGCGCCAAGCGGCTTGTGCTTGAGGTCGTGCATGTGCAGGTTGTCGTCCATGTTGTACGGGTTGGCCTCGACGTGCGCCATTTCTTCTTCCAGACCATCGACGTGGCCGTGGTCGTGATGCGGCAGTTCGCCGGTCTTGACGAAGCCCCAGGTGACCTGGAGGAAGCGGAAGCACATCAGCGAGGAGCCGAAGGGAATGGCGCAATAGACGATCCAGGTCGGCCATTCGAGGTCGGGCGTGATCGGCCCTTCGTACAATTCCTCGCCGGCAATGCCGAGTGCGTTGAAGACCGCGTAGTGGGCGCCGTTTTCCCAGACGAAATGCGCCCCCAGCATGGCGACGATGCCGGTAAACGTGGCACCGGCGAGCAGGCCGAAAACGATGAACTTGCCGCGCATCCTGTCGTCCAGGCGGTTGATCAGGACGTCGACGCCGACGTGGATGCCGGTGCGCACACCATAGGCAGCACCGAACTTGGCCATCCACACGAACATGATGATGCACAGTTCCTGCGCCCAGCCGACGTTGAGGCTGAGCAGCCAGTCCTGCAGGCCGGGAATGTCGTAACCCGACAGGTAACGGTGCATCACCGAAATGAAGATGATGATGGTCGCAGCGCCCATCAGGAAGGTGACCAGCAACTCTTCAAGGTGATTGAGTATGCGGTTGAACATTGGATTGATCCCCCATATTGTTTTTCAGGGAAGTCCGGGGGCCGCGGCCCCCGGATCGGCATTGCCCTGAACGGCGACGGCTTAGAGGCTGTCCGGCTTGAAACCGGTATCCTTATAGACGGCCTGGATCACATCCTTGCCAACGCGCCCTTCCATCTTCTGGTGCACCGGCACCAGTGCCTTCTTGAAGGCCAGACGCTCTTCCTTGGTCGGCGCATAGACGGTGGTCTTGCCGCTCTTCTTCACCGCTTCCAGCGCACTCTCGTTCTCGACCTTGGCGATCTGGTTGGCGTAACGGGTAGACTCTTCCATCGCCTGCTCGAGCTGCTGACGGATGTCGGCCGGCAAGCCGTCCCAGAACTTCTTGTTGACGATGACGGCATAGCCGAGATAACCATGATCGGTCAGCGTCAGGTGCTTTTGCACTTCATGCATCTTCTGGGTGTAGAGGTTGGAGATCGGGTTTTCGGTCCCGTCCACCACGCCGGTCTGCAGCGCCTGGTAGACCTCGGAGAAGGCCATCTGCTGCGGCAGCGAACCGAGGGCGCGCATCTGCTCCTCAAGCACCTTGGACGACTGGATACGCATCTTCTTGCCCTTCAGGTCGGTCGGAACCTTGATCGGGTTGTTCGCGGAGAAGGACTTGAAACCGTTATCCCAGTAAGCCAGGCCGCGGATGCCCTTGGGTTCGAGCTTGGTCAGCAACTGCTTGCCGACGGCGCCGTTGGTGACTTTACGCAGGGCATCGTAGTCGCTGAAGATGAAGGGCAGGTCGAAGACTTCGAATTCCTTGACGCCGAGGGGGCCGAACTTGGCCAGCGACGGGGCCAGCATCTGGACGGCGCCCAATTGCAGCGCTTCCATTTCTTCCTTGTCCTTGTACAGCGTCGAGTTGGCATAAACCTCGACCTTGACCTTGCCCTTGGTCAGTTCGCCCGCCTTCTTGGCGAACATGTCGGCGGCCTTGCCCTTGGGCGTATCGACGGCGACGACGTGGCTGAACTTGATCACGATCGGCTGCTGGGCATAGGCACCCAGCGAAGCGGCACAGAAAAACAGGCCGGCCAGCAGCTTGGATACTTTCATGGTGTTCCTCCGGGAAAATGGACTTTGTTATTGCGTTACTAAACGTAATCGATTTACACGCGGGGCCAGTATCACCAAAGTAAGAGGCGAGGCGTATTGTGGAAATCCACAGGTCGCGGCGAAAAAAAACCGCCGGACTGGCCGGCGGCGAAAAGCGGCCCCCGATCGGGGGCCACGGGGAGAACGCAAACTGTTTATCAGTGGTGCTGCACCAGCGGACGCGGTGCATGCGGAATCGGCAGTTCCGGCGCATCGTCGAGCACCAGCTCGGGCCGCTCGGCTTCATCGGCGGTCTCGTCATTGAGGACGGCCTCGAGTTTTTCGCTATCCAGCGCCTTGCACCACTTGGCAACCACCAGCGTGGCGACACTGTTGCCGATGAAATTGGTCAGCGCCCGCGCTTCGGACATGAAGCGGTCGATACCGAGAATCAGCGCCAGGCCGGCAACCGGAACAGTACCGACGGCCGAGAGTGTCGCCGCCAGCACGATGAAGCCGGAACCGGTCACGCCAGCAGCGCCCTTCGAGGTGAGGAGGAGGATGAGCAGCAGGGTGATCTGCTGGCCGATATCCATCGGCGTATTGGTGGCCTGGGCGATGAAGACGGCAGCCATGGTCAGATAGATCGAGGTTCCGTCAAGATTGAACGAGTAACCGGTTGGCACCACCAGGCCGACCACCGACTTCTGGGCACCGGCATTTTCCATCTTGGCCATCAGGCGCGGCAGCGCCGATTCGGACGACGAAGTACCGAGCACCAGGAACAGCTCTTCCTTGATGTACTTGATCAGCTTGACGATCGAGAAGCCGTGAATCCTGGCAATCAAACCAAGCACGCCAAAGATGAAAATCAGGCAGGTCAGGTAGAACGCCCCCATCAGGCTCGCCAGCTGCGCCAGGCTGCCGACACCATGCTTGCCGATGGTATAGGCCATGGCGCCGAAGGCACCGATCGGAGCGACTTTCATGATCACGCCGACGATACCGAACAGCACGTGCGACAGTTTTTCGATCAGCTCGAACACCGGCTTGCCGCGCTCGCCGAAGGCATTCATCGCATAGCCGAAGAGGATCGAGAAGAAGAGCACCTGCAGCATGTCGCCCTTGGCAAAGGCATCGACGACGCTGGTCGGAATCACGTTCATCAGGAAGTCGACCGTGGTTTGCATCTTGCCGGTACCGACGTACTTGTCGATACCCTTGGTGTCGAGCGTGCTGGCATCGACATTCATGCCCGCTCCCGGCTGCCAGACGTTGACCACGATCAGGCCGATCACCAGGGCGATGGAACTGACGACCTCGAAGTAGAGCACGGCATAGCCCCCCGTCTTGCCGACCTTCTTCATGTCTTCCATGCCGGCGATGCCGACGACGATGGTGCAGAAGATGATCGGGGCGATGATCATCTTGATCAGCTTGATGAAGGCATCACCCAGCGGCTTCATCGCCGCGCCGGTCTCGGGGTGGAAATGACCGAGAAGAACGCCGACGGCAATTGCCACCAGCACCTGTACGTACAAACTGCCAAATATCGATTTCCTGCTCATGTGTCCCGCTCCGTGGTTCATTGTCATGCTCGGGATCGCAGACGATCCCCTCCGCGGGGGCGCAGTATCGGCCGATGCCAGGGGGCGGGCCATTGTGGATTTCCGCATTGTGGCTATCCACAATGGCCCCCGGAGGCATTTCCTGTTGTTGTACCATCCGTCGCATGCCTCCCCTCGCCCCCTTGCCACCGACACTCGAACAAACCCTGGGCGGACTCCAGACCCGCCGGATGCGCTGGTTGCTGGCGGTACCCAAGCTCGGCATCGTCCTGCTGCTGCTGGCGCTCTTCTCCCTGCTCTGGCTGCTGCATCACAACGAGATCGAGGAAGAACGCAACGCCCTGATCAAGGATGTGCTTTGGCTGGAGCAGAATCTCCGCTTTCACTTCGATGGCGCCGAGGAGCAGTTACAGCAACTGGCGAGCGACATTGCCGGGGGACATGCCGGCAAACCCCAGTTCCGCTTGCGTGCCGCCCATCTGCTCAAGAACATGCCGGAAGTGGGCCAGCTACTCTGGCTCGACGACCGCCAGTCGATCGTCGCCGCCGAGCCCACCGCCCGACTGCCGGACGAGGAACTCGCCCCGCTCGGCCCAACGGCGACCAGCCGGGGCATCGATACCGCGCGACGCTTCGGGAAACCGGTCTATGGCGAATTCTTCCTCAACAGCGCCCAGCAGGCACTGAACGAGCTGCTGGTGCCGATCCACAAACAGGGCCAACCGCAGGGCATGCTGATTGCCGTCTTCAACCTCGAACAATTGCTGTCCAGCCAGGTTCCGTGGTGGTTCACCGAAAAGTACAAGGTGGACATCATCGATGGCGACGACAAGGTACTGGCGGTCAAGACCCGCATCGAGCAAACCGGGGGACAAAGCTACGAAATTCCGCTCGAACCCCCCGGCCACGGCCTGAAATTGCGCGTTACCGGCTATCGCAGCCAGGAAAACACCTTGCAGCGCCTGCTGGTGGTGGCGATCATCATTCTTGCCATTGGCGTTTTCTGGAGCCTGTGGCTGGTCCGCGAACTGATGCAGAAACGCAGCCAGGCCGAAGAGGCACTGCGCGCCGAACATGCGTTCCGCACTTCGATGGAAGACTCGCTGACCGTTGGCATGCGCGCCCGCGACCTGGAAGGCAAGGTCATCTACGTCAATCCCGCCTTCTGCAAGATGACCGGTTTTGCCAGCGAGGAGCTGGTCGGGCAACAGCCACCGATGCCCTACTGGGTTCCCGAACAGATCGACGAAACCTTCGCCATGCACCAGGCGGTCCTCGCCGGCAGGGCGCCGCCGGACGGCTTTGAAATGATGTTCCGGCGAAAGAACGAGGAGCGCTTCCATGCCCTGGTCTATGAAGCCCGCTTGATCGACGGCCATGGCCAGCACATCGGCTGGATGGCCTCGGTCCTCGACATCACCGAGCGCAAACATGCCGAAGACCTGGCGCGTCAGCAGCAGGAACAGCTCCAGTTCACCGCCCGCCTGGTGACCATGGGTGAAATGGCCTCGACGCTGGCGCACGAGCTGAACCAGCCCCTGGCCGCGATTGCCAGCTACAACTCCGGCTGCCTCAATCTGCTGACCCATGCCAGTGCCGACCCGAGGGAACTCAAGCCGGTATTGGAAAAAATCGGCCTCCAGGCCCAGCGGGCCGGCAAGATCATCCGCCGTGTCCATGATTTCGTGCGCAAGAGCGAACCGCGCCGCGCACCCTGCGACCTGCGCGAGGTCGTCGAGGATTGTCTCGGTTTCGTCGAGGCCGAGGCACGCAAGCGCCGCATCCGCCTCTCCTGCCGGCAACCGGAAACCCTGCCCCTGATTCCAGCCGACCGCCTGATGCTGGAACAGGTGCTGCTCAACCTGTTGCGCAATGGCATGGAGGCCATGAGCGACACCCCGGAGGCCTTGCGCCGCCTGGAAATCACGGTCGACTGCGGAAAAAGCGAAATTTGCCTGGGCGTTGCCGACCAGGGCAGTGGCATCGCGCCGGAAATCCGCGAGCGCATGTTCACCGCCTTTTTCACCACCAAGGCGGAAGGCATGGGCATCGGCCTGTCGATCTGCCGCTCGATTATCGAATTCCACCGTGGGCGCCTCTGGGCCGAAGACAATCCCCGTTCCGAAAGCGGAACGGGTACGATATTCACCTTCTCGCTCCCTCTCGCTGCCGACTGATCTCCGCCCATGAGTTCCGCCTGTGTTCATATTGTCGACGACGACGAAGCCATCCGCGATGCCTTGGCCTGGATGCTCAAGTCGCACGCCCTCCCCAGCCGCAGCTACGAATCGGCCGAATATTTCCTGGCTTCCTGGTCACCCGAACTCGCCGGTTGCGCCGTGATGGACATGCGCATGTCGGGAATGACCGGTTTCGACTGCTTCGAGGAACTCCTGGTACGCGACTCGACCCTGCCGGTGATTTTCCTGACCGGGCACGGCGATGTCCCCCTGGCCGTCGCCACCCTGAAGAAAGGTGCTTTCGATTTCTTTGAAAAACCCTTCGACGACGCGGCCCTGATTACGCGCATCCAGGAAGCGCTCGCTGCCGATGCCAGCCGGCGGGCCGCCGAGGCCAGCGTGGATTCGGTCCGCTGCCGCCTGGCCAATCTCACCGCGCGCGAACGCCAGATCATGGAGCTGGTCCTCGCTGGCAAGTTCAACAAGGTGATTGCCGACGAGTTGAAGATCAGTATGCGCACGGTCGAGGTTCACCGCGCCAACCTGTTCGACAAGATGCAGGTAAAGACGGCTGTCGAACTAGCCAATCTGCTCAAGGGCAAGGCCTGATGACCAGCGGTCTGCGCCTTCGGACGGCCTTGCTCCTGCTGTCGATCACCCTGCTGCTGGCCGGCATTGCAAGCCAGATCGGGAAACAGTCGCTCGATACCCTGCGCCACGACCTGGGGTCGGCGCTGGTCCGCGATCACGCCCGCGTCGTACAGCAGAGGATACAAAGCCGTATCGGCCTCGAACTCGCTCTGGCGCAACGCCTCGCGGCCTCCTCGACCCTGCGCGCATGGTTGCAGGACGAGGACGATCGCCAACGCCGGGCGTCCTTCACGGCCGAAGCCGAGGGCTTCCGCCAGGCTTTCACCGGCCGCGGCTATTTCGTCGCCAGCGAGCGTCGGCGCGACTTCCATTACGCCGACGAAAAAACAGCCGGCCGCCTGGTTCACGGCTATCGCCTGCAGGAAGACAAACCGGATAACGCCTGGTATTTCACCACCGTGCGCCAGCCGCACGGCTACTGGATCAACGTGGACTTCGACCAGGCCCTCAAGGTAACGAATGTCTGGATCAACGCCGTCGCACGAACCGGCGACGACCGGGTTCTCGGCGTCGTCGGAACCGGGATCGATCTCGCCACCTTTCTCAAGGAAATGCTGAGCAGCCAGGAAGCGGGCATCACGACCATGATCGTCGACCGTGAGGGAAACATCGTCGCCCACCCCGACACCTCGCGCATGCAGTTCGACCTCGCTTCGGCCAAGGACAGCGAAAAGAATATCCACGCCCTCCTCGATGCCTCCGGCAGCGTGCTCCTGCGCGATCTTTTCAGCCGCAGCGAACTGCAGGAGACCGCATCGACCTTTGCCCTGAATTTCGAGGGAGAGACGCGCCTGCTGGCTCATGCCGGCATTCCCGGCCTGGGCTGGAACGTGATTACCGTGCTCGACACCGAGCACAGCAGCCTGCTGGCGCCGGAGCGCATCAGCGAGATACTGCTCGCGGCCGGTTTGCTGCTGGCCGTGCTGCTGATCGCCAGTACCCTGGGGGTGGACAGCCTGATCATCCGCCCCCTGCTCCACCTGACCGAGTCTGCCCGCAGCATTGCCGCCGGCAGCTATGACATCCGCCTTGAATCGCAACGCAGCGACGAACTCGGCGAACTGACCCGCGCTTTCGATCACATGGCGGCACAGGTACGCGCCCACGCGCTCAGGCTGGAACAGCAGGTCGCCGAAAGAACGGCGGCGCTGAGCGCGGCCCACGGCAAGCTGACCGATAGCGTCCGCTACGCCAGCCTGATCCAGAGCGCGATCCTGCCGGATGCTTCCCTGAACGAACGATTCCCCGAACGGCATTTCGTGCTGTGGCAGCCGCGCGACATGGTCGGTGGCGACCTCTACTTTCACCGCAGCGGCGCGCAAGGCGAATTACTCGGCGTCATCGACTGCGCCGGACATGGCGTTCCCGGCGCCTGCATGACGATGATCGCCCACGCCGCCCTGGAAACAGCCCTGGCGGACACGCCCTGGGAGGCCCCGGAAAAGATATTGCAACGCATGGATGCCATCGTTCGCCGCGTACTGCCGCAGGAAGCGACACGACAGCAACTGGCGACCAGCATCGAGATCGGCCTCTGCCACCTCGCCCCCGGCGGTGACTGCCTGAGCTTTTCGGGCGCAAGAATCCCGCTGCTCTGGCGCGACAGCGAGGGCATTCATCGCGTTCGCGGCGACAGACGGGCACTCAACGACCGCAAGCCTGGGAATTTCAGCCGCCAGCAGCTGCCGCTCCAGCCCGGGCAGACCTTTTACCTGAGCACGGACGGGCTGCTCGATCAGACCGGGGGCGAAAAGGGATACGCTTTCGGACAATCGCGTCTCGAAGCCTGGATCGTCGAACAGGGCGAGCACGAGCTGGCCGAACAGCGCCAGAGCCTGCTCGACACTCTGGAAACCTATCGCGCGGGCCAGGTGCAGCGGGACGACATCGTCGTGCTCGCCTTCCGTCCAACCCGCCCTGCTTAGCATTCATCATCGGAGGCCAACGTGCCGCATCCTTCCCCCGCCCCGCTTGAACCCGATCTGGACCAGTTGCGGACAAGCCTCAGCCGCCAGAACATCCTGCTGTGTTTCAATGGCCCGATCACGGCACCGCTGATCGAGGAAATCGGCACGGCGCTGCGCAAGCACATGGAAAGCATCGATGAATCGCCCTCGGCGGTCTCGGATGTTTTTTCGGTTTACATCGAAATGGCACAGAACATCCGCCGCTATGCCCATGTCCGCGGCTACGAAAGCGAGGCGGCGACGATGCTCATTTCGCGCAATAGCGAAGGCCGCTATGTCATTTGTGCAGCGAATATCGTTGACGATGGCGACGGAAAAGCACTGGTCAAACGTATTGACGCTCTGGGAGAATTGGACAAAGTGGCGCTGAAAGCGGCTTTCAAGGCTCAGTTGCGGATGCCGCGCGAATCCTTGAACGCCAGTGCCGGACTTGGCCTGATCGACATGGCGCGCAAGGCCGGCGAGGCTTTGCAGTGCAGCCTGTTGCCGCAACCCTGCGGCCGCTTCCTCTTCAGCCTGCGGGTGGTGCTCTGAGTCAAAAAAATGAAAAACCTGGAAATTGCACGTACAAACTCGTCCCCGGCGATCAGCGCCGACTGGAATACCGGCATGGTCCGCATGGAGGGCGATTCCTATCCCGAAAATTCGTTCGAACTCTTCCAGCCGCTGATCGACTGGGTCGAGCATTACCTGCGCGATGCCGGACGCCCTCTGCAGCTCGAACTTGAACTGCTCTACCTCAATACCAGCAGCATCCGCGCGATGATGGACATCCTCGACCTGATGGAGCGGGCGCATGCCGAGGGCAGGACCGTTACGGCGCGCTGGCTCTACGACGCCGCCAACGAACGAGTGGGCGAGCTGGCGGACGAATTCAAGGAAGACTGCAGCTTCCCCTTTGCCATCCTCGACAAAAGATCGGCATGAAAGACCCGACCTCGCTTGAAGAGCGCGTCGAGGCGCTGCTGCTGACGGCAACGGCATCCACCGCCGAGTGGCAGCCCCTGCTTGGCGAGTTGTATCAGCGCTACCGCACCCAGGAGCGACTGCTCGACCGCATCACCCACATTTCCGATCAGTTTCAGCGGGCAGAAAGGGATCGTGGGCGCAACCATGCCGAAGAGCTGGAGCGCAAGATCCGTCAGATCGAGAAAATCGTGCGCATCAGCGACCGCTACCAGTCGATGCTTTACGACCTCAACGAACGCCTGACCGCCATTTCCTCGCACGACGAGCTGACAGCCCTGCCCAATCGCCGCTTCATGCAGGAAAGCTTGCAGCGGGAAATTGCCAAGATCGCGCGCCACGGCGGTACTTTTTCGATTGCCCTGGCCGATGTCGACCATTTCAAGCAAATCAACGACAGCGCCGGCCACGCCTGTGGCGACGCCGTGCTGGCCCGACTTGCCGCCTGCCTGCGTGCCAATCTGCGCGAATACGACTGCTGCGCCCGCTGGGGCGGCGAAGAATTCCTCCTTCTTTTTCCCGCCTGCTCCGCCAAGCAGGCCCTCCTTCTTGCCGAGCGCATGCGGCTGGCCGTCGCGAACATCGACACCGCCACCTTTGCCCCCGATATCTCTTTAAGCATCAGCCTGGGCGTTGCCGAATACGATGCCGAGACCGGACTCGACGCCACCCTGCGCATGGCCGACGAGGCGCTTTACCAGGCCAAAGCCGAGGGGCGCAACCGCAGTGTGATGCATGCCGGGAAAAATGCAGCCTGAGATCGGCTTCCGTACGCCTTCCCTAAGCAGCGGTTTTTCGCTAGCATCTCGCCACTGTCCATCCCCGCTGCCCCACTCCCGTGGCGCTCCGGGCCGCATCCACCGACATTCCTTCCGGAACACACCACCAAACTCACGAGGACATCCATGAGCGAGCACATCCTTTACGTCACCGACGATTCCTTCGAGGCCGAAGTGCTGCAGGCGCAGCAGCCGGTTCTCGTCGATTACTGGGCAGAATGGTGCGGCCCTTGCAAGATGATCGCCCCCATCCTCGACGAAATCGCCAACGAATACGCCGGCAAGCTCAAGGTGGCCAAGGTCAACATCGACGAAAACCAGGGTACACCGGCCAAGTACGGCATCCGTGGCATCCCGACCCTGATGATCTTCAAGAACGGCAATATCGAAGCCACCAAGGTTGGCGCGATGTCCAAGTCGCAGCTCGCCGCCTTCATTGACAGCAATCTGTAATCGCCGTACCCTGCGCGCCTGAAAACGCTGACTGCGTTTTCAGGCCGACGCCGCCGAACTTCTCCTTTCCGGCCCGCGTCCCGTTTTTCCAGCACACCTTCCCCTCTTCCGAGCCCTGCGCTCGCCTCCACGCATTTTGCCCGGCATCCCGGCATTGCTGCCTTTCCGGCGCACACACATCCATGCAACTTTCCGAACTGAAGACACTACACGTCAGCAAACTGCTGGACATGGCCACCGAGCTTGGCATCGAAAACGCCAACCGGATGCGCAAGCAGGAGCTGATCTACGCTGTGCTCAAGGCCAAGGCCAAGAACGGCGAAACCATCCACGGCGACGGCACGCTCGAAGTCCTGCCCGACGGCTACGGCTTTCTCCGCTCGGCCGATACGTCCTACCTCGCCAACCCGGACGACATTTATGTTTCGCCATCGCAGATCCGCCGCTTCAACCTGCGGACGGGCGATACCGTCGAGGGCGAAATCCGCACCCCGAAGGATGGCGAACGCTACGTCGCGCTGACCAAGCTCGATTGCATCAACGGCTTCCCACCCGAAGCCAACAAGAACAAGATCATGTTCGAGAACCTGACGCCGCTGCACCCGACGCGTCATCTCAAGCTCGAACGCGAGATCAAGTCCGAGGAAAACATCACCAGCCGGGTGATCGACATGATCGCGCCGATCGGCTGCGGCCAGCGCGGCCTCTTGGTCGCGCCACCGAAGACCGGCAAGACGGTGATGCTGCAGAACATCGCCCATGCAATCACCGCCAACCACCCGGAAGTCGTGCTGCTGGTGCTATTGATCGACGAGCGCCCGGAAGAAGTCACCGAAATGACCCGCACGGTCAAGGGTGAAGTCGTCGCTTCGACCTTCGACGAGCCGGCCACCCGCCATGTCGCCGTCGCCGAAATGGTGATCGAGAAGGCCAAGCGCCTGGTCGAACACAAGAAGGACGTGGTCATCCTGCTCGACTCGATCACCCGCCTCGCCCGCGCCTACAACACCGTGCAACCGGCCTCCGGCAAGGTATTGACCGGCGGCGTCGACGCCAACGCCCTGCAGAAGCCGAAGCGCTTCTTCGGTGCCGCGCGCAATATCGAGGAAGGCGGCTCGCTGACCATCCTCGCCACTGCGCTGATCGATACCGGCTCACGCATGGACGAAGTGATCTACGAAGAATTCAAGGGCACCGGCAACTCGGAAATCCACCTCGACCGTCGCATGGCCGAAAAGCGGATGTACCCGGCGGTCAACGTCAATCGCTCCGGCACCCGCCGCGAGGAACTGCTGCTCAAGCCGGACGTGCTGCAGAAGATGTGGGTGCTGCGCAAGTTGTGCTACCCGATGGACGACCTCGAAGCGATGGAATTCCTGCTCGACAAGGTCAAGTCGACCAAAGGCAACCAGGAGTTCTTCGACGCCATGCGCCGTGGCTGAACCCGGGGTGATTTTTTGCCTTTTTCACGGTCGACCGTGGTCAATGGCAAAAAATCGCCCGGCAATCATTGCCAGAAAGCAATGATTCGACGATAATCCCGAGCTTCCCAGATCGGCCACATCCGCCGGTCGCTTGATTAAAGGACAAATGATGCAAGCCGATATCCATCCGAATTACAAAGAAATCCAGGTGACCTGCTCTTGCGGCAACACCTTCGCCACCCAGTCCACGATGAGCAAGGACAACTTCCACATCGAAGTCTGCTCCGCCTGCCACCCGTTCTACACCGGCAAGCAGAAGATCGTCGATACCGCTGGTCGCGTCGAGAAGTTCAACCAGAAGTTCGGCGCCCTGCGTCGCAAGTCTGCCTGATCTTCAGGATCGCATTCATCCGCCAAAAAGGCAGCCCGTTGCGGCTGCCTTTTTCATTTTCAGTCCTGCGATGACCACCGTGCGCCCGCTTTCCGACCTGCTCCGTCGCGGCATGCGCCTGCCGCCAACCGGCTGGGCGCTGGCGGCGATGCTCGCTTTCTACGTCCTGGCCGGACTCTTCGGGCGCGACCCCTGGAAGGGCGAAGACGCACTCCATATCGGTGCCGCCTGGCAGATGCTGGCCCATGGAAACTGGCTGACCCCCGAAATTGCCGGCCGCGCTTTTCACGAGCCGCCACTCTATTACTGGACCGCCGCATTCACCGGCAAGCTGTTTGGCTGGCTGCTACCGGCCCACGAGGCAATGCGGCTGGCAAGCGGCGTCTGGATCGCCCTGGCCCTCGCCGGCCTGTATTATGCCGGCCGCGAACTCTATGGGCAGGAGAGTGCCGCCGCCAGCCCTTTGCTGCTTGCCGGCAGCGCCGGGCTGTTGGTACATGCTCACGACGCCCAGCCGATGTTGATCGCGCTTGCCGCCTACGGGGCGGCCATCGGCAGCCTGGCTGCGCTCGGGCGCCGCCCCCGTCTTACCGGCATGATCTACGGCGGTGCACTGGCCGCCTGCGTCCTCGGTGCCGGCATCGCCCCCAGCCTGCCTTTACTCCTGCTTGCGCCCCTTGCCTGGCTGCAATCGCCAGACCGGCGCAAGGCCTGGCACACCCTGCTTCTGGGGTTCACCCTGACCCTGCTGCTGCTGGCTCCCTGGCCACTCGCCCTCTACGCCCTGGCACCGGCCCGTCTCGATGGCTGGCTGCAGGCCGAGCTGGCGCCTTTGCAAACGCCGTTTTCCGCCGGAGGCCTGGGCCGTTTTGCCGCCTTGCTGCCGTGGTTCGCCTTTCCCGCCCTGCCGCTGGCGCTGTGGACCCTCTGGTCCCGCCGCCAGCAATGGAGCGCCCCGGCACAATCCCTGCCCTTGGCACTGTTTGCCGCCACCCTGCTGCTGCTGGCCCTGGCCTACCGCCCACGCGAAATTCCCGCGCTGCTCCTCCTGCCGCCGCTGGCCCTGCTCGCCACTCCGGGAGCGCTTTCCCTGCGCCGGGGGGCCGCCAATGCCTTCGACTGGTTTGCCATGCTCAGTTTCACGCTCTTTGCCAGCCTGCTCTGGCTGGCCTGGTCGGCAATGGCACTCGGCGTGCCGCCGCGCCTGGCACAGCGTGCCGTTGCCCTGCGCCCCGGTTTTTCCGGCCAGTTCGATCTCTCGGATTTCCTTGTCGGGATTGCGGCCACGCTCTGGTGGCTATGGCTGATTCTTACCGCGCCACGCTCCCCTTACCGCGGCCTGACCCACTGGACGCTGGGTTGCACCACCAGCTGGTTGCTGGCAACCACCCTGATCCTGCCCTGGTTCGACTACGGCAAAAGTTACCGCCCGGTGGCCGAAGCGATTGCGCGCACCCTGCCGGCGGACGGCAGTTGCCTGGCCGAACGCGGCCTGACCGACACGCAACGCGCCTCGCTCGCCTACTTTGTTGGCCTCGAAGCCCTGGAAGAAAAGAGTCGCGCCGGACGCCAATGTCGATGGCTGCTGCTTACCGGCCGCAACCCGAGGGATACAGCCGCACCCGGCGGTGAATGGAAACTCGCCTGGGAGGGCAGCCGCCCGGGCGACCGCCGGGAAAAATTCCGTCTTTTCCGGCGTTGACCGTGAGCGAATGCCGTATCGCAGCCCGGCCTGCACTGCCGCCTTTTCTCAAGCCCTCAGGAAATGCTGGCGGTAGTACTTCAGTTCGTCGATGGATTCGTAGATATCGGCCAGCGCCGTGTGCTTGCCTTTTTTCTTGAAGCCTTTGTAAATCTCCGGCTGCCAGCGCTTGCACAATTCCTTCAACGTACTGACGTCGAGGTTGCGGTAGTGAAAGAAGGCCTCGAGCACCGGCATGTAGCGAGCCATGAAACGCCGATCCTGGCCGATGCTGTTGCCGCACATCGGCGAATAGCCCTTGCCGGAATACTTGTGCAGAAAGGCCAGCGCCTCCTGCTCGACCGTGGCCTCGTCCCGCTCCGAAGCGCGCACCCGTTCGATCAACCCCGAGCGCCCATGCGTTTTCTGATTCCACTCATCCATGCCGGCCAGCACCTCCGCCGACTGATGCACGACCCACACCGGCGATTCGGCGACCAGTTGCAGCTCGGAATCGGTGACCACGATCGCCAGTTCCAGAATGCGGTCGCTGTCGGGTTGCAAGCCGGTCATTTCCATATCCAGCCAGACGAGGTTGTTTGTGTTGCCTGCCATATAATTCGGTTTCCCTGAAGTTCGATCCGCGCCCGTCGTCGGGCGCAACAGCCGGGGAATTCGTCCCCGGACGCAATCATCCGTCTCCGGGAGGTGCTTTGCCCGCCACCCGTTTTCCAGATCAATACGCGAAAGCCGGCATTTTCGCACAGCTTTCGCCCATCGCCCCGCCGCACCCCGTCTCCTCTCGCAATGACCGACCCCACCCAACTGCTGAGCCGCCTGTTCCTGGCCGCCTTCGCGCTTTCCCTTGCCATCCGCCTATGGCTCAACTGGCGCCAGATTCGCCATGTTCGCCGCCACCGCGCCGCGGTGCCGGCGGCTTTCGCCGAGCGAATCGCCCTTGCCGACCACCAGAAAGCGGCCGATTACACGGTCGACCGTGCGCAAGCCGGATTCTTCGCCATATTCACCGATGCCGCGCTGCTGCTGGCACTCACCCTGGGCGGCGGCCTGGCCAGCCTCGCCACCTTTTGGCAAACGCAAAGCAGCGGCCTGACAGCAGGAACGGCGCTGATTTTCAGTCTTTTCCTGTTGTCGACCGTGATCGATCTCCCTCTCGCCTGGTATCGGCAATTCGTGATCGAGGCCCGCCACGGCTTCAACCGGATGACGACATCGCTCTTCCTTGCCGACCTCGGCAAGCAATGCCTCCTCGCCCTCGCCCTCGGCCTGCCGCTGACCCTGGCCGTACTCTGGCTGATGCAGGCAATGGGCGAGGACTGGTGGTTATGGGTCTGGGCTTTCTGGAGCGCCTTCAACCTGCTCCTGCTCTTCATTTATCCAACCTGGATCGCCCCCCTCTTCAACCGCTTCAACCCCCTGCCCGCCGGCGAAACCCGGAGCCGGATCGAGGCCTTGCTCGCACGTTGCGGCTTTCAAGCCGACGGCCTCTTCGTGATGGATGGTTCAAAACGCTCCAGCCACGGCAACGCCTATTTCACCGGCTTTGGCCGGCACAAGCGCATCGTTTTCTTCGACACCCTGCTCGAACGCCTGACACCGGCACAAATCGAAGCTGTGCTCGCCCACGAACTGGGCCATTTCCACTGTCGCCACGTGCAAAAACGCATGCTTCTGATGTTTACCGGCTCGCTCGCCTTCCTCTGGCTGCTCGGCCAGTTGATCGATGCCCCCTGGTTCTATGCCGGACTCGGGGCCACGACCGGCGAGGCCCCGCCGCAGACAGCGCTGGCGCTGATCCTCTTCTTCCTCGCCCTGCCGGTCTTCCTGTTTCCCTTCAGCCCGATCGGCAGCTGGCTCTCCCGTCGCGACGAATTCGCCGCCGACGCCTTTGCCGCCCGCCACGCCTCGGCAAGCGCCCTCGAACAGGCGCTACTCAAGCTCTATCAAGACAACGCCTCCACCCTGACACCCGATCCCCTGCATTCGCTGTTCTACGACTCACACCCCAGCGCCGGCGAGCGCATCGCCCATCTACGCGCCCAGAAAGAAAAAACATGCCTGCCGACCTGACCCCTCTTTTCCGCCCCCGGAACCGCCGCGCATGATGACCGGCCGCATCGTCGCCGCCCACGGGCGACAGTATCTCGTCGAGCTTGCCGACGGCAGCCGCCTGCCCTGTTTTCCGCGTGGCAAGAAAAGCCAGCTTGCCGTCGGCGACCGGGTCGGTATCGCCCGCGCCTCCTCCGATCAGGGCGTGATCGAAACCGTCGAGCCCCGCCGCAGCCTGCTCTATCGCTCCAACGAAATCCGCCAGAAGCTGATTGCGGCCAATGTCGATCAACTGATAGTTGTCGTCGCCACCGAACCTGCCTTCTCGGACGAACTGGTGACCCGCTCGCTCCTTGCCGCCGAGGATCAGGAAATCGCCAGCCTCATCATCCTCAACAAATGCGACCTGGCCCCGCTCCTGCCTATCGCCCGCGAACGCCTGCACATTCTGGCCCGCCTTGGCTACCGCATCGTCGAAACCTGCGCCCGCGAGCACGCCGACGCGCTACGCCCCCTGCTCCAAGGCAAAACCAGCGTTCTTGTCGGCCAATCCGGGATGGGCAAATCGACCCTGGTCAATACCCTGATTCCGGAAGCCCGGGCCGCCACCCGCGAAATTTCGCAGGCACTCGACTCAGGCAAGCACACGACGACGCATGCGACGCTCTATCACCTCGATGACGAAAGCCATTTGATCGACTCACCCGGATTGCAGGATTTTGGCCTCGGCCACCTCGACCGGCAGGCACTGGCCCTGGCCTTCCGCGAGTTTGCTCCATTTCTCGGCCAGTGCCGTTTCCGCGACTGCCGGCATGAACGCGAACCCGGCTGCGCCCTGGGCGCCGCCGTCGAAGCCGGAGAAATCGACAGCCGCCGGCTCGCCCTCTATCGCCGCATCGCCGGGGTGCATCAACCGCGCTGAGCAAATTGCGAAGAAGCCCGGCGGCGGTGGTAGTATTCACGGAAACAATCACAACACCAAGGCATCGCCAACGGAACCCGGGGACCATGGGCGCAACACAATCAACCATACTGGTGGTGGACGACACTCCCGAGAACCTCGCCGTTCTTGGCGAGTTGCTGCAGCCCAACTACCGCGTGCGCGCAGCCAACTCGGGGCAGCGAGCCCTGCAGATCGCCACCAGCCAGCAGCCGGACCTGATCCTGCTCGATGTCATGATGCCGGGGATGGACGGCTACGAAGTGCTTGCCCAGCTGCGCGCCAATGCCTCGACACGCGACATCCCGGTCATCTTCGTCACCGCCATGGATGGCATTGCCGACGAAGAACACGGTCTTGAGCAGGGAGCGGTCGATTACATCGCCAAGCCGATCCGTCCTTCCATCGTCCTCGCCCGCGTCCGCGCCCACCTTGAACTCAAGGCCGCCCGCGACATCCTGCGCGACCACAATCGCTACCTGGAAGCCGAAGTCGCCCGACGCATGAGCGAAAACCAGGAAATCCAGCGCATCACCATCCATGCCCTCGCCCGGCTGGCGGAGACCCGCGATCCGGAAACCGGCAACCATCTCCTGCGCACGCAGGAATACGTCCGTACCCTGGCCCTCGGACTGCGCGAGCACCCCCGCTTTGCCGCCGCACTCGACACGCGGACCATTTCTGCCCTCGCCGAATCGGCACCGCTTCACGATATCGGCAAGGTCGGCATCCCCGACAACATCCTGCTCAAGCCGGGCAAGCTGACGCCTGAAGAATGGGACGTGATGAAAACCCACGCCGTGCTCGGCAGCAAGGCCATTGAGCAAGCCGAAAAGGACGCCAGGAAGCCGGTTGAATTTCTCGCCATTGCCAAGCAGATCGCTCATTGGCACCACGAAAAATGGGACGGCAGCGGCTACCCTGATGGACTCGCCGGCGATGCCATACCGCTCCCGGCCCGCCTGATGGCCCTGGCCGACGTCTTCGATGCACTGATTTCCAAGCGCGTCTACAAGGAAGCCTTCGATTTTGCCACCGCCAGCAGAATCATTATCGAAGGACGGGGAAAGCACTTCGATCCCGATGTCGTCGATGTTTTCATCCGTGAGTTCGCCACCTTCCAGCGCATTGCCGAAACCTACGGCGAATGAAGCCCCAAGGCTACGCTGGCGGCAGGAATTCGGGACAGTACCGCGCCACCCGCCGCCCCTCCTTCACTATTGCCTTGATCGCCCTCTGCATCTGCTTGCTCGGACAAAAGCTGGCGCAGGACGAACGCGAGGACTACCGCCAGCGGGCCGAGCAAAACCTGCTCGATGTCGCCACGCTCAAGGCCTGGCAATTTGCCGAATGGCGGCGCGAACGAATCGCCGATGCTCAAACCTTGGCCGACAACCCCTTCCTCGCGCGCGAGGTGGCGGAGCTGCTGGCTGAAGCCCCGGATGCTGCCAGCGTCGCGGACGATCTGCGGCGACACCTCCGCTCCCTGCAGGAAAATTACCGCTACGAAGACATCCTGATCCTCGACGCCCGGGGCAGAACGCGTTTCAGCCTGACCGGGCAGGACGGCACGCAACACCTTCCCCTGAATACGCTACTTGCGGCCAGCAGCATCGGTGGACACAGCGAGCTATCCGACTTCCACCCCGTTCCCGGTAGCGACGACCTGCGCCTGCTCAGCATCGCCCCCCTCTCGAACGGAAGCGACGAAACCACCCGTCATGCCGATGCCTATATCGTCTTGCAATCATCGCTGGAAAAATCGCTGCTGCCGCTACTGACCGAGCCAGCACTGGCCAATGACCGCGGAGCAAATTTCATCGTCCGCCACGAAGGGGAGCATTTGCACCTGCTGGGCAAGCCCGGCCGCTCGGCCAGCGAGCGCCTGCAGCACCGCCTGCCACTGCAGGGCAGCGAGCTGCGCACGATATTGAACAGCGCCGCCGCACGCACCCTGCGTACCGAAGATGCCCCCCTCACCGGTGGCCCGGCGCTCGTCGCCATCGCCGCCCCACTGGGCAGCGAGTGGCGAATCATCAGCATCGGCCGAATAACCGACGGAGAGCGCGAGGGCGAGCTGCCGCTATTCGCCCTGATGGCAACGATGGCGCTACTCCTCGCCGCAGCCCTGAGTTTTGCGTACGAAAGAAGGCAATGCCGCCCTTCGGCCATGGACGAAGCTGACGGAGCCGGCCTGCTGCCGAACGAAGACCTCCTCCCTGCCGCGGAAGCCACCCGTACGCCTCCCCCACCCGCTCCCCCGGGCAGCATGCCTCCGCCCCCCCTCCCGCCTCACTCCGCGGCACCTGCGGCAAGCCCGTTGCCGCCCCACGCCGCCTCCCCTTCCATTACCCCTCCCGCAGCCCCCCCTCCCGCCCTCTCCGCCTCCGCCTTCATGCTCGAGGATCAGGGGCTTTCTCCCCTCATCGCCGCCGGCATCGATGTTCAGGCCGGCTTGCGCGTTGTCGCCGGCCGAGAAAAGCGCTACATCGAGCTCCTGGGCAAATACTTGGAACACCACCGCGACCTGGCGACGGAAATCGCCACCTCCTGGCAGGCCGGGGATGCATCGGCAGCCAGAAAACTGGCTCACACGCTCAAGGGAGCCGCCGGCACGCTAGGACTGCAGACAGCGCACCTGGCGGCAAGCATGCTCGAACAAGCCCTGCGCGGTGAGGGAAAACAGGCAGTTCCGGCGCTGATTGCCGAACTGGAAAGAACTCACCGGGAACAATGCGCTGCCGTCGAGCAGTTTCTTCAACAAAATGCGGACCGAATCGATCCGGAAACCACTTCCGATGCCCCCACGGCCGCGCTGGAGCAACTCGAAGCGCTGCTCGCCGAGGACGACATCCGCAGCAATGAATGCGCACGCCGCCTGCGCGCGCCCCTGTCCGTGCTGCTCGAGGCCGATCACGAACACTTCTGCCGCCTGATCGACCGTTTCGACTATCCGGCGGCACTCAAGCTGCTGCGCCCGGCCCTGCGGCGAGACACCGCAACCAAGCCGGACGAGACTTCGTAAGCTCGGTTCGCCCCGGCAAGAATGGCCACCGTAGCCTTTTTTCCGGCTGCTGTTCGCGGATTTCGCCAATTTGACCTTTTTCTGAAATATCGATGCTCCATCATCATTTTTAGGTAATATCTCGGCTGTTCCTCCGAAAAGACCGGAACTGACCGCAAAGGCAGCTACCGTCTGCGTTGCCAGCTCTTTTCGGAAATCTGCATACCGTATCTGCGAGCCACGTCCGCACGTTCTATCCCGGAGTTGATCCACAATGAAAACCATTTTCCTCGTTGACGATTCAGCCACCATCCTGCTCAGCATCTCCAACATCCTCTCCAAGGCCGGATATGCCACGGAAAAAGCTGGAAACGCCGAAGAGGCGCTGAAAAAATTCCAGGCAGGTGTCAAGATCGACCTGCTGATCACCGATCTCAACATGCCGGGAATGAACGGGATAGAGTTGATCAAGGAAGTACGCAAGTTGCCAAACTACCGTTTTGTACCCATTCTCTTCCTGACCACCGAATCGCAGCAATCGCGCAAGATGGAAGCCAAGGCCGCCGGCGCATCGGGCTGGATCGTCAAACCCGCCACTGCCGACGAGTTGCTGAACACCATCAAACTCGTCCTGCGCTGATCGCCTCATGACTCCGCCCCTCACCACGCACTCCGAGCCTTTTCCGGCCGAATATTTCAAGCGCGCCCTGCTGGTGGCAGCGATCGTGGCAGCGGGTGCCGCCGTGACGATCTATTACTTCAACGGCTGGTTCCACGAATCCCTGCTACCGATATTGGGACTCTCCTCGCCGGCCGGCGACGGACTGGGCGCGGCCCTGCTGGTGATCATTTCCTATGTTTCCCAGCGCATGGTTTCCTACGCTTTTTACCGGGACATGCTCTGCGGCCTCGCCAACGACCAGAAGGAAGTCTTCAGCAAGGTCTACGACGTCGAGAGCGTCGGCCAGGAAGTGGCCGACGAACTGGAAAGCATCCACGCCTTCAACGAGGTGTTGCGCAAACAGCTGCAGAGCATCGTCGAGGAAACCGAGGGTGCGGCCTATGCCATTACTTCCCGCCTGCAAACCATCGATGGCGTCGTTACCGACCTTGAATCCTTCATCACCCAAAGCACCGATGCCGCCAAGGCGATCGCCGAAAACTCGGAAGTGCAGATCGAGGGCAACCAGCGCCTGATCGGGCGCATGGGCGCCTACATCCAGCGGCGGATCGAAGACGCGGAAACCGACCGTCAGCGGATCGAGACCATCGTCCGCGAAGCCGACGAGCTGGGCAAGCTGGTACAGCTGATCCGCGAGATTTCCGGCCAGACCAACCTGCTGGCGCTCAACGCTGCCATCGAAGCCGCCCGTGCCGGCGAAGCGGGACGCGGTTTTGCCGTGGTTGCCGACGAAGTGCGCAAGCTGTCGGGCGAAACCGATACCGCGGTAGACAAGATCAATCACGGCATCCGCTCGGTCGCGGAAAGCATACGCGCCCAGTTCCAGGACAAGCTGGCACAAAGCAACACCAATGCGGAACGCGCGGCGCTGACCGAATTCTCGGATCAACTGAACAATCTCGGCCGGCACTACCGGGAACTGCTGGAACACGATCTGACCATGGTCGACAAGGTCAGATCCTCCAGCGAGGCGCTGGCACGCATGTTCATGGATACCCTGGCCAGCGTGCAATTCCAGGACATCACGCGGCAACAGATCGAACAGGTTCTCAAGGCGCTCGACATTCTCGACCAGCACGCCGCCAATCTGGCACGGCGCATCCGCGCCTCGGAAGGCGAGAATTTCACCTACACACCGCTGACCGAGCACCTGGACCAGTTGTACAGCCATTACGTGATGGACAAGCAGCGCAGCGATCACCAGCAGGCGCTGAATCACGAATCGTCGGCACCGGCTGGCGGTGGTTCGCAGAAAATCGAATTGTTCTGAGGAAAATCATGAGCGACGTCAGCCATATCACCATCACCGAAGACCTGACCATCTACAACGCTCTTGAACTGAAACAACGCCTGATGGACGCGATCGAACAGGGTGGCGCGCTCGAGCTCGACCTGTCGCATGTTGCCGAGATCGATACCGCCGGCCTGCAGTTGCTGATCCTGGCCCAACGCGAGGCCAGCCGCCGCGACCGGACAATGAGTATCTGCGCCATGAGCGACAACGTCAGGCAGACCGTCGAGTTCTGCAACCTCTCCCGATTTCTTGGAAATGCAACGCTGAGCGGCACCCAGCCGACGGCATGAGGCAAAGATCATGGATGAACTTACCAGCGTCTTTATTCAGGAAGGCCGCGAGCAGTTGCAGGCCATGGAAAGTGGCCTGCTCGACCTGGAGCAGAACCCCGACAATCTCGATGGCATCAACAGCATCTTCCGGGCCGCGCATACGGTCAAGGGGGCTTCCGGCGTCATCGAGTGCCACTTCATCGAAAGTTTCATGCACAAGGTCGAGAATGTGCTCGACCGTCTGCGCAATAACGAAATCGCCGTTTCCTCGGACCTGACCGGCATCCTGCTGCGCAGTTGCGATCAGCTCGGCGCCCTGATGGACGTGCTCGAAGCCGGGCAACCCGCCGCTCCAGCCGACATCCAGGCCAAGGGCGACGCCCTGCTGGTCGAACTCGCGGTCTATACCAGCGGCGGACCAGCGGAGGCGGTGCTGGAAGTTGCCAGCGCGGACAATGCGGGCACTGCCGCGGTCAACACCGACAGCTGGCACATTTCCGTCCGTTTTGGCCCGCATGTGCTGCGCGGCGGCATGGACCCGCTCTCCTTCATCCGCTACCTGGCCAGCCTGGGCGAGATTCTCGCGCTGGAAACCATACCCGACGCCATGCCGGCAGTCGCCGAGATGGACCCCGAATCCTGCTATCTCGGCTTTGAAATCCGCCTCCAGACCCGCGCTTCCAAGGCCGACATCGAGCGTGTCTTCGATTTCTGCCGGGAGGATTGCGATCTGCGCATCCTGCCGCCGGACAGCAAGCTGGCCGAATACGTCAAGCTGATCCGCGAATTGCCGGAAGACGACATGCGCCTGGGCGAAATCCTTGTCCGCTGCGGCGCCCTGACGCAAGGCGAACTGGACGAAGGCCTGCAGTCGCAGCAGCACCCCGAAAGCGCCGGCCAGGCAATCGATACGCCACCGCACATCGGCGAAATCCTGGTCGACCAGAAGGTGGTCCACAAGGAACTCGTCGAGGCTGCCGTCAGCAAGCAGCAGCAGGTGAGCGAGAAAAAAGCCGTCGAAGCCCGCCTGATCCGGGTCCAGGCCGACAAGCTCGACCAGTTGATCGACCTCGTCGGCGAGCTGGTAATTGCCGGTGCCTCGGCCAACCTGCTGGCACAGCGCAGCGGCCAGAGCGACCTCGTCGAATCGACCTCGGTCCTGTCGCGGCTGGTCGAAAACATCCGCGACTCGGCCCTGCAGTTGCGCATGGTCCAGATTGGCGAAACCTTCACCCGCTTCAACCGCGTCGTGCGCGATGTTTCCAAGGAACTGGGCAAGGAAATCGACCTGGTGATCAGCGGTGCCGAAACCGAGCTCGACAAGTCGGTGGTCGAGAAAATCGGCGACCCCCTGATGCACCTGGTGCGCAATTCGATGGATCACGGCATAGAAGCGCCCGATGCGCGTGTTGCCAAGGGCAAACCGCGCAACGGCACGCTGGCACTCAATGCCTACCACGATTCCGGCAGCATCGTCATCGAAGTCAGCGATGACGGTGCCGGCCTGCCGCGCGACAAGATACTGAACAAAGCCATCGAAAAGGGGCTGGTGCAAGCAACGCAAACTCTGACCGACCAGGAAATCATCAACCTGATCTGGGAGCCCGGTTTCTCCACCGCCGACAAGGTCACCAACCTCTCGGGGCGCGGCGTCGGCATGGATGTCGTCCGCCGCAACATCCAGGGCTTGCGCGGCAGTTGCGACGTTTCCAGCGTCGAGGGCGAAGGAGCCACCTTCACCATCCGCCTGCCGCTGACGCTGGCGATCATCGACGGATTCCTCGTCGGTGTCGGCCGCGCCGCCTACGTCATTCCGCTCGACATGGTGATCGAGTGCATCGAGCTGAAAACCAACACCGCCGACCGCGACTTCCTCAACCTGCGCGGCGAAGTCCTGCCCTTTGTCCGGCTGCGCGAGATGTTCGACATCCCTGGCGAGCGGCCGGCACGCGAGAACATCGTCGTCGTGCAATATGCCGGGATCGTCGTAGACCAGCTGATGGGCGAATTCCAGACCGTGATCAAGCCGCTGTCGAGCATTTTCCGCCACCTGCGCGGAATCGGCGGCTCGACCATCCTCGGCAGCGGTGAAGTCGCCTTGATCCTCGACGTACAAGCGCTGATCCAGCGCAATGCCCGTGCCGAAGAGCGCGAAATGAACGCCAGCAGCGGCCTGCTACGGTCAACCGCCGTCAATCAGTGATTTTCAGGAAGTTCGGGAGATAACATGCTCAATCACATGCGCATCGGCCAGCGACTGGCTGTCGGTTTCATTGTTCCCTTGCTCCTGATGGCGGCGATTGCCGCCGTCGGCACCTTGCGACTCAGCCAGCTGACCGACAACCTCGACCTGGTGATCAACGATCGCAATCAGAAAATCGCCCAGGCGAACGATGTCGTCGACGCACTCAACGTCATTGCGCGGGCGATGCGCAATACCCTACTGGAAAGCGCGCCGGACAAGATCAAGCGCGAGCTCGACCGCATTGCCGAACAGCGCAAGATCATCGGCGACCGGCTGGAAAAACTTGATGCCACCATCGCCACGCCACAAGGCAAGGAAGCCCTGAAAGCGATCAAGGAAATGCGCGCGGCCTACGTGCCACAACAAGACAGGTTCCTGGAACTGGTAAGCGCCGGCAAGCGTGACGAAGCCAGCAGCCTGATGCTCGGCACCATCCGCAAGCAGCAGGCCGATTACTTCAAGACCATCAACGACATGATCGCCCTGCTCAATGGCATTACCGCCAGCGAGGGCAAGGCCGCCATCGAAAATGCCCATGCCGCGCAAAAACTGATGATCGGTCTGGCGATCCTGGCTGCCTTGCTCACCGTGATCTTTGCCGTGATCATCACCCGCAGCATTGCCCGCCCGGTAGCACAAGTGGCCGATGCCGCCAGCAAGATGGCCGAAGGCGATTTCAACTTCACCCTGAATTCCGACAACCGGGATGAAATCGGCGAGGTGGTACGCGCCGTCGCCGCCGTGCAGACCTCGGTCCAATCCATGTCGTCCGACGTCGGCGAACTGGTGCGCGCGGCCATTGCCGGCAAGCTCTCCACCCGCGCCGACACCAACCGGCACCAGGGTGATTTCAAGCAGATCGTGCAAGGCATCAACGCCACGCTCGACGCCGTGGTCGGTCCGCTGAATGTAGCCGCCGGCTACGTCGACCGTATCGCCCGGGGCGACGTGCCGCCAGCAATCACCGACAGCTACAACGGTGATTTCAATACCCTCAAGAACAATCTCAATACCTGCATCGCCGCCCTCAATACCCTGATTGCCGAAATGAACCGGATGTCGCAACAACACGACCTCGGCGACATCGACATCAGAATCGAAGAAGGCAACTTCCAGGGCGCCTACCGGGCAATGGCTCAAGGCGTCAATGAAATGGTCTTCGGCCACATTGCCGTCAAGAAAAAGGCCATGGCCTGCATCCGGGAATTCGGCGAAGGCAATATGGATGCAGCCTTGGAAACCTTCCCTGGCAAAAAGCGTTTCATCAACGAAACCATCGAACAGGTCAGGAAAAACATCAAGGCCTTGGTTGCCGATGCCAGGCTGCTCTCCGCTGCCGCTGTCGCCGGCAAGCTCGATACCCGTGCCGACGCCGCCCAGCACCAGGGCGATTTCCGCCGCATCGTCGAGGGCGTCAACGACACCCTCGACGCCGTCGTCTCCCCGATCCAGGACGTGCAGCGCGTGATGACCGCCATGGCCGCCGGCGACATGACCCAGACCATTTCCAAGTCCTACCAGGGCGATTTCGCCACCCTCAAGGATTCGAT
>NZ_JAKLLH010000039.1 GCF_023150235.1 Azonexus sp.
CCATCGGCTCGCAGATTACGATCCACGCTTCCTCCCCACACTCGGTCGCCCTCATGCAGTTGCGCTTCACTTCGTTCGCTGTGATCAACTTACGGCGGGACTTACACCCGCAGGAGTGCGCCCATGCTGGGCGCACCAAAGAAAATGGGCCAAGTCGTTGAAGACCTGACCCATTGAGGAATTTGGCGCGCCCGACACGATTCGAACGTGCGACCACTGCCTTCGGAGGGCAATACTCTATCCAGCTGAGCTACGGGCGCGGGGAGGCGGCAATTCTAACCGTTCTTGGCGGCACAAGTCCAATTTTCCTCGGCCTGGCCAGAAAATCCGAGGTGCGGCTGTTTTTACGCTTCAATCGATGAAGGTACGCGCGGCTTCAAAACGCTGGGCGTAGTAGCGGTCGGCAATGCGGTCGATGCGCACCTTGCCGTTGCGATTGGGGGCATGAACGAAACGCTCGTCGCCGATATAGATGCCGACATGCGAAAAGGGCGCGTTGCGGGTATTGAAAAATACCAGGTCACCCGGGCGCAGTTCATCACTTGCCACTACCCGCCCCTGACGAGCGATGTCGGCAGCGCTGCCGCGAACGCGGATGCCGGCGGCACGCTCGAGGATATAGCTGACCATGCCGCTGCAATCGAGCCCGGCCTCCGGGTTTTTACCGCCGAAGCGATAACCGGTATCGATCAGACCCAGCGCGAACAGGGCGATTTCATTCCCCGTGCTGTCGCGAAGACGGGTCTCGGCTGACGGCAGCGGCGGCTGCACGGTGGAAAGTGGCGGCACCGGCGAACGCAGACTGCCGCAGGCTGCCACCCCGCAAACGATGAGGGCACAGAGGAAGGGACGGAGTTTGTCCGTAAGAGACATGGCAACTCGATGAAAAAGCAGGCAGTGGTGGAGATTCAGCTTGAAAAACAGGGTTGACGCCGATGAGGAGGGGAAGTCACCGGTGGCGTAGATTTTTCGGCGTTTTGGGTGCGCGTTTTGGGTGGATGTGGACACGCCCCCGGCAGGCACTTCGGAAACACAGGGAGAAGTCATGGGAAAATCTGCGTTCAGCAGCAAAATCCACGTCTGAACTGAAGCTTCCACGATTAAAGCAGATTCTCGAAGTCAAACACAAGCCCCTGTTTTTTCGAGGCACAAGCACAGCAGACCGGCACAGCAAGACCGGTAGCCGCCTGCCCTGAGCAAGGTGATCCGGCCGGCAAGCCCGGGGCGGATATCCCGGACGCTTCCGGCGAGGCATACCTGACGGCAAGCCGAGGCAAACAGGGAGCGTTTTCCCTCTTTTCCACGGTCGACCGTGAATCAAGCGCTTTTTTGCCCGGTAAGCGCCTCTCCGGCAGGAAAGCTACAATCCCGGGGACACCCGCTTCCCTCTGGAGAATGCCATGCCTCAATTGCTGCTCCTGCTCGCCATCGCCATCCTGGCCTACTTGTTGTGGCGCACACTGGCGCGTCAGCGGCGACAGCGTTACATCGCCAGCTATCCCTATTGCCGCCTGCTCGACGCACCGCTTGCCGCACGCTACCCCCAACTCGGCGAATTGCAGCGCGGTGAGGTCCTGGCGGGATTGCGCGACTATTTTCTCTTCTGCCAGCAAGCAGGGCGGCGGAAGACCGCACTGCCCTCGCAAGCGGTGGATGCGGCCTGGCATGAGTTCATCCTTCTCACCCGTCAATACGACAAGTTCTGCGGCCATGCCTTCGGCCGCTTCTTGCATCACAGTCCGGCGCAAGGGATGGAAACACCGACGGAGGCCGGGGAAGAGCTCCGCCGCGCCTGGCGACTGGCTTGTGCGCACGAAGAGATTGACCCGAAACGACCTGCCCGCTTGCCGCGCCTTTTCGCGCTCGACGCCACGCTCGCCATTCCCGGCGGCTTTATCTGCCACCTCGAACGCCGGGAGCAGTTGCCCGGATCGCAGGCAAGTGCTTACTGCGCCTGCGATATCGAATCCGGCGACCACTGTGACGGCAACGGCGATTGCGACAGCGGTGGGGGAGGCGGTGATAGCGGTGGTGGCGACGGCGGCGGTGGCGGCGGTGGCGGCGGCGACTAAGGCCGGACGGGCGGCATTCTATTTGTGATAAATGCCACGCGACGAGCCCGACGTACGCCCGGGCGAATTGGCCACATCGTCAAACAGGCTCCAGCCCTGCTGCTGGGCATAGGAAAACAGGGCCAGCGTCAAAATAGCGGTGGCAAGATTGAATTTTCCGTACATCAGTCGTCGTCCCCGGAATCGCCCCCCGCCGGCGCATGATCGCTATCGGCCCAGCGCGCGCCCTCGAAAGCAGCATGGCGGAAGCGGCTGAAAAGAGGGAAAAGCATCACGAACAGCAGGGCCAGGATGAAATTCGACCAGCCGGCACCGGCCACCGCCACCTCCAGCCGGCTATTCACCGCCACGGCCTTGCCTGGTGCCAGTTCGGGATCGATGTTCAGGTAATAGGTACCGGGAGGAATATCGACAAACACGACTTCGTCGTCGCGATTGCCCTCCGTCCAGCTCTCGCCGCCATCGCTGCCGTAGTAATAGGCGATTTCACGCGCCGCCGGCCAGGCCTCACCGCTCGTCTTGTTGACCAGCACCATGTCGAGCGCCAGCCAGTTGTTGTCGAGCGAAGTCGCATTGCGTACCGCCAGGCGATTTGCCTTGCCGCTGACGGTGAATTCGCGACTGCGCAGCGTGCTCTCGGGGCCAGCCAGCAATTGCGGGGAAAAACTGAAATCTTGGCGCAGCAGGGTCTTGCTGCCGAAGATCGACAGCGCCGCCACCTGCAGCCCGACCAGCAGCAGCAACAGGCGCCAGAAACGGCGGCAGGCCTGACGGTGCGCTGCCTCCCAGGGATTCGGCTGGTTGGCATGGACCCCGAGCGGGCCCGGCAGCTTTTTCAGCGCAAAGGCGGCGGCGATCTCGTCGGCACTGGCATAGCGCCCGAGCGACCAGGTGATTTCCTTGTCGTTCGACTCACACGACAGCATCTGCGGCGGGGCGACGTAATCGACGGCACGGCAGCTTTCGCCATGGCGCACCCGCCAGGTGAACTCGCCGGCAAGCTGGATCACCTCGGCGCTTTGCGCGGTCGAGAAATGTTTGAAGGTCGTGCCGCGATAGCGCACGGCATCGACCTCGACGATGCCACCGGCCGGCGGGTCGGAAAGAACATCGACCACATTCCAGTGATGGTTGTACTCAGTCAGCCAGCGGTAGCGCCCGTTCGGTGCCGCCAGCAGGTATTCGCGCCAGTCGTAGGCGATGCCTTCGCTGCGTGTGCGCCGGACCATGAAGCCGATCACCTCGACCGCCTCACCGTCGAGCTGGCCCTTGCTGCCGAGCGGCAACTTGGGTTGGTACTGCTTTTTTTCCTTGCTCGAGGCGCGTGACAGGATCGCGTGATTCGCATCGGCGGCATCGACTACCGTCCCGCAGCTGCGGCAGGCAATCGCGACTATCGTCGGTGCGCCGGCCTGCAGCGGGCTGCCGCAAACGCCGCAACGAAAGACCTCGGCCGCCACCGTGGCCCCCGGCAGCGGCATCCCTGCGCGCAAGTTGCGCAGCTGCAAGGCGGAAAACTCGACTGCCTCGCCGACGAACCACAAGGGCGGCGTTTCCGAATAATCGAGGGTCGCGAACTGCTTGCCGTGACGCAGATCGGCTGCCGCCAGCGGGTAGCCGGCACCGACCTTGAACGGCAGTTCGCCCTGACCGGCAACGCACTCGGCCTCTTCCTTGTTGCTCACCGTCCAGGCCTGGCCGCCCAACGTCAGCTGGCGCCCGGCCTGCAGTTCGGCAAAGGCCGGCAGCGCTTCGCCGGGATGCTTCAGGAAGCTAAGCACATACTCACCGGCCGCCTCCGATAGCCAGCCAGTGCGCATGTCGTCGAAAAGCAGATGCCATTCGTTCCACAAACCCTGGCTGTACTTGATCTGGATGCGCCCGATCAGCGCGAAATGCACGCCTTTATAGACCCCCTCGCTACCCAGTTGCAGGGGCGAGCGGTCCTCGACCAGCGCCGCCATCTTGCCGATGTCTTCAAGCGCCTGATCGCGGCGGACCAGCATGCTCTGACAATACTCGCAGACGGCAAAAACCGACCCAGCCGACTGGAAGACGACCGGGGCGCCGCAAGAGGGACAGGAGGCGGTCAGTGCCACGAGAACTGGACCAAGTTAAGCGAACACGCGACGGAAACGAGACATTTTCACGGTCAACCGAGTTTTTGCAGCAATTCCGCCTTCTTGGCGTCGAACTCGGCCTGGCTGAGAATGCCTTTCTGCACCAGTCCGTGCAGTTTCTCCAGCATCGCCACCACCTCGTCGGCCGAGACCGTGGCGGCACCGCCCGGCGCTGCCGCCGGCGCAGCGACAGCTTGGCCCAGCGCCTGCGCCATCACCTGGCCGAAGCCGACGCCAGCCCCCATGCCGACGCCCAGACCGGCCATGCCGCCCTCATTCTTCGCCGCCTCGGGAATGGCGTTGGCCACCTGATACTGGGTAAAGCGCTGCAGGTCACCGATCATGTTCATGCCGATCTTCTGATCGAGCACCTTCTGCAACTCCTCGGGCAGAGAAACGTTCTGCACCACCAGGCTATCCAGCGTCAGGCCGTACTCGGCAAACAGCGGCGCCGCCTTGGCAAACATTGCGCGGCCGAACTCGTCCTGGTTCGCCGCCATGTCGATGAAGGGGACTCCGGACTCGCCGAAGAGATCGCTGATGCCGGCAACCAGCGTATTGCGCAGCTGGCCTTCGAGCTCGTCGCGCCCGTAGCGCTCGCGGCTGCCCGAGATCTTCTGGTAGAAAGCCTTGGCGTCGCTGAGGTGGTAGGAATAGATGCCGAAGGCGCGCAAGCGGACGATCCCGAGGTCCTTGTCGCGGATCGTGATCGGGTTCGGCGTGCCCCACTTCTGGTCGAGCTGGCCGCGCGTCGAGAAGAAATAGACATCCGACTTGAAGGGCGACTCGAACAGCTTGTCCCAGTTCTGCAGGTAGGTCAGGACCGGCAGCGTCTGCGTATTCAGCTTGTACATGCCGGGGCCGAACACATCGGCGACCTGGCCTTCATTGACGAACAGGGCCAGTTGCGAATCGCGAACGGTCAGGCTGGCGCCGTTCTGGATTTCCATTTCCTGCATCGGGAAGCGCCAGGCCAGCGTGCCGTCGCCGTCCTCGGTCCACTGCAGGATGTCGATAAACTGCTTCTTGATGAAGTCCATCAGTGCCATGAGCGGCTCCTTGAAAAAATCGGGAAATCAGACGATGCAACCGGCGTTGAGAATACCGACGCCGATCGACAGCGAGGCGAGGAAGATCCCGGCCGCCAGCCGGCCCTGCGGAATTGCCTCGTTGAGCGTCGGCAGGGCGAAACGGGCGACGATGTAAGCCAGCAACTGCACGCCGCCGGCAACCACGCCCCAGCCGAGCATGGCGTAGAGATTGTGACTGACCGCGACCGAAACCGCGATCGGCAGGGCGAAACCGACGATTGCACCGCCCAGGCTGACTGCCGCCGCATCGTTGCCGGCGCGGATCAACGCCATTTCGTTATAGGGCGTGACCACCACATAGAGCGCGAGAAAGGCAGCCAGGAGGGCCACGGCCGTCAGGAAAAAACCGGCGAAGGCGGGCAATGCGTTAAGGACGGGATCGAACATGGGAGCCTCCGGGAAAGAGCTGCTGCGATTGTGCGGCGCGGCGGACGAATATTCAACCCGGAAGAGCGCCGAAAATGGCCCGTGAGATCATTCCCGCATCTCGCCGGCCAGCGTCGCCAGGCCTTCGAGCACCAGATTGTCGACGCCTTGCCACGGAATCGTCAGCGCCGGAGCGATTGCCGCGGCGGCACCGCCGGAGAGCAGGCAAGGCGCGGCGGGATCGCCCAGGCGGCGCCAGGCGCGTTCGATCGCACCGGCCTGCGCTTCGAGGCAACCGCTGACGATCGCGTCGTCGGTACAGGTCGGCTGTGCCACGTACAGCCCCTGCGCCAGCGGCAGCCCAGCCGTATCGCGGGCGAGGCTTTTGCGCATCAGGTCAAGGCCGGGCAGGATCAAACCGCCAGGAAAGAGCCCATCGGCGCGGAGGCTATCGACTGTCGTCGCGGTTCCGGCCATCACCACCAGGCAGGCCCCGCCCACCTTGGCCCAGGCCCCGAGCAAGGCGCACCAGCGGTCCACGCCCAGACGCTCCGGCGACCGATAGCCGTTACGCACCCCGGCCGCCGCCGGCTGGCTCGCCGCGGTCAGCAGTGGGCGCCCCGGCCAGGCGGCGGCAACCACGGCGGCGACCCGCGCCGCCAGCAGCGGCCCGGCAACATTGGCCAGCAGGGTTTTTTGTATTTCGGGCCAGTCGACCGTGAGTGCCGCCAACTGCCCGACTTCGCCGTGCGCCAGTGCGCCTTGCACCCGCCAGCCAGCAGCGGTCCGCAGGCCCCACTTGATCCGGCTATTGCCGCAGTCGATGCAGAGAATCATGCGTGGCGCAGGCTGACGTCGCCGGCCAGCACCCGCTCGACCCCGCGCTCGCTCCGCACCAGCAGCGAGCCGTCGGTATCGGCACCGATGCAGGTCCCGGCCAGCAGTTCGCGGCCGTCCTCGACGACGCGCACCGGCTCGTCCTGCCAGGCATGCCAGCGCTGCCATTCGCTTTTTTGCCCGGCGAAGCCGTCGACCGTGAACGCGTCGAGCACCCGGACCAACTCAAGCAGCAAGGCAGCCAGCACGGCATGTCGCTCCGGCGGCTCACCCGCCGCCAGCGCATCGGCGAGGCCGGCCGCCGCCTGCCCAAGTTCGCCGGCCGGCGCCCACAGGTTGAGGCCGATGCCGATCACCGCCTGCGTCCCGCGGCGATCCGAGGCCATTTCAATGAGGATTCCGGCGAGCTTGGCGAATTCACCGGTGCGCCGCAGCAGGATGTCGTTCGGCCACTTCAGGCCGACACCGCGGGCGCCTAATGCGGCCAAGGCCCGCGCCAGCGCGACACCAACCACCAACGAAAGTCCAGACAACTCCAGGGGCGTTCCCGGGAAACGCCAGAGCAACGAAAAAGTCAGGCTGTCGGCCGGCGCCGACAGCCAGCTGCGCCCGCGCCGGCCGCGCCCGGCGGTCTGCCGGTCGGCGACGACGACCGTCCCCGACGGTGCGCCGGCATCGACACGGCGCAGCAACTCGCTGCTGGTGGAATCGCAGACGGCCAGCGCATCGACATCGAAACGACCGGCGTAGCTACCGAGCAGGGGACGCAGGAGAATGGGATCGAGCAAGCTGGGTTCTGACTGGCACATAAGATCAAACCGGCAGCAACTGGCCGGAGAAAAAGAGGAGAAAGAGGATGAAGCAGGAAAAGAAGCAGGCGGCGAGGATTCCGGAGCGCGACTCCTCGCCGGCATGCCACCGGGAGTCAAGGAGCCGTAATCTGCGCCTCTGTACTGGCGGGCTCGACACCGCCCCGCAGGCGCCCCAGACGGGCCGCCTCGGCAACCCAGGCGGCCACTTCCGGCAAGGCCAGCGGCCGCGCGAAGTGGTAGCCCTGACCGATATCGCAGCCCAGCCGCTGTAATTCGGCGGCGACACTTTCTTCCTCGATTCCTTCGCCGATGGTGGTCATGCCAAGCGAACGCGCCAGGTTGAGAGCCGTGGAGACGATTTCGCGGCTACGCTGCGAGCCCAGCGTCTCGCGGACAAAAATCTGGTCGATCTTGAGGCAGGAAAGCGGCAAGGATTTCAAGCAATCGAGACCGGCATAACCGGTGCCAAAATCATCGAGCGCCACCCTGACCCCCAGTCCGGCCAATTGCCCGAGAATGTTGCCTACCTTCTCGCGATCCTCGATCAGCGTGCTTTCGGTCAGTTCCAGGTGCAGCTCTCCCGAACGCATGTCCGACTGTTGCAGCAGATTGCCGACCACGCCGACGATACCGGGATCGGACAAATCCGGTGCCGACAGGTTGACCGAGATGAAAGGCACGCAATCGGCATCGCGACAACACCAGCGGCGCATCTCCGGCCAGTCGGCGATGGCTCGCCGCAGCACCCACTCGCTAAGTGAATGGATCAAACCGGTTTTTTCCGCCAGGGCGATCAAATGTGTGGGAACAATCGTGCCGAGCAGTGGATGCCGCCAGCGCACGAGCGCCTCAAAGCCGAGCAGTCGCCGCCAGGGCAGATCGACCAAGGGCTGATACGCCAGTTCCAGCTGGTCGCTGGCAACGGCGTGCGCCAGATCCTGAGTCAGCATCAGCGTCTGCTTGGCGATCCGTTCATCGTCGGCCTCCACCCGGCGAGCGGGAGACAGCGGCGACTGGCTGCGGGCGCGGAAACGCTCGAGCAGAACGGTCATCAAATGCCGAATGACTGGATCGGTACGTTTCAGAAGCTGCTGAACATGCACCCGATCGATGCGCAACAGGGTGGTTTCTGCCAAAGTACGCACCGAAGCGGTGCGCGGCTGACGATCAAGCAGCGCCACCTCGCCAAAGATTTCCCCCGCTCCCAAGCTGGCGATGCTCACGCCCTCGGGCGTGAGCACCTCGACGCAACCGGTCTCGATGATGTAGGCGGACTCTCCCGGTTCGCCGTAACGGCAAACCAGATATCCGGCGGGCAGATTTTCCCGCGGTAGAAGGTCTTGCATGGATGACTCCGACGGATCGTGCGCAGCCGCCAAAGATAACATCATTCGCCGTCGGCATGCCGCAAGGAGGATCGATCCAGCAAAGGAAACAAGGTTCGGCCCGGCGCTCAGGAAGAACCCGGCTCCTTTTGCGCATCGATTCCCAATTCAGCGATCTTGCGAGTAATGGTGTTGCGCCCGATCCCCAGCGCCGTCGCCGCCTCGATCCGGCGGCCACCGGTGTGTTGCAATGCACGGCAAATCAGGATGCGCTCGAAAATACGCACCAGTTCCCCATGTACGTCAGGTACCCCGCGCGCGAGAAGCGTGTCGACTTCGCCAGCCAGGGCATTTTCCCAGTTGTCGGTCATGACCACGGGCGTCTCCGCTCGCAACTCGGCCGGCAGATCGCCCACCTCAACCTGCTGCCCTGGCGCCATCACCGTCAGCCAGTGACAAAGGTTCTCCAGTTGCCGGACATTGCCGGGAAAATCGAGCGCCGAGAGGTATTTCAGCGCATTCTCGCTGAGTCGCTTGGGTTCGCTCCCCAGTTCCCGCGCGCTCTTCTGCAGGAAGTGCCGGGTCAACAGGGGAATATCCTCGCGCCGCTCCCGCAACGAGGGCAGACGAATACGGATGACGTTGAGACGATGGAAGAGATCCTCGCGGAACAAGCCGTCCTTGACCCGATTTTCCAGATTCTGGTGCGTTGCCGCGATCACCCGGACGTTGGCCTTGATCGGCGAGTGACCACCGACCCGGTAAAAATGCCCATCCGAAAGTACGCGTAGCAGGCGGGTCTGCAGTTCGGACGGCATGTCGCCGATTTCGTCGAGGAAGAGCGTACCGCCCTCCGCCTGCTCGAAACGGCCGCGCCGCTGGGTCTGGGCGCCGGTAAAAGCACCGCGTTCGTGACCGAAGAGTTCGGATTCGAGCAAATCCCTGGGGATCGCCGCCGTGTTGATGGCGATGAACGGTTTGTCGGCACGCGGGCTGTGGCGATGCAGCGCCCGCGCCACCAGTTCCTTACCCGAACCGGATTCGCCATTGATCATTACGGTTGCATGCGACAGGGCCAGGCGCCCAATGGCACGAAACACCTCCTGCATGGCCGGCGCCTGACCGAGAATTTCCGGTGCCAGGATTTCTTCTTCGGAAGCACCTTCCTTATGCATCGATTCGTCGATGGCACGCCGTATCAGTTCCACCGCCAGATCGACATCGAAAGGCTTGGGCAGATACTCGAAGGCACCGCCCTGAAAGGCTGCCACTGCACTCTCCAGATCGGAATAGGCAGTCATCACGATCACCGGCAGGGTCGGAAAACGGGTTTTCACCTCCTGCAGCAGATCCAGGCCGGACCGGCCCGGCATGCGGATATCGGACATCAGCACCTGCGGCGGTTCGCCGTGCTCGAGTTCGGCCAGAGCCTCATTGGCCGAGGCAAAACTGCGAAAGGGGACGCCCTCGCGGGACAGGGTCTTTTCCAGTACCCAGCGGATGGAACGGTCGTCGTCTACGATCCAGACGGGTTTCATGGTGGTGCACTCGCTCATCATCGGAAGGCAATCCCCAAGCAAAAGTCGGACCCGTTTATCCCTAGGCTTCTTCGATCGGCAAACGAAGAATAAAAGCCGTCTCCCCCGGCTGGCTGGTGCAATCAATCGTGCCGTGATGGTGCTGGATGAAATTCTGGGCAATCGTCAGTCCCAGACCGCTACCACCCTCGCGCCCGGAGACCAGCGGGTAGAACATGCGCTCGCGAATTTCATCGGGAATGCCCGGACCGTTGTCGATGACGCGGATTTCCATCGCCAGACGATAGCGTTTCTTGGCCAGCGTCACCTGGCGCAGGGCTCGGGTGCGCAAGACGATGCAACCGCAGCCTTCCATCGCCTGCGCCGCATTGCGGGCAATATTGAGGACGGCCTGGATCAATTGCTCCCGGTCCCCGAAGAGTTCCGGCAAACTGGTGTCGTAATCGCGACGCACCTGCAGGGAACCGGAAAATTCGGCGGTCAGCAGGCTGCGTACTCGTTCGAGGATTTCGTGGATATTCACGGTTGCCGGCAACATCGGGCGCTGCGGGGTCAGCAGGCGCTGCATCAGGTCCTGCAGGCGGTCTGCTTCCTTGATGATGACTTGCGTGTATTCCTTGAGCGATGGCGCATTGGGCAGGCCGGCCAGTTCGTGCTCCAGAAGCTGTGCGGCCCCGCGCAGGCCGCCGAGAGGATTCTTGATTTCGTGCGCCAAGTTGCGGATCAATTCGCGATTGGCCTGCTGCTGCTCGATCAAACGCTCCTCACGGGTGACCGCCAGATGGTGTTCGATGGGCTGGAATTCGAGCAGCAAGCGCATTCCGGCCGCCACTTCCGGGCGTAGCGGAGTCACCGTGCAGTTGAGATGCAGAACCTCGCCGTCGAGGCGCCGGGCTTCGACATTCTGGCCGGTGTAGCCCCAGTTGTTTGCCAGACCGTTATCCAGAGCTGCCTGCAAGGTAGCCGAGCAGGCACAGATCGAAGCCAGCGGCTTGCCAACGGCAAAGCGGCTGCTGACGGCGAGCAGGTTTTCACCGGCAGCGTTGATGTAGCGCAAGCGCCGAGCCTCGTCGAGCACCAATACGGTCGAGGCAAGCAGGTCGAATGCGGCAAAGGTCGAAACGGGCAGGGCGGCATTTTCCATCGCGGCATTGTACGGCGCTTTTACCTGGGTACAGCGATGTACCTTGATTTACTGACCCGTCGTTCATTATCATCCGGTTTCTCTCTCTGCCCGACGACTGCCATGCGCCGCCTCTCCCCTTGCTTCCAGCCGATACCCTCCGTTCTCGGGGTACTCGTTCTTGCCGCACTCCTCGGAGCCTGCTCCCCCCAGGAAATTGCACCACCGGTTGTGCGCATCGTTTTGGTGCAAGCAGTTGGCAATGCCCAGGAGGCCACCGCGCTGTACAGCGGCGAAATTCGCGCCCGCCATGAGTTCGACTTGGCTTTCCGCGTCGGCGGCAAGGTCGCGGCCCGCCTGGTCGATGCCGGCGCCGAAGTTCGTCCCGGCCAGCCGCTCGCGCGTCTTGACCCGGCCGACCTGCAACTGGCGGCCAGCGCCGCGGCCGCGCAGTTGGCCAGCGCCGAGAGCGAGAATGCGACGGCCCGTGCCGAACGCGAACGCTATGCCGGCTTGCTGAGCAGGAACTTCGTCAGCCCGAGCGCCTTTGAAACCCGTGACAACGCTGCCAACGCCGCCCGCGCCCGCCTCGACCAGGCCCGCGCGCAAGCCCGCATCAGCAGCAACCAGGCGAGCTACGGCACCTTGAGCAGCGAGACCCCGGCGATCGTCACCGCGGTGCTGGCCGAGGCCGGGCAAGTGGTCGCCGCCGGCCAGCCGGTGCTGCGCCTGGCGCGCCCGGAGCAGAAAGAAATTGCCATCGCCGTCCCCGAAGGCCGGGTCGCCGAACTGCGGACCAGCAAGCAATTCACGGTCAACCTATGGGCCGACCCGAAAACCGCCATCCGCGGCGAACTACGCGAACTGGCGCCGGCCGCCGATCCGCAGACGCGCAGCTACGCCGCCCGGATCCGGCTGATCGACCCGCCACCTGGCGTGCAATTGGGAATGACCGCCAGCGTTCGCCTGGCCGGCAGCGCAACGCCGGGCAGTGGCCTGCTGCTGCCCTTGCCGGCGGTGATCGACCAAGGCCAGGGACCGCGCGTGCGGGTGGTGGTCGACGGCAAGGTCGTTTCGCGCCCGGTCGAAATCGCCCGCTTCGAGGAAGACGGCGTGCGCATCGCCACCGGCCTGCAAGCCGGCGAGCTGGTCGTGGTCGCCGGCGCTGCCCGGCTGGTCGAAGGCGAAACGGTCCAGACCCGGACCGCCACGCCGCCGGCACAACAGCGCTGAGCGCGAGCGAAAGCCTCAACATGCCGAACGGACATCTCACCAACCAACGCTTCAACCTCTCCGACTGGACCCTGCACCATCGCACCCTGGTCGGCTACTTCCTGCTCGTCGTCGCCCTGCTCGGCATCTTTGCCTGGGGCAAGCTGAGCCAGGCCGAAGACCCACCGTTTACCTTCAAGCTGATGGTGGTTCGTACCTTCTGGCCAGGCGCTTCGGCGCAGGAAATCGAGCGCCAGGTCACCGACAAGATTGAGAAGAAGCTACAGGAAACCCCCTACCTCGACCGCATTTCGAGCTATTCGCGGGCCGGCGAATCGACGGTAATGTTCTTTGCCAAGGACAGCACGCCGCCCGCCCAGGTGCCGGACGTCTATTACCAGGTCCGCAAGAAAGTCGGCGATATCCGCCATACCTTGCCAGCCGGGGTCCAGGGACCGTTTTTCAACGACGAATTCGGCGACGTTTTCGGCAATGTTTATGCGTTGACCGCGGAAGGCCTGTCCTATCCGCAGATGAAGGACATCGCCGAACGCCTGCGCGACGAATTGCTGCGCCTGCCGAACGTCGGCAAGGTGGAACTGTTCGGCATCCAGGACGAAAAGATCTACGTCGACCTGACCAGTGCAAAACTGGCCACCCTCGGCGTCGACCTGGCGACGATCATGCAGGCACTCGGCCAGCAGAATGCGATTACCGGTGCCGGTTTCGTCGAAACCGGTAGCGAACGCATTCAGCTCCGCCCGAGCGGCAGCTTCGACAGCATCGAGGCCGTTGCCGCCACGCCGATCCGTGCCAACGGCCGCAACCTGCGGCTCGGTGACATCGCCCGCGTGCACCGCGGCGTCAGCGATCCGGCCGGCACCACGGTGCGCTACGGCGGCAAGCAGGCACTGGCCATCGGCGTCGCGATGACCAAGGGCGGCGACGTGATTCAGTTGGGCAAGGCCCTCGACCGGCGCCTCGACGAACTGCGCCGGACCCTGCCGGTCGGCGTCGAAATCGGCGAGGCGGCGAGCCAGCCGCAGGCGGTCGAGCGCTCGATCGACGCCTTCGTCCAGTCGCTGGCGGAAGCAGTGATCATCGTTCTGCTGGTCACCTTCATCAGCCTCGGATTACGCACCGGGATGGTCGTCGCGATCTCGATTCCGCTGGTGCTGGCCGCCACCTTCTTCTGCATGCACCTGTTCAACGTCGGCCTGCACAAGGTTTCGCTCGGGGCGCTGGTGCTGGCGCTCGGCCTGCTGGTCGACGACGCGATCATCGCCGTCGAAATGATGTGGGTGAAGATGGAACAGGGCTGGGAACGCACCCGCGCCGCATCGTTCGCCTACACCAGCACCGCCGGCCCGATGCTGTCGGGAACGCTGGTCACCGTCGCCGGCTTTCTGCCGATTGCGATCGCCAAGTCCTCAACCGGCGAATACGCCTTCGCCTTTTTCCAGATCAACGTGATTGCCCTGCTGCTCTCGTGGCTGGCAGCGGTGATCGCGATTCCCTGGCTCGGCTACAAACTGCTGCCGGACCCGCGCGCGCCGCGCCGAGCAGGCCTGATCGAGCGGCACCTGCCGCGCCTGCATGCCACGCTCGTCCGCCTCGGCCTCGGCGGCCCGGCCCACGGCGAAGACCACGATGTTTACAACACCGCCTTCTATCGCCGCTTCCGCGCCCTGGTCACACTCTGCGTCCACCGCCGCTGGCTGGTGATCGGACTGACCCTGGGCCTGTTCGTCCTGTCGCTGGCCGGCATGGGCAAGGTCCAGAAACAGTTCTTCCCGAACTCGACCCGACTCGAACTCAACGTTGAACTGCGCCTGCCGGAAGGTGCTTCAGTCGCCGCGATCGACGCCGAAACGGCACGTCTCGAACGCTGGCTGGATTCCGATCAGGAACGGCACGACGACTTCGAGCACTACATCGCCTACGTCGCCTCGGGTTCGCCGCGCTATTACCTCGGCCTTGACCAGCAATTGCCGGCCGCCAACGTCAGCCAGCTGGTCATCGTCACGCGCAGCGTCGAAGCCCGCGAAGCCCTGCGCCAGCGCCTGATCGAGCTGTTCGACCAAGGCGATTTCGTGGCCCGGGCGAACATCGCCCGGATCGAAAACGGCCCGCCGGTCGGCTACCCGGTGCAATACCGGGTTTCCGGCGAAGACCTCGGCGAGTTGCGCCGGATCGCCGGCGACATCGGCGAAGCGATGCGCACCGACCCCGAGCTGTCGCACATCAATACCGACTGGAGCGAACTGTCGAAGGTCGTCCGCATCGAGATCGACCAGGACAAAGCCCGCCTGCTCGGCGTTTCCAGCCAGGACATCGCGACCCTGCTCAATCTCAGCCGCACCGGCCTGACCGTGACCAGCTTCCGCGAGGGCCACAAGAACGTGGATATCGTGCTGCGCGGCGCTGCCGACGAGCAGCGTCGGCTGGAACAGCTGCCCAACCTGCCGGTACCGACCCGCAGCGGCCGTAGCGTACCGCTGTCCCAGGTCGCCACCCTGCACCATGAATTCGAACCCGGCATCGTCTGGCGGCGCGACCGCCTGCCGACCATCACCGTGCGCGGCAACCTCTACGGCAAGACGCAACCGGCAACCGTGGTCGACCGCCTGCAGCCGAAGATCGCCGCCATCGAAGCCAAGCTGCCGGCCGGCTACAAGCTCGCCATCGGCGGCTCGGTCGAAGAGTCGTCGAAGGGCTCGGCATCGGTTGCCGCCGGAATGCCGATCTTCATCCTGGCGGTGGTCACCATCCTGATGCTGCAGTTGCAGCGGGTTTCGCAGGTGGTGATGGTGCTGCTCACCGCGCCGCTCGGGATCATCGGGATCGCGCTGTTCCTGCTGGTCTTCAACAAGCCCTTCGGCTTCATGGCCCTGCTCGGCGCGATTGCGCTGTTCGGGATGATCATGCGCAACTCGGTGATCCTGGTCGACCAGATCGAGCAAGACCTCGCAGCCGGCAAGGCGCGGCTGGAAGCCATCGTCGAATCGACCGTCCGCCGCTTCCGCCCGATCGTGCTGACCGCGCTGGCCGCCGTACTGGCGATGGTGCCGCTGTCACGCAACGACTTCTTCGGGCCGATGGCGGTGGCGATCATGGGCGGCCTGATCGTCGCCACGGCACTGACCCTGCTCTTCCTGCCGGCACTCTACGCAGCCTGGCACAAGGTTCCCAAGCATTGATCCGGCAAATTTCCGAGAAAAACCACGGTCGACCGTAGTTCAATAGGCAAACGTGTGCGGCGCACGCCACCACGTTTGCCCTGGCCCACTTCAGCGCTGACTACCCAATTCCTTTTGCAGGGCCTGGACGTTGCGCTCGTGCTGTTGCACCCGGTCGCGATAGGGCTGCAAACGCTCAGGCGGAAGCCGCTGAGCCTCCAACTCGCCTAGATCGCGTCGTGCGGCTTCCAGGCTACGTTGTTCGCCGAGCAATTCCTGCTCAAGAATATGCCGTCTATCGTTATCGCGAACCTTCTGAGTCTCTTCCTGCACACGCGGGAAGCCCGCCGGGCTGGGGGCAGCCACGGCTTTCGGCAACGGCTTCGGCGCCGGTACGCTGTTCTCTGGCGCACTGACAATCGGCTTGCAGTGCTTGTCGACACGATGGTTGGAAATCAGTACCCCACCGCCGGCATCGACACACTTGTAGATGGTCTGCCCCGCCAGGGGCGGCACCATCAGGGCAAGAGCAGCACCTAACAATCCAGCCCGTGAAAATAAATTTGTCATCGCCATGATTCCCTCCGGAAAAGAAGTCTACCGGACTGAGCACTCCTTGCAAGCAAGTGTCTTGGAACAAACCTAGATTTATCCTGGAAAAAGCAGCCTGAAAACGAACAAGCCGCTGATGACACGGATATTTTCAGTGGCTTTTTGCGTGCAATCGAGAGTAGGGAATTTGACTTGAAGGCTGGAGGGATAGGAGGGGGGGTTTTTGTATTTGAATTTTTCTGAGCAAGAAATTAGCGACAGGCATTCATACCTGTCGGTCAAACATGTATTGGAAGGGGTTTGCATCCCCTCCCAAAATGGTCGCCTGAAACCCCGCACTTCAGGCCGGGGTCGGCTCCCACCGCCCTGAAGGGCGGGGTTTCAAACCGGAGTTAGTCTTACGATGAAGTATATATTTTTTGCAAGCGAAGAACCCCTCGCTACCGTTGGGTAGGAGGGGTTCTGAATGAGGAGTCTGGCGGTGACCTACTTTCGCGAGCGAGGTGCTCACTATCATTGGCGCTCATCTGTTTCACGGTCCT
>NZ_JAKLLH010000013.1 GCF_023150235.1 Azonexus sp.
TCAAAACCGACGACGATATGGCGGAGATGATCACAGAACGCCATCGACGACGACTTGAAGCCATGCAATCTGCTTACGAAAATCAGGCCAAAACCCTCGGGGCATCAAACTGATGCCGAATCTGACAAAGTAGAACTAATGCATCCGGATTGTTAAAGATCCACGTATCGCCCACACGGGCAGCACTACGACCTTCCGTAGGGAAGGATTTCGCTCACTGATCCAGTGAAGTCGTCTCGACGATGACCTCGAACTGCTCCAGTACCTCAGGCCGCCGCTGTTTGATGTAGCGGACGACCGATTTGTTGTCGAGCAACTTGGCCAGGTAACCACGGGCCAGCACGAGGTTGAGCACATCTTCGGCATAGGTCTGCTCGACCAATTTGTACCGCCCCTGCAGGTTTGCCATTTCTCGCTCCATGCGTGACATCTGCTCCTGGGTGACGCCGGTCAGCTTCTGCGGCTTCTTGCCGTCGACCAGCATCTCGGTGGGCGTGGCCACGAGTAAGGCTTCGGCATAGGCTACGGTGATGTTGTTGGCCGAAACCATCAGTTCCACGCATTCGACCTGGCGCGTCGGCTTCATCTTCCGAATCACCCTGGAAATCTCAGCCGAGAATTGCCGATCCTTCAGAAGATCAGCAGCCTCTGGGCAAATGCCGTCCAGCAAGGTCATTTTCTTGATGATGTGGCTGACGTCTACGCTTAGCGCTTTTGCCAGACGCTCCATCAACAGGCCACGCTCGATGGCGCGTCGGATCATGAAATGCTCCTGGATGGTCGAGAGGCGGTTGATCCGGCTGTTGTATGTGTAGGCCTCGTCATCAGTGGCAACCAGGCACGGAGCCTCGGTGAAACCCAACTCTGTGAGCGCGATCAGGCGGATATGCCCGTCGAGCAACAAGTGTTGTCCAGTTGTTTTGTTCGCTGCCGTGACGGATAGTGGCTCGATCAGCCCGACATCATCGATTGAGGAGCGAATCTGCTTGAACTTGACCGAAGTAATCAGGCCGGTTGGCGTCTTGCGCGAAGGGAGAATTTGATCCAACGGCACCAACAAGGTATCCGGGATGAAGCCCAACGGAACCTTGGTCATGCCGTACTCCCTCCAGACCAGACTCGGTCACCGAGATACTCTGGCAGGGTGTCCAGCCCCTCGGCGCGCAGCAGATTGATGAAATTCTCGTCGGCAAAGAACTGGCGCAGAGCGCTGACGACAAATAACAGACGCTGCTGGGTTAGTTCAGCTTTCTTGACCGTCATCTTCTGCCGCTCGACCTCGCGCTGATAGGTGCGGACGAGACTGGAGGTGGACACGTCAGCTACTTTGCGCGAGGTAGCCCTGGCGACAGAACGGCCCAGAGTCTGCCGACGCTCGATGATGCGGCGAACCTCCATCAACTGCCGGCCACGTAGCTTGCCGCACTCGGAGGCTTCCTGCAGCGCTGCCTGCATGGCCTTGTCGTCGTCGCCCGCCCCAACGATGGCGAGGGCGGCATTGAGCAGTACTCGACCCGTCTCGACGGCGATCAGCAGTCGCTCCTCGCCCTGCTGGAGCAGGGTCAGGATGCCGACGACGTACTGGGCGGTGAGGCCGGTTTTCGTGGCAATGTCCTTGGGGCTGTAGCCCTTGTCGCGGAGTTGCTTGATGCCGGCCAGAATCTCCAGCGGCCGGCATTGGCGACGGGCGATGTTTTCGGACAGGCTCATGATGAAGGCGTCTTCGTCGCTGACTGTGACCACCAGCGCCGGAATTTCAGCCTCGCCCAGCGAGCGGAAGGCGCTGAGGCGTCCCTCGCCGCACACCAGTAGATAGCGTTCTGCGCCATCCTCCCCCGTGCGCGGGGTGACGGTGATCGGCTTCTTTAGGCCGATGGTCTTGATGTTGCCGACGATCTCTTCGAACACCCGTTTGTTGCGGTCACGCGGATTCAGGACGTCGATCAGGTCAATGGGAATCATTCGGACTTCGCTGGTGCGGTGCTTGGGTGTCATGCAGCCCTCCTGAGTTTTGAGCGTGCGGCCATGCCGTAGAGGTATTCGAGGGTCTCGAATCGATAGCAGTCGAACTCGAGCGTGTTCTGGTCGGCCAGGCTGATACGGGGTTGTCCGAAATCCAGCCGTGGCAGCAGGTAGTAATCCTGAGCAGTCTGATTGGCATGGTCGAGGCGCACGGCGACGGTGATGTCAGGGCACAGGCTGGTATCGAATCGCACCTTCCATCGGTGGCTGCCGCTGTCATTGGTCTGGCAACGAGCGAGCACCAGCGACACGCTGAACTCCTCATTGACGCGGAGGATGTCGGTGGCCGGATCACGCACGACCGTGCCACCGATGGCGGCAATCTGCGCCTCGGTCTGAGCGACGATCTCGGGGTGCAGTTGGCGCAGGAATCGATTCACCTCCAGATAGCGATAGTCACGATCGGGAGTGAAGCCGACCATCTGGTAGGCGCGAATCAGGCTGCCGAAGCGATGAACGTAAACCGAGGCGGACGGGATGCCCTCGCTCTCGTCGATGATCAGGCCGGAAAGGATGCCCCGGTTCTCGTAGAGGTTGCGCAGGCGCTCGATCAATTCCTCGTCGGTATAGCGCCGGGCGCGTGCCCGCATGATGCCTTGGGCGGTGTAAAACAGATCGGGTTGGACGATGGCATCGAAGGCGCCTTCTTTCTTGATCCACATGTCTGGGGTGTTCACCACCCGTGTTTTTTTGAGCTTGAACGAGATGCGGTAGTAGACGTTGTTGCCGATGTACTTCTCATTCGTCAGCACCTCGTTGACTGTGGCGCGCGTCCACTCGCGGTCCAGGTCAGTGCGTACCCTCATGCCATTTAGCCGACCGGCGATCTGGGATTCCGACAACCCTTCCTCGATGAACCACTGGTAGATCAGATTGACGATGCGGGTTTCATCGTCGGGGCCGGGCATCAGGATCACGCGGTCTGTCTGAAGACTCTTGTGCTCGCCGCGCGCAAGCTCGCTTTTTACGGACCCGTTCTGATCGACCAGGATGCGGCGCAGTCCGTAGCCGGCTGGGCCGCCCTGGCGGTAGCCGAGTTCAATCAAGCGGCACTGGCCAGCGAAAACTTTGGTGGAAAGTTCCCGGCTGTATTCACCAGCCATTGCGCGCTTGACGCCTTTGACGATAGTGGAGACTGGCGATCCATCGTTCTCGAACTGTTCGGCGCAGTAGGCAACCTGGATGCCGGCGCGGCGGCAAATGTACTCGTAGTAGGCGCTTTCGTCCGCGTCCTGGAAGCGCCCCCAGCGGCTGACGTCGTAGACCAGGATGATCTGGAAGTCCGCCGCCCCGGCTTCGACATCCTTGATCAGCTGTTGAAGTGCCTGCCGACCATCGATACGCAGACCACTCTTGCCTGCATCCGCATAGGTCTTGATGATTTCGATGCCGCGCCGGGCCGCATATTCACGAATCTTGTCGGCCTGATTCTCCGTCGAGTACTGCTGGTGCTCGGTCGACATCCGCACGTACTCAGCGGCCCGGAATAGGGATGCTTGGGTTTGCCCCTCTCCACCTGTGTTTTCTTGTTCTTGCATCGCCGCGTCGCCCCTTTACATGCGAAAAGATGCCTCTCGAACATCGGGCGTCACTTCGCGACGAGTGGTTGGTCAAGGCATACACGGGTCGAGTCGGATTCGGATGCTCGATAGTTCGAGAACGCACACGCGAGAAGTTAACAGGCGGGAGCGGTGTCGCCGATCACGTCCTCATTTGCAATCACACGTCTTCAGCGGCCGGGATCGCAGCCAGGACGGCGATCTCCACGATCCATGCGTCTCCGTTTGCACTTCCATCATCAATCAGCACCATCCGGTAGCGGCCGGCAGGTAGTTGGTTGAAGGGCCGTGACACGTCCTCATTTGCAATCACCGACGCCCTGAGGTTTTGATTCCGCTGCTGCTGTAGATTTCGATTGCGCTGATTCTCGTCGCGGTAGCGCTTCCAATATTCTGGATTTTCGGTGGCCCAGGCCTTGCGGGCACGGACGTCGTTGTCGCGGTAGTCGGCATCATCACGCCGCTTTTTCTGTTGCCAGCGCCGACGACGCTCACGTTGGCATTCCGGAGAGGAGCAGTAGGTTTGATTCTGAACTTTTGGGTGAGGCTGAAACGCGGTGCCACAGGCTTTACATTGCTTGGTCATGATGCACTCCATTCATAGATTAAAATGGAACGTGCGTGACCGGACCGCCTTCGGCCGGGAAGGGTGCTACCGGGTGGGCGTGTTCTTACACGCCCGTTCCGACCCATCGGGTCAGACGTCAATCACCCGATGTTCCGCAACACTACGGGATAAGTCGTTGAAATGGGTGTAATCGGGCGTGAGAATGGTTTTCTGCGTTATTGGGTGTAAATGGGCGTAGTATTGGTTCATGCTGAAAACTGACTCCATTCAGATCACCCCGGAGATCCTGAGTCTGATTGCCAGGATCGACGAGTTCAAAGGCGCCTGGCGCGCTTTGGGCACGCTCGCACCCGACCGCCTGTCGGCTCTGCGTCGTGTGGCCACCATCGAGAGCATCGGCTCCTCCACCCGCATCGAGGGCAGCAAACTGTCCGATCGGGAAGTGGAACAGCTACTGTCGAATCTGGAGATCAAATCCTTCGCCACCCGCGACGAGCAGGAGGTGGCCGGCTACGCCGAACTGATGGATCTCGTGTTCTCGTCGTGGCAGGACATCCCGTTCACCGAGAACCACATCAAGCAGTTGCACCAGATCCTGCTGCGCCATAGCGAGAAGGACACCTGGCATCGCGGTAACTACAAAACCAACTCGAACAGTGTCGCTGCGTTTGACGAAACCGGTGCGCAGATCGGTATCGTGTTTCAGACCGCGTCCCCCTTCGATACGCCTCGGCTGATGACGGAGTTGGTGGCCTGGGTCAATCAGGAGCGGGAGACAGCCCGACTGCATCCACTGCTGGTCATTGCCCTGTGCGTCGTCGTTTTCTTGGAGATCCATCCTTTCCAGGACGGCAACGGGCGGCTCTCCCGGGTGCTGACCACGCTGCTGCTCCTGCAGGCCGGCTACGCCTATGTGCCGTACAGCTCGTTGGAAAGCGTGATCGAACACAGCAAGGAAGCCTACTACCTGGCGTTGCGCCAGACGCAGGGCACGATCCGCACCGAATCGCCGAACTGGCAGCCGTGGCTGGTGTTCTTTCTACGCTCCTTGGCCGAGCAGATGCGACGTCTGGAGAAGAAGGTCGAGCGCGAAAAAATCGTGCTGGCAGCCATGCCTGAGCTGCAACTACAGATTGTCGAGTTCGCCCGCGAGCATGGTCGTGTCACGATTGGTGAAGCGATCAAGTTGACCGGCGCTAGCCGCAATACGCTCAAGCAGCACTTCCGTACCCTGGTCGAGCGCGGCACGCTGGACCAGCACGGCAGTGGCCGAGGGGTTTGGTACGACCTCCGCTAAAACGCTCTAAACGGTGACGGCCTTGCTGGTGGACGACATGAGGCATGCGGATTCATACTCTTCGATATCGACAAGAGGATAGAGCACGCGACCACAGAGTTTCAGATATTTTGGGCCGATCCCTTCGGTTCGCCAGCGCTCAAGGGTCGCCTCACTGACATTCCAGCGCTGGGCGAGGTTTCGTCGGTTGAAATGAATGATTTCCATGCAGGGCTCCGAACGGGTTGGTGGGAGTCCATGAAGGCGCTGTTCCGTCCACAAGCCAAGTCAGCCACTGGCAACGATGTAAATTTGGGTTCGACTGCGGGATTCGGATTCAAACTGCGCCTTGATTGTTGATGCAACAACACATCGCATTTGATAGACTTGCGGCTGATCAGGCATCTTTCCGCGAATGTTCCAAGCAGCATTTTCCGGCAAGAATGCACTGAGTTGGTGGAGTTTGGCGGGAGTTGCCGCCCCACCGCCAGGATTCGACAAAAGCCCGCCTGATCTAACGATCAGCGGGCTTTTTGCTTTCCAGCCAGGCTTTCCTTTTCAGTCAGGTAGTGGCTGAAGCTTGCCGGAACCAGCAAATCAACTCCAAGTGTGATCAAAACGTGCCGAACTACTTCGGCGTGCCGCAACCTGGACAGACATTGATGAATGCGGCGCCTGGCTGCGGATGTTAAAGCGATCCCGAGGCTCGCTTTTTCAGTCTCAGACCGACATACCCAGCGGTCGGCAAGCATCCTGGCAACCGACCAAGCGTTCGATGAGAGCACGCACGCGCCCCATTGCTTCCTGCAATACCGGTTCCAGGCTCTCGAAGTGGATGCCGTTGCTGCTGTGGCCGCGCCCGGCTGCGTGGTTGGCAACGACATTGATGGCGGCATAGGGGATACCCAGTTCGCGCGCGAGAACGGCCTCGGGCATACCGGTCATGCCGACGACGTCGGCACCGTCACGCTCCAGCCGGTTGACCTCGGCCGCGGTTTCCAAGCGTGGCCCCTGGGTCGCGGCATAGACGCCTCCCGTCTTGATCTCGACCCCGAGTTCCTCGCCCGCCTTGAGAATGCGCTGACGCAGGTCGCGATCATAGGGCTCGGTGAAGTCGACATGAGTCACCGGGCTGCTGACGCCATCGAAAAAGGTTGAATGCCGTCCCCAGGTGTAGTCGATGATCTGATCGGGGAGAACAACGTCGCCCGGATCGAGATCGTCGCGAATGCCGCCGACTGAGGCGACGGAAATGATCCCGGTAGCCTGATGGTGATGTAGTGCCCAAAGGTTGGCCCGGTAATTCACCTGGTGCGGGGGAATGGTATGTCCGTAGCCGTGGCGCGGCAGAAACATCGCCGGCTGGCCGCAGATCTGGCCAAAAACCAGCGCGCCAGAAGGCTCGCCGTAAGGGGTCCGCACGACTTCACGGCGGGAGACATCGAGGTTGGACAGCGTGGTCAGGCCACTACCGCCGATAATTGCCAACATTTTCAACTCCTTGTCAGTTACTGCGCCGGATCAGTAGTGAAGCCAGTACCGGCACCACGCTCTTCAGCGACGGATGAGCTTGGCGCGGAGCGCCAAAAGCGACGACGTTGCCGTCCAGCTTGCGATACATGGCATCGCGCCGGCTGGCCTGCCAGGGCAGACCGGCGAGGGTTTTGCCCAGATGATAATTGAGCAGCGTATCGCGGCCGATATCCTTGGCCTGCCAGGGAATCGCCGTGCGATCCACGAGATGCAGGTATTTGACCCCCGGCAGCGAAGTTGCCAGTTCGGCAACCGCGCGATGCACTTCTTCACGATAAGTAGCCACCGCTTTACCTCCGTCGCCGCTGGCGGCACCGGTTGTTTCCGCCGGTGCCCCCATTAGCCAGCAGACCACCGCCGTGGGCGAAAATTCCTCGATTTGCCGCCGGGCGTCGGCGCTGAGAGCCGTGATGTCGGCACGCAGACAGCGTGGTTCGTTGGCAGCGCAACGCTCCCGGCAAGCATCCAGGCATTCCTGCAGGGTATCGACGACGAGGACGGGGCATCCGGCCTGCAACAGCGCCAGGGTGCCGAAGCCCGGGCCGCAACCGACCTCCAGAACTCGCTGCCCGGCCAGTTGCTCGGCCATCCAGGCATAATCGCCACGTCGGAAATAGGCCTCGCCTTCGTCCAGCCAATAAGCCAGGAAGTCCGCAACACTCATCCCGCTCACTTTGCCGCCTGCGTCGACAGGTAGGCTGAAAATGCCGTCCCGACCTCGGCATGGCGCCGACCGAAGACCACCGTCGCCTGCAGGTAACCGAGCTTGGAGCCGCAATCGTAGCGGGTGCCGTTGTAGCGGTAGGCTAGTACCTGCTCCTCGGCAAGCAGGGCTGCGATGCCGTCGGTCAGCTGAATTTCGCCGCCGGAACCGGGCGGAATGGTTTCCAGATGATGGAAGATACGCGGCGTCAGGATGTAGCGACCGACCACGGCGAGTGTGGACGGCGCTTCCTCGGGCTTCGGCTTCTCGACAATGGCATCGATCTGCTCCAGGCGGTCGGCCACCGGCTTGGCGTCGACAATGCCGTAGCTCTTGGTGTCGGCGCGCGGCACGTCCTGCACCCCGAGCACCGAGCAGTGGTAATTGTCGTAGGTGTCGGTCATCTGTTTCATTACCGGTGTTTCGCCGTCGAGCAGATCGTCGGCCAGCAGCACGGCGAACGGCTCGTCGCCGATCACCGGCTTGGCGCAGAGCACCGCGTGACCGAGGCCGAGCGCCTCGGGCTGGCGGATGTAGATGCAGTTGATATTCTTGGGAATCATGTTGCGGACGAATTCCAGCATCTCGTTCTTGCCGCGCGCCTCAAGCTCGCTTTCCAGCTCGTAGGCCTTGTCGAAATGATCCTCGATCGCCCGCTTGGAGCGGCCGGTGACGAAGATCATGTCGGTGATCCCGGCTGCGACTGCTTCCTCGACCGCGTACTGGATCAAGGGCTTATCGACGATCGGCAGCATTTCCTTGGGGCTGGCCTTGGTCGCCGGCAGGAAACGGGTCCCCATCCCGGCCACCGGGAAAACGGCTTTTCTAACTTTTTTCATCTGCAACTCCCTGAGAATTCAGCCACTGCAATAAGGCCGCTTCGTCGAGCACGGTAACGCCAAGCGCCCGCGCCTTGTCGAGTTTGGAGCCGGCTTCGTCGCCGGCAACCACGTAATCGGTTTTTTTCGAGACCGAGCCGGAAACCTTGCCGCCGGCCGCTTCGATCAACGCTTTGGCCTGGTCGCGGCTCAGCGTCGGCAAGGTGCCGGTCAGGACGCATGTCTTGCCGGCCAGCGGCGCGGTGTCCGCAGCCGTCGGTGCGGCCGGCGGCACGGCGGCCAGCAAATCGTCCCGCTGCCGGGCCAAGGCCGCCAGCAAGCCGCGCTTGCCGGGCTGCGCCAGCCAGCCGACCAGCGCATCGATCACCTCGCCGGGCAGCGCTGCTGCCGACAGGCGGGCAGTATCGATGCCGCTTGCCGCCAGCGTTGCGCCATCGACCAGCGCCGCCAGTTGCCTGGCGCGCAAGGGGGTCAAGCGCGGAATGTCGAGTGCGACGTACAACTGCTCCCAGGCCAGTCGCTCGGCCAGTGCCGGATGCGGTGGATGTTCGTCGGCCGGCTGCACGCCGACTTCCGGACAGAGCAGATCGTCGAGCGCCTGCGCGTTGCGTTCTTCGGCGAAGAAATCGGCAATCGCCGCCGCCACCGTCGCCCCGATATCGGGCAGCACCGCCAGCAGCGGCGCCGGCGCCCGGCGCACCCGCTCGACGCTGCCCAGCCAGTCGGCCAGCGTCTTGGCGGTGCTTTCGCCGACGTGGCGGATGCCCAGCGCGAACAGCAGCCGGGCCAAGCGCGGACGGCGGCTGGCGGCGATCGCGGCGAGCAGGTTTTCCGCCCAGCGCGTCGCCACCTGGCCAGCCTTGACCGTTTCCGGCACGACACCGTCGCGCTCGTCGGCACGCCGCTTCATTTCCAGCAAATCGTCGAGACGCAGGCGGTAGAGATCGGCGACGCTGCGCACGTAATCGAATTCGACCAGGCGCTCGACGTAGCGCTCGCCGAGGCCGTCGATGTCCATCATCCGCCGGCTGGCGAAGTGGAGGATGGCCTGGGTCCGCTGGGCGCGGCAGGAAAAACCGCCGGAACAGCGGGTCACCGCTTCGCCCGGCTCGCGCACCACGTGCGCACCGCACACCGGGCAAGCATCGGGCATGACGAAAGCCACGGCGTTCGCCGGCCGCCGCTCGGCGACTACCGCCACCACCTCGGGAATGACATCGCCGGCCCGGCGCACGCTGACCGTATCGCCGATGCAGACGCCACCCTTGCGCACGACTTCGTCGGCGTTATGTAAGGTCGCATTGGTCACCGTCACGCCGCCGACAAATACCGGCTGCAAGCGGGCGACCGGAGTCAGCGCGCCGGTGCGGCCGACCTGGATGTCGATGGCCTCGACCACGGTCAACGCCTCCTGCGGCGGATATTTGTGCGCCACCGCCCAGCGCGGCTCGCGACTGCGGAAACCGAGGCGCGCCTGCACAGCCAGCGAATTGACCTTGTACACCACGCCGTCGATGTCGAACGGCAGTTCATCGCGCAGACCCGCGACCCGCCGGTGGAAATCGGCCAGTTCGCCAGCGCCGCGAGCGACCGTGCGCTGCGGGCAGACCGGCAGGCCGTAAGCCGCCAGCGTATCGAGAATGCCGGCATGGGTGGTCGGTCGGTTCGGGTCATCCTCCCAGCCCTCGACCGCACCGACGCCGTAGGCGAAGAAACACAAGGGACGGGCCGCGGCAATCGCCGGATCGAGCTGGCGGATGCTGCCGGCCGCGGCATTGCGCGGATTGACCAGGGTCTTCTCGCCGCGCGCGGCAGCGGCGGCGTTAAAGCGCGCCAGATCATCGCGGCGCATGTACACCTCGCCGCGCACCTCCAGCACCGCCGGCGCGCTGCCGTGCAAGCGCAGCGGAATCTGGCGCAGGGTACGCAGGTTCTGCGTCACATCCTCACCGGTGGCGCCATCGCCGCGGGTTGCACCGCGCACCAGGATACCCTGCTCATAGCGCAGACTGACCGCCAGCCCGTCGAACTTGAGCTCGGCGGCGTACTCGACCGGCGCCGCAGTTTCCGGCAGTTCAAGCTCGCGGCGGACGCGGGCATCGAAATTGGCCGCGCCGCTGGCTTCGGTATCGGTTTCGGTCTGGATCGACAGCATCGGCACCGCATGCTGTACCGTGGCGAATTGCGGCAAAGGCAGGCCGCCGACCCGCCGGGTCGGCGAATCCGCCGTCGCCAATTCGGGAAATTCGGCCTCCAGCCCCTGCAACTCGCGGAACAAGCGGTCGTACTCGGCATCCGGTACGGTGGGCGCATCGAGGACGTAATACGCCCGGTCGTGCGCCGCCAGTTCAGCCCGCAAGGAAGCAGCCCGCAGCGCGGCAGCGCGCGCTGCGTCAGCTTGAACAGCGGACATCAGGAGAACAACCGCAGGGCTTGCGGCGAACCCGCGGGCAGACCGAAGCTGGCCATTGCCGCCTGCGGCTTGCCGATGAATTCACGGCGGATGTGTTCGAGTTGCGGCTCGCCCAGCGGCTGACGGTTGTCATCGACCAGCGCTCCCTGCAAGGCGTCGGCGAAACGCTTGGCCAGCTCGGTCATCTGCATGAAGACACGCTCACCATTGGTGACCCGTGGCACATCGAGAAGGAAAGTCAGGCCGTGAGTGCTGATACCGCGGATGTTGTCGAGCGAGAACTGTGCGGTTTCGTAGTTCTGCAAGCTGAACTGCGCCCGCCCTTCCTCGTCGTAACGGGTGAACAAGCCGTTGAGCCCGAGCGCCATGCCCGACGCTTCGGCCAGCGCCCGAATCTTGGTACCGGAAAAAGGCAGGCCGCGCGAAATCAGGTTGATGCCGATTTCGAGGTCAACCGCCGCACAAAAACGGTCGACTTCGGCGGCCTGCGCCAGCACGTTCTTTTCCGGCAAGTCGACAACCACCATCAGTTCCTCGGCCAGGGCTCGCATGGCCATGACGAAAACAGCGAGATCGGCCTCGGAGAGCGGCCCCAGGCGGTTGCACAATTGCAGACCGACGCGCAGACGGCTGATCGGCTGCATCCCGTCTGCCTGCAGGCGTTCCCACTCGCGATTGACATCGTTGAAACCGATCCAGTGCACCGGCTTGGCCAGCCGGGCCAGGGCATCCTTTTGTGCCGAAAGAATCTGCCGCGCCGGAACGCTATCGACCAGTTCCATGGCCACCACGTACTCGATCCGCTGATCGAGCATGGCGAGCGGCAGGCTGGGCGCCGGAGCGACATCATCGAGCGCGGGCGCCAACGACGAAGACGGCGGCGGCGCCATGGCCTGCGGGGGCGGCTCCTCCGGCACGACCGCCGGCGGCGCTTCATCGAAGACCGGATCCTCGCGCAAGGCCGGAGCAGCCTGTTGTTCGTCGGAAAAATCCGGCTCCAGGCGCGCATCCGGCGACGGCGGCAGATCGCCGGCGTCGAGCAGGATGTCCTCCTGGCGTGGCGGCAACACTGCCTCCGCCGCCTTGCGGTGGCGATACTCCTGCCACTTGTTGTAGCCGATCACACCGGCCACGGCGAAGATGCCGAAGCCAATCATTCCCATCTGAAGTTCGGTCATTTAGGCCGCGTCCCTCATCTTCAAAGCTTCCTCGATATCCACTTCCACGACGCGCGAAACACCGGATTCCTGCATCGTGACGCCGACCAACTGTTCGGCCATTTCCATCGCGATTTTATTATGAGAAATAAACAGGAACTGCGTTGCCCCCGACATTTTCTTGACCATGCTGCAAAAACGCTCGGTATTGGTGTCGTCCAGCGGCGCATCGACCTCGTCGAGCAGGCAGAACGGCGCCGGATTCAGCTGGAACATCGAGAACACCAGCGCAATCGCGGTCAGTGCCTTTTCCCCGCCCGAGAGCAGATGAATGGTCGAATTCTTCTTGCCCGGAGGCTGCGCGATCACCTGTACCCCGGCGTCGAGAATTTCGTCGCCGGTCATCACCAGTTCGGCGCGCCCGCCCCCGAACAACTCGGGGAAAAGTTTGCCGAAATGGCCGTTGACCGTGTCAAAGGTGCTTTGCAGCAATTCGCGGGTCTCGCGGTCGATGCGACGGATCGCATTTTCCAGCGTTTCCATCGCTTCGTTCAGATCGGCTGCCTGCATGTCGAGGTAGCCCTTGCGCTCGCTCGCGGTTTCCAGTTCCTGCAAGGCGGCGAGGTTCACCGCGCCGAGTTCGGCAATCGCATTGTTGAGCCGGGTGATTTCGCCCTGCAGGCTGCTCGCCCGAGCTTCGCCGAGCAAGGGTACGAGCGCCGCCTCGTCGGCACCGGCTTCAAGCAACTGCAAGGCAAGCTGTTCGGCGTTGAGCGCCGCCGCCTGTTCCTTGAGCTTGAGTTCGCCGATCCGGGTGCGCAAAGGTTCCAGCCCCTGCTCGATCTTCAGCCGCTGCTCTTCGAGCTGGCGTAAAGCCTGAGTCGCGACTTCCAGTGCGTCGCGCGCCGCCGCCAATGCCAGTTCCCTCTCCTGCCGCGCTGCGAGAGCCGCCTGCAGTTGATCTTCCATCACGTCGGCAGGTGCCGTCGCGGCCTGCTCGGCGCACTGCCGGCGGTCGCTCTCGATCCGGTTGAGTTCGCGCTGCGCCACCGCCTGCTGCGCAAAGATGTCCTGCAGCTTGCCTTCGGCCTCGCGCGCCGAGAATTGCGCCTCGCGCAGCGCGCGGTCGAAATCGGCGTTGCGCTCGCGTTCGGCGCGCACCGCCCGCTCGCATTCGTCGAGCCGCGACTGGGCGCCGGCGACCAGCACGCGGATGCGCGCCAGGCCGTCGCGGATTTCCTCGATCCGCTCGTCGGCCGACATCTCGCGTTCGCGCTCGCTTTCCTCTTCCTCGGCCAGCTCGGCCAACTGCTCGGCGAGACGTTCCTTCATCTCGCGCTGGCGCTCGATCGCCTGCGCCAGCTTGACCACCTCCAGCTGCACCGCATGTACGCGCTGCTGGCGGTCCTGCACGTACTGGCGGACTTCGCTCATTTCCTCGCGCTTGTCGTCGAGCTGTTCGTCGAGCACCGCCAGCTGCTCGCGGGCGGCTTCGGCCTGTTCCTCGGCGGCGGCGATGCCGGCGGCCAGCTGCTCGATTTCGCGCTGGCGCTCGAGCAAGCCGTGCTCGCCCTTGTCGGGCGCGAAGAAGGTCAGCGAGGCCCGGCTCAGCAAGTCGCCGCCGGCGGTGACGATGACCTCGCCGGGCCCCAGCGTCGCCCGTTCGGCCAGCGCCGCATCGAGCGAAGCGACCGCGCGCACCGGCGCCAGCCAGTCGGCGAGGACCGCCGCCAGCGCCGGCCGCTCGCAGCGAATCTGTTCGGCCAAAGCGCCGGTTTTCACGGTCGACGCCGGATTTCCGCCATTTTCAACCGCCGGCAGCAGCACCGCGAGGCGGGCATCGGGGCGGTCGTGCAGCCATTCGTCGAGCTTGCCGGGGTCGCTGCAGGCAATTGCGTTGAGCCGCTCGCGGAGCACCGCTTCGACCGCGTTCTCCCAGCCGGCGGCGACCTGAATCTGTTGCCACAGCGGGATCGCGTCGCTCAGGCCATGCCGCGCCAGCCATTCGGGCAGCTTGCCGCCCTGGCGGCTCTTGCTCTGCATCTGCTCCAGCGCGGTCCGCCGCGCCTGGCCGGCGGCGAGTTCGCGCTCGATCCGCTGCAACTCGCCCTGCACCTCGCGCCGGCGGGTTTCGAGCTGCGGCAGCTCCTGCTGCAACTGCTGCAAATGCTCCTGGTCGCCGGCGATTTCCTCGCGCAGCAAGGCCAGTTCCTCTTCCTTTTCGGCCAGGTCGAGCGGGTCGACCGCATCGCCGCCGCCGGTTTCCTCGCGCAGGCGTTCGCGCCGCTGCGCCAGCGATTGCAGCGCACGCTGCGCGTGCGCCTTGTGCGTCAGTTCGACTTCCAGCTTCTGCTCGCCGTTGCTGGTGCGCGTCTTCAGCCGCTGCAATTCCTCGATCGCATGCCGATGATCCTCTTCCACCTGCGGCGCCAGGTTCATCTGCGCGGCCAGCCGCTCTTCGGCTTCGTCAACCCGCAGCTTGCTGATCTCGCGCTGCTCTTCCCAACGCTCGCGATCCTCGGCCAGCTTTTCGCCGGTTTCGCTCCAGTGCGCCAGCTCGCCTTCGAGTTGCGCCAGGCGCATTTCCAGCGCCCGCCGCGATTCGTGGCGATGGCGGATTTCGGCTTCGAGCCGGGCGACCTCGGCATTGGCCGTGTACATCTCGCTCTGCGCCTGATGCAGGCCGTCGCCGGCGGCGAAATGCGCTTCGCGGGTGACCTCGGCCTGGGTCTCGGTTTCGCGCAGCGCGGCGCTTTGCGCTTCCAGTTCGGTCGTCGCCCGCTCGACTTCGAGCGCCAGCCGCTGGCGCTCGGTCTCGGCTTCGCGTCGGCGCAGCAGCCACAGCAACTGTTGCTTCTGCACCGCCTGCTCATTAAGCGCGTGATAGCGCCGGGCGACTTCGGCCTGGGCTTCGAGCCGGCCGATCTGGTGCCCGAGTTCCTCGCGGATGTCCTCGACCCGCAGCAGGTTTTCGCGCGTATCTTCGAGTCGACCGTGGGTTTCCTTGCGCCGCTCCTTGTAGCGGGTGACGCCGGCGGCTTCTTCGAGGAAGACGCGCAGGTCGTCGGGCTTGGCCTCGATGATGCGCGAGATCATGCCCTGGCCGATGATCGCGTAGGCACGCGGGCCAAGGCCGGTGCCGAGGAAGAGATCGGTGATGTCCTTGCGCCGGACCTTGAGGTTGTTGATGAAGTAATCCGACTGGCCGTTGCGGGTCAGCACCCGCTTGACCGACAGTTCGGCGTACTGCGACCACTGGCCAAGCGCCCGGCCGAGGGCGTTGTCGAAAATCAGTTCGACCGAGGCCCGCGACACCGGCTTGCGGTTGCTCGAACCGTTGAAGATCACGTCCTGCATCGACTCGCCGCGCAATTCCGAGGCTTTCGACTCGCCCAGCACCCAGCGTACGGCATCCATGATGTTGGACTTGCCGCAACCGTTCGGACCGACGACGCCGACCAGCTGCCCGGGCAAGGCCACGGCAGTCGGGTCGACGAAGGATTTGAAACCGGCGAGTTTGAGTTTGGTCAGACGCATGCGAGATTCACGAAAACCCGCCCGTCGGCGGGGGCCGTATAATAGCATCGACCCGATTTTCCCGTGCCCACCTGATTTTCCAGCGTTTTCCGGCTGCCCGCCGCAGGGAGACAAGCGATGTCCGATGATGATTTCTTTCTCGCCCGCGCCGTCGAACTGGCGGCGACCGGCAGCCGCAAGGGCGAAGGCGGTCCGTTCGGCGCGGTCGTGGTGGTTGCCGGCCGCATCGTCGGCGAAAGCTGGAACCGCGTCGTCGCCAGCAAGGACCCGAGTGCCCACGCCGAAGTCGGCGCGATCCGCGCCGCCTGCCTCGCACTCGACCACTTCCACCTGCCCGGCGCCACCCTCTACGCCTCCAGCGAACCCTGCCCGATGTGCCTGGCCACCGCCTACTGGGCGCGCATCGCGCGCATCGTCTACGCCAACCCGCGCAGCGCGGCGGCGGCGATCGGTTTCTGCGACGACGAACTCTACGGCGAGCTGTGTCGCAGCGACCGGGAGCGCAAGATCGTCATGGAACACCGGCCGCTGGCCAGGGCCGATGCGGTGCTGTGCGACTGGGCCAAGGATCCACAGCGGGTGAGCTATTGACCCCGCCCCCGGCAAATCTCCCGCCCGACACCCCCAGTCGCCGCCATGCGCGCTTTTTTTAGCCAAAATCACGGTCGACCGTAAATATCGGCCAAAACCAGCACGCAGCCCCGTCGATGCGCCGTTTCCTGAAAAATCGCCTACCCGACCCCTGCGCCATCGGCGACAACCCCTGGCTGCGGCCCTTTCGCAACGCCCTGTTGCATCCGCGCCTGTGGCATCTCAACCGCCACTCGGCGGCGGGCGCCGTTGCCGCCGGCCTGGCCTGCGGCTTGATTCCCGGCCCCTTGCAAATGCCCGGCGCCGCCTTGTGTGCCCTGCTTTTTCGCGTCAATCTGCCGCTGGCACTCTTGGTAACCTTGTATACCAATCCCCTCACCATCGTGCCGCTCTACCTGCTGGCCTACGAACTCGGGCGCTGGGTGCTGGCCGATGGCAGCAGCTTTATCGCGCCGCCGGAACCGCAACTGGGAAATTTGCTGGCGTGGCTGCGCGAACTGCCGCGCTGGATGCTTGGCGTCGGCAAACCGCTCGGCCTTGGCCTGCTCCTGCTCGCTGCCCTGTTCGCCAGCCTCGGCTATCTCGGCGTCAAGGCCGCCTGGCGTTACTACCTCGTCGCACGGTGGCGTAAACGCCGACGGCGCCCGTGAAGGGCGCCGTCGGAAAGCATCCGCCGCTTGGTCTCAGGTGCGGAAACGCGCCACCTCGGCACTGAGGATTTCCGCCAATCGGCGCAGGCTGTCCGCCGTTGCCGCATTCACTCCGGCTGCGGCATTGTTCTCTTCCGCCATCCGCGCAATGCTTTCGACATTGCGGGCGATATCGGCGCTGGAGCTGGCCTGTTCGTGCAGGGCGTTGGAAATTTCCGATACCGCCGCAACCACTTGCTGCGACTGCTGCTGCACCTGGCTGATGGTGGTCCCGGCTTCCCTGGCCTGCTCGACACCGGCGGCCACATCCTGAACACCGGTCTTCATGCTGCTGACCGCGGTCCGCGTCCCCTGCTGAATGGCCTCGATCATGCCAGCGATCTCCTGGGTCGATTTGGTCGTGCGTTCGGCCAGCTTGCGCACCTCGTCGGCCACCACGGCAAAACCGCGTCCACTCTCGCCGGCCCGCGCTGCCTCAATGGCGGCATTCAGTGCCAGCAGGTTGGTCTGGTCGGCGATTTCCTTGATCGTGCCGACAATCGCCGAGATCTGTTCTGAATGCTGCCCCAGGGCCTCGACCGCCGCTGCCGAGGCATTGACCGTGCCGGCGATGCTCTGGATACGGTCGACCACCGCCGCCACCAGTTGCGCACCGCTACCGGCCACCGCATCGGAGTCGGCCGAGGCATTGCGGGCATGCTGGGCATTGCTGGCGATGTGATCGATACCCGTCGTCATCTCCTCGATTGCCGCCGCCATCGCCGAGGCTGAATCACTCTGCGCCCCGGTGCTGCCGGAAATCTGCACACTCGACGATGCCAGCTGCTCGGCGGTTTCGCGCAGGCTCGCCGCCTCGTCCTTGATGTGGGCAAAGAGCTTGCGCAGCGAATGCACCATGTTGTTGAAATCCTCGCCCGCCGCATGCAGTTCGTCGCGACCATCGGTCGAGAACTCGACGGTCATGTCGCCGGCTGCCATCCGCTGGGCGCCCTGGGAAAAGACCTCGACCGTACCGATCACCGAGTAATAGGTGCCGATGCCGAAATAACCGACGACCAGGACCACGGCAATGGCGAGCAGGATATTGAAGCTCAGGGAACGCTCGGCAGCTTGCTTGCGCAACTGCAATTGCTGCTCGAACTGCGGAATCAGCGTCTCGAAAACGACCTTGTAGCCGAGATCGATAATCCCGGTGGTAAGCGCGAAATAGGACTGCGGGGCGGTCTCGAATTTCTCGCCGAGGATATCCTCGCGCACCAGGGCAAAGATTTTTCCGGCACCGTCGGCAAACTCCCTCGACGGCCCGACCAGCGCCCCCTGCAAGGCCGGGGCAAAACGCACCACCTTGTCGATATTCATGTTCTGCGCGCGCAAGGTGGCCTGCATCTGGGCCAGCGTCGCGGTCATGTCGACACGCATCTGCGGCGTCAGCTCCTTTTTGTTCAGCACGCTGGTGCCGCGCGCCCGCGTGATCCCGAGCGGCTCGAGCATCGCCGGCATCTTGGTGACGACGGTATCCATGAAGTAGTAAGTGTCCATCGCCGGGTCCAGGGTCAGCGCCGTCTCGTCAGCCACGGTGACCATGAAGATGAGTACCTTGTCGATCATCTGGCTGTGGCGCTGGATATTTTCCACCGCCGCCCAGCTCAAGCCCTGCGTGCGTATCGCCTCCCAGTCGCCACGAATGGTCTGCCAGGCCGGCAGGGTGCGCAAAGTCGGCGACAGCGCCGCGTCGGTAGCGGCCAGGGCATCGACCACCTCCCTTTCCTTGGCCGCGCGCTTTTCCTTCATTGCCTCATTGCCGCTGAGCACGCCGGAAGAAAGGCCACGATGCTGCTGCATGAATTGCACCATGCGATTCATCGGCTTGAGCATCTGCAAGCCGTGCAACTCGGAGTCCGCCATCTGGATATCGCGGCTCAAACTAACAAAAATGGTAAACAACAGGGCCAGCATGACCAGGCCGATTGCCGAGCCAAGAACTAGGAATTTCGCCGGATAGCGCAGTCGATTCATCAAACCGATGGCGGGGCTGAACAGAGATCTCATGGATTTCCTCGCTGCGTCTTGGGTAGGGTCATCGCGGGTAGCCGGCAAAAAAAGGTTGGAAATGGCTGACAGTTAAAACAATTTTACCATTTTCAGGATAGCTCCCCGGTGGCGACCATGTCATGGATCAAAACGACCGTCGATCAAGTGCAAAACCCGGTCGGCGCGCGCCGCCAGACGGCGATCATGAGTGACCATCACCAAGGCGCCTCCCTGCTCGCGCACCCGTTCGATGAACAGTCCGAACACCGTGTCTGCTGTCTGACTGTCGAGGTTGCCGGTTGGTTCATCGGCCAGCAGGCACGAGGGCTTGCCGACCAGCGCCCGGGCGATTGCCGCACGCTGCCGCTCGCCGCCGGAGAGTTCGCCGGGACGATGTTCCAGGCGATGCCCGAGCCCCACCGCGCGCAGCGTTTCCGCCGCCTGCGCCAGGGCTTCGCCGCGTTCGATGCGGCGGATCAGCAAGGGCATGGCGACGTTTTCCAGCGCCGAGAACTCGGGCAGCAGGTGATGGAACTGGTAGACGAAGCCGAGATGGCGATTGCGCCATTGTCCACGGTCGACCTCGCCCAGGCCCGAAAACGCCTGCCCCTGCAGGAAGACCTCGCCACTGGTCGGGGCATCGAGGCCGCCAAGCAAGTGCAGCAAGGTGCTCTTGCCCGAACCGGAAGCGCCGACGACGGCGACGATTTCGCCCACCGCAACGCTGAAATCGATGCCGGCCAATACCGGCACTTCGAGCCCACCACCGCGGAAGACCTTGCCCAGGCCGCGTGCCTGCAACACCGGCACCGCCGCCGACGACTGTCGCTGCTCGCTGTGCAGATCATTCATAACGCAGCGCCTCCGCCGGGTTGACCCGCGCCGCTCGCCAGCTCGGGTAAAGCGTCGCCAGCAGCGACAGCACGAATGCAATCAAGGTCACCCCCCAGACGTCGCCCCATTGCAGGTCGGACGGCAGTTCGGAAATGTAATACACCTCTTTCGACAGGAAATGGATACCGAGCACCCGTTCGATGAAGGGCACCACCACGTCGATATTGAGTGCCAATGCAACGCCGCCGGCGATTCCCAGACCAAGGCCGATGAAGCCGACCAGCGCGCCCTGGACGACGAACACCGTCATGATCGAGCCGGGACTGGCACCGAGGGTGCGCAGAATGGCGATGTCGGCCTGCTTGTCGGTCACCGCCATGACCAGCGTCGAGACCAGGTTGAAGGCGGCGACGGCGACGATCAGCGAAAGGATGATGAACATCATCTTCTTTTCGATCGCAACGGCGCGGAAGAAATTGGCGTGACTCTTGGTCCAGTCGCTGAGATAGGCATCGGCGTCGATCATCCGCGCCAGTTCGCGGGTGATCCGCGGCGCCTCGAACAGATCGTCGACCTTGAGCCGCACGCCGCTGACCAGCTCGCCCATCTGGTAGAGCTTTTGCGCATCGGCCAGGTGGATCAAGGCCAGGCCGGAATCGTATTCGTACATTCCGACCTCGAAGATGCCGACCACCCGGAAGGACTTCAGCCGGGGGACCACGCCGGCCGGCGTCACCGTCCCCTGCGGTGCGATCAGCGTTACCTTGTCGCCGACGAAGACCTTGAGCGCCTGCGCCAGGTCGGCGCCGAGCACGACACCGAACTCGCCGGCCTTGAGCGCGTCGAGGCTGCCGTTCCTGACCGTCTTGCGGAAATCGGCCACCTTGTCTTCCAGATCGGGCTCGATCCCGCGCACCAGCGCGCCACGCACCCCGCCCTCGACCGAGAACATCGCCTGCGACTGGACGAAGGGCGCGCTAGCGCGCACCTCCGGGTGCTTGGCTGCCTGCGCCGCGACCCGCGGCCAATCGGGGAGACTGCCGTCGACGCCGGTGATCTGGATATGCGAAGCGACGCCGAGGATGCGGGTGCGCAACTCCTTCTGGAAACCGTTCATCACCGACAGCACGACGATCAGTGCGGCGACGCCGAGGCCGATCCCGAGCATCGAGATCAGCGAGATGAAGGAAATGAAATGATTGCGGCGCTTGGCGCGGGTATAGCGCAGGCCGATCAGGAGTTCGTAAGGCAGAGCCATGCGGTGGCGGAAGCGAAAAAAACGCTATGGTACACTCATTGCCTCGGCCGCTCCGGCCTGCCGTTGCCAGCCTGGCCCGCCGGCCAACGCCGTCAGGCGCAAGCCGCCGCCCTCCCGTCGATTCCTTTCCCCCTGCGCACCGTGTCATCCACCGCTCCCGCCCGCCTGACCCTGATCGTTCCCGAATTGCTGTGGCCCGAACCGGCCGACCAGATCGCCTATGCCGGCCTGGCCCGCGACACCGCCGCCGGCTGGCTGCTTGCTCGCGGCCAGGCCCAGCCGACCACGGCACGCTCCTATGAAGCGGCACTGGCCGGCGCTTTCGGTCTGCACGACCCGGCGCTGGCGCATTTCCGCCTGCGCGGCGAATCGGCGGTTGCGGCCCCGGCCGGATTGCCGACCGCCGCCGGCGAAAGCTGGCTGTGCGCCGACCCGGTGCACCTGCGCTTTCACCACGAACGGATTGTCCTCGCCGATGCCGGCGCCTTCGAGCTGGAACGCACCGAGGCCGAAGCCATCGTCGCCGACCTCAACCGCGAATTCGCCGAAGTCGGCGAATTTCACGTCGCCGATGCCCGCCGCTGGTATCTGCGCCTGAATGCCACGGTCGACCACCGCAGTCAGCCGCTTTCCGCGGTCGCCGGCCGCCGCGTCGACAGCGAGCTGCCCGCCGACGACGCCTCGCTGACCCGCTGGCTCAACGAAGTGCAGATGTTCCTCCACCTCCACCCGGTCAACGAACGTCGCCAACGCAGCGGCCAGCCGGCGGTCAACAGCCTGTGGCTGTGGGGCGGCGGTCGCCAAACGCACATTCCAACGCCGCCGCGCTTTAGCCGGGTCTGGACCGACGATCCGCTGGCCGCCGGTCTCGCCGCGGCCGCTGGCAGCCCGGTCGCTGCGCTGCCGCCAGCGGCGGAGGTGATCGCCAAGGCGCGTGCCGGTGAAACCCAGTTGCTGGTACTCGACTCGCTCTTGGCCCCTGTGCTTTACGAAAACGGCGACGACTGGAACCACCGCTGGCATGAACTCGACCGCAACTGGTTCGCCGCCATCCGCGCCGAGCTGGGCAAGGCCTTTGCTACGGTCGACCTGATCGCTCCGACGATTTTCGGCGAATTGCGCTGGCACTTTGCCGGCGGCGAACGCTGGAAATTCTGGGCCGGCTGCCGCGACCTGGCCGCCCTCGCCGGACAGCTCGCCGGACCGCAGAACGCCTCGCGCTGAAGTCCCCCGCCCCTCGGTTCAGCGAGCTTTTTTCCGCCCCCATTTTTCGCCTCACCTCCCGCAAGGATCGCCGTGACCCGACTCGTCACCCGCAACAGCCCGCCGCGCGCCGCCTGGCAACTCGAACAACAAGGCGTGCATCCCCTGCTCGCCCGCCTTTACGCCGCGCGCGGCGTCAGCGAGCGGAGCGAACTCGATTACGAACTCAAGTCGCTGCTGCCGCCGGCCACCCTGACCCACGCCAGCGACGCCGCCGTGCTGCTGGCCGATGCGATCGAAGCCGAGGCCCGACTGCTGATCGTCGGCGACTACGACTGCGACGGCGCCACCGCGACGGCAGTCGGCATGCGCGGCCTGCGCCTGCTCGGTGCCGAAGTCGATTTTCTGGTCCCCGACCGCTTCAAGTTCGGCTATGGCCTGTCGCCGGAAATCGTCGACCTCGCCGCCGAGCAATCGCCGGACATGATCGTCACCGTCGATAACGGTATCGCCAGCCTGGCCGGCGTCGCCCGCGCGCAGGAACTGGGCATGGCGGTGCTGATCACCGACCACCACCTGCCCGGCGACGAACTGCCCAACGCCGATTGCATCGTCAACCCCAACCAGCCCGGCTGCGATTTTCCGTCCAAGTGCATCGCCGGCGTCGGGGTGATGTTCTACGTGATGCTCGCGCTGCGCGCCGAGCTGCGCACGCGCGGCTGGTTCGCCGAGCGCCCGGAGCCCAACTTCGCCAGCCTGCTCGACCTGGTCGCCCTCGGCACCGTCGCCGACGTGGTCAAGCTCGACCGCAACAACCGCATCCTGGTCAGCCAGGGCCTCAAGCGCATGCGCGCCGGCCAGCTGCAGCCGGGCATCGCCGCGCTGTTCAAGGCCGCCGGTCGCGACGCCGGGCGCGCCACCGCCTTCGACCTCGGCTTCCTGCTCGGCCCCCGGCTGAACGCCGCCGGCCGCCTCGCCGACATGCGCCTGGGCATCGAATGCCTGATCACCGACGACCCGGCGCGGGCGCTCAACATCGCCCAGCAACTCGACCAGCTCAACCGCGAACGCCGCGAAATCGAATCGGGGATGCAGGAACAGGCGCTGATCCTGCTTGAAAGCCTCGACCCCGACGACCCGGCGCCCGGAATCGCGTTGTTCGACCCGGACTGGCACGAAGGCGTGGTCGGCATCCTCGCCTCGCGGATCAAGGAAAAACTGCACCGCCCGGTGTTTGCCTTTGCCCGCGGCGAGGGCGGCATCGTCAAGGGCTCGGGCCGTTCGATCCCCGGCCTGCACCTGCGCGATGCGCTCGATCTCGTCGCCAAGCGCGCCCCCGGCCTGCTGCTACGTTTCGGCGGCCACGCGATGGCGGCTGGGGCAACCCTGGTCGAGGCGGATTTCCCGCGTTTTCAGGCCTTGTTCGCCGAAATCGCCGGCGAGCTGCTGGCGCCGGCCGACCTCACCCGCACGCTGGAAACCGACGGTCCGCTCGAAGGCGGCTACATCTCGCTGGAAACCGCCCGCCTGCTGGAAAACGAGGTCTGGGGCCAGGGCTTCCCGGCGCCGCTGTTCCTCGACCAGTTCGAAGTCGAGCAGCAGCGCATCCTCAAGGACAAGCACCTCAAGCTGCGGCTGCGCAAGGGCAACTCGCGGATCGACGCGATCCAGTTCAATTTCCAGCAGCAGCCCGGCGCCCAGGCCCGCATTGCCTATCGGCTGGCGATCAACGAATACCAGGGCGTCGAAAGCCCGCAACTGATGATCGAGTACCTCGAATGAGCGCCCCCCGTCGTCCCAAACCCGCCGCACCGGCTGCGAAAAAGCCCCCTCCTGCCGCTGCGCCGGCGGCACGCCCCGACCTCGTCAAGCTGGCCGCCGCCTACCAGGCAACCTCGGTGATTCCGCATTGCACCCGCTGCACCCGGCCGTGCTGCAAGCTCGATGCGCTGGTGCTCGACCTCGAATGGCGCCAGGTCAAGACCTTGTGGCGGATCGAGGAAGCGCGTCAGGATTTCGACCGCCGCCTGCGCGCCGGCCAGGGGCCGAGCGAAATCCGCGAGGCCCACGGCCGTTACTACGTGCATACCAAGCCCTGCCCGGCCTACGACCAGGACGCCGGCACCTGCCGCGTCTATGGCCAGGACGTCAAGCCGGCCGGCTGTTCCGATTTCCCGGTCTACGAAGACGAAGGCGAAGTGATCGCCGACCTGCGCTGCGAAGCGGTCGCCCTCGACGCGCTCAGCGAATACCTGCGCCACGCCGCCGGGCCGGCTTACCGGCTGCAGCAGCGCGCCGACCCGGACTTTCCCTTCCTGGTCACGCTGGCGTTGAAGAAAGCCGGGCCGCGCCGCTGCTGAAGGCGTTTTTGCCGTTTGCCACGGTCGACCGTGGCAAACGGCAAAATTCACACTGCCCGCTGCCTGCTTCAGCCGCGCCCCGGATGCGCGTTGAGATAGGCCGCCAGCGCTTCGACCGGCAACGGCCGGGCAAACAGGTAGCCCTGGAATTCCTCGCAACCGAGCGCGTTGAGCACCGCCTGCTGCGACGGCCGCTCGACCCCCTCGGCCACCACCCGCAAACCCAGGCTGTGCGCCAGCGAAACGATGGCGCGGGTGATCGCGGTGGCTTCGGCGTCGCCGTCGCATTCGAGGACGAAGGAACGGTCGACCTTGAGAATGTCGATGGGGAAGCGCTTGAGGTAAGCCAGCGACGAATAGCCGGTACCGAAGTCGTCGATTGCGATGTCCACACCCATCGCCTTGAGTTCGTGCAGGACCGCCAGCGAGCGCTGGACGTCGCCCATCAGCATCCCCTCGGTGATTTCCAGTTCAAGGTTCTGCGGCGGCAGGCCGGCCTCGTCCAGCACCGAGCGAACCAGCGCCGCCAGATCGCGTTCGCGGAACAGCCGTGGCGAGATATTCACCGCCACCCGCAGGTCGAGGTGCCCCGCCTTGCGCCAATTGGCCGCCTCGTGGCAGGCCGCGCGCAGCACGAACCAGGTCAACTGGCCGATCAGCCCGGTTTCCTCGGCGAGCGGGATGAAGCGCACCGGCGAAACACTGCCGAACTCCTCGCTATCCCAGCGCACCAGCGCCTCGAAACCGACGGCCCGGCCGCGAGCATCGACCTTGGGCTGGTAGACCACGTACAGGTCGCCGCCATCGACTGCCTTGCGCAGCGCCGATTCGAGCGCCAGACGGTCGCGAGCGGCCGCGTTCAGCGCCGCGGTATAGAACTGGTGCTGCCCCTTGCCGAGACGCTTGGCATGGTTGACCGCGACATCGGCATGGCGGAGCAGATTTTCCATCTCCTCGCCGTCGTCGGGAAAGACGCTGATGCCGATACTGCAATCGATGCGCAACTCGTGCCCGGCAAGCTCGAAGGGCTCGGCAATGGCCACCTTGATGCGTTCCAGCAGCGGCAATCTTTCACCTTGTCCGTCGTAGTCGCCCAAGATGAGCACGAATTCGTCGCCACCGTAACGGGCCACGGTATCGGTATCGCGCAGGCAGGCACGCAGGCGCTGCGCAATCTCGACCAGCAAACGGTCGCCGGCAGCGTGACCGAGACTGTCATTGACCAGCTTGAAATTATCCAGATCGACGAAGGCAACGCCGCCGCGCCCGCCCTGTCGCCGGACGCGCAGCAGCGCCTGATGCAGACGATCCTGCAGGAGATTGCGATTCGGCAAGCCGGTCAGCGGGTCGTGTGTCGCCTGATATTCCAGCTCCCGCCGCGCCCGGTAGCGTTCGGTGATGTCCTCGACCGTACCTTCGTAATAGAGCGGCTCGCCACCCTGGTCATAGACGATGTGGGCATTTTCCGAAATCCAGATGCGGCTGCCGTCGCAGCGGTATACCTCGGACTCGAAATCGACGATGCAGCCGCTGGCGCGAATCCGCTGCTTGAATTCCTCGCGGCGCCCGGGATCGACATAAAGCCGACGGGCAATATCGGCCAGACCCGCGATCAGGTCGGCCACCGTGGCGTAGCCGTAAAGCCTGGCCAAGGCCCGGTTGGCGGCGAGGTAGCAGCCATCGATGGAAGTCTGGAACATACCGACCACCGAGTCCTCGAAGATGCTCCGGTAACGCAGTTCGGCATCGGCCAGTTGCCGTTCGCGCAGCACCTGCTCGCTGATTTCCTCGATAAAGCCTTCGAGCACGTGCTCCCCCGCCTCATCGCTGACGACCGCGCCGCGCTCGAGCACCCATTTCTCGCTGCCATCGCGATGGCGGATACGATACTGGAGGCGATAACGCCCGGAAGTCTCCAGGGCCGCGAGTACGGCCTGCCGCAATTTCAGGCGATCTTCCGGGTGCGTCAGCTGCTCGCGCGACAGCACCTGGTTGTGCTCCAGTTCCTCGGGAGCGTAGCCGGTCAGCGAGCGGCAGCCGTCGCTGACGAAGTGCAGGCTCCAGTGCTCGTCAATGGCGGAGCGGAAAACCATGCCCTCCAGGTTATCGACCAGCACCTGCAGGACGCGGCCAGAGTCGATGCGCGCCCAGGTCGAGACGTGCCGCGCACCGCCGGAGACAGCGGCGCGTGCGGGAGAACGAGTGGATGAGCGAGTGGATGAGCAACTAGGTGGGCGACTGGGCGATTCAGCGGTAAACATCCGTTTCTCCGACAGGAAGGCGTGTTTCGGCGGCACGCGGGAAAGCAGTAGACCAGCGTCACGAGCAAAAACCCTGCCACTCTCCCGGAGACAAGGCCAACGCGACAAACAAGGCAAGGGGCAATGCAAAATCAATTAGTTGAAGCGGATGCGCGCCCTCCTCCACCGCCGAATGACACGGGCCGACGCCCCCCATTTCGGCGCATGCCGGATGCCTTTTACCCAAAGCGGTGCATCGCCGGGTCAGCTTCCAGGCATGCACATCGCGCCGATGCCGCGCAACAGTCGCGCCTGCCCCGGCTATAATTCGCGCCATTGCAACGCCTTAGTCACGGAAAGAACATGGAAGCCGAACAACTCAATGCCATCTCCAACCAGCTCGACGATCTGGCGCAGCGCGCCGCCGAGCTGCGGAGGTATCTTTGACTACGATCACAAACGCGAACGCCTGACCCTGCTCTCCAAGGAAATGGAAGATCCCAAGATTTGGGATGAACCGAAACGCGCCCAGGAAATGGGCCGTGAGAAAAAAGCGCTGGAAGACATCGTCCTCGTCCTCGAAGCGGTTGCTGCCGGCATCACCGACGGCCGCGAGCTATTCGAGATGGGCCGCGAGGAAAATGACGACGAGACGCTGCACGCAGTCGAGGCCGACTGCGGCGAGATCGAGAAAAAGCTGGCGCAGCTCGAATTCCGTCGCATGTTCAACAACCCCGCCGACCCCTCGAACTGCTTCCTCGAGATCCAGGCTGGCGCCGGCGGTACCGAAGCCCAGGACTGGGCCTCGATGCTGCTGCGCATGTACCTGAAATTCGGCGAAAAGAGGGGGTTCACCGTGGAAGTCATGGAAGAATCCGAAGGCGACGTCGCCGGCATCAAAAGCGCGACGGTCAAGATCTCCGGCGATTACGCCTACGGCACCCTGCGTACCGAAACCGGCATCCACCGCCTGGTCCGCAAGTCGCCCTTCGACTCCAACGCCCGCCGTCACACCAGTTTCACCTCGGTCTTCGTCTTCCCGGAAGTCGACGATTCAATCGAGATTGCGATCAATCCGGCCGATGTGCGCACCGACACTTACCGTGCCTCCGGCGCCGGCGGTCAGCACATCAACAAGACCGATTCGGCCGTGCGCCTGACCCACGTTCCCACCGGCATCGTTGTCCAGTGCCAGAACGACCGTTCGCAGCACCGCAACCGCGACGAAGCCTGGTCAATGCTGCGCGCCCGCCTCTACGAGCACGAGTTGCGCAAGCAGCAGGCCGAACAGCAGAAACTGGAAGATGCCAAGTCCGACATCGGCTGGGGTCACCAGATCCGCTCCTACGTCCTCGACCAAAGCCGGATCAAGGATCTGCGCACCAACCACGAAGTCGGCAATACCCAGGCAGTGCTCGACGGCGATCTCGACGACTTCATCGCGGCAAGCCTGAAGCAGGGGGTTTGATCCCGGAGGAGAGGTAGCGGAAGCGCGCACGGCAGCGGCCCAGGCAATCCTGCATTGCCGGGGCCGCGAAATCGATCCCGAGTAGATCGCAAGCCAGTGGATTGAGGTGCTGGACGCGGTTATCCGGCGACGGCGGCAGGTCGAGCGCACGGGCGAGCACCTCGGCGATCATCAGCACCGCCTGCAGTCGATTCTCCGGCGCCTCCCGGTCATGGTGCGTCGCAATGGCACGCAGAACCTCGGCCGGCAGATGCCAGTGCTCGGCAAGCAGGCTACCGATCAGGCAATGGTTGCTGCCCAAGGCGGCCACTTCATGCTCGATCAGCCGTCCATCCGCCCTGGCTCGCTCGAGCACCTCCCGGTAGAGCTCCGGGGCGGAAATGTGGAAACAGAGCTGACCGATATCGTGCAGGATGCCGGCGATATAGGCATCTTCCGGCGGAAGTTCGTGCAGGCTTGCCAGTTCCTGCGCAACAATGGCCACGGCCAGCGAATGACCGTAGAAAAAGGCGATGTTGCCGGCTGCCGTCTCGACAAAGCGGTTCATCCCGGCGCTGATGACGATCTGGCGTACCCGGTTGAGCCCGATCAGGGAAGTCGCGGCAAAGGGGTCGCCGAGATCCGGCTGCAGGCGCAGGCGGCGTACCTGGTTGGCCACCGACAGGATCTGGCCGGCGATGACCGGATCGTTGCGCGCGACACGGGCCAGGGTTTCAATCGAGAGCTCGTCATTGCGCAAGAGTTCGAGCAACTCGTGGACAACGCGGGGAAAAGGCGGCAGGGCGGCAGCAAGACGGGAAATCTCGTGCGCGGGATCGATCTGGCTCAGCATCGGCACGGCCCGAGTTTGCACATTGCCGCCAGCAGGCCGGCACAACCGCCATGACTGCCGTCGCCACCGAAAATCTCGCGCAGACGGGCCTCATGAGCCGCCTGCCGTTCTGCCTGAACGCTGTCTTCGAGGGGGGCGGCAAATACGGCCACGCAGTCCACACCGCGCGCGATGAGTTGGGCGATGGTGCTTTCGCCGAGCACCGCGCCGGCACCGATAAGCAAGGTCGCCCGCCCGCCTTGCGTACCGACCGCAGGGCGGGCAAGCACCATGCCGGCCTGTAGCTCGACTACGGTACGCCAGCAAATCGGGGCGCCCGGCCCCTCCACCCAATCGTCATCCACCATTGCCTCCAGGGTGTCAACCCGTTGACACAAAGCAGCAATTTAACCTGAAAAGCCCGCCGATGGATGGGGGGAATAAGGCAGGTGGCGCACAGGTTCGTAACGCACGGGGATATGCTCACTGGTAGCGGAGTGCCTCGATCGGGTCGAGCCGCGCCGCCTTGCGCGCCGGGTACCAGCCGAAGAAGACTCCGACGCTGGCGGCCACCGCGAAGGCGACGAGCGCCGAACTGCCGGAAACGACGATCACCATGCCGCTCAGGAAATTGACCAGCAGGGCGGCGCCAAGGCCAAGCAGGAGACCGATCAGGCAACCGGCAATCGATATGATGATCGCCTCGAGCAGGAATTGCGTCAGGATATCTCGCTCGCGGGCGCCGATGGCCATGCGAATACCGATTTCGCGCGTCCGCTCGGTCACCGAGACGAGCATGATGTTCATGATTCCGATGCCGCCGACCAGCAGGGAAATCGAGGCAATGGCCCCCAACAGGATCGACATGGTCCGCGTCGTTTCGGCCTCGGACTCGGCCGCCGCCGAGAGGTTGCGCATGAAGAAATCATCCGGTTGCCCCTCGCGCAGGCGATGCCGCTGGCGCAGCAAGGCGGTCACGGCTTCCATCGTTTTCTGCATGTTCTCGCTGTGGTCGGCCTGAATCATGATCATCCGCACCGAGCCGAGAAAAGGCGTGCCGAAGACCTTGCGCTGGGCCGTGGTCAAGGGAACGATGACCGTATCGTCCTGATCGCGCCCGTCGAGATTCTGCCCCTTGCTACCGAGCACGCCGATCACGACAAAGGGATTCTGCTGAATACGCAGGGTTTTGCCGACCGGGTCTTCATCGGCGAACAGGTTATCGGCGACGGTCTTGCCGATCAGTGCGACGCGAGTCGCCGAGCGCACGTCCGAATCGCCAAAACCGGCACCTTGAACGATGTTCCAGGCGCGCGCCTCGAGGTATTCCGGCGTCGTCCCGATCACCTGGGAACTCCAGTTCTGCGCCCCGTAGACCAACTGCCGCGAGCCTTGATGCGTCGGCGCGACGTTGGCCACTCCGTCGAGTTCGGCAATCGCTTCCGCATCGGCGACATTGAGGGTCGGCGCACCGGCCGAGCCGCTGCGCACACCGGAAGTGGTGAAGGAGCCTGAAAGCACGATGAAGAGATTGGAACCCATGGTACCGATCGTCTGCTGCACCGCGTACTGGGCCCCCTGGCCGATTGCCATCATGATCACCACCGCCGCCACGCCAATCACCATGCCGAGCATGGTCAAAGCCGTGCGCAGGCGGTTGGCCCCCATGGCCTGCCAGGCCTCGGAAAGCATTGCGCGGATCATGCTCCCCTCACGCGGGATTTATCCCCATTTTCACGGTCGACCGTGAAAATGGGGAATTTCCGCCGCTCCCGGGTACAAAACCGCGGAAGCGACAGCCGGTCACGATCCGGTAAGCGGAAGCCCGCCCCGATCCTCCGCAGCATCGGCATCGACACTGCTTCCTTCCGGGATCAATGCTTGTGATCGTGCTGCGGCATCGACGGCATGGCGGCGGCCGTCGGGCGGACCACCTTGGCGTCGAAGGTCTTGCTGCTACCGTCGTCGAAGGAAAGCGTCAGCGGCACACTATCGCCTTCCTTCATCGGGGCCTTGAGGTCGATCAGCATCACGTGCAGGCCACCCGGCTTGAGCACGGCCTCGCCCTTGGCCTTGATCTCGATGGCCTGGACCGGCCGCATCTTCATTACGCCGTTATCGTTGATGTGGTTGTGCAACTCGGTGATTTTCGAGGCCGGATTGGAAGCCTTGAGCACCTTCACATCCTTGTCGCCGTTGTTCTTGATCACCATGAAAGCCCCGGTGGCCGGCGCATTGGGCGGTGCCAGGCGGACATAGGGTTCCTGGACCGTGACCTGGTCGGCGGCACCGGCCAGGGCCGCTCCGGAAACGAACAGGGCGGAGAGCAGCAGGGAAACTTTTTTCATCGGGGACTCACTTTCAGTTTTGCTTCAGATAATTGCGGATGGTCGCAACGACTTCGCCCGGGGGAGTCGCATGCCCGATCTTGCCGAGCAGGCGACCATCCGGGCCGACGACGTAGGTATCCGAGGTGTGGTCGACCACATAACCATCCCCGGCGGTAGCGATGGCCTCGCGGGCGTAGAAGGCACCATAGCGGCGGGCAATGCCCGCCAATTCTTCCGGCTTGCCGGTAACGCCGATGATGCCGGGATGGAAGAACTGGGCATACTCCTTGAGCCGTGCCGGCGTATCGCGCTCGGGATCGACCGAAACGAAGAGCATTGCCACCCTGGCCGCCTCGTCCGGCGTCAGCTGCTTCAAGCCCTCGCTGGTTGCGGCCAGCGAGGTCGGGCAGACATCGGGACAGAAGGTGTAGCCAAAATAGACCAGCGTCAGGCGACCACGAAAATCGCGCAGATCCACCGGACCGTCGGCCGACTGGAGTACGAAATCGCCCCCGCTCGGCACGCTGGCGCGGGGCATGGGGATTTCGGGAATATCGGGTTGCCAGAACAAGGCCAGGCCGAGCACTGCCGCCACCAGGATCGCTGCCACCAAGGCGAGCAGTCGCTCCTGAGTTTTTTCCTTCAACATCAAGGGCATGTCAATTTCCTCCACCGGCAGCGAAACGATAGGGAAGCGCAATCCGTCCTCCGCTCGTACTCAGCAGAACCGTGGCTTGCCAGTCCATCTGCCCGGTGATGCATACCGGCAGCGTTGCCTCGCCGACGAACTCGCCGTTGCCGCGAGCCTCGAGCCGGGGACGATTCAACCCCATGTTCATGTCGATACCGGCGAAGTCGACCTCGACTGCCCGAACCTCCGCTCCCTCGACACGAACCATGACGGTAAAGGGCTTGACCATGGGTATCGGGAGGGGCGAAGCCTTCAGTTCCACGCGCCCGCCCCCCGGCAGTTCCACGGCGCAGGACTGGCGCTGCAAATCGCAGCCGGGATCGGGATGCACCACGGTATCGGCTTGCGGCATGAGCAGGGGAGAAAGTTTGTAGCCGACGACGACTATCAGTGCGATCAGCAGGAGGCCGATCAGATCTATCAGGAGTTTTTTCTTCACGTGTCCGTCTTTCCGTGCGGCGAGCAAAAAGCTGAAAACGCCGACAGAGAGGGATTCTTGCCTGTATCGCCCCAACCGGAATTAACAAAAATCAATTTTTGATCACGGCATGAGGAGTAAAGTGTGCGACAAATTGCCGCAGCGGCGTTTTGTCGCAATGCAGCGATGGGGAATAGAAGGTTGAACTTCTTGATTTTCATGGGAGATTTAAATGAAATCATTCGCAGTTAAGACCAGCACGCTGCTCATCGCAGCCACGCTGGGTCTGGGTGCCGCATCCGCCGGCGCCGCCGAATCGCTGCAGGACGTGATGAAGCGTCGTGGCCTGAGCCAGCAGGATCTGCTGGCCGCCGCCAAGACCTACGTTCCGACCGGCAAGCGCGACGAATTCGTCGTCTTCGCCTCCGGCGGCCAGTCCGGTCAGATCATTGTGTACGGCATTCCGTCGATGCGCATCCTGAAATACATCGGCGTGTTCACCCCGGAACCCTGGCAGGGCTACGGCTACGACGAAAACTCCAAGGCCGTGCTGAAGCAGGGCTGGATCGATGGCAAGGAAATCACCTGGGGTGACACGCACCACCCGGCCATCTCCGAAACCCAGGGCAAGTACGACGGTCAATTCCTCTTCATCAACGACAAGGCCAACCCGCGCCTCGCCGTGATTGACCTGCGCGACTTCGAAACCAAGCAGATCGTGACCAACCCGATCTACAAGTCCGAACACGGTGGCGCCTTCGTGACGCCGAACACCGAGTACGTGATCGAAGCCGCCCAGTACCCGACCCCGATGGAAAACAAGAAGTTCTATCCGCTCGAGGATATGAACGAAAAGTACCGCGGCGGCATCACCTACTGGAAGTTCGACCGCAAGGAAGGTCGCCTCGATCCGAAGGAATCCTTCTCGGTTGAAGCCCCCCCGTACTGGCAGGATCTCTCCGACTCCGGCAAAGGTCCGTCCGATGGCTGGTCCTTCACCAACTCCTTCTGTTCCGAACGTTACGTCGGTGGCATCGAAAAGGGTCGCCCCCCGTACGAAGCCGGTTGCTCCGCCAAGGACACCGACTACATGCACATCGTGAACTGGAAGAAGGCCGAGGAACTGGTCAAGGCCGGCAAGGCCAAGACCATCAACGGTCACAAGGTTCTGCCGCTCGAAGTCACGACCAAGGAAGGCGTGCTCTTCCTGGTACCCGAGCCGAAGTCGCCGCACGGCGTCGACGTCAGCCCGGACGGCAAGTTCATCACCGTTTCCGGCAAGCTGGATACCCACACCTCGGTCTACTCCTTCGAGAAGATCCAGGCTGCGATCAAGGCTGGCAAGTTCGAGTCCAAGGACCCGTACGGAATCCCGGTCATCGGCATGAAGGACGCGCTGCACACCCAGGTCCAGCTCGGCCTCGGCCCCCTGCATACCCAGTATGACTCCAAGGCTTGCACGGCTTACACCTCCCTGTATGTCGACTCCCAGGTCGTGAAGTGGAACTACTGCGAAGGCAAGGTGCTCGACAAGATCTCCGTGCACTACAACATCGGCCACCTGATGGCCATGGAAGGCGACTCCGCCGATCCGAAGGGCCGTTACCTGGTTGCGCTGAACAAGCTGGCCATCGACCGCTTCGTGCCGGTTGGCCCGCTGCACCCGCAAAACCACCAGCTGATCGACATTTCGAACGACAAGATGCAACTGTTGTACGACATGCCGCTACCGCTGGGCGAGCCGCACTACGCCGTCGCCATTGACGCCACCAAGCTGAAGCCGGGCGTGCGTTACAAGGTCGGTACCGATTCCCGCACCGACAAGCCGCATCCGGGCGCCGTCCGTGCCGGTGAAGAAGTCACCACCAAGAAGGGCAACAAGATCGAGGTCAAGGGTACCCTGATCCGTTCGCACATCACGCCGGAAACCATCGAGGCGGAAGTGGGCGACGAAATCACCGTCCATCTGACCAACCTCGAACGTGCCCAGGACGAAACCCACGGCTTCACCGTCTCGACCTACAACGTGCATGCGTCGGTCGAACCGGGCAAGACCGTGACCGTCAAGTTCAAGGCCGACAAGGAAGGCGTCTATCCGTACTACTGCACGGAATTCTGCTCCGCCCTGCACCTTGAAATGATGGGTTACCTGCTGGTCAAGCCGAAGGGTTGGAAGCCGACCAAGACGGCGGAAGCCAAGGCCAACTACACCGAAGTCGATTACAAGAACACCTTGAAGAAGGTAGCCGACACCCAGGCTGTCATCGATCAGGTGGTCGGCTACATCACCAGCGTCAACTTCAAGGACTTCCCGGATGTTGTAAACATGGTCGACGATGCAACCGACCAGCTGGGCAAGATGAAGGATGCCAAGGCCAAGCATGAAGCCGCAGCCGCCAAGAAGGACTGGGACCAGGCCAATCTGTGGGCCGAGCAGGTCTGGCAGTACCAAGTCAAGGCAGCCGACCTCGGTCTGCGCGCCAAGACTTTCCTTGAGCAGAACGGCGCCAAGAAAGTCAAGTAAATCCGGTCCACGGACTGAATTGATCTGACTTAAGGCAATTTTCGGGGAGCAGAGGCAATCTGCTCCCCGTTTTACTTAACGGAGGGAAAATCCATGAAATTCGTAATGTCTCTGATTGCTGCAGCCATTGTCGCCACCCCCGCCATCGCCGCTCCCGATGGTGCCAAGCTGTACGCCGACAAGACCTGTAACGCCTGCCACGGCCCCAAGGGCGACAAGCCCCTGATGCCGAACTATCCGAAGGTTTCCGGCCAGAATTCCGCCTACCTTGAGCAGCAGATGAAGGACATCAAGAGCGGCGCCCGCAACAACGGCCAGACCGCCGCGATGAAGGGTGTGATGCACCTGGTCAACGACGAGGAAATCAAGGCCATCGCCGATTACCTCGCCAAGCTGAAATAAGCCTGAAAGCCCCTTCACCAGGGGCAAATGACCCACATCAAGGAATGCTGATATTGGAAATGTGACAATCTTTTCCAAGGCATTCCCAAGTTATTTCCAAGTTAAAAAGGATTCAAAGATGAAAGCATCCCTGTTGCTCGTTGGCCTCCTTGCCGCCGGCACCGCCTTTGCTGGCCCTCCGGCCCCTCATTCCGACGGTATCGAAGCGAAGGGCTACAAATGGAACGCCGACGGCGGTGAAAAATCCGAAGCGCTGAAGCTCAAGGGCGACAAGAAGCGCGGCGAGGAAGCCTATGAAGTCTGTGGCGCCTGCCACCTGCCTTCCGGCGCCGGTCGCCCGGACGGCACCTTCCCGCAGCTCGCCGGCCAGCACACCACCGTGCTGATCAAGCAGATGGCCGACATCCGCGCCGGTACCCGCGACAACCCGACCATGTACCCGTTCGCCGCCACCCTGACCGACCCGCAGGAACTGGCCGATGCCGCCGCCTACATCGAAAGCCTGTGCATCCCGGTCGAACACGGCAAGTACGAAGGTCCCGATGCCGCCATGCAAGTCGCCAAGGGCAAGGAACTGTATGAAAAGCAGTGCCTCGAGTGCCACGGCAAGAATGGTGATGGCAACAAGGAGAAGTTCTACCCCGTGATCGCCGGTCAGCACTACAAGTACCTGCTGCGTCAGATGACCGAAATTCGCGACGGCCACCGCCGTAACGCCAACCCGGACATGGTCAAGGTGATCAAGCCTTACACCAACGACCAGCTGATCGCCATTTCGGCCTACCAGGCCAGCCTGGTGATGCCGGGTTCGATGTGCAAGCCCAAGGCTGCCAAGAAGAAGTAATTTCACTTAGCGGATCTTCGATTCCGCGACTGGACGACACCCGCTCCGTGTGGCAGCGGGTTCAGTCTCCCCGGCATCGCCGCGGCGATGCCGGGCTCCTCGAGCGAATCCCGTAGAGGTGCCCCCGCCCTCTTCCCGAAATATCCTTATTTCACGCTGACAGAGAACAGTTCCATGGAAAAGCAAAACAAAATCATCGGTGGCCTGACTTTCCTGGCCCTCATCGCCCTGGTCGCCGCCTATTTCTCCCCGATCTGGTGGGTCTCCCTCACCGCGCCGAATTATCCGGAAGATGCCTTCCCCGATGGCATCCGCATCCACTTCCACTTCGATGGTGTCTATAACGGCTGCAAGGTAGCCGGCAAAGGCACGCGGATGGCCAACGAAATCATCCAGAAGGACCTCTCTCACGACGACGAGCGCTACAACCCCATCCTTGATGCCAAGAAGAATATCGACAAGGGTGCCGAAGGTCTCGACTGCGTGCATGAGATGAACACCATCAACCACTACGTCGGCATGTTCCCCATCGCCACTGGCGCTCCGGTTGAAAAGCCGCTGGCCAAATTTTTCTTCGGCTTCTTTGCCGTGATGATGATTGCCTTCACCCTGACGCGCAAAAAAGCCCGTCTCGCCGCGTTGACCGTGGGCTTTGCCGCTGTTGCCGCCTGGATGCTGGTTGACCAGTTCGTGCTCGGCCACCTGGAAGCCCACGTCCAGCACTACATGCAGGAAGCCGGTGCCTTCTTCAAGGAACCGGACAAGATCAAGGTCTGGGGCGACAACGTGCGCAGCTATTCCCAGCTGGTCATCGCCGGCCTGATCGCGGTCATGATTTTCATCATTGCCGGCGTGGCCACGGTTCGTAACTTCCAGCTTCTGCTGCCGCTGATTCCGGCCCTTCTCCCGGTCTTCTTCCTGATCACCTACGCCGGCTGGCTGTGGTTTTTCGGTCACAACCTGCACCCGTGGGGCGCCTTCACCGTCAAGCCCTTCATGCCCACCGTCTTCGGCGAAGGCAAGGTCGCCCAGTTCTCCACCTTCTCCTACCCGTACTGGGGTTATGGCCTGCTGGTGGTGATTTTCTTCTGCGAAACCCTGGCCCTGCTCCTGCGCCGCAAGCAATTGCGCGAAGGTCAGGCCGAATAAGGCGACGAGCGGCATGTCCTTCCCGTTTCGCGCCCTGACTTCCGCCCTGCGCCGTTTCGGGCTGGCCACCATCGCCGTGGCCGGCCTCGGGCTGGCCGGCCTGGCAATCTCGGAATCGGAAGACATGGGCAAGCCCAATCTTTCCGCCAACTGGGGTTCCTCCGACGAAAAATCCCGCCGCCCCTCGGCACCGCACCGCACCGACCTGCCCTGGCTGCAGCCGCTGATCGATGCGGCTCCAGCCGGCTCGGTGCTCAAGATTCCGGCCGGCGACTACGCTGGCCCGGTGCTGATCGACAAGCCGCTGATCGTCGATGGCGAGGATCGGGTCAGTGTGGACGGCGGCGGCAAGGGTACCGTCTTCGTCATCGATGCCCAGGGCGTGACCTTGCGCAACCTGCGTCTGCAAGGCTCCGGCGACTCGCACGACAGCGACGACAGTTGCCTGAATGTGCGCGGCAATCATCACCTGGTCGAGCACGTCGACATCCGCGACTGCCTCTTCGGGATCGACCTCAAGCAGGCGAATCACAACACCATCCGTGAAAATCACATCACATCCAAGGTACGCGATCTCGGCGTGCGGGGTGACGGACTTCGGCTCTGGTACAGCAACCACAACCTGGTTGAAAAGAACGAAGTCGTCGATTCCCGCGACATGGTGGCCTGGTACTCGAACCACAACGTCTGGCGCGGCAATATCGGCAAGCGCAGCCGCTACTCGATCCACTTCATGTTCGCCAAGGACAACGATGTCGAGGACAACGCCTTCTACGACAACTCGGTGGGCATCTACCTGATGTACACCGAGCGCGTGCATCTGCGCCGCAACACCATTTCGCACGCCACCGGTGCCGCCGGCATGGCTCTTGGCTTCAAGGAATCCAGCGATTCCGACGTCGAGGACAACGAGATCATCTACTGTGCCGTCGGCGTCGGTTCCGATCTCTCGCCCTTCGAGCCGGACACCACCTTGCGCTTCAATCGCAACCGTTTTGCCTTCAACGGCATTGCCGTGCGTTTCACCAGTGAGTTGGGCGGCAACATCCTCGCCGACAACGTCTTCGAGGGCAACCTGACCGACGTGGTGCAGATGGGACGCGGCGTTGCCGACAAGAACGAATGGCGGCGCAATTATTTTGCCGACTATCAGGGCTTCGACCGTAACGGCGACGGTGTCGGCGATACGGCACACGAGTTGTATGCCTACGCCGATCAGATCTGGATCGAAACCCCGATGGCAACCTTCTTCAAGAACTCTCCGGTTCTTGAATTGCTCGATTTTCTTGAGCGCCTGGCCCCCTTTTCATCGCCCGAGCTGCAATTGAAGGATCCGGAGCCACGCTTCGTAAAACCTGAAAAAAGGGTCTGAACATGACCGAGAGCACCCCCCCGCAAGCGCCGGGTGGCCAGCCTGCATCGCGTAAACCCGCGATGTCCCTGGAAAAGGCGCAAAAAGCCAGGCGCAAGTTCCTGCAGTCCCTGGGGCTGACCGTCGGCGTTTCCGGGCTGTCGCTGCTAGGCTATATCCCGCTTTCCGATGCCCGGCCGGCACGCCTGCGCCCACCCGGTGCGCTCGACGAGGCCGACTTCCTTTCCTCGTGCATCAAATGCGGCCAGTGCGTCCAGGTCTGCCCGGTACAGGCAATCAAGCTCGCCGACATCACGGACGGTTTCGGGATCGGCGTGCCTTACATCGCTGCCCGCGATCAGGCCTGCGATTTCTCCTGCGATGCGGTGCAGTGCATCCTCGCCTGCCCGACTGGCGCACTGACTTACAAGAAGCCCGAGTTCATGGACGCCCGCGATGGCATGAAGATGGCTGCCGCGCCCATCCTGCTGGCCAAGGAAAAAGATGCCGAACCGACCCTGAACCTCAAGGAGCGGATTGGCGTTGCCCGCCTGGCGCGTCCCGAGTCCTGTCTTGCGATTCAGGGCAAGGGCTTCAAGGGACAGGCACGCGGCGCCTCCTTCGAGGGCATGCTGCGCTACATGAAGGTCGACCGCTGGAAGCCGATTCCCGTACGCGACTACAGCTACGAAACCGAGATATGCGATCTCTGCGAGCAGGCCTGCCCGATCAAGGGCGCCATTACGGTAAAGAAGGGACTGGACAAGGACGGCAAGCCGAAAGGGCTACCCGTCGTACATGAACCCTGCGTTGGTTGCGGCGTCTGCGAGATGGTCTGCCCGGTCGAACCGGCGGCCATTGTCATCGATGCGCAAGCCCCCTGGAAAGCCTGAGCGGAGTTCGTCATGAGCCGATTTATCGACCAAATCAAGATCATGCTCGGGGCTGCGCCGAAAAAGCCCGAAAAAGTCTCCGAGAATGTACAGAAGATCATGTTCCTCAAGTACGAGGACAAGGATCGTTTCGTCAAGGAAAAACTCCACGCCCGCGCGCACCACGAAGTCAGCCACAAGTGGCGCAACCGGCGCTGGGCAGTGCTGCTGGCCGTCAATCTCCTCTTCGTTTTCAGCTTCTGGCTCGACATCCAGTTGCTCGAAGGCGCCCTGACGGCCTCGCGCTTTGCCGGCTTTCACCTGATCGACCTGAACTCCGCCCTGCAGGTGATGCTGGCCCACAAGCACATCATCGTGAACCTGTTCATCGGCACCTTCACCGTTTTTCTGATCTGGGTGCTGCTCGGCGGGCGTAGTTTTTGTTCCTGGGTCTGCCCCTACCACCTGCTGGCGGAATGGACCGAAAAGCTGCATCTCAAGCTGGTGGAAAAAAAGATCGTCACCGACCACGAATTTCATCGTGGCGCGCGCACGGTATTCTGGCTGCTGTTCGGCCTGATGGCGGTGGTGACTGGCTACACCGTGTTCGAGACCCTGTCGCCAACCGGCATCCTGTCGCGGGCGCTGATCTACGGCCCGGGCCTGGCACTCGGCTGGGTCTTCCTGCTGCTGCTGTTTGAAATCTTCTGGTCGCGCCGCGCCTGGTGCCGCTACGTCTGCCCGATCGGCCTGACCTACGGCGCCGTCGGCATCATTTCGCCCTTGCAGATCACCTACCACGTCGAACACTGCTTCCACGAAGGCGATTGCCGCAAGGTCTGCCTGGTACCGCACGTCCTCGACGTGACGGTCAAGGGCCGCGCCGACGAAGAACAGATCGGCCTCGGCCCGGACTGCACCCGTTGCGGCCTGTGCGTCGACACCTGCCCGACCGGTGCCCTGCGCTTCGAGGTCAAGGGCTTGTCCAAGCTGTTGTGATGCGGGCCTGAGTCGTTTTTGCCGCGCGTGGCGGTGGACCGTAAAAAAGGGCCGTGGCGGCAAACGCCACGGCCCTTTTTGCTGCAGCGGCCGGAGTTCAACCGGCCAGGGTCGGATAATCGGTGTAACCCGCCGCGCCCGGCGAATAGAAGGTTGCCGAGTCGGCCGCGTTGAGCGCTGCGCCGGCCTTGAACCGGGCCGGCAGGTCGGGGTTGGCGAGGAAAGGCACGCCAAAGGCCACCGCGTCGAGCTGGCCGGCGGCAATCGCGGCTTCGGCCTCGGCGGCCGAGTAACCCATGTTGCCGATCAGCACACCCTTGAAATTGGCCCGCGCCGGGGTCAGCACGTCGCCTTTCTGCAGACCGAAGAAATCGCTGCGCATCACATGCAGGTAAGCCAGCCCGAAATCGTTGAGGCGCCCGGCCAGCCAGGCCGTCAGCCCGACCGGATCGCTGTCGATCATGCTGTTGAAGCTGTTGAGCGGCGAAATCCGCAGCCCGACCCGCTCGCTGCCCCAAACCTTGCACACCGCCTCGGTCACTTCCAGCAGCAGGCGGGCGCGGTTTTCCAGCGGACCGCCGTAAGGACCGCTGCGGCGATTGGCGCCATCGCGCAGGAACTCGTCGAGCAGGTAGCCGTTGGCGCCATGCACCTCGACCCCGTCGAAGCCCGCCGCCTTGGCATTGGCGGCCGCCTGGGCGAAGCCGGCGACAATTCCCGGCAGTTCGGCGTCGGCCAGCTCGCGCGGCACGACATAGGGCTGCTTGCCTTGCGGCGTATGCACTTCGTCGTTTTCGATCGCCAGCGGACTCGGCGCCACCGGCTGCCGACCATCGTTGAGCAGCGGATGGCAGGCGCGACCGCCGTGCCACAACTGCAGCACGATCTGGCCACCGGCCGCATGCACCGCATCGGTCACCTGTTTCCAGCCGGCGATCTGCGCCGGCGAATAGATCCCCGGCTCCTTCCAGAAAGCCGAATTACCCTCCATCGCCATCGTCGCCTCGGCGATCAGCAGGCCGGCGCTCGCTCGTTGTGCATAATGTTCGGCCATCAGCGCGCCCGGCACATGCCCCGGCTCAGCGCGGCAGCGGGTCAACGGCGCCATCAGGATACGGTTGGGCAAACGCAAGGCACCGGCGCGCAGCGGTTCGAAGAGAACGTTCGGAGTTTGACTCATGGCATGTTTCCAGCGGCAAAGAGGTCTAAGAAAGCGGCGTCCGGCAGGAGTTCCCGCCGACCGGATTTTGCCTTGGCGACACGGTCGACCGTGCAAACAGTGACTTTCCGGTACGCCATCGGCAGCGGCAAAATGTTACCCTCCCGCTCTTTCGTTTGTCTTGCCTTCCTTCACCCGCATCCGCCCGATGAGTCTCGAACCGCTGTCCGCCGTCCCCCCGTCGTCACTCGAAACACGGCTGCTCGCCCATCTCGCCGAGCTCGACAGCAGCGGTCTGCGCCGTCGCCGGCGGCTACTGGCCAGCCCCTGCGGCCGCGAAGTCACGGTCGACGGGCAAAAATTGCTTAATTTCGCCAGCAACGACTACCTCGGCCTGGCCAGCGACCCGCGCCTCGCCGCTGCGCTGGCCGAAGGCGCCGGGCAATGGGGCGCCGGCAGCGGCGCGGCACACCTGGTCAGCGGTCACATGCAGGCGCACGAAGACCTGGAACAGGCGCTGGCCGCCTTCGTCGGCTTTCCCCGCGTGCTCAGCTTTGCCACCGGCTATCTGGCCAACATCGCCGTCACTCCGACCTTTGCCGGCCGTGGCGCCGCCGTGTTCGCCGACAAGCTCAACCACGCCTCGCTGATCGACGCGATGCAACTGGCCAAGGCGCAGGGCGCCGAGGTCCACCGCTACGCCCATAACGACATGGCCGCGCTGGCGCAACTGTTGGAAAAAAGCCCGGCCGCCAGCAAGCTGATCGTCACCGACGCCGTCTTCAGCATGGACGGCGACCTGGCCCCGCTCAACGAGTTGTTTGCCCTCGCCGAAGCGTACGACGCCTGGCTGGTGATCGACGACGCCCACGGCTTCGGCGTACTCGGGCCACACGGCGAAGGCAGCCTGGCGCATTGCCGCCTGCCCTACCATCCGCGCCTGCTGCTGATGGGCACGCTGGGCAAGGCCGCCGGCGTCGGCGGCGCCTTCGTCGCCGGTTCGGAAACCGCCATCGACTACCTGCTCAATTGCGGTCGCGGCTACATCTTCACCACCGCCGCGCCGCCAGCCGTCGCCTGCGCGCTGCACGCCAGCCTGCGCCTGATCGCCGCCGGCGACGACCTGCGCACCCGGCTGCAGGCGCACATCGCGCAATTGCGCGCCGGCCTCGCCGGCCTGCCGTGGACCTTGCTGCCGTCGGATACCGCGATCCAGCCGCTGATCGTCGGCGACAACCAGGCTGCGCTGCAACTCGCCGATGCCTTGCGCCAGCGCGGGCTGTGGACGCCGGCGATCCGCCCGCCGACCGTGCCCAAGGGCAGCGCCCGGCTGCGCATTTCGCTGTCGGCCGGACACACCGCCGACGACATCGAACGCCTGATCACCGCCTTGAAGGAACTCGCATGACTGCTCCGCTGTTTTTCATTCCCGGCTGGTGTCTCGGCCGCGGCCCGCTGCAATCCACGGTCGACGCGCTCAACGGGCAATTTCTCGACCTCCCCGGTTACCGCAACACCGCCGACGGCACCCCGCCGATCGATGACTTTGCCGCCGCCGTTGCCCATTACGCCGAGCGTCTGCCGCCCGGCGCGACGCTGGCCGGCTGGTCGATTGGCGCGCAGCTGGCGCTGGCGGTAGCGGCACAAGCCCCGGCCAAGGTCGGCAAGCTGCTGCTGGTCGCCGGCACCACCTCCTTCGTCCAGCGCGACGGCTGGCCACAGGCCATGCCGCCGGTGGCGCTCGCCGAATTCACCGCCGCCATGGCCGCCGATGCCGAAGCCATGCTGCCGCGCTTCGTCGGTGGCTTCAACCGGGGCGATGTGCGTGCCAAGGAAGTCACCCGCATCCTGCTCGACCAGGCCGACCCACGCCCGGCCAGTGAAGTGCTGCAAAGTGGCCTGCGCTGGCTGGCCGAGGTCGATTTGCGCCCGCTCGCGCCGCAGGTGCAGGCACCGACCCTGCTGCTGCACGGCGCAGCCGACCCGCTGATGCCGCAAGGCGCCGCCGAAGCGCTGGCAGCGCTGATCCCCGGTGCCCGCCTTGAGCTGTTCGCCGAATGCGCACACGCGCCGTTCATTTCGCGCCCGGACGAATTCCTCGCCCGTGCCCGTGCCTTCATCGATGCCTGAGCAACCCGCCAAGTCCCGGGTCCGCGCCGCTTTCGAGCGTGCCGCCGAAAGCTACGACAGCGCCGCGGCAGTCCAGCGGCGGATCTGCCAGCAGTTGTGCGCGCAATTGCCGGAGGCCTTTTCCCCCCGCCAGGTGCTCGATGCCGGCTGCGGTACCGGTTACGCCCTGAACCTGCTGCGACAGCGCTTTCCGCTGGCGCAGTATCTGGCGCTCGACTTTTCCCCGGCCATGTTGCAACGCTGTCTCGACAGCCAGCCGGGAAAAACGCTGGCACTGGCTGGCGATATCGAGCAACTGCCCTTGGCCGACGCCAGCGTCGACCTCTACTGGTCGAGCCTGGCCGTGCAATGGTGCGATCTCGGACGAGCCCTGGCCGAGGCTCGGCGAGTACTCAAACCGGGCGGCGCGCTGGCCCTGGCAACCCTGGGGCCGGCCACCTTCGCCGAATTGCGTGCCGCCTTCGCCGACGTCGACCGGCATGCGCACACCCTGAGTTTCCTTGAAGCCCGCGAGGTGGCACGCCTCGCCGACCGTAGCGGCTTTACCACGGTCGACGTCGGCATTCACCGGGAAACCGCGCACTATCCGGACTTCCCCGCCCTGCTCCGCGCCGTCAAGGCCGTCGGTGCCAACCAGATCGGTGCCGGGCGGCGTACCGGCCTGCTCGGGCGCAGTGCCTTTGCCCGTGCCGCCGCCGCTGCCGAAAGCGGTCGCCAGCCCGAGGGGCTCCCTCTCGGCTACGAAGCGATTCTCCTGCTTGCCCGTGCCTGACCCCCACGCACCACCGCCTGCCGCCCCCTTGACCCACAACACCCCATGACCGCTCAGCCCGCTCCCGCCTACTTCGTCGCCGGCACCGATACCGAGATCGGCAAGACCTTCGTCAGTTGCGCCCTGATCCAGCGGGCCGCCCAGCACGGACTGCGCGCCGGAGGGCTGAAGCCGATAGCCGCCGGTACCGACGCCGCAGGCAGAAACGAGGATGTCGAACAACTACTGGCAGCCAGCAATACCGCCCTGCCCCTCGATCTGGTCAATCGCTACCGTTTTCGTGCCGCCGTCGCGCCACATATTGCCGCCCGCGACGAAGACATCGCCATCCATTTTCCGGCAATTGCCGCAGACCTCGCGCAGGCACGCGGGCAGAGCGATTTCCTGATTGTCGAGGGCGTCGGCGGTTTTCGCGTGCCGCTGGGCGTGGACCGTGACGGTCGCCCGCAGGACAGCGCCGACCTCGCGCAAGCACTCGGCTTGCCCCTCATTTTTGTCGTCGGCATGCGCCTGGGGTGCATCAACCACTGCCTGCTCAGTATCGAGGCCATTCAGGCACGCGGCTTGAACCTGGCCGGCTGGGTCGCCAACCGGGTCGATCCGGAGATGTCGCGCTTCGACGACAATCTGCATACCCTGCAATCGCTGCTTCCCGCACCGCTGCTAGGCTGCATTCCCCACGCACCGGCTGGCGGCGCCGCTGGCGCTGCCCGGCATCTGCGCCTGCCCGGCGAACGGATTTAGCGGCAAACCGGGCAAACCGGGCGGATCAGACCGCCGCTTCCTGGCGCAGGACGGAAGCCACCAGGCGGACCCTGGCCAGCAAGCCTTCGACCGCAGTGTCGAGATGGGCCACTTCCCCGTTTTTCGCCTTCTGTTCGATCCACAGCGCCTCGGCCGCGCCATCCTCGTCGGACATCGTCGACAGCAAACCCTTGATCGTGTGCGCCTCGCGCCGCAAAGTCGCCGCATCGCCACTGGCGTATGCCGCACTCAGGGCCGCACAGTTACCGTCCACGTCCTCGAGGAACATGTCGATCATCATCGCGAGAATTTCCTCGTCGCCTCCGAGGCGGTCGAGGATCAAGCCGCGGTCAAGCACAAAGGGCTTGCTCATTCGGTTCTCCCGGTCCGCACGCAGCCAGCGGCGGACCCGTCATGGTTCAAGTTATCCGGGAAGTCTAGCAGTCCGCCGACCGACAGGGCAAAAACGCCGGCCGGCCGACATTCGCGCTGGTTTACATCATGACCGGCTCGGCGTCCTGGAAACGGGCGCGGATTTCCAGCACCTGATCCCAGGCCGCCAGCAGGGCGTCGACACAAGCGGGGTCGAAGTGAGCGCCACGACCTTCCTTCAGCAGGCCCACCGCATCCTCCAGGGTCCAGGCGGGCTTGTATGGACGCTCCGAGGTCAAGGCATCGAAAACATCGGCGACGGCGACGATACGCCCGAAAATCGGAATCTGCTCGCCGGCCAGGGCATTGGGATAGCCGCTGCCGTCGAATTTTTCGTGATGCGACAAGGCAATCTCGGCGCCGGCGTGCAGGATTTCGGAAGCACTGTCTTTCAGCAACTCGTAGCCCATGCGGGCATGCTGCTTCATGATTTCGAATTCCTCCGGCGTCAGGCGTGCCGGCTTCAGGAGAATGGCGTCGGGAATGCCGATCTTGCCGACATCGTGCAGCGGTGCCGCCTCGAGCAGGAGTTTCTGGCGGTCGGCATCGAGACCGAGCTGCTTTCCGATCAGCAGCGAATAGTGCGCCATGCGCTGGATATGTGCCCCGGTCTCGGGGTCGCGGAACTCCGCCGCCCGCGACATGCGGTAGATCAGTTCCTGCTCGCGCGCCAGAATGGCCTGGGTACGTTCATCGACCATCCTCGCCAGGTGACGTGTCCAGTCCTCCTGAAATTTCTGACCATTGCGCAGATTGAGCATGTTGCGTACACGCGCCGAAAATTCGATGCGGTCGATGGGCTTGGTGAGAAAATCGTTGGCCCCGCCCTGCAGAACCTGGTAACGCACTTCTTTTTGATCGTTGGCGGTGACCATCAGGACGGGAATTTCCCCGGCACCACCCAGAGCGCGAAAAGCGGCGATGAACTGCTGACCGTTGAGGTCCGGCATCATGTAATCGACGATCACCAGATCCGGAATCGTCTGCCGGCACCAGTCGAGCGCCGCTTGCGGATGCTCGAAAAGCACCGGCTCGCAATCGCCCAACTTCTGCACCAGTGCCTTGATCAGGGTCAGGTTGATTGGACTGTCGTCAACGATGAGAACGGTATTCATGGGCCGCCTGCCTGCGAATGGAGGAAGAGCCTGCAAGTATATAATGCCGGCCATGAAACTACTTTTCGATCTCTTTCCCGTCATCCTCTTCTTCGCCAGCTTCAAGTATGCGGAGAAGCACCCGGAACAGGCTATCGACTGGCTGACCTCCTTGCTCGGGCAAGCTCCGGGCGATGGAAAACAGGCGCCGATCCTGCTTGCGACACTGGTAGTCATTGCCGCCACCGTCGGCCAGATCCTCTGGGTCCGCCTGCGCCACGGACGAGTGGACAAGATGCTCTGGCTCAGCCTGGTGCTGGTCGTCGTCTTCGGCAGCCTGACGCTGATCTTCCAGGACGAGACCTTCATCAAGTGGAAGCCGACCATCCTCTACTGGGCATTCGCGGGTAGCCTGGTCTTCAGCTCGCTGGTGCTCAAGAAAAACGCCATCCGCAGCATGCTCGGCGAGCAGTTGAGCCTGCCGGAGCCGGTCTGGGAAACGCTCCGTCGCGCCTGGATCGGTTTTTTCAGCGGCATGGGCGTGCTCAACCTGCTCATTGCCTACAACTTTTCCACCGACACCTGGGTCAATTTCAAACTTTTCGGCGGCATGGGCCTGATGCTGGCCTTCGTTCTCGCCCAAGGCATGCTGCTCTCCAAATATATCGAGGAAGAAAAATAATGTTCTACGCCATCATTGCCGAAGATCGTGCCGGCACGCTCGAACAGCGTCTGGCCGCTCGTCCCGACCATCTCGCCCGCCTGCAGGCACTGCAGGCCGAAGGGCGTCTCTTCGTTGCCGGCCCCTGCCCGGCCATCGACTCGCCGGACCCCGGTCCGGCCGGCTTCAGCGGCAGCCTGATCATCGCCGAATTCGCCTCGCTCGAGGCCGCGCGCAGCTGGGCCGACGCCGACCCTTACATTGCCGCCGGCGTCTATGAGCAGGTGACGGTCAAGCCCTTCCGGAAAGCCCTGCCGGCATGAGCGACCGGATCGCCACCCTGCGTGCCCGGCTGGCGGTACTCGAACCGCAGCGCCTGGAAATCGTCGACGATTCGCATCGCCATGCCGGCCACGCCGGCGCCCGCGAAGGCGGCCACTATCGCCTGCACATCGTTTCCCGGCATTTTTGCGGCCAATCAACCCTGGCACGCCACCGCCTGATTTATGATGCGGTCGGCGACCTGATGCGCAACGGCATTCATGCCCTGATCATCGTCGCCCTCAGCCCCGAAGAAACCTGATTTTTGCCTTACACGACCCCCATCGAGGTAGTTTTCCATGCGTAACATCTCCCGTCTGTCCGCCCTGCTTGTTGCAGGCGCCATCGTCTCCCTGCCGGCACTGGCCGCCGACAAGGGGAAGGCCTTTGCCACGGTCAACGGCCAGGCCATCCCGAATTCCGTTTATGAAGCCTTCAGCAGCGAGCAAAAGGCACAGGGCGCGGCCGATTCGCCCGAATTGCAAGCCGCGATCCGCGAGGAACTGATCCGCCGCGAAGTCCTGGCACAGGAAGCCAAGAGGAAGGGCTTGGACAAGAACCCCGGCATCCAGGGCCAGATCGAACTGGCACGCCAGGCCGTGCTGATCCGCGCCCTGCTCTCCGAGCACGTTGGCGCCAACCCGGTCAGCGAAGCGCAACTGCGTGCCGAATACGACGCCATCAAGGCCGGCCTGGGCAATACCGAATACAAGTCGCGGCATATCCTGGTCGAAAGCGAGGAACAGGCAAAGGCCATCGTCGCCAAGCTGGACAAGGGTGAAAAACTCGCCGACCTCGCCAAGCAGTCGAAGGATCCCGGCTCGCGCGACAACGGCGGCGATCTCGGCTGGAGCAGCCCCGGCGCCTACGTCAAGCCCTTTGCCGATGCCCTTTCGCAACTGAAGAAAGGCGAGTACACCAAGACTCCGGTCAAGAGCGACTTCGGTTACCACGTCATTCAGCTCGACGATACCCGCGCCCTGAACCCGCCCGCCTTCGACCAGTTGAAGCAGCAACTCCAGCAACGCGCCCATCAGCAACAAGTGGAAAAACTGGTCAAGGAATTGCGCGCCAAGGCCAAGGTCAACTGAGCCGACATCGCGGCGGACCTCCCTTGTTCCCGCCACCGGATGCTCACTGCCCGCCCGCCGGCGGGCATTTCTTTTTGTCGACGCCAGGAGAGTCCTCTTGTTCGGATTGAAAAACCTTTTCCCGCAATCCGCAGCGACAGCCGCTTCCCCCCCGTCGGCCACATCGCCCACCAGCGATGCCCTGCTCTGCAGCGAGGCCGTTTTCGACCGTCGCAACCGGATTGCCGGCCATCTGCTGCGCATGCGCCAGGCAGACATCGCGGCCCGGGGACCGGCGTCGATTCAGGCCAGTCACGACGAGCAATTGCTGGCCCTGCTCAGTACCGAAGATCAGGCCGCACACGGCGGAATCTTCTTTCTGCCGCTATCTTCGGCCAGCCTCGCCCTATCCACGGTCGACCGCCTTGCCGGGCGAAAAATCATTCTCCTCCTGCAACTGGCCGACAAGGCACGGAGCGAGGATCTGCTGCCGCGTATCGAACAACTCCAGGCACTCGGATTGCAGATCGGCCTCTACCGACAACCCCGCCATGCGGCTTTCGGCGAACTGGTCACGGCCACCGACTGCGGCGCCATCGACATCGCCGGCAACACCCCGGAAACGCTACGCGACTTCTCCGCCGCCTACCGCGCCATCGAGAAGGTGCGGCCTACCGCCCTGTTCGCTGCCAATATCGAACACCTCGACGAATTGCGCCTCTGCCGGCAATGGCACTTCGATTATTTCCACGGCCACTTTGCCGACCTGCCGTCCGTGACTGAAGACGAACGCAGCGGCGCCGATCCGCACAAGATGCAGTTGCTGCACCTCCTGCGCCTGGTGCAGAGCGATGCCGACAATGCCAGCATCGCCGCCGCGCTCAAACACGACCCCCTGCTCGCCTTCCGCATCCTGCGTTACCTCAACTCACCGGCGCTTGGCCTCTCCGGACGGATCGACAACATGGAGCAGGCGCTGATGCTGCTCGGGCGACAGCGCCTGTTCCGCTGGCTCTCGGTCTTGCTGTTTTCGGTGCGCGAGCCGCAATTCGGCGACTGGCTACTGGTCGAGAGCGCGCTCACACGCGGCCGGCTGATGGAATTGCTCGGCCGCGACAGCCTGCCGCAACAATCGGGCGACCTGCTTTTCCTCACCGGCATTTTTTCCTGCCTCGACCGCCTGCTACGCCGGCCGCTGCCGGAAATCATCGCCGACACGCCCCTGCCCGAGGCGGCGGCGGCCGCGTTGCTGCGCGACGAGGGGCCGCTGGCCCCCCTCCTGCGCACGGCCATGGCGGGTGACAGCTTCGATCCACAACGTCTGGCGGCAAGCGCCCGCAATGCCGGACTGGCACCGTCGAGCGTCAATCGCGCCTTCCTCGCAGCCACGGCCTGGGCCAGCGAAGTGACCGAGCACTGGGAATAGCCGGCTCCCGCAAAACCGGACCGGGCCGGGGATCGAATTGATCCAGGTCCATGCGCGGGCCGGGCAAACATGGCCAAATGGCGTCCCATGCTCTACCGTTCGCCCTCAGCCCCTTCCGCCGCCAGGCGCCCCCCCCTGCTCCCGACTCTCCTGCTCGTCCTGGCCGTCATCATCCACGCCCTGCCAGCCGGTGCCGCGCAACCACTGCAACCCTGGCTGGACGCCGTGGCGGCAGGCAGCGTCCTGCGCCTGCCCGCCGGCGAATACCGGGGACCGGCGGTCATCAGCAAGCCGCTGACGCTCGAAGGCAACCGGGAGGTCATCATCGACGGCGGCGGCAAGGGAACGGTAATCACCATCCGCAGCGACGACGTCACCCTGCGCGGACTGCACCTGCGCGCCAGCGGCGACTCGCACGACAGCATCGACGGCGGCATCATGGCCGAGGGAAACCGCCTCCTGATCGAAGACAACCGGATCGACGACGTCCTCTTCGGCATTTCCCTTCACCGTAGCCGCGACAGCATCGTGCGTCACAACCGCATCCGTTCGCGCCCGGTCGATTCAGCCGAACGCGGCGACGGCATCCGCCTCTGGTACAGCAGCGGCAACCGTATCGAGGGCAACGACATCGCGCAGATCCGCGACATCACCGTCAGCAACGCCACCCATAACCGTTTTATCGGCAACCGCGTGCGCGACAGCCGGCGCGGTCTCAATTTCCTGTTTGCCCAGCGCACCCTGGTCGAAGGCAACCTCTTCGAATTCAACTCCACCGGCATCATCGCCCTCAACTCGGCCGGCATCATCATCCGCCGCAATCGCATCCTGCACGCCATGGACCCTTCGGGTGCCGGCGTCGCGCTCAAGGAGACCGATGCCGCCCTGGTTGAAAACAACGAGATCGTGCATTGCGCCCACGGCATCATGGCCGACTCGCCGATGCACCCGATCAATCGCATCGTCTTTATCGACAATTTGATCGCACACAACATTACCGGTGTTTATTTCTATGGCGCCAAAGGCGGTCACGTAGCCATCGACAACCGCTTTCAAAGCAATCTCTGGCCGGTGACCATCATCGGCGACGGCGACCCGATGGATGACGTCTGGCTGAACAACGAGTGGGACGATTACGAGGGTTTCGACCGCAACAACGATGGCATCGGCGACACGCCGCACGAGTTGTACGCCTGGTCCGACCGGATCTGGATGGAAACACCCTCGGCACGCTTCTTCCGCAATTCGCCGGTGCTGGAACTGCTCGATTTTCTCGAACGACTGGCGCCTTTCGCCCCGCCTACCCTGATCCTGCGCGACAACGCGCCGCGCATGGGCAAGAAAAAGGCGGAACCCGCGTTCCGCCGCTGAGTACCGGGCAGCCCAAACTGGCCGGGCGGGAAATCAAGGCAGGAGCGCCGCGCCGATACCGGTTGAATTGCCGACAAAGTTACTCAAGGAACCCCGCAATTTTTCGCGGTCGCCGGCCTGCATCGCGGCATCGCACTCGGCGAGATCGCGCTGACACTGATGGGCAGCGCGGGTATAAGCGGCGAGGTGTTCTTCGGACAGATCCCAATGTTCCCCGGACTGCATCTCGTCGACCAGGCAATCGCAACGGATTTCTCCGGTACGCATGAAGCGGGCCGCCATACGGAACCTGCGCGCATTGCACAGGTGGATCACCGTGGTGGCGGCCAGTTTCTCGAAGGCCTGCGACATGCTCGACTCCTTGCCGGGAAATATACTTCCAAAATATTACCCAAGAATCCGGTGGCTGCCTATTACACGAAAGTCATAGCTGGTAGGCATCGCCGCCACCCTGCATCGCGATGTCCACCACCCGGCGGGTAAGATGCGGAGCGAAGAGCAGCATCAGGTCGTAGTCATAGCGCCGCAGGTAGGCGCCCCGCCGCAAGGCCAGCCGCGTGGTATTGGACTCGAAGAGATGCCCGGCATCGAGCGCCACCAGACCGCTGTCGCGCTGCGCATCGTAAGCCAGGGCCGAAATGATCCCCAGGCCCAGGCCGAGGCCGACATAGGTCTTGATCACGTCGGCATCGAGCGCGGTCAGCGCGATGTGCGGTGCCACGCCGATGCGCTCGAAGGCGCGATTGATGCGGGAGCGGCCGGCAAAGGCGGTGTCGTAGGTAATCAGTGGCCAGCGCACCAATTCCTGCAGGCTCAAAGCCGGGCAGCCGCAAATTGGATGCCCTTCCGGAGCGATCACGCAATGGCTCCACTGGCGTACCGGCAGGGTCACCAGTTGCGAATACTGGTCCAGGGCTTCGGTGGCGATACCGATATCCGCCTCGCCGGCCACCACCCATTCGGCAATCTGGGTCGGACTGCCCTGGTGCATTTCCAGCCTGACATTCGGATGTTGGGCAACGAAATCACGTACCACCAGCGGCAGGGCATAGCGAGCCTGCGTATGCGTCGCCGCCAGCACCAGCCGGCCGCTGTCGCCGGTGGCAAACTCGGCGCTCGCCCGCTTGAGGTTATCCGCTTCGCGCAAAATGCGCTCGGCCAGGGCCAGCACCACCTTGCCCGGCTCGGTAACGCCGGTAAAGCGTTTGCCGCTGCGCTCGAAGATGGCAATCCCGAGTTCCTCCTCAAGCAGCTTGACCTGCTTCGAGATCCCCGGCTGCGAGGTGTAAAGGGACTCGGCTGCCTCCGACACGTTGAGCCCCTGACGCTGGATTTCGACGATGTAACGTAGTTGCTGGAGTTTCATGGTTGAGAGTTGAGGATTTAGGATCAAGGATCAAGGATCAAGGATTAAGGGGGTTGCTTGCAGCTGGATCCTTAATCCTAATAACTAAAAAACATAACAATCTAACTCAATATTCTTTTTGTTTCAAATAAAGCCCGGTACGATGCCGGCCATGGATTACCTCTACACTCTCTCCGGTTTTGCGGTCGGTGCCATCGTCGGTCTCACCGGTGTTGGCGGCGGTTCGCTGATGACCCCGCTGCTGGTCCTGGTCTTCGGCGTGCATCCGGCCACCGCGGTCGGCACCGATCTGCTCTACGCCGCGCTGACCAAGGCCGGCGGTACCGTTGCGCATGGTCGCAAGGGTCATGTCGATTGGAGCATCACCCTGCGTCTCGCGGCCGGCAGCATTCCGGCGGCAGCGATCACGATCTGGGTGCTGTCACAACTGCCCAAGGGCAGCAACGTCATTGGCGCGGTGATTTCGCACGGCCTCGGCTTTGCGCTCTTCCTGACCGCGATTGCCATCCTCTTCGGCAAGAAATTGCGCGACTATGCCAATCGCCACGAAGAATCGGAACTGCGCCGCTGCTGCCTGCCCAAGATCACCGTGCTGGTCGGCGCCATTCTTGGCGTGCTGGTCACGATTTCATCGGTCGGCGCCGGTGCGCTCGGCGTAGCCGTGTTGTTTTTCCTCTATCCCAAGCTGTCGACCGTGAAAATCATCGGTTCCGACGTCGCCCACGCCGTGCCGCTGACACTGGTTGCCGGCCTCGGCCACTGGCTGCTCGGCGGCGTCGACTGGGTGCTGCTCGGCTCGCTGCTGCTAGGCTCGTTGCCCGGCATCTGGCTCGGCAGCCATCTTTCCGCCAAGGTGCCGGAGCACATCCTGCGCCGCATCCTGGCCTCCATGCTGGTGCTGATCGGCACCAAGCTGGTCCTTGCCTGAGATTTCCCCAAGGAATCGCCATGTATCAATACACTGCCCTCGACCGCCAGTTGATCAACGAGCGCGTCGCCCAATTCCGCGATCAGGTCCGCCGCTGGAAAGCCGGCGAACTTTCCGACGAGGAATTTCGTCCGCTGCGCCTGCAAAACGGCCTCTACATCCAGCGTCATGCCCCGATGTTCCGCATCGCCGTGCCCTACGGCATGCTCAACGCCGCGCAGCTGCGCAAGATGGCCCACCTGGCCCGCACCTATGACCGGGGTTACGGCCATTTCACCACCCGCCACAATCTGCAGCTGAACTGGCCGAAGATCGAGGATGTGCCGGAAATGCTCGCCGAACTGGCGACCGTCGACCTGCACGCGATCCAGACTTCCGGCAACTGCCTGCGCAACATCACCACCGACCAGTTCGCCGGCGTCGCCGCCGACGAGATCATCGACCCGCGCCCGCTGGCCGAGATCCTCCGCCAGTGGACCACCTTCCACCCGGAATTCGCCTTCCTGCCGCGCAAGTTCAAGATCGCGATTTCCGGCACCGAAGAAGACCGCGCCGTCACCTGGTTCCACGACATCGGCCTGCATCTGAAGCAAGTCGACGGTCAGGTCGGCTTCACCGTCATCGTCGGCGGCGGCCTCGGCCGTACCCCGATCCGTGGTGAAGTGATCCGCGACTTCCTGCCCTGGCAGGACATTCTTTCCTATTGCGAAGCGGTGCTCCGCGTCTATAACCGCTACGGCCGCCGCGACAACGCCTACAAGGCGCGGATCAAGATCCTGGTCCAGGCACTCGGCATCGACGCCTTCCGCGAGCAGGTCGAGGCCGAATGGGCGCACGGCAAGAACGGCCCGATGACCATCACCCAGGCCGAGTACGACCGTGTCGCCGCGCACTTCGCACCGCCGGCCTATGCAAGCCTGGGCGCCGCCGAACTGCCGCAGGAAAAAGCCTTCCGGCGCTGGGTCGACCGTAACACGCATGCCCACAAGGTGCCGGGCTACGCCGCCGTCACCCTGTCGCTGAAAAAGCACGGCATCGCACCGGGCGACATCACCGCCGAGCAGATGGAGGTCGTCGCCGACCTCGCCGACCGCTACAGCTTTGGCGAACTGAGGATCAGCCACGAGCAGAACATCATCCTCGCCGACGTCAAGCAAGCCGACCTCTACGCCGTCTGGCAACAAGCCAGCGCCGCCGGCCTGGCAACGCCGAACATCGGCCTGCTGACCGGCATGATCTGCTGCCCGGGCGGCGATTTCTGCGATCTGGCCAACGCCAAGTCGATCCCGATTGCCAACGCCATCCAGGCCCGTTTCGACGACCTCGACTACCTGTTCGACATCGGCGAGATCGACCTCAACATTTCCGGTTGCATGAATGCCTGCGGCCACCACCACGTCGGCCACATCGGCGTCCTCGGTGTCGACAAGAACGATGCCGAGTTCTACCAGGTCACCCTCGGCGGTCGCCAGGGCAACCACGCCAAGCTCGGCAAGGTGATCGGCCCGTCGTTCTCGGCCGAAGAAATGCCCGACGTGGTCGAGAAGATCATCAAGGTTTACCTTGCCAACCGCCACGAAGACGAGCATTTCATCGACACCTTCGACCGGATCGGCCTCGACCCCTTCAAGAACCTCGTCTACGAAGGCCGCGCCCACGGCAAGGCCAAGTCCGCCGCCCAGGAGAATGCATGATGGCGCAACTGATCAAGAACGGCTCGCTCACGGTCGACACCTGGAACAGCCTGGAAATCGGCGAGGGCGAGAGCCCCGAGACTCTGGCCCTGCCGGAAGGCGACCTGCTCTTCCCGCTCACCGTGTGGCTGGCGCGCAAGAACGAAATCATCGCCCGCTACCCGCGCATCGGCCTGCTGCTGCAGCCGGCCGACCGGGTTGAGGAGATCGCCGCCGACCTGCACTACTTCCAGGTGATCGCGGTCAATTTCCCCAAATTCGTCGATGGCCGTGGCTACTCGACCGCCGCCCTGCTCCGTCAGCGCTATCAGTTCGCCGGCGAACTGCGGGCCGTCGGCGACGTGCTGCACGACCAGCTGTTCTTCATGCGCCGGGTCGGCTTCGACGCCTACGCGCTCAAGGACGGCAAGAGCGTCGAAGCGGCGCTGGCCAGTGCCTTCGGCACCTTCAGCCAGCCCTACCAGGGCGCTACCGACCAACCGCAGCCGGCTTTCCGCCGCAACGCCTGAGGCCTGCCGATGACCCCGAACCTGCTCCGCATCACGCCCGAACTCTCGGCCAGCGTCGCGACCAAAACGGCGGAAGTCCAGCAGTTGCTGGCGCGCATTGCCCACGAGTTCGCCCCGGCGACCTTCGCCAACAGCCTCGGCGCCGAGGACATGGTGCTGACCGACCTGATCCTGAAGAGCAAACTGCCGATCCAGATCTTCAGCCTCGACACCGGCCGCCTGCCGCCCGAGACCTACGACCTGATGGGCGCGGTGGAAAAACACTATAAAACCCAGTTGACCGTGTTTTTCCCACGCGCCGACGACGTCGAGCTGTATGTCCGCAACCAGGGCATCAACGGTTTCTACGACTCGGTGACGCTGCGCAAAGCCTGCTGTGCGATCCGCAAGGTCGAGCCGCTGAAGCGGGCACTAGCCGGCAAGCGCGCCTGGATCACCGGCATGCGCGCCGAGCAGGCGGCGACCCGGGGCAACCTGGCGGTGCAGGAATACGACGAAGGCAACGGCCTGGAGAAATTCAACCCGCTCGCCAGCTGGAGCGAAAAGGAAGTGTGGACCTATATCAAGGAGAACGCCGTGCCGTACAACGCGCTGCACGACAAGTTCTACCCGAGTATCGGCTGCGCCCCCTGCACCCGCGCCATTTCACCCGGCGAAGACGTACGCGCCGGCCGCTGGTGGTGGGAAAACCCGGAATCCAAGGAGTGCGGCCTGCACGTCAAGGGCTGAACCGGCACCAGTGGGGCTCTCGAAGGGCTCGCGAAAAACCTTGGCGGGGCTCGGCGGATCTCGACACCACAGTCCTCGCCGCCCACTGCCATTGCCGGGAACCACGGCGGGAAGCCCCTGAAGCGGGCTTCCCTTTTTTTCGTCCGGAAAACGGCCGATCCGCGTTCATTGGCGCGATGCGCGCCTGAATTGAGGTTTTTACCTTGCGCCCGACCGGCGGGAACGACGATCAGCGGACGACGCCGCAGGCAATGCGCTTGCCGCTATTACCTTCGGGATGCGACATGTAGTCGTCGGGATCGGCGGTAATGATCAGGCTGAGGCCGATCACATCCTTCAGCAACAAGCCCTGCACCTCGGTGCTGTAATTGGCATTGCCCTTGCCATCGGCCAGCAGGTTGGGCAGGTCGCCAACATGATGTTCCGGCTTGTCGTAGTGGCCGTGACGCTTGCCGAGAGGGTTGTAATGCCCGCGCGCACTGCTGGCATCGGGTGCGCTGCAGTCGCCGAGCTCGTGCAGATGAATGCCGTGCTCGCCCGGCGTCAGATTGCGAGCGGTGACTTCGATACGCAGCTTGTCCTCCCCCGTATCGGTAAAGCGGGCGCTGGCGCTGGCGCGGCTACCCGAGCGCGCCTGGAGTTCGGCGCTCGCATCCGGTTTGACGGGTTGCGAAACACAAGCCGACAACAGCAGCGACAAGCCGCCGAGCAGCAGGTAACTGGTACTTTTTTTCATGGTTTTCTCCTTGTCTGTCAAAGCCCGGGCGACCCCCCGGCAAGGGCTGGAACATCCAGCTTCAAGGATACGCGACTCTTTCCCGCAGCGGCGCGCGACAAACTCCGCGGGCATTTGATGCCGGCTATTTGCTGCGCCGCAACATTACGGTAGTCTTGCGGGCTTAAACTTGCTCGAACTTGAGGAATATCATGAGCGAAATCGATCTCAAACGTTTTTTCCTGGAACAGGTCAAGCTGTTTCAACATTGCCCCGCCGACATCGTCGAAAAAATCATCGACCAGTCCCGCCTATCTACTTTTGAGGGCAACGAAGCGATGCTCGAGACCGGCGACGACAGCCAGTATCTCGGCATCCTGATCGACGGCCATGCCGAAATTTCGGTCAGCGACAATACCGGCGCCCGCAGCGTCGTCGCCCAGCTCGGTGCCGGCGACGTCTTTGGCGTGATGTCGCTGCTCACCGGCGAGCGGATCGCCGCCGACGTGATCGCCGGCAACCGCTGTTTCGTGCTGCTGATCCCGCAGGATGTTTTCAACACCCACATCCTGACCACGCCCAAAGCGGTCGCCTATCTGTCGCGCCTGCTCACCGAGCGCATCCGCGCCATGAGCGCCAGCGAGGCCGAATCCACGGTCAACCACGGCAATCCGGCAAAATCGAGCGACCCCTATGCCCTGTCGCTGATCAACAACCGGCCAGGCAAGGTGGTGGCGCTCAATATCGGCCTCAGCCAGATCCACTTCGGCATCTACAACACCGCCGAGAGCGGCGCCGACGTGCATGGCATCATCGACCAGACCGAGCCGGAACTGGCCCGGATCACGGTCCACGTCGGGCCACAGCAAAAAACCCTGGACTGGCCGCAATTCAAGCTCTCCGACCTGTTCAAGGTGATGGTCGAGGCGAGCCGCCTGCTCGGCCCGGCCTTCACCTTCCACCCGGAAGACGTCAGCGCCATCGGTCATCGCGTCGTGCATGGCGGCAACAAGTTCGCCAGCTCGGTGGTCGTCACCCCGGCGGTGATGGCCGACATCGAGGAGTTGTCGGTCTTCGCACCGCTGCACAACCCGGCCAACCTCGCCGGCATCCGCGTCGCGCTCCAGGCCTTCCCCAGCGTTCCGCAGGTCGCCGTCTTCGATACCGCCTTCCACCAGACGCTGGCGCCCTATGCCTACCTCTACGGCCTGCCCTACGAGCTGTACAAGCAGCACGGGATCCGCCGCTACGGCTTCCACGGCACCTCACACCGCTATGTCTCGCTGAAATCGGCAGAAGTGCTGCAGCGCCCGCTCGGCGAGCTGGAAATCGTCTCCTGCCACCTCGGCATCGGGGCTTCGCTGTGCGCCATTGACCACGGCCGTTCGGTCGACACCACGATGGGGATGACCCCGACCGACGGTCTGATCATGCCCAGCCGCTCCGGCAGCATCGATCCGGCGGTGATGATCCACCTGATGGAAGAACACAAGATGTCGCCGGCCGATCTGTCGGCGCTGATCAACAGCGAGAGCGGCCTCAAGGGCATTTCCGGCATTTCCAGCCACATCGCCGAAATCGAAGCCGCCGCCGCCGAAGGCCATCACCGCGCATTGCTCGCGCACAAGGCCTTCTGCTACCAGGTGCGCAAGAACATCGGCGCCTACGTCGCAGCCATGGGCGGCATCGACGTCCTCGCCTTCACCGGCGACATCGGCGAAGGCAGCGCCACGGTGCGCAGCCTGGCCTGCCAGGGCCTCGGCTACATGGGGATCAAGCTCGACGAGGAAAAGAACCGCAACCTCGGGCCGGTCGACGGCTACGCGGTGATCTCGACCGACGATTCGCCGGTCAAGATCCTGGTCATCGCCAACGACGACGAACGCCTGGTCGCCTGGGAAACCCTGCGCGCCATCGAACGCAACCAACTGCTGCTCGAAGCCAAAGCCGAAGAAACGCCGGCGATCCCGGTTGAAATCTCGGCCCACCACGTGCATCTGGCGCAAGCCGACGTCGAAGCCCTGTTCGGCCCCGGCCACCAGCTGACGCCAATGCACGAACTGTCGCAGCCCGGCCAGTACGCCTGCGAGGAAAAGGTGCACCTGGTCGGACCCAAGGGACGCATCGCCAACGTCCGCGTGCTCGGCCCGACGCGTAAGGAAACCCAGGTTGAAATCGCGATGACCGAGCAATTCAAGCTCGGCGTGCAGCCGCCGATCCGTCAGTCCGGCGACTTGGCCGGCACCCCGGGGATCACCCTCGAAGGCCCCTACGGCAGCACCACCATCGAGCGTGGCGTGATCTGCGCCCAGCGCCACATCCACATGTCGCCGGAAGACGCGATGCGTTTCCGCGTGCGCGACAACTACGTCGTCCGCGTCCGCGTCGAAGGCGAGCGCGAGCTGATCTTCGGCGACGTCGTGGTCCGCGTGAACCCGGCTTTCCGCCTGGCCATGCACATCGACACCGACGAAGGCAACGCCGGCAATATCCACACCGGCATGCTCGGCTACATCGAGGAAATCCAGAGCCGCGCCTGATACCCAGGAACAAGCACCCGGCAAACCACGCAAAGCCTCCACCCCCGGAGGCTTTGTGCCTTGCGGGCCGCGCAGACTGCAGTCGTGTGACCACCACATCCGAGAATTGGGTGGATTTTCACGGTCGACCGTGGCAAACCGACAATCTTCTGAAGCAGTCCGAACATGTCTTTGCCCATCACAGCAAGCGCTTGCGCACTGAATGATCGGCGCACCGTTCCAGCTCGCACCGATTGATCGTAAGACTAACTCCGGTTTGAAACCCCGCCCTTCAGGGCGGTGGGAGCCGACCCCGGCCTGAAGGCCGAGGTTTCAGGCGACCGTTTCGGGAGGGGATGCAAACCCCTTCCAAAACATGTTTGACCGACAGGCATGAATGCCTGTCGCTAATTTCTTGCTGCCGGGCATGACCGCGCCGCATTCAACGGCGATCCGGAGCCGCTGAACCGCCACCTGTGCGAACAAGTCACTCCACCGCCGCTCACCTTGCGACCCAAGGTAAAATCCCCTCCCCTGCCTGATTTGTTACTTCCATGAGCGAACCGATCTGCCGTGCATACGGCATCATAAGACGCTGAAAACGAAACTAACAATCTGTATATAAAGCGTTTTATTGGCGCAAGTGTCTAAGGAAAATAGATATTTTTCGATAAACCCGGGCTAGATTTCATGCGGGTTTCCGGGGCTATCTTAGACGCTTTTTTCATGATGCCAATCGCATGAATCCAGCCGATGGTGGAACGAATACACCCCATTCTGTTCGATCAATGGACATGCTCCTCCTGCCGCACCAAAATTTCCCCAGCAGAAATTTCTTGAATGACTGTCTCCCGAAAGATACAATCGATGCATGACTTACGAATTGCACAGCACCGAGGTGTTCGATGACTGGCTGACCGATCTGGATGGCTCACTGCGGCGCCGCTTGGCGAACCGGCTGGCGCAGGTAGAGAGCGGCCATTTTGGCGACCACAAGGCGCTGGCAGCGGACCTGTTTGAGTTGCGCTGTTTTTTCGGTGGCGGACTGCGGCTGTATTTTACGCAGCGTGGAGAACGCATCGTGCTGTTGCTGGCCGGCGGCGACAAGTCGTCGCAAAGCGCCGATATTGCCAGAGTCCGTGCGATGCTGGCTGATCTGGAGGATTGACCATGCTTAAGACAAGAAAATTCGATGTAGCCGAGTTGCTGGATGACGAGTCCGAAGTGCAGGCGTTTCTGGACGAGGCGGCGACATCCGGCGATGCCGCAGCATTTGTGCATGCACTGGGGATCGCTGCCCGTGCCAAGGGAATGACCGAGGTAGCACGGGCAGCTGGGGTAACGCGAGCTAGCTTGTACAAGTCGCTGGCCGACGGCGGTAACCCGCAGTTCGAGACGATCTTTAAGGTCTGCCGGGCGCTGGGGGTGCGGCTGGCTGCGATACCTGAGATGGCTGCACATTAAGCAGGACAATCCGTTCTGCACGTAACGCACGCGACCTACACGGCCGCCATTGCATGGCGATTTCAAGCTACCGCAACCTCGACTGCAACCCAGCCGCCGGTCTGGCGAAATCCGGCACCACGGCATTCTTCTCGGCCTCATTCAGCTTCTGCACCCGCTTCCTGATTTCTTCGGTGTGGTCGCCAATCGCGCTCTGCCTCTGCGCTTCGCTGAGGCTTTGGTCCGCCAGGCGCTGCCGCAGCCGCCTCTTGACCTCAAGAATATCGCGCCGCAACCCGCTCATTTCCGATGCCCGGCTGTGCTCCGGGTCAACGCCCTTGACGTTGACTCCGACGAGCCCGGCCACCGCCTGCAGGTCGATCCCGAAGGATTGCGCCTCGCTCATGAGCCGGTCGCGGTAGCCGCCCGGCTGGGCCGCCGTACCGGTGGCATAGGCGGCCTGCAGCCCGGCAGTGCGGCCATTGTTCAGGGCCACCACCGTCCCGGCCAGCGCATCGGCGACGTGCTGAAAATCCGCTATGCCGACATCGACGAAGACGGGATCTTCTTCAAGCAGGAGAAGACCGGGAACCGGCTCAAGGTAGCGATGACCGATGACCTGAAGGCCGCGATCGATACCGCCCGCGCTCTGCATCAATCGGTCAAGGGCCTGACCCTGTTCCATACCCACCAGGGGAAACCCTTCGCCTATTGGACCGTGCGCACGCTTTGGGATCGCGCCATCACGGCGGCCGGCGTTCAGGACGTGCATATCCACGACATCTGCGCCAAGGCCGCAACCGATGCCAAGGCCCAAGGCCTGGACAGCAAAACCCTTCTTGGCCACGCCAGTAAATCGGCCCATTCGCGCTATTTGCGCAGCAAGGAAATCCCGTTAGCGAAACCGGTTAAAATCCGCAAACCTTAGACACCCACGCCGAATTCTTAGACAAAATGACCGGAAACCCGCACCACTCCGTATGTCGCATATATGGCATCAAGAACTGCGACACGATGAAGAAAGCCCTGGCCTGGCTGGCCGAGCACGGTGTGGCGCACGAGTTTGTCGATTACAAGAAGGCCGGCGTGGTCGAGGCGCATCTGGCCGACTGGATGGCGCGAACGGAGTGGGAAATCCTGCTCAACAAGCGTGGACTGATGTGGAAGAAACTGAGCGAGGCCGAGCGGGCTGATGTTGATGCGGCCAAGGCGGCACGGCTGATGATTCAGTACCCGGCATTGATCAAGCGGCCGGTACTCGATAGCGGTACGCAGTTGCTGGTCGGCTTTGCCCCCGAAATTTATGCGGAGAAATTGAAATGAGCGAGAGCACTGTCCGGCGTTTTTTGTTTGAGCATCTCGATATTCGCGGTGCGGTGGTGCATCTTGGCGACACCTGGCAGCAGATGCAGGAGGGTCGCAACTACCAGCCGACCGTGGCGCAACTGCTCGGCGAGCTTGCGGCGGCGACGGCGCTGATTGCGGCGCAGTTGAAGCAGCCCGGCCGCCTGACCTTTCAACTGCGCGGCGGCGGCCCGATCCAGATGCTGGTGATGGACTGCGACGAGCAGTTGCGCATGCGCGGCATGGCACGCAGCAATCCGGTGGTCTTGCCGGCACCGGCCTCCGACCTGCTCGGCGCGCACCAGGGTGGCCAGTTGATGCTGACACTGGACCTGCCGACCGCCCGCCAGCCCTACCAGAGCTATGTGCCGCTGGTTGGCGAGAGCATGGCGACCATTTTCGAGCATTACCTGGAACAGTCCGAGCAGCAGCCGTCGCGCCTGTTCCTGACGGCCAGTTCCAAGTCTGCCGTGTGCCTCTTCCTGCAGAAGATGCCGGAGGCCGACCAGCGCGACCCGGACGGCTGGCACCGCATCACGCAGCTGGCGAGCACGGTCAAGACGCAGGAATTGCTTGAGCTGGATGCCGAAGCCCTGCTCTCCCGACTGTTTCACGAAGAAGTCAGCGGTGAGGGGATTCGCGTGTACGACCCGCGTCCAGCGGTGTATTACTGCCCGGAAAACCGCGCCAAGGTCGCCGACATGATCCGTGGCCTGGGGCGTGGCGATGCCGAAACCCTGCTTGCCGAACATGGCGAAATCGTGATCGCCGATGAAATCTGCAATCGCGAATACCGCTTCGGTGCCGACGAGGTTGCCGCCCTGTTTGCCGAAAGCGAAGGCAAGAAGCTTAATTGAAGCCGGAAACGGTACTTTGCCGAAAGCCACACCGTTCATGACCGAAGAGGCTGCCTACATCCTGGCCCGCAGCAACGAGCTGATCTACCGCAATCAGCGGCTGGGGCAAATCGTTTCCATCGTCAATGCCATCCTGCTGGCGGGCATCGCCTGGCTGGCCGCGCCCGGCGGGCAGCCGCAGGCTCAGCTCCTGGCCTGGGTCCTGCTGGCGATATTCACTGCCGGCATGCGGATTGTCATGGCGGAGCGTTTCGGGCGACTGGACCATGAGACGCGGGAAGCCGACGCCGCCGGCTGGCGTCGCCGGGCGTTGCTCGGGGCGCTGGCCAGTGGTTGCGTCTGGGCCGGCGGTGGCTTGCAGATGATGCTGGCGGGCGACACCGTATTACAGATGTTCGTCGCCTTCGTCCTTGCCGGCATGGTGGCCGGGGCCGTGCCGGTGCTGGCGGCGGACCGCATGGTCTTTCGCACTTATGCCTGGCCGGTCGTTCTGGCTGCGATTCTCGGCGGCATGGGTAGCGAACCGCTGCAAATCGCCTACACCTTGATGGCCGGCGTCTTTCTGCTGACGGCAACCCGCAGTGCCGACAATTTCCACTCGGCCCTGCACGAAACGATCCGCCTGGAGCATGAAAAAGCGGCTCTCGTCAGCGGCCTGGAGGCGGCGCACCGGGTGGCGGAGCGCTCCAACCGGACCAAGACCGAGTTTCTGGCCAATATCAGCCACGAATTGCGGACACCGATGAATGGCATCCTGGGCATGACCGAATTGCTCTCCCTGGAAGAGCTGCCGGAAGCACAGCATGAAATGCTGACGCATCTGCACCAGGCGGCGCTGTTGATGAATCGCCACGTCGATGCGCTGATTCTCCTCTCCAACCTGGAGGCCGGCCAGGTAGCGGCGCACTCGGCGCCGCTTTGCCTGGGCGAGCTGCTGGAAAGCCTGCTGACCGTGGCCCGTTCGCAAGCGGCAGCCCGGGGGCTAGTCTTGGTTGAGGAGATCGACCCGGCGCTGCCCCACTGTCTGGAGACCGATGCCGGGCACTTGCGTCAGGCGCTGTTGCAATTACTCGACAACGCCATCAAATTCACCGATCGGGGCGAGGTTCGCGTCAGCATCCGCCTGCTCGATCAGGATGACAAACAGGCGCGGATCGAATTTTCGATTGCCGACAGCGGCCCCGGCATCGAGCCTGAAATGCTGCAGGCCCTGCGTGAAGGCCTGATGCTGCAGGCCGATGGTTCGTCGGTCCGGCGCCACGGGGGAATCGGCCTTGGCCTGCCGCTGGCGCGCAAGCTGATCCGGCTGCTCGGCGGTGAATTGCTGATCGAAAGCCAAGCGGGGAGCGGCAGCCGCTTCTGCTTCCGCCTGTCGCTAGCGCACGAGTCCCCGACCGATCCGGCCTGATGGAGGCCTGGCCCGCCGGATCGGGTGGCCGGCGGATAAAGGCTAACGCCCGTAGGCCAGCTCGACGCGGCGCAACTTGATGCGGCAGGCTTCCTGGCGACATCCGGCGGGGGCTTTTTCGCTCCCCACCGGGTAACGGCGAAGTTGGTTTCGCCCTACCCCTTGCCCGCGCAGTACCTCAAAAACGGCATCGACCCGCTGCTGTGCAATGGCAAGGTTATAAGCCGGACTACCGAGATCGTCGGTATGGCCGATCAAGATGACGGCAAGTTTGGGGTCGGCCTTGAGTCTTGCCGCATGCACGCTCAGTTTGGGCAGTTCGTCCGGCTCGATCCGCGCTTCGCCAAAGGCAAAAAAGATGTTGTCCTCATCGGCCAGTATCGGCAACGGCGACTCGGTCATCGTCGGGGGCTCGGGGAGCACGCGCCGGACATCGACGGCGGCGGGCGCGCTTCTCGCTTCCTGACGCCCGGTGAGCGCCAAGGGCGTATTGGCACAGCCAGCGAGTTGCAGCAGCAGAAAAAGGGGAATGGAGAGAAAAACGCATCCGGGCGCGCGTTTGCTTGCGTGTTTCATCGAGGCCTTGCGCAAGATGAGAAAGAGGGCGGGGTCTCCACCGCCCAGAGTTTTCCCGGGTTCATCAAGCCCTGCGGATCGAAAGCCGCCTTGAGCCGGCGCATCAAGGCCAGTTCCAGCGGCGCCTTGTAATGCTGCAATTCGCCGATCTTCAGCTGGCCGATGCCGTGCTCGGCGGAAATCGACCCGGACAGCGCGTCGACCGTGTCATGCACGATCCGATTGACCTGCGGCTGCGCGGCGAGGAAGGCGGCATTGTCCTGGGCATCGGCTTTCGACAGGTTGTAATGCAGGTTGCCGTCGCCGACATGGCCGAAGGCGACCACGCGGATACCGGGGAAGGCTGCCACCAGTGCGCCGTCGGCGCGGCGCAGGAACTCGGGAATCGCCGAGACCGGGACCGCGATGTCGTGCTTGATGCTGATGCCTTCGATCTTCTGCGCTTCCGAGATGTTCTCACGCAGCGCCCACAGCGCCTGCGCCTCGCGCTCCGACTGCGCCAGCACGCCATCGACGACCCGCCCGGCGGCGATCTGCCCCGCCAGCCAGCCTTCAACCGCCGCCGGCGCCGCGTCGGAAAACTCGGCGAGCACGTACCAGGGGCTGGCCGCCACCGGTCGCCGGGTCTGCGGGATATGTTGCAGGACCAAGCCGAGCGCGACCTCGGAAATCAGCTCGAACACGGTCAACTGCGCGTTAAAGGCATTTTTGGCGGCCTGCAACAGCGCCACGGCGGCGGCCGGATCAGCGACGTTGAGCCAGCAGGTGCTCTGCCGCTGCGGCAGCGGGAAGAGCTTGAGCACGGCGGCGGTAATGATCCCGAGCGTGCCTTCAGCGCCGATGAAGCAGTGCTTGAGGTCGTAGCCGGTGTTGTCCTTGCGCAGCCCGCGCAGGCCGTTCCACACCTCGCCGTCGGGCAGCACCACTTCCAGCCCTAGGGTCAGTTCGCGGGTATTGCCGTAGCGCAGCACCTGCACACCGCCGGCATTGGTCGACAGGTTGCCGCCGATCTGGCAACTGCCTTCCGAGGCCAGCGCCAGCGGGAACAAACGGCCGGCGGCACGCGCCGCCGCCTGGACTTCGGCCAGGGTGCAGCCGGCGCCGACGCAAATCGTGTCGTTTTCAGCGTCGACCGTGAAAATGCGCTTGAGCCGCGCCAATGAGATCAGGACCGCGTCACCACCAGCATCCGGCGTTGCCGCGCCGCACAGGCTGGTGTTGCCACCCTGCGGCAGCATCGGCACGCCGGCGGCGGCGCAGGCGCGCACCACGGCTGCGACTTCAGCGGTATTCGCCGGGCGCACCACGCAGCGTGCCGCGCCGCGATAACGCCCGCGCCAATCGCTCAGATAGGGCGCGGTGTCGGCGGCGGCGGTCAGTACCTGCTCGGCACCGACAATCGCGGCCAGTGCGGCGATCAGGTCAGGCGACCTCGGCATAGAGGTCATGGTGGTCGGCGTCGATGACCTTGACCTTGAGGAAGTCGCCCGGCTCGGCGTCGAAATAGCCGTCGAGATAGACCAGGCCGTCGATTTCCGGCGCGTCGGCCTTGGAGCGGGCAATCGTGCCTTCCTCGTCGATTTCGTCGACCAGCACCTCGATGACGCTGTCGATCTTGGCCGCCAGCTTGTCGGCGGAAATGTCTTCCTGCACCTGCATCAGCCAGCGGCGGCGGTCTTCGCGCACGCTTTCCGGCAGCAGCAAGCCAAGTTCGTTGGCGACCGCGCCTTCGACCGGCGAATAGGCAAAGGCGCCGACGCGATCCAGCTTGGCGTCTTCGAGGAACTGGATCAGCTGGTCGAAATCCTCGTCGGTTTCGCCGGGGAAGCCGGTGATGAAGGTCGAGCGGATCACGATTTCCGGGCAGATCTCACGCCACTTGGCGATCCGCTCCAGGGTGTTCTCGCTTGATGCCGGACGCTTCATCGCCTTGAGAATCTTCGGGCTGGCGTGCTGGAAAGGCACGTCGAGGTAAGGCAGGATCTTGCCTTCGGCCATCAGCGGGATCACGTCGTCGACCGAGGGATAGGGATAGACGTAGTGCAGGCGGACCCAGATGCCGAATTGGGCAAGCGCATCACAGAGTTCGCGCAGCCGGGTCTTGACCGGCTTGCCGCCCCAGAAACCGGTGCGGTATTTGACATCGACGCCATAGGCCGAGGTGTCCTGCGAGATGATCATGATTTCCTTGACCCCGGCGCGCGCCAGGTTCTCGGCTTCGGCGAGCACGTCGCCGACCGGACGCGAGACCAGCGGCCCGCGCAGGCTGGGGATGATGCAGAAGGTGCAGCTGTGGTTGCAACCTTCGGAAATCTTCAGGTAGGCGTAGTGATCCGGAGTCAGGCGCACGCCCTGCGGCGGCACCAGATCGGAATACGGGTCGTGCGGCTTGGGCAGATGCTGGTGCACGATGCCCATCACCTCGTCGGCGGCGTGCGGGCCGGTGACGGCGAGCACCGACGGGTGGGTGCTCTTGACGATGTCGCCCTTGGCGCCAAGGCAACCGGTGACGATCACCTTGCCGTTTTCGTTGAGGGCCTCGCCAATCGCGTCGAGCGACTCCTCGACGGCGGCGTCGATGAAGCCGCAGGTATTGACGATCACCAGATCGGAATCGTGGTAGCTCGACGACAGCTGGTAGCCTTCGGCGCGCAGCTTGGTCAGGATCAATTCGGTATCGGTCGATGCCTTGGGACAGCCCAGGCTGACAATGCCAACGGTCTTTTCAGTGCTCATAATCTTTACTCAATCTCTCAATCGTTCTGCGGGTCGGCCGGCTTGCCGGCCTGCTGTTCGGCTTGCTGCCAGCGGGCGGCGGCGGAATCGTCGCTGTCGCGGGCATCGACCCAGCGGCCGCCGTCGGGGGTGTCTTCCTTCTTCCAGAACGGCGCCCGGGTTTTCAGGTAGTCCATGATGAATTCGCAGGCGGCAAAAGCTTCGCCGCGATGCGCGCTGCTCACCGCCACCAGCACGATCTGGTCGCAGGGTTTGAGCGGCCCGACGCGATGGATCACCAAAGCGTCGTAAATGTTCCAGCGTTGTTTAGCCTCGGCGACGATGGCTTCCAGCGCCTTCTCGGTCATCCCCGGATAATGCTCCAGGCTCATCGCCGAGACGCTGGCGCCGTCATTCAGGTCGCGCACCAGCCCGAGGAAGCTGGCGACTGCACCAATCCGCGCGTCGCCGGCACGAAACACGGTCAACTCCGCGCCAAGGTCAAAATCCGCTGTCTGTATCCGTACCGTCACGTTCGTGGTTCGCTGTTAGTGGTTGGTGCTTAGCCCTGGGGCGCTCGCTGCCGATCACGGACAGCGAACCACCCCGCAGGATCAGGCGACTTCACGCGCTTCGAGGAAGCGCAGGTTGGGGTATTTTTCCTGGACCATGTTCAGGTACACATTGTTCGGCGCCAGATAAACCGGATCGTCGGCACCGTCGAGCGCGACGTTGGCGCTGTAGCGGTCGGACAATTGGCGCAGTTCGGCCGCGTCGCCGGTAATCCAGCGTGCCGTCGCGCAGTTGTAGTGCTCGAAGATCACCTGCACGCCGTATTCGTGCTCCAGGCGATGCGCGACCACGTCGAACTGCAGCGCGCCGACCGCGCCGAGGATCATGTCGGAACCCGAAATCGGCCGGAACAGCTGGGTTGCGCCCTCTTCCGCCAGCTGCTGCAAGCCCTTCTGCAACTGCTTGATCTTGAGCGGGTTGGCGATCCGCGCCAGGCGGAACATTTCCGGCGCAAACGAGGGAATGCCGGTGAAGCGCAGTTCCTCGCCTTCGGTGAAGGTTTCGCCGAGACGGATGGTGCCGTGGTTGGGGATGCCGATGATGTCGCCGGACCAGGCTTCGTCGGCGGTCGAGCGGTCGCGAGCCATGAAGGTGATGGCGTTGTTGATCGACAGGGTCTTGCCGGTGGCGACCTGCTTGACCTTCATGCCCCGGTCGAAGCGGCCCGAGCAGACGCGCAGGAAGGCGATGCGGTCGCGGTGCTTGGGGTCCATGTTGGCCTGGATCTTGAACACGAAGCCGGAGAACTTTTCTTCATTGGGCGCCACCTGCCGCGCTTCAGCCTTGGCCAGTGCCGGCCGCGCCTTGGGCGCCGGCGACAGTTCGACCACCGCGTCGAGCAGGCTCTGCACGCCGAAGTTGTTCACCGCCGAACCGAAGAAGACCGGCGTTTGCTTACCCGACAGATAGGCATCGGCGTCGAAGGGATGCGAGGCACCGCGCACCAGTTCGATATCGGTGCGCAGTTCGTCGGCCTGGCTGCCGATCAGTTCGTCGAGACGCGGGTTGTCGAGGCCCTTGATGATTTCAGCAGTGCCCTTCTCGGCCTGCGGGTCAAAGAAAGCGATGGTGTCGTCGTAGAGGTGATAGACACCACGGAAGCGCTTGCCCATGCCGATCGGCCAGGTGATCGGCGCGCACTGCATGCCGAGCACCGACTCGATTTCGTCGAGCAGGTCAATCGGCTCCTTGCCCTCGCGGTCGAGCTTGTTGATGAAGGTCAGGATCGGCGTGTCGCGCATGCGGCAGACGTTCAACAGCTTGATCGTCTGGGCTTCGACGCCATTCACCGAGTCGATCACCATGGTCGCCGAGTCGACGGCAGTCAGGGTGCGGTAGGTGTCTTCCGAGAAGTCCTCGTGGCCCGGCGTGTCGAGCAGGTTGATCATGCATTCGCGGTAGGGGAACTGCATCACCGACGAGGTCACCGAGATGCCGCGCTGCTTTTCCAGCTCCATCCAGTCCGAGGTCGCATGGCGCGAGGCCTTGCGCGCGCGGACTTCGCCGGCGACCTGGATGGCGCCGCCGAACCACAGCAGCTTTTCGGTCAGCGTGGTTTTACCCGCGTCGGGGTGAGAAATGATCGCAAAAGTGCGGCGGCGGGAAATTTCGGTATCGAGGATGGTCACGGCGGCAAGAGGCTGAAAGCAGGAAAAAACCCTGCATTATACCTTCGCCGGCAGGACCGCCCGGTAAAGTTCCCGACTGGCGTAGGCTAGCCAGGGCAGGGTCAGCGGCAGCAGGGGCAACAGCAAGGCACTGCCGATGAGGACGCTTCCCAGCAAGGCGCCCCAGAGCAGCGCCAGAGGCAGGCGCGAGAAAACCACGCGCACGCTGGTCGCCACCGCCTCGACCAAGCCGCAGCGCCGCTCGCAAAGCAAGGGCACGGCAAAGGCCGAAACCGTGTACAAGAGGAGTGCGACGACCAGGCCGGACAAGGCCGACCAGCGCACGAAACGTTCGACACCGGCCGCTTCCCAGCCCGACACCGGCTCGCCACCGACCATGTAGGCATAGAGAATCGCGGCATCGGTGACAAAAATCATGAACAAGAGGGCACAGACCAGCGACAGCACCCAGAGCGCCGGAGAGGCTGCGCGAAAACCGGCCAGGACAGCGGCAATATCGGCATGCCCCCTCGTTTCCCAGGCACGGGCGATACCGAAAAACCCGGCGAGAAAAACCGGCCCAAGCAACATGAAGGCCCCCGCCGCCGCGAACATGAACGGCGCCCAGCCCTGCCAGAGCAGCAAGCCGCCGATCAAGGCGCCGCCGCCGACGAAAAGCAGCGAGTAAAGCACACTCACCGTGCGCGTGGCACGGGCAATCCGCCAGCCACCTTGCAAGGCCTGGCGCAGGGTGGAAAACTCGTAAGACTGAAAGTGCATCGACCGGCCCGCTCCTCTGATTTCCCGGACATCCCCGCAAGCATGCCGGGAGCAAAGGCGCAGGCTAGCGCCGGCCACAAGCCGTCGGCTGCGATACAGATCAATTTCCGGCGTTTTCGTCGCTGGCAGCGAGCAGCCGGGTGCACTCGTCCATGATCGCCTCGCCGATGGCTGAATGGTAATTGCGGTCGAGCGATTCCATCATTTCATGCGCGGTGAACAAGCCGGCTTCGCGCGAGACGCTGTCGGCCACCTGCCGCGCCAGGGCATCGCCGAGTTCGGCCAGGCGCTTGCGCTCGCCCTGGCCCAGGCTGCGCTGCGAACGCGCCAGCCATTCGGCGCAAAGGCTGGCGCCCTGATTCACGGTCAACCACTGCCCGTGCTCGTAATAGGCGCTCAGCGCTTCGGCGACCAGCGCGTAGATCAGCGCCAGACGGGTGCCCTTGTCTTCAGCGGGCAGGTGTTCGGTTTTTTTCAGCAGCATGCGGCAGGTCGGGAGAGAAACGGCGGCAGTATAGCGGCAGCCGTCCGCCGGCGCAGGCTGCAAATGCCCGCTCGGCAGCAGCGGGCGAGCGCCCCGCCCCCGGTTGTCCGCGCTTCAGCGATGGCTGGCAAAGACCCGGCTGCTGCCGTCGCGGTTCACCAGCAGGACGTCGTAGGCATCGCGACGGCCGCGATAGGCCGGGCCGTCCATCCCCGGCGCACCGACCGGCATGCCCGGTGCGGCAATCCCGAGCGCCTTGGGTTTTTCTTTCAACAGGCGGCGGATATCGGCCGCCGGGACATGGCCTTCGACGACGTAAGCGCCGACCAGCGCGGTATGGCAGGAGCCGTAACGTTCGGGCAGGCCGAGGCGCTGACGTGCCGCCTGGTTGCCCTGGTTGAAGACGCGAACGGCGTAACCTTCGCCTTCGAGATGGTCGATCCAGTCCTGGCAACAACCGCAATTCGGGTCTTTCCAGACGTCGACCGTGATTTTCTGCGTATTGGCCAGGGCCGGCAGCGTCGCGAGCGCCAGCAGGCCGCCGAGCAAACGGCGGCGGAAAGGTGAAGACAAGGACATCGCAATACTCCCGAGAAAACAGATTCAAAATCTGGCCGGCGGCGGCCTGGGCAGCCCAAGCCGCCGCCTCGGCTTATTTGGCGACGGTGCGCGCCTGCAGCGGCTTCCGGCCCGGCAACTGAACCTGGAGCAGCAGTTTGGCGCCGGCCACATAGGCCCCCTGCCCTTCAAGGCGGTTATCGCCCGCCGGTTTGAGCTCGCTATCGCTCTTCTCGCCACCGGCCAGGATGTTCAGCTTGCCGCTGGCACCGGCGGTGGTGACTGGTTTTCCATGTTCGGAGACGTAGACCGTGATTTTTCCAGCCTTGGCGACCAGCTCGAATTCGACCTCGCCGGCCTCGGCGACGACGCCGCCGTACTGCGGCTGACCATGATCGGCGTGGGCGTGGGCATGGCTCAGCGGCAGATTCAGGGCAATCAGGCTGGCTGCCACGGTCAACAGGGTTTTTGCATGCATTTTCAGACTCCTTGATGAATAAATCAGAAATTGTCGTCGCCGCCTTCGGCGAGCAGACGTTCGGCAGGTTTGCGGCCAAACAGCCAGAACAGCGCCGGGGTGACGAAGGTATCGAGCAGGGTCGAACTGACCAGCCCGGAGAAGATCACCACCGCCACCGGATGCAGGATTTCGGTGCCCGGCTGCTCGGCCTCGAAGAGCAGCGGCGCCAGCGCAAAGGCGGCGACCAGCGCGGTCATCAGCACCGGCGCCAGGCGCTCCAGCGAGCCGCGCACGATCATCGGCACACCGAAGACCTCGCCCTCGAAGCGCATCAGGTTGAGGTAATGGCTGATCTTGAGGATGCCGTTGCGGGTGGCAATCCCGGCCAGCGTGATGAAGCCGATCAGCGCCGCGACCGACAGCGGCTGTCCCGACAGCCACAGGCCGATCACGCTGCCGACCAGCGCCAAGGGCACATTAGCCATGATCAGCGAGGCGAGCACGGCGGAACGGTAGCGGCTGTAGAGGACCATGAAGATCAGCAGCGCCGAGCCCAGCGCCAACAGGGAAATCAGCCGCGCTGCCTCTTCCTGCGCCTGGAACTGGCCGCCGAGGGTGATGAAATACCCCTCCGGCAAGGGGAAGGCGGCGACCGCGCCGCGCAACTCGTCGACCACGTCGGACAAGGCCCGGCCCTGGACGTTGGCCGAGATCACGATCCGCCGCCGGCCTTCATCGCGGGTGATCTGATTCGGCCCATCGGCGTCCTCAATGCTGGCCAGCTTGGACAGCGGCACACGGCCGCCTGGAGTTTCGATCAGCAGCTTGTCCAGCCCTTCCAGCGAGCGCCCGCGTTCCGGCAGGCGGACGACGAGATCGAAACGGCGGTTGCCCTCGACGATCTGGGTCACCTTCTCGCCATCGACCAGGGTCTGCAGGCTGCGCGTCAGCTGCGCGGTCGAGATGCCGTAGCGGGCGGCGGCGTCGAAATCGACGCGGACCTTGATCTGCGGCGCCAGCACCTGCTTTTCGATTTCCAGGTCGGCCATGCCGGGAATCTGCGCCAGCCGCTCGCGCAGCAATCCGGCCTGCGACCGTAGCGTATCGAGATCCTCGCCGAACAGCTTGATCGCGATCTGCGCGCGCACGCCGGAGAGCATGTGGTCGATGCGGTGGGCAATCGGCTGGCCGAGGCTGAGACTGGCCGGCAGGTCCTTGAGGCGCTGACGGATGTCGGCATAGACCGCCTCCTTGGGCCGCCCGCCGGGCTTGAGCTTGATCTCGAACTCGGTCACATGCACGCCTTCGGCATGTTCGTCGAGTTCGGCGCGGCCGGTCCGCCGCCCCATGTGCTCGATTTCCGGCAGGCCGCGCAGGGCTTGCTCGGCCGCACTGGCGATGCGGATCGACTCGGACAGCGTCGCCCCCGGATTGAGGCGCAGGCCGAGGGTGATCGAGCCTTCGTTGAAGGGCGGCAGGAAGGTGGTCGGGAAAAACGGCACCGCCGCCGTCGCCACCGCCACCGCCAGCGCCGCCGCCGCGACCGGCCCCTTCGGCGCCGCCAGCACGGCCTGCAAAGCGCGCTGGTAATGCCCCTTGAGCCAGCGCAGCAGCCGGGTTTCCCCATGCGCCTCGCGGACCAGGGCCGGCAGCAGCAAGGAAGACAGCACCGGCGTCACCAGCACCGAGACCGCCAGCGAAGCCAGGATTGCAACGATGTAGGCGACGCCGAGCGGCACGAACAAGCGGCCTTCGATCCCCGGCAGCGCGAATAGCGGCACGAAGACCAGGGCGATGATCAGGGTCGCGTAGACAATCGCGGTGCGCACTTCCAGCGAGGCGGCGATCACCGTTTCGCGCAGCGAGTAGGCGACACCGCTGGCTGCCTTTTCTTTCAAGCGGCGCAGGATGTTCTCGACATCGACCACCGCATCGTCAACCAGCTCGCCGATGGCAATCGCCAGCCCGCCCAGGGTCATGGTGTTGATCGACAGCCCCAGCCATTTGAAGACCAGGATCGCGGTCAGGATAGACAGCGGGATCGCAGTCAACGAAATCAGCATGGTGCGGAAGTTGCCGAGGAAGAAGAAGAGGACGCCGGCGACGAAGCACGAGGCGAGCAGCAGCTTCATCTGCAGGTTGCCAAGCGAGGCCTCGATGAAATCGGCCTGGCGGAAGATCACCTGCGGCGCGCTCATCCCGGCCGGGACGCTGGTCTTCAGTTCGGCGAGCGCATTTTCCAGGCGCCGGGTGAGGTCGACCGTGTCGGCCGTCGGCTGCTTCTGGATGCTCAGGATCACCGCCGGCGTCCCGCCCTCGGCGTCGGCAAAACCGCCGTCGCCGCGCTTGATCGCGGCCGCGAAGCCGACTTCGGCGACCTGCCGGAGCAGGATCGGTTGGTAACCGGTCGCCGATTCGCGCGAGGTCAGCGCCAGGTTGCGAAGATCGTCGAGGCGGGCGCTGCGGCCGAGGTGGCGGATCAGATACTCGCGACCATTGAGTTCGAGGAAGCCGCCCGAGGTGTTGGCGGCAAAGCCGCGCACCGCGTCCTCGATCTGTGCCAGCGAGATGCCCAGCGTCGCCATTTTCTGGGTATCCGGCTGCACCTGAAACTGGCGCACCTCGCCACCGATCGGGATCACCTGCGAGACGCCGGCAATCGCCATCAGCCGGGGCCGCAGCACCCAGTCGGCGTATTCGCGGGCGGCCTTGGGGTCGGCTTCGACGCCGGGCTGCGCGCCGCGAATCGGGATCGCCACCAGCATGATCTCGCCCATGATCGACGACACCGGCCCCATGCGCGGCACGGCGCCGGGCGGCAGCGTCGCCTCCATTGCCGTCAGCCGTTCGCTGACCATCTGGCGGGCGCGATAGACGTCGACGTTCCAATCGAAGGTGAGATAAACGAAGGACAGGCCGGCGCTCGAAATCGAGCGCACGTTGGCGATCCCGGGCAGGCCGCTCATCGCGGTTTCGAGCGGGAAGCTGAGCAATTGCTCGACCTCCTCCGGCGCCATGCCGCCGGCCTCGGTCATCACCGTCACCGTCGGCTTGTTGAGGTCGGGAAAGACATCGACCGGCAGGCGGGTCGCCTGCACGGCGCCCCAGACCATCAGCACCGCCGCCGCGACCAGGACGAACAGGCGGCTGCCCAGACTTTTTTCGACTAACCATTGAAACATGGTCGGCTCCTAGCGAATCTGCGCGATCAGGCTGGCGCCCTGCACCACCACTCGCTCGCCAGCCCGAATTCCCGCATTGGGGCCGGCAGTGACCAGCACGCGCACGCCATCGAGCGGCTCGCTACGGATCGGCCGCGCCTCGAAACGCTCAGGCGCGGTCTTGACCCAGGCCACGATCTGGTTGGCGCTGTTGCGGGTCAGCGCACTGGCCGGCAGCGGGATGCCATTCACGGTCGACTTCAATTTCACCTGGATTTTCACTGGCAAACCGAGTGGCAAGGCCAGCGCCGCGCCGGCCGAGTGATTCTCGAAAATCAGCGGCAAGGCCTGTTCGCGCAGACGTCGTGGCGCACCAACGAAACTCAGCGCAATCGCCCGCTGCTCGGCACCGTCGCCGACCGCGACGGTCGCTGCCACGACCTGATCGAGTGGAATCGGATCAAAGGCGGTGGCTTCGATGTGCAGGCTGTCGGGGTCGATCACCTCGAAGATCAACTCCTTGGGCTCGACCACCTGCCCGACCACCGCATTGCTTGCGGCGAGCACGCCGCCGACCGGCGCGATCAGCGCCTCGCGCCCGGAGAGGCCGCCACCGACTGCGGCGATCCGCCCCTTGAGGCTGGCGACCTCGGTTTCGGCGGTATCGATATCCTTCTTCGGCACGGTATCGGCCAGCTCCTGGAGCCGGGCGACGCGCTTCTCGGCGAGGCCGAGGCTGGCCTTCAGCTCGGCCAGCAGCGCCGACTGGTTGGCACGCTCGATGGCGCCGGAGGCCGGCACCACCCAGGCCAGGACTTCGCCCTTTTTCACCTTGCTGCCGGCGGCCGGCAGGCCGTGCGGCCCGGCGGCTTCGATCCGCCCCGGAATCATCGCCTGGACGCGACCGCCGACGTGCGGATCCATGATCACCCGGCCCGGCAGTTCGAGCGTGCGCGGCAGGCTTTCCTCGGCCACGCGTGCCGTCAATACCCCCATCCCGCGCTGCGCCGACTTGGGTAAAAAGACCGCGCCGTCGGGCAGGCGCTGCGGCGCATTGCCGGGGGCCAGCTGGTTTTTCTGCTCGTCGCCGTGATCATGGCCTTCGTGCGCGGCCAGCGGCAGCGCGAATCCCGCAAGCAGCGCAGCGGTCAATAGCACGGCGCTTGCCCGCGACAGTTCGAGAACGTTTTTCATGCCACACCTCCACGACGCTGGCGCCGCAGGCGCTGCCACCCCCAGCGCAAGGCCAGAGCGCCGAGCAAGAAGCCGGGCAAAGCCCAAAGTACACCGCCCAAGCCGCTGCCCGGGGCCAATGCCACGGTCAACGCCGTCTCGGGGCCATTTTCAACCTGAAGTTCGCCGGCCAGCAGGTCGCTGTCCGTGCCGGCGATCAAGGTCAGCGCCAGCGGATGATGGCCGACGGCACGCAGGGGCTGCAGCCACTCGCGGTCGGCGATCAGGTAATCGCCCTGCTCCGGGCGAAACAGCGCCTGGGCAGTTTTGCCGTCGCGCTCGACTTCCAGTGTCGCGCCGAGCACCGGCGCATTACTGTCGGCACGGTCAACCCACCAGACCAAGCCTTCTTCGTTCAGGCGGCCAACCGCCTCGAAGGACTCGCTCTCCATGACCACCAGCGGCGTTGCCGCCGGGGTCGCCGCCGGCACGGTGCCGGCCAGCACCGGCCGGGACAGCAGCCCAACCACGGTCAACGCCAAAAAAAGCCAAAATTTCATTTCGTTTGCTCCTTATTCAGGCAACAGGCCAAGACTCTGGCGCCATTGCGAAATTCCCTGCGCCAGCGCGATCCGTGCCCGCCCCAGGGCGCGCTCGGCCTCGAAGGCCTCGGCTTCGATCCGCAGCCGGGTCGGCAGGTCGCTTTCGCCGAGGCGAAAGGATTTGTCGTAGAAAGCGCGGTTTTCCCGCGCCAGCGCCGCTCGCTGTTCGGCGGCGGCCAGTTGCTGGCGGGCGGCCGCGACCTGGCTGGCGGCCAGTTCGCCTTCGTAGTCGAGTCGCTCCTGCAGGCGCAAGGCTTCGCTCTGCAGCTCCAGCGCCTCGGCGCGTGCGCTGGCGATCCGCGCATCCTGGCGTGGCCCGGCGCCGAAGGGCAGGCGCAGCGCCAGCGCCCAGGTCTGGTCAACCGCCTCGCCGCCAGCCCCCCGGTCGCGCCGGGTCGATACGGCCAGTTCCGGGTTGGCACGGGTCTGCTGGCGGGCCAATTCGACCTCGGCGTCGGCCCGTTGTGCCCGCGCCTGCAACTCGCGCCATTGCGGGTGGCTGACGGCAGGAACGCCTGGCGCGCTGGCCGGCAAGGGCTCGGGGTCGAGTCCGGCGGGCGCCCCGGCGTTGGCCACCGGCAGCGCCTGGCCCGTCAGGCTGCGCAGCCGGAAAACCGCCTGCGCAGCGACGACGCTGACCTCGGCAGCCTGCGCCTCGGCCTGTGCCAGAACCCCGGCGGCGGCGTTGAAATCGGCCCGCGACAAGTCGCCGGCGCGGAAACGCCGGGCCACGTCGTCGCGCAGCCGGGTGGCGGCGGCGACCCGCTCGGCGGCGAGGGCTACCTCGTTATGGCTGGCTTGCCAGTTCCACCAGGCGTCGCGCAAGGCCTGCGCCAACTGCAGGCGCAAGGCGTCGCCCCGGCGCTCGACGATGCCGAGATCGGCCGCAGCCAGCGCCTGGCTGGCGCTGCGTTCACCGGGCAGCCACAGCGGCAGCGCCACGCCAAGCTCGTGCTCAAGCGCACCGCGATTGCGGTTGAAACGGTCGCTGCGAGTCGCGACTCCGAGGCTGGGCGGGGCGGCCGTCCAGGCATTCGCGACCTGTTGCTGCGCTACTGCGGCACGGCCGCGTTCGCCCAGCCCGGCGGCCGCCGGCTGGCGTTCCCAGGCGGCAGAAAAAGCCTGCGCCAGGGGGCTTGCCGCCTGAACCGGCAGGCTCAGGCAAGCGACAAAAAGGGATAACAGCGTGCGTTGAATTGCTGCAGTAGCCAAACGCATGGGAAATTCCTCCGGTTGTTGAACAGAACAACCGGCGGCATGCCGCGTCCCCGGTCAGGCCGGGAGCGACTCGCAGCCACTGGAACCCAGGGCTTCGAGCGCGAGAGAGAACGGGGAAAAACGCGAGGAATGCCGCCGCCGATCAGGCGGCGAGGCGGGGCGGGCGTTCCAGCCCTTCAGGGATGCGCGACGTGAACGAGCCGCTGTCGCGGCTGAACGGCAGGCTACCGCCTTGCGGCAAGGCCAGGCTGCCGGCTTCGCCAATTCCCCCGAGCAGGTGCCCGAGTACGTGGCCGGGGCAGCAATGATGGCTGAGATCGGAGACGGCGCCATCACCGGTAGCCGCGTGTTCGTGACAATCGAGTTCGGCCGCGGCGAGAACGCGCAAGCTGGCTGCATCGTCATGAGAGCTGCTGCCCTCGATCACTTCCCAGCCGAAAGTCGGCGAAAACACCGTCGCCAGCATCACCAGCAGGACGATGCGCGACAACAGACGGGAAAGTTGGGAGGGGAAACGCAGCATGGGACGAACTATAAACCAAGTTCGTGGCAAATGAAAATGACTCGCATCAAGCCAGGCGCCGACGCAAGGCTTCAAACAGACAGATCGCAGCGGCCGCACCGACATTCAGCGACTCGACCGCACCCGGCATCGGGATGCGGATGCGCAAACCGGTGGCGGCGATCAGCTCCGGGCGCACGCCCTGCCCTTCGGCGCCGAAAATCCAGGCCAGCGGCCCTTGCCAGTCGGCGTCGTACAGCGAAGTCGCGCCGTCGAGACAGGTCACCGCCGTGGTCCCGCGATAGCTGCCGACAAAACCGGCGAGGTCGGCCTCTTCGACGATGTCGAGGACGAAATGCGCCCCCTGCCCGGCCCGTAGCACCTTGGGCGACCAGGCGCTGGCGCAGCCCGGCCCGAGCAGCGCCTGTTTGACGCCGGCCGCCGCCGCCGTGCGCAGCAAGGTGCCGACGTTGCCGGGGTCCTGCACGCCGTCGAGCAAAATCGTGTCCTGATCGAGGTCGACCGTAGTCGCGTCGACACCGGGCAGGGGCACCACCGCCAGCACCCCACTCGGCGTATCGACCAGCCCGAGTTCGCGCAGCAAGACGTCGGCCAGCACCACCGGCGAGGTTTTCACGGTCAACGCGGCAATTTCGCGATTTTCCAGCGCCGATTCGGCGACCACCAGCGTCTGCACCGGCCCGCGTGCGACCTCCCAGGCGCTCACCAGATGCACGCCGTCGAGCAAGGTCAGGCCGCTCTTGCGCCGTTCGCGGCCGGACTCGGCCAGCTTTTTCAGCTGCTTGTAGAACGCGTTGTCGCGCGACTGGATCAGTTTCATCGTAAGACTAACTCCGGTTTGAAACCCCGGCCTTCAGGGCGGCGGGAGCCGACCCCGGCCTGAAAGCCGGGGTTTCAGGCGACCGTTTTGGGAGGGGATGCAAACCCCTTCCAGAACATGTTTGACCGACAGGCATGAATGCCTGTCGCTAATTTCTTGCTCGCTTACAGCAGCGAGAGTTGCCGAGCGACCGGCCCAAAGCTCTTGCGGTGCACCGGCGAGGCGCCATGGGCGGCCAGCGCGGCGCGATGCGCGGCAGTCGGGTAGCCCATGTGGCGAGCAAAGCCGTATTGCGGATAGCGCGCGTCGAGTTCGAGCATGCCGGCGTCGCGCACGGTCTTGGCCAGGATCGAGGCAGCGGCAATCGAGGCAATCTTGCCGTCGCCCTTGACCACGGCCTCGGCCGGAATCGCCAGCTTGGGGCAGCGATTGCCATCGACCAGCGCCGCCTCGGCTGCGATCTGCAAGCCGGCCACCGCCCGCTGCATCGCCAGCATCGTTGCGTGCAGGATGTTGAGGCGGTCGATTTCCTCGACACTGGCCTCGGCCACCGCCCAGGCCAGGGCTTTGGCGCGGATTTCGTCGGCGAGGAGCAGGCGCTTTTTTTCCGACAGTTTTTTCGAGTCGTCGAGCCCGGCAATCGGCCGCGCCGGATCGAGAATCACCGCCGCCGCGACCACCGGCCCGGCCAGCGGTCCGCGTCCGGCTTCGTCGATGCCGCAGACCAGTCCTGCGGGAACGATCAGTTCAGGCATGCGATCACCGCCCGCGCCGCCGTTTCGGCATTGTTCTGGCGCAATTGCAAATGGATGTCGGTGAAGGCTTCCTCGATTTCCTCGGCCTGGTCCTTGTCGGCGTAAAGCGCCAGCAACTGCTCGGCGAGCTTTTCCGGATTGGCGTCTTCCTGCAGCACCTCGGGCACCACGAAGCGGCCGGCGAGCACGTTGGGCAGGCCGACGTAGGGCAGATAGGCCATCCGCTTCATCAGCCAGTACGAGAACCTGGCGATCTTGTAGGTGATCACCATCGGCCGCTTGTACAGCGCCGCTTCCAGCGTCGAGGTACCGCTCTTGACCAGCGCCACGTCACAAGCGCCGAAGGCGTCCTGAGCATGGCCGAAGAGCAGGCGGAAGGGAATTTCACCGGCCTTTTCCTGGTAGATCGCCATCTCGAACTGCAGCCGCGTCTCGCGGGTCGCCAGCGGGACGACGAACTGAGCGTCTGGCAATTGCTCGCGGACTCGCTGCGCAGTCTGCACGAAGGTGGCCGCCATCTGTTCCAGCTCGCCGCGTCGACTACCCGGCAGCAGCGCAAAAATCGGGATGTCGCGCGGCAATTGCAATTTATCGCGCACCTGGTTGCGATTGACCTCGAGCGGGACGATGTCGGCCAGCGGGTGCCCGACGTAGGTCACCGGAATCCCCGCCTTTTCATAGATCGGCGGCTCCATCGGGAAGAGCGCGAGGACGCGGCTGACCGCCTTGCCGATTTTCTTGATCCGGCTACCGCGCCAGGCCCAGATCGACGGACTGACGTAGTGGATGGTCTTGATTCCGGCACGCTTGAGGTCGGTTTCCAGGCCCAGGTTGAAATCCGGTGCATCGACGCCGATGAAGATGTCCGGCCGGTCGCGCAGCAGACGCTTCTTCAACTGCCGACGAATGCCGGCAATCTCGCGATAGTGCTTGAGCGCGTCCCAGTAGCCCATCACCGACAGGGCGTCCATTGGCCACCAGGCATCGAGCCCCTGCGCCTGCATTTTCGGGCCACCGATACCGACGAACTCGACCGCCGGCAGACGCGCCTTGAGCGCTGCCATCAAATGGCCGGCGAGCAAGTCCCCGGAGGCCTCGCCCGCCACCAGTGCGATACGAACCCGGCCCTGCATCAGCGGATAATGCCCCGCTTCGAGACTTCGAGGAAATCGACGAAGCGCTGGACGTCCGGCTGGCTCTTGGCGTCCTCGGCCAGCTTGACCTTGGCTTCTTCCAGCATCAGTCCGGATTTGTACAGGGTGCGGTAGGCGCGCTTGAGCGCCAGCAGCGAATCGGCATGGAAGCCGCGGCGCTTGAGTCCTTCGACGTTGATTCCATAGGGCTGAGCGGTGTTGCCGGCAGCCATCAGGTAAGGCGGAACGTCCTGCAGGATCACCGTGCCGACGGCGGTCATCACGTGCGCGCCGATGCGGCAGAACTGGTGCACGCCGGTGAAGCCACCGAGAATCGCCCAGTCTTCGATGGTGACGTGACCGGCCAGCTGCGAATTGTTGGCGAAGGTGCACTTGTTGCCAACCACGCAGTCGTGCGCGATATGGACGTAGGCCATGACCCAGTTGTCGTCGCCGATACGGGTCACGCCCTGGTCCTGCACGGTCCCGAGATTGAAGGTGCAGAACTCGCGGATGGTGTTGCGGTCGCCGATTTCCAGCCGGGTCGGTTCGCCGGCGTATTTTTTGTCCTGCGGCACTTCGCCGAGCGAACAGAACTGGAAGATGCGGTTGTCGCGACCGATCCGGGTATGCCCCTTGATCACGGTATGCGGACCGATCACGGTGTTGTCGCCGATCTCGACCTGCGGCCCGATGATCGCGTAGGGGCCGATCTCGACGTTGGCGCCGATCCTGGCGCCGGGATCGACAATGGCAGTCGGATGAATCATTTTACAGATCCCGCTTGGCGCACATCAGCTTGGCTTCGGCGACGATCTGGCCGCCGACCCGGGCTTCGGTCTTGTACTTCCAGATCCCGCGCATCTGCCGCTCGACTTCGACGTGCAGATGCAGCTGGTCGCCCGGCATGACCGGCTTCTTGAAGCGGCACTCGTCGATCCCGACGAAGTAGAAGACCGAGTTCGCATCGGGCTTGCTCTCCATGGTCTTGAACGAGAGGATGCCGGCGGCCTGGGCCAGGGCTTCCATGATCAGCACACCGGGCATCACCGGATGGTGCGGAAAATGACCGACAAAGAAGGGCTCGTTGATGCTGACGTTCTTGTAGGCGTGAATCGACTTGCCAACTTCGTAGCTGACGACGCGGTCGACCAGCAGGAAAGGATAACGGTGCGGCAGGTGTTCGAGAATTGCGTGAATGTCCATTTCCATGGCGACCCCTTGAAAGGCTTATTTTTTATTCGGCGGACGCTGTGTCTGCCTTGAGTTGTTTTTCGATGACGGCAAGACGTTCGGCCAGGCGCGGCAGACGCCGTACCAGCGACGCATTGCGCGCCCAGTCGTCGTGTTCGTCGAGCGGGAACAGGCTGGTATAGACCCCCGGCTCCTTGATGCTCTTGGTGACGAAAGAACCACCCGACACCGTGGTTCCCGGCGCCAGCGACAAATGCCCGGCGAGCATTGCCGCACCGCCGATGATGCAGCCTTCGCCGAGCGTGACGCTACCGGCGATCCCGGCGCACCCGGCGATCACGCTGTGAGCGCCGATCCGGCAGTTGTGCGCAATCTGCACCTGGTTGTCGATCTTGCAGCCGTCGCCGATCACGGTGTCGTCGAGCGCGCCACGGTCGACCGTGGTATTGGCCCCGATTTCGACATCGTTGCCGATCGCCACGATGCCGACTTGCGGAATCTTGACCCAGGTCCCGGCATCCGGCGCAAAGCCGAAACCGTCGGCACCGATCACCGCGCCACTATGAACGATGGCCCGCTCGCCGATACGACAGCCGCGATAGACGCTGACCCGCGGATAGAGCAGCGAACCGGCACCGATCTCGACCTCGTCGTCGATGATGCAGCCGGCGCGGATCACCACCCCCTCGCCGAGGCGGACATTGCGCCCGATGCTCACCCCCGGACCGATGCTGACGCTGGCTGGAACGACCGACTCGACCACCGCCGAGGAATGCACCCCCGGTACCGCCGCCGGCAAGGGATTCAACCAAGCCGCCACCCGCGCGTAAGCCGCGTAGGGGTTGGCGATCACCAGGCGCGGACCGGCAAAGGCCTCGGCGACCTTGGGCGCCAGGATCACGGCCGCCGCGCCGGTAGTCGCCAGTTGGCTGCGGTACTTGGGATTGGCGAGAAAGGCGATTTCGCCCTCGCCGGCCGAAGCCAGCGTGGCGACCCGGCGGATTTGCGTCGTGCCGTCGCCAAGGACATCGCCGCCCAGGCGGGCGGCGATCTCGGCAAGCGTCAGGACGATCCCGCCGGTTTCCGGCATTACTTGCCGTCCGCCAGCGCCTTGATCACGCGCTCGGTGATGTCCAGGCGCGGACTGACCCAAACCACATCCTGCAGGATCAGGTCATATTTCTCGGCCTCGGCGATCTGCTTGATGGCCTTGTTGGCCTTCTCGATCACGGCGGCGTTTTCCTCGTTCTGACGCAGGTTCAGATCTTCGCGGAATTCGCGCTGGCGACGCTGGAATTCACGCGACAGTTCGCCGAATTCCTTTTCCTTGGCGCGACGCTCGCTCTCCGACATCGTCACCGCGTTCTTTTCGAGGTTTTCCTGCAGGCCCTGCAGTTGCTTGGCCATGCGCTGCAGTTCCTGATCGCGCTTGGAGAATTCGCTCTCCAGCTTCTTGGCTGCCTTCTGTGCTGCCGGAGCATCACGGAAAATACGCTGGGTATTGACGTAACCGATCTTGACTTCGGCCGCCGCGACGCTGCCGGCGAAAAGCGCCGGAATCAACGAAGCCAGAACGAGAGACTTGATTTTCAACTTGATACTCCTGGATCAAAAAGTGGTGCCCATCTGGAACTGGAAGGTTTCCGACTTGTCGCTTTCCTTCTTGTTCAGCGGCATGCCGATACTGAACTTCAACGGCCCGATAGGCGAAACCCAGGCCGCCGACAGACCGGCAGAATACCTCAACTGCCCCAGGTCGAGACGCTCGGAGCTGCCATAGACCTGCCCGCCATCGACAAAAGCCCCCATCCGGAAGGACTTGTCCATTCCCGGCAAGGACCAGAGAATTTCGGCGGTACCGACAACACGGCGATTGCCACCGATACGGTATTCGTTGCCATTGTCGCGAATCAAGGGTCCAAGCGAGGAAGCCTTGAAACCACGTACCGAAGTCACGCCGCCGGCGTAGAAATTCTTGAAGAAGGGCAATTCCTTGTCGCCAAAACCATTGGCGTAGCCGAATTCACCGTTCAGCATCAGGGTGAAGGTCCGGGTCAGCGGGAAGAACTGCTGCCACTGGAAATTGGCGCGGTAATAGGTCAGGTCGCCGCCGGGAACGGCCACCTCGATCCCCGCGCGCTTGAAAGCGCCACGGGTGGGGAAGAAATAACTATCCTTGCCGTCGCTGGCCCAACTCAGGGTGATCGGGATCGAAAGATTGGTATCGCCGTTCTTGCGGACGAAGTCCTTGTAATAGACCGGGCTGTCGTCGTAGGTGGTGATGGCGGTCGAATCGATCCCGAGGCCGACGCCGATGGATTCCTTCTCGCCGATGGGGAAGCCGAAGCGCAGGGCGCCGCCGGTCGATTGCGTGGTGTAGTTGGCAATCGCCGTCGTTGCCGCGTTGAAGGTACGGTGATAGACGTCGTAGCCCTGGCTGATGCCGTCGACCGTGAAATAAGGGTTGGTATAGGAAAAGACGTAGGTCCGGTAGGTACGCGCCGAGTTCACCTGCATGGTGACGTTGTTGCCGCTACCCATGAAGTTGTTCTGCGAAATCGAGCCGGAGAGGATCACCTTGTCGGTACTCGAGGTACCGACACCGAGCATCAGGCTGCCCGTCGGCTTCTCGGTGACCTTGACGTTGACATCAAGCTGATCGGAGGTACCGGCAACCGCCGGCGTCTCGATATTGACGTCGGAAAAGAAACCGAGCCGGTCGAGACGCATCTTGGAATTGCTGACCTTGTCGGCATCGTACCAGCCACCTTCCATCTGCCGCAGTTCGCGTCGCACCACCTCGTCGCGGGTCTTGGTATTGCCGGTGACGTTGATGCGTCGTACATAAACGCGTTTACCGGGGTCGATAAAGACGGTGAAGGCCACCAGGCGCTTGTCCTTGTCGATCTCCGGGGCGGCATTGACGTTGGCGAAGGCATAGCCTTCCTGCCCCAGGCGCTCGCTGATCGCCTTGGTCGTGTCGTTAAGTTTCTCGCGGGAAAAAACATCGCCCGGCGCAATTTTCATCAGCTTGCGCACTTCGTCTTCGGGAATCGAAAAATCTCCGGCCAGCTTGATCGACGAAACCTGATAGCGCTCGCCCTCGGTGACGTTGACAGTGATATACACGTCCTGCTTGTCCGGGGAGATGGAGACCTGGGTCGACTCGACATTGAATTCGAGGTAGCCCTGGTTCATGTAGAACGATTTCAGCTTTTCCAGATCGGCCGAGAGCTTCTGGCGGGAATACTGGTCGTTCTTGCTGTACCAGGTCAGCCAGCCGGGAGTGGTCAACATGAATTGTCCGAGCAATTCCTTTTCACCAAAGGCCTTGGCGCCGACAATGCCGATCTGCTTGATCTTGGCGATGGCGCCTTCGTCGATGGCGAAATCGATCCCGACCCGGTTGCGCTCGAGCGGCGTGACCGTGGTGCGTATCTCGACCGCGTACTTGCCGCGCGTCAAGTATTGCCGCTTGAGTTCCTGCTCGGCTTTTTCGAGCAGGGCGCGGTCGAAGATGCGTCCTTCGGCAATCCCGGTTTCCTTGAGCGCCTTGGTGATGACGTCCTTGTCGAACTCCTTGAGGCCGGAAAAGGCGATACGGGCGACTGCCGGACGCTCCTGGACGACGATCACCAGGACACTGCCGTCGATTTCGACACGCACGTCCTTGAAGAAACCGGTGGCGAACAGGGCCTTGATCGACTCGGATATCTTTTCGTCGCCGACGGTATCGCCGACCTTGACCGGCAGATAGCTGAAGACGGTACCGGCTTCGGTCCGCTGAATACCCTCAACCCGGATATCCTTGACGGTAAAAGGCTCAATCGCCAGTGCCGGCAGCGAAAAGAGGCCGGCCAATGCTACGGACAACAGGGTTTTCTTCATCGTTCAGCCAAAAAACAGGCGATTCAGGTCGTTGAAAAATGCAAAAGCCATCAGGACCAGCAGGACCGAGAGCCCAATTCGCTGCCCGATCTGCATGGCGCGCTCGGAGAGCGGACGCCGCCTGACGACTTCGATCATATGATACATCAAATGCCCACCATCCAGCACCGGCAGCGGCAGCAGATTGAGAACGCCGAGGCTGACCGAAACCAGGGCCATGAATTTCAGGTAATAGTCGAGCCCGAGTCGCGCCGATTGACCGGCGTAATCGGCGATCGTCACCGGCCCGGAGAGATTCTTGAGCGAGGCTTCGCCGGTCAGCATCTTGCCCATCATCACCAGGCTGAAAACCGATTTTTCCCAGGTCTCGCCCGCAGCCCGGACCAGGGCTTCCGCCGGCCCATGGCGAACGAAAGTGCGCAGTTCGCGCACCCCACCCGGAGGTTCGGCCACGGCAACACCGATCTTGCCGACTCGCTGCCCCCGCTCGGAAATTGTCTCGGGCACGAGGTCGACCGTGAATGAGTGTTCACCGCGCAGCAGATCGAGGCGGAGCTGACGCCCGCCGGCTTCACGCACCATGCCGACGAACTGGTGCCAATATTCCAGCACCTGCCCATCCACCGCCAGCACTTGGTCGCCCGCCTGCAGTCCGGCACGGGCCGCCGGTCCATCGTCGACAACCCGGCCGATCCGTGCCGGCAGACGCGGCCGGTAGAGATTCAGGCCGAGACGCTCGAAAGGGTCGCCCTCCCAGCCATGCTCGCCCACCGCCGCCAGGTAGAGGCGGCGTACGGCAATTTCGTGCTGTCCGTTGATGACTTCCAGATCGACACTTTCACGGTCCACCGCCCGATTGAGCACAATCCAGCGCAGATCGTCCCAGGTTGCCACCGGCTGAGCATCGACGCTGCGCACTTCCTCGCCGTCCTGTAGCCCGGCCTGGGCCGCTGGCGTCGCCGGTGGCGGCGGGCCGAGCACCGGCAGCAATTCGTTGCTGCCAAGCATGAATACCAGCCAGTAAAGCAGCAGGGCGGCAAGAAAATTGGCCAGCGGGCCGGCGGCAACGATCAGGCTGCGCCTGGCGACCGACTGGCGGTTGAAGGCTCGCCCCTGCTCACCGACGGCCACCGCTTCCTCGCGTTCGTCGAGCATCTTGACGTAACCGCCGAGTGGAATCAGGCTCAGCGCCCATTCCGTGGCATCCCGCCCCAGGCGCCGCTGCCAGATCACCGGACCGAAGCCGAGGGAAAAACGCAGGACGCGCACACCGCAAAAGCGCGCGGCAAGGTAATGCCCGAATTCGTGCACGAAGACCAGCACGCCGATGACGACTGCAAAAGCGAGAAGGTAGAAAAGCGGTGAACTCAGCGTGTGCATCGAGCGCGCAACAAACGAAGGGCCAGTTCGCGGGCCTGGGCATCGGCGGCGACGACGTCGTCCAGGCTCCCTTCGGGGCCGGCCGGCAAGCCGTCCAGCACGGCTTCGTTGAGTGCCGCGATCTCTGTAAACGCCAGTTCGCCGGCAAGAAAAGCGGCAACAGCGAGTTCATTGGCGGCATTGAGAATGGCCGGCGCCGTCCCTCCCGCCGCCAGTACGTCGTAAGCCAGTCGCAGGCAGCGGAAGCGCTCGAAATCCGGGGGAAAGAAATCCAGGCGCCCGATCTTGAACAAGTCCAGCGGCGCCACGCCGGCGGCAATGCGCTCCGGCCAGGCCAGGGCATAAGCAATCGGTGTGCGCATGTCGGGACAGCCCAGTTGCGCCAGGACCGAACCGTCGACGTATTGAACCGCCGAATGAACCACGCTCTGGGGATGGACAACTACTTGGATCATCTCCGGCGGGGCATCGAACAGCCAGCGCGCCTCAATCACTTCCAGCCCCTTGTTCATCATGGTTGCCGAATCGACCGAAATCTTGCGCCCCATCACCCAGTTCGGGTGAGCACAAGCTTGCTCGGGTGTCACGGTCGACAGCTCGGAAAGGGGTTTTTCGCGAAATGGCCCGCCGGAGGCTGTGAGCAAGATCCTGTCGACACCGCAGGCAGCGAGGCCACGGGAAAAATCTGCCGGTAGCGCCTGGAAGATGGCGTTGTGTTCGCTGTCCACGGGCAGCAGCGTCGCTCCATGAACTTGCACGGCATGCATGAACAGCTCGCCGGCCATGACCAGCACTTCCTTGTTGGCGAGCAGCACGCGCTTGCCCGCACGAGCGGCGGCCAGCGTCGGCGCCAGACCGGCGGCACCGACAATCGCCGCCATTACCGCATCGACCTCGGGCAGGCTGGCCATGTCGACCAGTGCCTCCACACCGTGACGGACTTCGGTGGGCAAATCCGCCTCGCGGCAAAGTGCCTGCAGATCGGCGGCAGCGGTGGCCTCGCCGAGGACGGCAAACCGTGGGCGGAATTCGCGACACTGCGCGAATAAAGCGTCGACCTGGCGATGCGCGCAGAGGGCAAATACCCGGTAACGCTGCGGATGACGACGGACGACATCCAGCGTGCTGAGGCCGATCGAGCCGGTCGAACCGAGAACGGTAAGCTGAAGTGGGCTCATGGGGAGGTATGAATGAAGAGCAGCCAGAACAATGCCGCCAGGGGCAAGGTCGAGGTCAGGCTGTCGATGCGGTCAAGCACGCCGCCATGTCCAGGCAGGATGTTGCTGCTGTCCTTGATCCCGGCCAGGCGCTTGAGCATCGACTCGACAAGATCGCCGACAATGCTGACCGCCGTCACCGCCAGCAGGAGCAAGGCCCAGGCCGGAGCCGGCAAGAGTTCGACGCCGACGAGCGCCGGCACGGCAAAACCGTAAGCCAGGACGCCGCATACGGCGCCGACGGCCCCCTCCCAGGTCTTGCCCGGGCTGATGTTTGGCGCCAGTTTGTGCTTGCCGAAGGTCCGCCCGGCAAAATAGGCGGCGATATCGGCCACCCAGACGACCGCCAGCACTGCCAGCAGCACTCCCGGCCCGAGGGCGCGCAGTTGTACCATCGCCAGCCAGGTGGGAAACAGGAGAATGGCTCCGACCAGCAAGCCACTCCCGCCGCGCAGACGCCACTTGGCACGCAGCCAGAACGGAACGAGCAGACTCCAGAAGGCCGCCGAAAGCAGGTAGGCCAGCCAGACCCAGGGGGCGGAGGGAGCGAAGCCCCCCACGCCGAGCGCCAGCGGATCGAACAGGGAAAGGGCGGCGCAAACCAGGGCCACCACTCCGCCCAGCCACAGGCGCGCGCCGGAGTGCCAGGCCAGCAGCCCGCCCCATTCCCAAGCGGCGATTCCGACGACCGCCGCCATCAGCAGCGCCCAGCCGGATTGCGGCAGAAGAAAGAGCGACGGCAGGAGCAGGGCCAACAGGACCAGGGCGGTGATTACCCGCGCCTTAAGCATCGGAAGTCCCCTGAAGTTGTTCGCTGGTTCGTCCGAAGCGGCGTTCGCGAGTCTGATAGGAGGCAATGGCCCGATCGAATTCCGCGGTATCGAAATCCGGCCACAGGGTGGAGGTGAAATAAAGTTCGCTGTAGGCCAGTTGCCAGAGCAGGAAATTGCTGATGCGCTGCTCGCCGCCGGTACGAATGAAGAGATCGGGCTCCGGGGCGAAAGCCATCGCCAGCCAGGGTTCGAGATCCGACTCTCGCCAATCGCCCCGCTTTTCCGGATTGGTCGCCAGCATGCGATTGGTGGCCTGCATGATGTCCCAGCGCCCCCCGTAATTGGCGGCAATGGTCAGGTTGAGACGCTGATTGGCGGCAGTACCAGTCTCGGCATCGCGTATCAGTTGCTGCAGGCGAGGCTCGAAGCGGGAGAGATCGCCGACGATACGCAAACGCACGCCGTTGCGATCAAGCTTTGCCACTTCCTGCTCGAGCGCCTTGACGAACAACTGCATCAGTAGCGTGACTTCTTCCTGCGGTCGACGCCAGTTTTCCGAAGAAAAGGCGAACAGGGTCAAGTAGGAGATACCGCGCTCGAGGCAGGCACGAACCATCTCGCGTACCAGCTCGACCCCCTTGACATGCCCGGCGACGCGCGGCAGGAAGCGCTTCCTGGCCCAGCGGCCATTGCCGTCCATGATGACTGCGACGTGAGCAGGAACGGCCGCAACGACCGGCACCTGGCGGGTGGAACTGGAAAACAGACCCATGCGGCGAAAGAACCGGTCGCGATCGAGCGGGATTTACAGGCTCAAACCTGCATCAGCTCGGCCTCTTTCGTGGCGAGCATCTTGTCGATTTCAGCGATGTGCTTGTCGGTCATCTTTTGCACCTCGTCCTGGGCGCGACGCTCGTCATCCTCGGGAATTTCGCCCTTCTTCAGCGCGTCCTTGAGATGGTTGTTGGCATCGCGACGCAGGTTGCGGATCGCCACCTTGGCGCCCTCGCCTTCCTGCTTGACGACCTTGGTCAGATCGCGGCGGCGTTCCTCGGTCAGCATCGGCATCGGAACGCGGATCAACTCGCCCTGGGCGGCCGGGTTGAGGCCGAGATCGGAGTCGCGAATCGCTTTTTCGACCTTGCCGACCATGTTCTTTTCCCAGGGCTGGACGCCGAGGGTGCGGGAATCGACCAGGGTCACGTTGGCCACCTGGTTAACCGGTACCGGCGAGCCGTAGTAATCGACCATCACATGATCGAGCAAGCCGGTGTGGGCACGACCGGTACGAACCTTCTGAAGATCGTTCTTCAACGCCTCCAGCGTCTTGTCCATCTTGGTTTCGGTAGTTTTTTTGAGTTCGGCAATCATCTGTCTCTCCCTCAGCAATAGACCAGCGTACCTTCGTCTTCGCCGCACACCACGCGCTTCAGCGCGCCGGCCTTGAAGATCGAGAAGACGTTGATCGGCAATTTCTGGTCGCGGCACAACGCAAAAGCAGTTGCATCCATGACCGCAAGATTCTTGGAGATCGCTTCGTTGAAGCTGATCTTGTCGAAACGGGTCGCCGCCGGATCCTTTTTCGGATCAGCCGTGTAGATACCGTCGACCTTGGTCGCCTTGAGCACGATTTCGGCGCCGATTTCCGAACCGCGCAGCGCTGCGGCAGTATCGGTGGTGAAGAAGGGGTTGCCGGTACCGGCACCGAAGATCACGATCTTGCCTTCTTCGAGGTAACGAATGGCCTTGCCGCGAATATAGGGCTCAACCACCTGTTCGATATTCAGCGCCGACTGGACGCGCGCGTTCAGTCCGTTCTGGCGCATGGCGTCGGACAGCGCCATGGCATTCATCACCGTAGCCAGCATGCCCATGTAATCGGCCGTGGCGCGATCCATCCCGGTGGCCGTACCGGCCATACCGCGGAAAATGTTGCCACCACCGATCACGACACCGATTTCCACCCCCAGGTCGGCCACTGCCTTGATCTCGCCGCAGATTTCCGAAATCACTTTCGGATTAATGCCATAAGCATCGTTGCCCATCAGGGCCTCGCCGGAGAGCTTGAGGAGAATGCGCTTGTACTTGGGAGTGGTCATCGGTCTTCCTTGTCAGTTACTTCTTGGCGGCAGCGGCAGCAGCCTGGGCGGCAACTTCGGCAGCGAAGTCGTCAACCTTCTTCTCGATGCCTTCGCCGACGACGAAGAGGGTAAAGGCAGCAACGGAAGCTCCCTTGGCCTTGAGCAGTTGCTCGATGGTCTGCTTGCCGTCTTCAGCCTTGACGAAGACCTGGCCGAGCAGGGTCACGTCCTTCAGGTATTTCTGCACCGTACCTTCGGCGATCTTTTCCAGCATCGCTTCCGGCTTGCCGGCTTCGCGAGCCTTTTCGATAGCCACGCGACGCTCGATTTCGAGCAATTCGGCGGAAACGCCGGAGGCATCCAGGGACTTCGGCTTCGATGCAGCAATGTGCATCGCGAGGTCTTTACCCAGCTGCTCGTCGCCCCCCACCAGATCAACCACGACACCCACCTTGGCACCGCCATGGATGTAGGAAAGCAGCTTGCCAGCGGCCTCGAAACGCACGAAGCGGCGGATGCTCATGTTTTCGCCGATCTTGCCGACCAAAGCGGTACGAGTCGATTCAACAGTACCCTCGCCCATCGGCAGCGCCGACAGCGCAGCCACGTCGGCCGGGTTGTTGGCCGTGACCAGAGCGGCACAGCCGTTGGCCAGTGCGATGAAGTCGTCGTTCTTGGCAACGAAGTCGGTTTCGCTGTTAACTTCGATGATCGCACCGGTCTTGCCATCGGCAGCGATGCTAATGGCGACGATGCCTTCAGCGGCAACGCGGGCGGCAGCCTTGGTCGCCTTGTTGCCCAGCTTGACGCGAAGGATCTCTTCGGCCTTGGCCATGTCGCCGTCGGCTTCGGTCAGCGCCTTCTTGCATTCCATCATCGGTGCGTCGGTCTTGCCGCGCAGTTCTGCAACCATGCTTGCGGTAATAGCCGCCATAACTTGATCTCCTGAATTTGTAAGAAAGGCGGAACCCGAAGGTTCCGCCAGCAACATCTTTGATACGGAAGAGGATGCCTTACTCGGCAGCGGCTTCCTGAACCTCGACGAACTCGTCGTCGCCGGCGGCAACGATTTCCTGGATGGACAGGGTACGACCTTCGAGGATGGCGTCGGCAACACCGCGGGCGTAGAGCTGGATCGCGCGGGAAGAGTCGTCGTTACCCGGAATGACGTAATCGACGCCTTCCGGAGAGTGATTGGTATCGACCACGCCGATCACCGGGATACCCAGCTTGGCGGCTTCGGTAATGGCAATCTTGTGGTAGCCGACGTCGACCACGAAAATGGCGTCCGGCAGGCCGCCCATTTCCTTGATGCCGCCGATGGACTTCTGCAGCTTCTCCTGCTCGCGACGGAAATCGAGGGCTTCCTTCTTGGACATGCGCTCGAGGTCGCCGGCTTCGGCGGCCAGCTCCATGTCCTTCAGGCGCTTGATCGAGGTCTTGACGGTCTTGAAGTTGGTCAGCATGCCGCCCAGCCAGCGCTGGTCAACGTACGGCGCACCGGCGCGGGCTGCCTCTTCGGCGATGATTTCGCGGGCCTGACGCTTGGTGCCGACGAAGAGGATATTGCCGCGATTGCCGGCCAGCTTCTTGACGAAATCCATCGCCTCGTTGTACTTGACCAGGGTCTTTTCGAGGTTGACGATGTGAATCTTGTTGCGGGCACCGAAGATGTACGGGGCCATCTTGGGACACCAGAAACGGGTCTGGTGGCCGAAGTGGACACCGGCTTCCAGCATTTCGCGCATGGTAACGGACATTTGAAACTCCTGATAAGGGTTGAACCGCCACCCGCCGTCATCGTTGCCACCCCGACGGGGAGCGGCAACACCCTTAACTGGCGGGTGTGAGGATTTGACGGACCGCAGCGTGCGGACCGCCTTTTCCCGACGCCCTGCGCCGGAAAAACCCGCTGATTATAGCAGCCCGCCCCCCTTGCCGGAAGCCCCGGACAAGGATCGATCAGTAGCGTGAGCAGAGCCCGTGAACGACTTGGGTACGCCTGAGCAAGGCGCGAAGCGCGGTCATGGCTCGGGCCATGGCAAGCATTTGCAAGGCCGAGCGGGCTCGCCTGGGCGCGGGAAGCGGGTGCAAACCAATATTTCACAGGCTCTCAGTCGTGCTGGAAGTGGGAAGTTTCATTGACCGGGCATTTGAGACCCACGCTGGCGATTTCGCCCTCCCCGTTCATTTCGCGCACCACGCAGATAAAACCGCCGATCTGCACACGATCCCCCACTACCGCCGGGCGGCCAAGGCGAGCTTGCAGCACCGCAGCAACCGACAAACCGGCTTCGTCTTCGAGCAGGGTGAAGCCGTAGGCGCTGGCCAGGTCGCTGGCCAGGCACTCCGGTGAAACCGCAAATTCGCCGAAGTAGCGGTTGGTTCGGGCAATATCCAGTCGGGCATTGCCGAACAAGCGCGCCAGCGGCTCGGCGGCCTCCTGCGGGGCAAGGAACCAGACCGCATCGTCCTCGCGCAAGCGAAAGTGATCTACCTGCGGCAGCAGACGCTCCCGGCGGACCACGGCAATACAACGCACCTCGCCAACGGCACAGTCGGCGACCACCTCGTCCGGATGACGCCCCGCCGCGGCCGAGCCGGCACAGACGCGATACTCGAACATCGGCAGGGCGGCCTCCTTGCCGACCCAGACCTCCCGGCGGTCGCAAGGCTCGTCGCGAGGCGGGAGTTCAACCTTGAGCAAGCGAGCGGCGGCGGGAATTGTGGCCCCCTGAACCAGCAGCGACAGAAGAACCACCGAAAAGGCAACATCGAACAGCAGCTGTGAATCAGGCACCCCCATCACTACCGGAACGATGGCCAGCACGACGGGAACGGCGCCGCGCAAGCCGACCCAACTGACGAAGGCAATCTCGTTGGCAGCATAGCGAAAGGGCCAGAGGCCGAGCATAACCGCCAGCGGGCGCGCCACCAGCATCAGGAAGAGCGCCATGGCCAGCGCCTCCCAGCCATGGCCGGCAAGATGGGAAGGCGTGACCAGCAATCCGAGCACGACGAACATGCCGGCCTGCGCCAGCCAGGCCAGACCATCCATGACGCGCAGCACATGTTCTGTAGCCCGTGTACGGCGATTGCCGATGATAACGCCCGCAATGTAGACGGCAAGCAGGCCACTGCCATTGAGCAGGCTGGTCAAACCAACGATCAGCAAGCCGCCGGAAAGAATGAGCAAGGCATAAAGCCCCTCGGCAAGATTGAGCCGATGCAGCAGGCGGGTAAGTATCTTGCCGCCGGCGAGACCAAAGACCACCCCCAGCCCCGCCTGCTTCAGCAGCATCACGGCAAAGGCAAGGAAACCGGCTTGCGCCGGGCGCAACAAAGCTTCAATCATCACCGCCACGAGGAGAATAGCCATCGGGTCGTTGGAGCCGGATTCGATTTCGAGTGTGCTTTTGACCCGTTCGTTGAGACGTACGCCGCTATTGCGCAGCAAGGCAAAAACCGCGGCGGCATCGGTCGACCCGACAATGGCCGCGAGCAGCAGCCCGAGGCGCCAATCGACATCGAGCAACCAGGTAGCAAACAGACCAAGCAAGGCAACGCTACCGATCACCCCCCAGGTAGCGAGCACCGCCGCCGGCTTCAAGGCGACGCGGAAAGTCCGGGTATCGGTACGCAATCCCCCGTCGAGAAGAATGACCGCCAACGCCACCTGGGCAACCAGATTGGCAAGCTGGAAATCGTTGAAATGGATACCGCCGGGACCATCCTCCCCGGCCAGCATGCCGACGCCGAGAAAAAGCAGAAGCAGGGGCAGGCCAAGGCGTGCGGACACGGTGCTGCTCAGCACGCTGATGAACAGCAGAAGCCCGGCCAGCAGGAGCAGCGTATTGACAGTATCCATCCGATCTTCCGTCCATGAGAGCCCATCGAGGACTCGACAAAACCAGCACCGCGAGCAGGCTGACAGTCACCTTTTTTCTTGAAGTCGCCCATGCCGCCCCCGGTTCGCCAGGGGAGGCAAATGGGCAAGGCAGCATTTTTTGCCTTGACCCGGCTTTCTCGCAGCCACATCTTCACGCCGCCGATTATGCCTGACGCGCCGATATGTGCCGGAAGCGCCAACTCTCATCCGGCGCGATCAACGACAGCCTTGGCTGCAATACCCGATGCCTTGATCACGGTCGACCGCGATCGGATCGATTTTTCAAGCTCAGTAGCCGCGCTGCGCCTTATGACGGGCGACGCCCTGTTTCATCGAGCGTTCGATCTCTTCGGCAAAGGCCGGAAAATCGAGCCCGAAGCGGCTGCGCAACTCCTTGGCGAAGCCGTGCAGCCAGCGCCAGCGCGGGTCGAAGGGGCGGGCCTTGAAGGCGTAGAGGATGTGGTTGCCGTCTTCCGGCACCGAGGTCACGATCACCTGGTCGTCGAAGACTTCCATCGCCGTCGCGATCAGCCCGGCGTAGCTCTCGGCGTCGCCGGCCAGGTTGATCACCAGCACGCCGTTGCCGGCGAGCTTGCCGTAGGCGCTATCGAAAAATTCGCGGTTGGCCAGCGCCGGTGCAAAGCCGGTCTTGTCGAAGGCATCGACCAGCAGCAGGTCGATGCCTTTTTCGGCCTGCGCCAGGTATTCGGCGCCGTCGCCGTGCACGATGCTCAGCCGCTCGTCGTCGGGCGGGACCATGAAGGTGTCGCGGAAGGCGATCACGTCGGCGTTGAGCTCGACCGCGACGATCTGGGTACCGGGCAGGCGGCGGTGGCAGAACTTGACCAGCGAGCCGCCGCCGAGGCCGATCAGCAGCAGCCGCTTCGGGCGCGGCAGGAAGAGCAGCGCAGCCAGCATCTTCTGGGTGTATTTCAGCGCCAGGTCGTAGGGTGTCTTCAGTGACATCTCGCTCTGCATCAGGCGGACGCTGAAGTACAGGTAGCGCGCCTTGCCGTCGTCGATGACGAAGGGCTTGCCGTAGCTCTCGTCAAGCAGCTGCGCACGTAGTTCACCGGCGCGCGCCCAGGCCGGCTCGTGCAGCAGCACGGTGCCGGTTTCGATTTCAAAGGGGCTGGGCAGGGTGTAAAGCGTCGACATGCGGTGGTGGTCAGGAAAAGAGGGTAACGGCGGGGGCGATCAGTGGATTGGCAACGGGGGAGCGGTGGCGCGGCGGCACCCATCAACCGGGCAAGGGCAGCGACGGCCAAGCCGATCAGCATAGGGGGCAACTATTATAGGCTGCACCCCTGCCACACCACCCGGCATGCGGGTCCGCACCGGGCGGTTCGAGAAGTTGAGGTCATGAGAGACGAGGCACCCTGAGTCGATCAAAGTAGGCGATGGTCAGTACCGTTT
>NZ_JAKLLH010000040.1 GCF_023150235.1 Azonexus sp.
CGACCAATTGATGCGATTGCGACATTGACGATGTGTCCCTTGCCTTCTCTCCAGAAGATGCATTCGAGGATGCAGGGAGTGTCTTGCGACGAAAGATGGAAAAAATGACAAAAACCTAATCCGGAACCCGTTCTCTATGCGCCGGCAGCAAAAAATCGCTTGAAAACAGCGAATGGTGCGGCGCAGCATCCTTCTCCACAGCGTTTTGCAAGAAGCTCATTATGCAAAAAAAATTTTCTTATATATAACTAATGTCATATTTACAAATCATAGAACACCCAATATCATGACCCTACCATTTAAAGGGAGAACGTCATGTCACATGTTTGCAATCCACCGAAAAGCGGAACCAAGAAACGCGGCAAGAAAGAAGGGAAGGCTACCGAGAAGTCGCAGCCAGTCATGTATGCCGCAGCGCTACGCTATCTGGACGGCAGCAAGGATTTTTTCCACGTGAAGAACGCCGATAGCATCGAGGATGCCCGCGCGCTTGTCCTGGCTGCGGTAGTCAATGTCAAGACCTTGCTGATTTCTCCGCTCCGTTGGAGTGATCCGACCAGTGACGAGGATTAGGAAATCAGATGTTCCGGTTGTCAAGCCGTGAGCCTTGATTCCACGCACGGCTTGACGAAGGAGGGTAGGTAAAAACCTGTCCCCCCCCTGCCCTTTTTTCACTCATTTTTGCTGGGTATCCGGTTACCCAACGGGGTGTGGAGCATGCAAATCTCGTTTCGCTAGCTCCGGTAGTCGGCGTTGATCTTGACGTAATCGTAGGAGAAGTCGCAGCTGTAGACCTTGGCGGTGGCCGGGCCGCGCCCGAGGTCGACGCGGACGGTGATTTCGGCCTGCTGCATGACGCGGGCGCCGTCGGCCTCCTGATAGCTGGCGGCGCGGCCACCCTTTTCGGCGACCAGCACGTCGTCGAGCCAGACGCGGATGCCGTCGACGTCGAGATCGCCGATGCCGGCGTAGCCGATGGCAGCGAGAATGCGGCCGAGGTTGGGGTCGGAGGCGAAGAAGGCGGTCTTGACCAGCGGCGAGTGACCGATGGCGTAGCCGACCTTGCGGCACTCTTCGGCATCCTGGCCGCCTTCGACGGCGATGGTGATGAACTTGGTCGCGCCTTCGCCGTCGCGGACGATGGCCTGCGCCAGTTCGACGGAGACCGCGATCAGCGCCGCCTTGACCTCGGCCCAGCCAGCTTCGCTGCCGTCGACAAAGCGGGCACCGGATTGGCCGGTGGCGATCATCACGAAGGAGTCGTTGGTCGAGGTGTCGCCATCGACGGTGATGCAGTTGAACGAGGCGTCGGCGGCTTCCTTGACCAGCGCGTCGAGCAGCGGCTGGGCGATGCCGGCATCGGTGGCGAGGTAACCGAGCATGGTCGCCATGTTCGGCTTGATCATGCCGGCGCCCTTGGAGATGCCGGAAATCGTGATTTCCTGGCCGTCGACCGTGAACTTGCGCGAAGCGGCCTTGGCCACCGTGTCGGTGGTCATGATCGCATGCGCGGCAGCGTGCCAGTGATCGGCGGCGAGGTCGGCCTGAGCCGCAGGCAGGCCGGCAATCAGGCGCTCGACCGGCAGCAGTTCGAGAATGACGCCGGTCGAGAAGGGTAGCACTTGTTGCGGATTGATCCCCAGCGTTTGGGCCACCGCCTCACAGCTGGCCTGGGCCGCCGCCAGGCCGGGTTCGCCGGTGCCGGCGTTGGCGATGCCGGTGTTGATCACCAGCGCGCGGATTTCGCTGCCGCTGGCGAGGTGCTTGCGGCACAGCTGCACCGGTGCGGCGCAGAAGCGGTTGAGCGTAAACACGCCGGCCACCGTCGCGCCTGGAGCCAGTTCGATCAGGGTCAGGTCGCGGCGGTTCTTTTTGCGGATTTCGGCTTCGGCGGTACCGAGGCGAACGCCGGCGACCGGGAAAAGTTGCTCGGCAGAAGGCGTGGTGTAATTGACGGGCATGGGCGGATCCAGGATCGAGTGGATAGGATCGAGGCCAGCACTGGGCTGGCCTCCGGTTTGCACTAACAGCTAAAGACTAATCAGCGCTGGCTGGCAACTGCGGGTTAGCTCAGTTTGCCGTGGCAGTGCTTGTACTTCTTGCCGGAGCCGCAGGGGCACGGGTCGTTGCGGCCGATTTTCGGCGCCTGCGCGGCATCGCTGCCCGCCGCCGCCTGGTCGTCGTCCTGGCCGAGCGCTTCGTCGTAATCAGCGTGCTGGTATTGCACGTTGTGCACGTCGGCGTGCGGCGCGGTTTCCTCGACATCTTCGGCGCTGCGGATCTGGACGGTGAACACGATGCGGGTGACTTCGCGGCGGATCACGTCGAGCAGGGTTTCGAACAGCTCGAAAGATTCGCGCTTGTATTCCTGCTTCGGGTTCTTCTGTGCATAGCCGCGCAGGTGGATCCCCTGGCGCAGGTGGTCGAGCGCGGCCAGGTGTTCGCGCCAGTGGCTGTCGAGGCTTTGCAGCATGACGTTGCGCTCGAACTGGCGGAAGGTCGTCTCGCCGACCAGCTCGACCTTGGCGGCGTAGGCCTGGTCGGCGCCCGCGACGATGCGAGCGAGGATTTCGTCGTCGCTCAGCGCTGGCTCGTCCTTGATCCACTGCGCCACCGGTGCGCCGATCTGCAGGTCAGCGAGCAGGGCTTGTTCGAGGCCGGCGAGGTCCCATTGTTCCTCGACCGACTCTTCCGGAACGTAAGTCCGGAAGATCTCGGCGATCACGCTCTGGCGCATCGCGGCGATGGTTTCGACGATGTCGTCGCTTTCCAGCAATTCGTTGCGCTGGTGATAGATCACCTTGCGCTGGTCGTTGGCGACGTCGTCGTATTCGAGCAGTTGCTTGCGGATGTCGAAGTTGCGGCCTTCGACCTTGCGCTGGGCGGACTCCAGCGAGCGGGTCACCAGCGGGTGCTCGATCGCTTCGCCTTCCGGCATCTTCAGCTTGTCCATGATCGCGCGCAGGCGCTCGCCGGCGAAAATGCGCAGCAACTGGTCGTCGAGCGACAGGTAGAAGCGCGAGGAGCCGGCATCGCCCTGGCGCCCGGCGCGGCCGCGCAACTGGTTGTCGATCCGCCGCGATTCATGGCGTTCGGAACCGATGATGTGCAAACCGCCGGCGGCCAGCACTTGGTCGTGCACCTGGCGCCAGTCGGCGCGCAACGCAGCGACCTGCGCCTCCTTGTCGGCGGCGCTCAGCGTCTCGTCGGCCTCGACGGCATCGATCTGCTTCTGGATGTTGCCGCCGAGCACGATGTCGGTACCGCGGCCGGCCATGTTGGTGGCGATGGTGATCATCCCCGGCCGCCCGGCCTGGGCGACGATCTCGGCTTCGCGCGCATGCTGCTTGGCGTTGAGCACCTGGTGCGGCAGCTTCTCCTTGTCGAGCAGATGCGACAACAATTCCGAGGCTTCAATCGAGGTGGTGCCGACCAGCACCGGCTGGCCGCGCTGATGGCAGTCGCGGATGTCGGCGACAATCGCGGTGTTCTTTTCCTCGCCGGTCTTGAACACCAGGTCGTTCATGTCCTTGCGCTGCATCGGCCGATGCGTCGGGATGACGACGGTTTCAAGGCCGTAGATCTGCTGGAACTCGTAGGCTTCGGTGTCGGCGGTGCCGGTCATCCCGGACAGCTTGCCGTACATCCGGAAGTAATTCTGGAAGGTGATCGAGGCCAGGGTCTGGTTCTCGGCCTGGATGGCGACGCCTTCCTTGGCTTCGACTGCCTGGTGCAGGCCGTCGGACCAGCGGCGACCGGCCATCAGGCGGCCGGTGAATTCGTCGACGATGATCACTTCGCCCTTTTGCACGACGTAGTGCTGGTCCTTGTGGAACAGCGTCTGTGCGCGCAGACCGGCGTTCAGGTGGTGCATCAGCGTGATGTTGGCGGCGTCGTAGAGGCTGCTGCCTTCCTTGAGCAGGCCGTGCTCGGCGAGCAACTCCTCGGCGTGTTCGTAGCCGGTTTCGGAGAGGTGGACCTGGTGGCCCTTCTCGTCGACCCAGTAATCGCCTTCGCCTTCTTCGCTCTCGGCGCGGACCAGCTTGGGAACGACCTGGCGCATCGCCAGGTAGAGGTCGGTGTGGTCGTCGGCCTGGCCGGAAATGATCAGCGGCGTCCGTGCTTCGTCGATCAGGATCGAATCGACTTCGTCGACGATCGCGAAATTGAGACCGCGCTGGACCCGCTCGCCGGCGCTATAGACCATGTTGTCGCGCAGGTAGTCGAAACCGAATTCGTTGTTGGTACCGTAGGTGATGTCGGCGGCGTAAGCGGCCTGTTTCGCCTCGTGATCCATCTGCGACAGGTTGATGCCCACGGTCAACCCGAGAAAACGGTGCAAACGCCCCATCCATTCGGCGTCGCGGCTGGCCAGGTAGTCGTTGACCGTGATCACGTGTACGCCCTTGCCCGAAATCGCGTTCAGGTAGGCAGGCAGCGTGCCGACCAGGGTCTTGCCTTCACCGGTCCGCATTTCGGCGATCTTGCCGTAGTGCAGGACCATGCCGCCGATCATCTGGACGTCGAAGTGGCGCATTCCGAGCACTCGCTTGCCGGCCTCGCGGACGACCGCGAAGGCTTCCGGCAGCAGATCGTCGAGTGTCTCGCCATTACTGTGCCGCTGGCGGAATTCCTCGGTCTTGGCACGCAAGGCGTCGTCGGAAAGTCCCTCAATTTGCGGCTCAAGTGCGTTGATGCACTTGACCGTCTGGGAATATTGCTTGATCAGCCGGTCGTTGCGGCTGCCGAAAATCTTTTTGAGTAGGCCGGAAATCATCGCATGTTTAGGACAACGTGGTGCCAGGAACGGCAAAGCGCCGATTTTAGCATGCCGCTGGAAGGCACAAGAGCGATCCTGATCAAGTCCGGAAACGAGCTTGCCAGGCGCCGGCGGCTTAACGGTTGCTGGCGTTGGCCAGCCGGGGGGGTAATTTGAGCAGAATGGCGGGGTTTTGCGGCACACCCTGCATCCGCACTTCAAAGTGCAGGTGCGGGCCGGTCGAGCGGCCGGTGCTGCCGACTTCGCCGAGAACCTCGCCCCGGCGCACGATACGGCCGGCCTGAAGCCGGAATCTGGAAAGGTGGGCATAACGACTGACCAGCCCGTCGCCATGATCGATTTCGACCATATTGCCGAAGTCGCCGCTGTATTCGGCGGTCACCACCACCCCATCGGCGGCAGCAACAACCGGCGTGCCGGTCGGTGCGTTGAAATCGAGACCTTCGTGCATGGCCAGGCGACCGGCAAAAGGATCGCTGCGAAAACCGAACGGCGAGCCAAGAATCGCATCCCTGACCGGCATCGCGGTCGGCAGTAGGCGTTCCTTGACCTTTTTTTCCAGCAACCGGGCCTCAAGTTCGGCAAATTCACCGCTTTGCAGCTCGACCTGCCCCGCCAGAGCGGCAATTTCCCGCTGCAGCTCCCCCGCTGAAAGCGCCACTGGAAGGTAAGGCCCGCCCTGGCCCTCAGCCTTGCGCAAGCTGTCGCGCTTGACGCCGGCCAGATCGGCTACGCGCTCGCCGACATGGTCGAGTTGCAGGACCCGCGCCTGCAATTCACCCAGACGACCGGCCATTAACTCCAGATTGTTATGGATGAACGCCTGAGTCTTGTGAATTTCACGCTGGTGCAGGCTAACCATCAATTCCTCGACCAGCGGCAAGCGGTAACGTACCGACAGCCAGGAGAAAAAGGCCGACGTGGCAAAGACGAGCATGAGAAACAGGATCAGCGCAAGCGCCAGATGCCAGGGCATAATGGTCAGCGTGCGCGCTTCCCTGAGGTGGCGCGATACCAGAATGATCTGCACTGTAATCTCCGTAAGCAATGATTCGAAATCCCGAACACTACCTTGAACGCGACGGCGGCAGCGCCCAAGTACTGACGCACGCCCGTTTGTTGCTCAAACTGGGGCGACGCTTCGAGGCAATCGCACCGACGGCCTTTCGCCAGGCGGCACGGGTAGCCAATTTCAGGTCGGGGGTCGTCGTTATCCTCGCCGAGAATGGCGCGGTCGCCGCCAAGATCCGGCAGATGAGCCAGCGTCTATGCGACGAATTATCCAGAGGAGGTACGCAGTGTAACGAGCTTGAAGTAAAAGTTCAACCCAGAAAAAACGCTTTGCAATCAATACCATCCATGCAAAAAGGCCTTTCCGGGAAAGCACTGGCTCAAGTCGGCGGACTGGCAGCCGGCCTGCCGCCGGGGCCATTGCGCACAGCACTCGAACGTCTGGCGCAATGCCCGCGGGAAGAATCCTGACGATAACTCAACAGCCGCGATAGCACGGAGCCCGTTTCTGCATGAAGGCGTCGATGCCTTCACCGGCGTCGGCGGTCATCATGTTGCAGGCCATCACTTCGGCGGCGTAGTCGTAAGCTTCGACCAGACCCATTTCAAGTTGCCGGTAGTACATTTCCTTGCCCATTTTGACGGCGACGGCGCTCTTGCCGATGATCGCCTGGGCCAGTCGCTCGATTTCCGCGTCGAGAGCGTCGAGCGGTACCACCCGGTTGACCAGGCCTTTGGCGCGGGCTTCCATGGCGTCGATGAATTCGCCGGTGAGCAGCATTTCGAGCGCCGCCTTGCGCCCGAGATTGCGCGCCAGGCCAACCGCTGGGGTCGAGCAGAACAGCCCGACGTTGATTCCGGAGACGGCAAAACGGGCGACATCGGCGGCGACCGCGAGGTCGCACATCGACACCAGCTGGCAGCCGGCGGCGGTGGCGATGCCGTGCACGCGGGCGATCACCGGCTGCGGCATGCGGGTGATGCTGAGCATCAGTTCGCCGCACTGGCGGAACAGTGCCTGCATGAATTCCTTGCTGTGGTTGGCGCGCATTTCCTTGAGGTCGTGGCCGGCGCAGAAGGCCTTGCCTGCACCGGCGATGACCACGACGCGGATCGCCGGGTTGGCGGCAATCGCATCCAGTTCGGCCTGCAGTGCCGTCAGCACCTCCTGCGAGAGTGAGTTGAACTGGCTGGGGCGGTTCAAAGTCAGGGTGGTCAGGCCGTTTTCACGGTCGACGCGTAAAATCGGCAAATTTCCTTCGCTCATCGAGCAGTCTCCTTTTGCATTGCGCGGCACCCAGTGTATTGGCCGCTTGTTATGAAAGACGGGAATCTATCCCAGTCGCGCGCAATTGCAAACCGTCGGCGACGGCCGGCGCGGTAAAATCCCGCCGATGAATTCCCCGCGCTACGTACATCTCCGCCTGCATTCCGAGTATTCAGTCACCGACGGTATCGTCCGGGTCGGCGACGCGATCAAGAAAGCCGCTGCCGACGGCATGCCAGCCCTGGCCCTGACCGACCTGGCCAACCTGTTCGGACTGGTCAAGTTCTATACCGGTTGTCGCGGCAAGGGGGTCAAGCCGGTTGCCGGTGCCGACGCCTGGATTCATAACCCGGATGCGCCGGAAAATCCGTATCGCTTGCTACTGCTGGTCCGTAACCGGGTCGGCTACCGCCAGTTGTCGGAGTTGCTGACGCGCAGTTTCCTGATCGACGGGCGGCGCGACCGTGCCGAACTGCGCCGCGAATGGTTTTCGGAAATCGGCTGCGACGGGCTGATCGCGCTGTCCGGCGCGCAGCATGGTGATGTCGGCGAAGCGCTGACGATGGGTAATTTCGACTTGGCCGGCGAGCGGGCGCAGGCCTGGGCCGCGCTTTTCCCCGGTGCCTTCTATCTGGAAGTGCAACGCTACGGCCAGCCGCAACAGGAGGCGATGGTCCAGCAGACCGCTGACCTGGCCGGCGAAACCGGGCTGCCGCTGGTCGCCACGCATCCGATCCAGTTCATGGCGCGCGACGATTTCCGGGCGCACGAAGCGCGGGTCTGTATTGCCGAGGGCTATGTGCTCGGAGACAAGCGGAGGCCGCGCCCCTATACCGAAGAACAGTACTTCAAGACCCAGGGCGAAATGGCTGAGTTGTTTGCCGACCTGCCGGAAGCCCTGGCCAACAGCGTCGAAATCGCCCGCCGTTGCAATATCGAGCTGACCCTGGGCAAGAACTTCCTGCCGGACTTCCCAACCCCGGCGGGGATGAGCCTGGACGATTTCCTGGTTGCCGAAGCCAAGGCCGGCCTTGAACTGCGCCTGCATCAGCTGTATCCGGATGCCGCCGTGCGCGAGGAAAAGCGGCCGGAATACGAGGCGCGCCTGGAGTTCGAGTGCAATACCATCATCCAGATGGGCTTTCCCGGCTACTTCCTGATCGTGGCCGACTTTATCAACTGGGGTAAGGAAAACGGGGTGCCGGTCGGGCCCGGCCGAGGCTCCGGCGCCGGTTCGCTGGTGGCTTATTCGCTGGGGATCACCGATCTCGACCCGCTGGCTTATGCCCTGCTGTTCGAGCGCTTCCTCAACCCGGAACGGGTCTCGATGCCCGACTTCGACGTCGACTTCTGCCAGGACAATCGCTGGCGGGTGATCGAGTATGTTCGCCAGCGCTACGGCGCCGATGCGGTGTCGCAGATCGCCACCTTCGGCACCATGTCGTCGAAGGCGGTGGTGCGCGACGTCGGGCGCGTGCTCGACCTGCCGTACTCGATGTGCGACCGGATTTCCAAGCTGATCCCGGTGCAGGCCAACAAGCCGGTGTCGCTGGCCGAAGCGTTGGAGCAGGAGCCGGCGCTCAAGAGCATGCTGAGCGACGAGCAGGACGGCGAGAGCATCCGCGAGCTGTTCGACCTGGCCGGACGTCTCGAGGACTTGACTCGTAACGTCGGCATGCACGCCGGCGGGGTCTTGATCGCTCCTGGCCGGATCACCGATTTCTGCCCGATCTACCAGGCTACCGGTGCCGACGCTTCGCCGGTGTCCCAGTTCGACAAGGACGACGTGGAAAAGGCCGGCCTGGTCAAGTTCGACTTCCTTGGCCTGCGCAACCTGACGATTATCGAACTGGCGCTCGACTACATCGAGCGCATGACCGGGCAGCACCTCGACCTGATGGCGCTCGGTTTCGAAGATCCGGGGGCTTACCAGATCCTGAAGGACGCGAATACCACGGCGATTTTCCAGGTCGAATCGGAAGGGATGAAGAAGCTGCTGAAAAAGCTGGCGCCCGACCGTTTCGAAGACATCATCGCGGTCCTCGCGCTCTACCGTCCCGGCCCGCTCGGCTCGGGGATGGTGGACGACTTCATCCTGCGGAAAAAAGGCCAGCAGGCAATCGACTACTTCCACCCCGACCTGACCGCCTGCCTGTCACCGACCTACGGCGTCATCGTGTACCAGGAACAGGTGATGCAGATTTCGCAGATCATCGGCGGCTACACGCTCGGTGGTGCCGATATGCTGCGGCGGGCGATGGGCAAGAAAAAGCCCGAGGAAATGGCCCAGCACCGGACTACCATCGCCGAGGGGGCGAAGGAGAAAGGCTACGATCCGGCGCTTGCGGAGCAGTTGTTCGACCTGATGACCAAGTTCGCGGAGTACGGCTTCAACAAGTCGCACACCGCTGCCTACGCCGTGGTTACTTACCACACCGCCTGGCTCAAGCGTTACCACTGCGCGGCCTTCATGGCGGCGACCCTGTCGTCGGACATGGATAACACCGACACGGTCAAGATCTTTTACGAAGATACGATCGCCAACAAAATCAAGATGCTCGGCCCCGACGTCAACGCGTCGAATTATCGTTTTGAGCCGGTTGACCGTGAAACCGTGCGTTACGGCCTGGGCGCAGTCAAGGGAACCGGCGAACAGGCGGTGAACGTGATCTTGGAGGCGCGGGCCAAGAACGGCTCGTTCAAGGATCTGTTCGATTTCTGTCAGCGCTGCGACAAGCGCCAGGTCAACCGCCGTACCATCGAGGCGCTGATCCGCGCCGGGGCCTTCGACAGCATTGACCCCGATCGCCACAAGCTGCTGGCCTCGGTCGGCATCGCCATGGAGTTTGCCGAGCAGACCGAGCGCAATGCGCTGCAGACCAGTCTTTTCGATATCGCCGAAGTCGCCGAGGAGCATGCACCGGAATACGTGAACGTCCGCCCCTGGGGCGACAAGGAAAAGCTGATGCAGGAGAAGACCGCGCTCGGCTTCTTCTTCTCCGGCCATCCCTACAACACCTCGAAGGCCGAGTTGTCGCGCTTCGTCCGGCGGCCGCTGAATCGCCTGGAACCGGCCAAGGAACTGACGGTGCTGGCGGGTCTGGTCGTCGGCTTGCGCACCCAGATGACGCGACGCGGCAAGATGTTGTTCATCCAGCTCGACGATGGCACGGCGATGGTCGAGGTCTCGGTGTTCAACGAACTGTACGATGCCGAGCGGCACAAGATCGTTACCGACGAAGTCCTGGTGGTCGAGGGCAAAGTCAGTTACGACGATTTTTCCGGCGGCAACCGGGTGGTTGCCGACAAGCTGCTGACCCTGGGCGAGGCACGCGCCCGCTTCGCCAAGCACTTGCTGCTGAACATGGCGAGCGGGCAGGATCCGCGCAAGCTCAAGGCCTTGCTCCAGCCTTTCGCGCCGGGGCCGGCCGAGGTCCGGGTCAATTACTGCGGGCCGGACGCCGAATGTCAGTTGCGTCTCGGGCCGGGCTTGCGGGTCCGGCTTGAAGACGATCTGCTGGACGCCCTGGGCGCCTGGCTGCAGCCGCAAAACGTCAGGATCGTTTACTGAGTCGTTCGCGCAGCGGGCCGGGAGTCGCCGGCCGGTTGCCCGATTTCCTTACTGCAGCATGTCGGTCTTGAAACCGATCCGCACGGCGCCCCAGTGGCGACCATCAATCACGATCGGCATCGACAGGTCGTTGAGGATTTCACCGGTATCGCGGACGTAGGTCTGGAACAGCGATGACTTCTGGTTCTGCGCCAGCTTCAATCCGACCGGATCGTTGAAAATGCGCTTGTGCCGGCACTTGACCAGGTCCACCGCCGGATCGCCCGAAGGCGGGTTGGAGAAAACACTGTTGTGCGCCGGCGCATAACCCTTGTTATCGACAGCAAGGGCGTAGGTCAGCCCCGACATCGTCGTCAGCATCTCATCGAAAATCCGGGTCAGCTCCTTGTCGCACTGACTGTCGTAACAGGTGGTATGGCGCCGTGGGTTTGAACCCGGAATCTCGCGGTAGGCCTGGTCAAAGACATTGACCCCGCGTGCATGCAAGGATTGCAGAACGATGGCAACACGGTCGCGGAAAGCAATGCAGCCATCGTGCAGGGTATCGAATTTGCTGTTCCCGGTACGAAAATCGGCCAGCGTGCACTGCAGGTCTTCGGTAGAGGTACGCAAGGTCCGGCTCGAATCGATGCACTGCTTCATCCGCCCGGAAATCTCCTGCGAGTGATCGCGAATTTCCTCAACCTCGCGATGAATCGACTGGTTGCTTTCACGCAGATGCTGAATGGCATCGGCAATCGTCGTCAACTGGCCGGCAGTCTGTTGAAACTCGCCCACCATCGTCGTCAGATCGCTGGCCGAGGTTTCGACATACTCGTTGGCGCGAGTAACCTCGCCGACAATAACCTGGGTCTTGGACGAGGTGTCGGCCACCAGATTGATCATCGATTGCGTGTTCTGGCCAATGACCTGGGTCGCCGTTTTCACCTTTTCCGCCAGCTTGCGCACCTCGTCGGCAACCACGGCAAAACCACGCCCGGCCTCACCGGCGCGTGCGGCCTCGATCGCCGCATTGAGTGCCAGCAGATTGGTCTGGTCGGAGATATCGTTGATCAAAGAAACGATCTCGTTGATCTTCATCGAACTGGCATGGAGCTCGCCAACAGTCGAGGAAAAATGTTCGATATGCTGGTTGGTCGAGCGCATGGTGCTCGCCACGGTTTCCATCTGGTTCAACGAACGCTGCGCCAGTTCGAGATTGTTCTGAGTCGAACCGCGAATCGCCTCGGCGTTGCTCGCCACATTACCAACAGCCAGGTTGACCTGATTGCTCAGGTCAAAAACCTCGCCAGCCAGTTGTTCCTGCCGCCTTACCGCCTCGTCGGTCTGCTGTACGAGATGATTCATCCGCGCCGCATCGGCAGCAATACTCACGCTGCGCTCGCGTGCATGCGAAATGAGATCGCGCACCTTGGCAAAAAAACGGTTGATATTCCCCGAAATGCGCCCAGGCGCATCGCTGCCGGCGGTGCCGACCAGTTGGGATAAATCCGCCCGTCCTTCGGCGACGGCGGCAATGTCGCGGTCGATCTTGCCGATCGCCGCATTGTTGCCAAAAAGCCCCATGAAAATGTCTCCTGATTCTGCGTTTTGCTATTTTTGGGGGATTAGTTGTCGCCGGATAATACCCCGCCAAACGGCAGCTTGCCACGGTCAACCGTAGCATTCACTGAGCGACAGTCAGTGCTGCCAGATCGCGAATCGTGGAAATCTTTTCTGTCGTCCAGTGCGCGGTCTCCTCAACCCCTTGGAGGACATAGAGAATTGGCTCAGAACGGACATTTCGTACCCGGTTCCATACCCGGTTTTCGTTTCGCCAGCGGGCATCATGTCGCCTGTGCCGCTTGCCGGATCGCCTCGGTAACCCACTGGTTGAGGCTTTGCCCGCGTGAAGATTTCATGCTTGGCAAATAGCGAGCCTTGTTCGACGTGGCTCGACATGCCGGTGAGGATGTCAAAGCGGAAGTCGCGGCGCTGGAACTTACCCTTGCCGAGGGACCCCCATTCCGCGAAGGTAATCGGTTGTCCATCGCTGGCAAGCATTTTCAGGGCGTCGCCATGGACGAGATTCCACGACAACACGCGAAACGCAGCCCGGTACAGGTCGTCCGTCGCCTCGATATTCAGGTACTCGGCGAAGATTTCCAGCAGGTTCGCGCGGCACTCGGCGATGTTGTCCGCCAGCAGTTCGATACCGTAGATGCACATCAGCGCGTACAGCGCAAAGTGACGCCGCTCGAAGTCCGATTTGCCATATTTGAGTTCGACGGCAGCGAGCTTGCGTTGCAAGACCCGAACAAGAAAATTCCCGCTGCCGCACGCTGGTTCAAGAAAACGGGAGTCGATGCGCTCTGATTCTTCTTTTACGAGGTCGAGCATGGCATCAACCATCCAAGCGGGAGTGAAAACCTCTCCGTGGTCAGCGACGCGTTCTCGGGACTTAATGAGGTTCATGGGCAAAAGGCTTTAGGTGATAGCTTGCAGGTAATTTGAATGCATGCCTGAACCAGCTTTGAGAAAGAAGAAATATTCATAACGAATATCCGTAAGCGGTGACGGCGTTGTCATCCCGTGTCAGCAAGCGCATTAGTTTCGGATGAATAAACAGCTTGTCGCGTCCAACGGTTCTTTCCTCCAGAACCCCAATTTCAACGAGCTGCTTGAGATAGCGCGAAGCCGCTTGGCGACCGGCGAGGTCTCTCTCGACGAGATTCTGGATTCGGCAGTAAGGCAGGTCAAAGATCAAATCGACCAGCTCACGGCTATAGATTTTCGGTGCAGCTTGTTTTACGTGCGTGATAGTCAATGCAGACAGATTGCGGATCGCTGAAATCTTGGCCGTCGTCCAACGTGCCGTATCCTCAACGCCCTGGAGCAAATAGATAATCCACGGCTCCCATGCATGGCTGCGCGTGATGTCCAGCAGCAGCCGGTAATATTCGGCCTTGTTCTTGATGATGTGGCGGCTGAGATAAAGAATCGGCAGCGTCAGCAAGTCTTCCTGTATCAGATACAAGCTGTTCAGAATACGTCCGGTGCGGCCGTTGCCATCGGTGAAGGGGTGGATCGCCTCAAACTGGTAGTGCCCTACCGCCATGCGAATCAAGGGGTCGATGTCATGCTGTTCATGAAGGTAGCGTTCCCAGTTGGCGAGTTTTGTCCTCAGTAAATCTTCACCGACAGGTGGGGTGTAGATCACTTCTCCGGTTACTTGATTGGCTAGTGCCGTTCCCGGTACGCGCCTGACCTTCATCTCGATGCCCTTGATGCGTGAGCAAACCTGTTCGGCAGTGCGGGTGTTCAAAGGAAATTGCTTGAGTGCCCGATACCCTTCCAGTAGTGCGCTGCTGTGACGCAATGCTTCGCGAGTGGCTGGATCGGCATGCTCCCCCGCGCTCTGGTACTGAAAAAGTCGGTCTGTGGTGGTGACGATGTTTTCGATTTCCGAGCTGGCTTGCGCTTCCAGAAGCGGCAGCGCATTGATAAGAACACCCTGATTGGGAATCAACTCCGCCGCCTGTTTCAGTTCCGCCAAGGCTGCGCGCGCAGCGATACACTGCTTGAGTACCGGGCGCGTTTCCACCTCTGCGGCAGGCGGCAAGGGGGGCAAGTCGTTATAAGGTTGGTCTGGACGCCAATCGGTCATGATTTAATTCTTCGAGTTTTGCGACACATTCCCAGTTTATGTCGCTGGCGACAACAGGTCAATCAAATGAGCTTCTTGCAAAACGCTGTGGAGAAGGATGCTGCGCCGCACCATTCGCTGTTTTCAAGCGATTTTTTGCTGCCGGCGCATAGAGAACGGGTTCCGGATTATGTTTTTGTCATTTTTTCCATCTTTCGTCGCAA
>NZ_JAKLLH010000014.1 GCF_023150235.1 Azonexus sp.
ATAGCACTGCCTCCCGCGTTTCTGATGGAATCCCGCCGCCCATCGCTCACCCATGGACAATAAAAAGCCCGGATTTGCCGGGCTTTTGAAGGTTCAATGCGCCTGACTGCAACGCACTGAAAATCGTCGATTTAAGGTTAAAACCACTGAACGATAGTCGCAGATGGGAGGCCTGCTCTTGATACAATCACTGGAGCATGGAGGGGAAGGGTGTGCCGTCCGGTTCGTGGGTCCAATTTCACGACACACGTGCTCAGGCGCAGTTTCTTTGCCTCTCGGCAGGCACGCTCTGCCTGGAATGCGTATCGACAAGGAATGGGATGGGGGCTCCATATGCCGGTTTCCATGATTGAAACGTCGAGGCTTTCTTCTCGTGCCTTGGCGGTGCGTTTGCTGCTTGGCAGTCTGGTTCTGGCCACTTGCGTTGTTGCACTGGCGGTATATTTTCTTCATCTTGGCCTGCGTCAGGCTGAAGAGAAGACACGTACCGAGGTGGAGAACCTGGCCTTGGTCCTGGACCGCGAAATCGCATCGTCGTTTGAAAAAGTGGATTTGCTGCTACGTGCCTTGGGTGATGATTATCTCCGGCGCCATGCAAATCGCCAGTTTGCCGATTACGATGCCTATCTCGATGAGCTGCGCCAGCGTTTGCCGATGCTGGCCCTTTTGGGGGTGGCGGATAGCCGTGGCTTGGTGTCACAAGGGGATGCAAATCCTCCCCGGGCTGCGATCTCGATTACGGATCGCGATTATTTTCGTGTCTTGCGCGATAACCCGCATCGGCAGCTAGTGATTTCGGAGCCGCTACGAGGGCGAATCAGTGGTCGTTGGGCCATTGTTGTCGCACGTCGGCTATCCGACAAGGCTGGGCGCTTCATCGGTGTTGCCTACGCCAGCATTGATCTGGCTTACTTTGAGAAGCTTTTTGCCGAATTACGCTTGGGGGAGCTTGGGGCCATTTCCTTTCGCGATGAGCAGTTGGGGGGCATTGTCCGTATCCCGCATGAAATGACCGGGTCCTCGCATGTCTCCAATGAATTCAGGGATGCGTTGGCGCGTAGCAGCGAACGTGGCTGGTATGTTTCCGGCAACAGCACTGCCGATGGCGTTGCTCGGCTTTATGCCTATCGTTTCAATCCGCAGTATCGCTATTACTTGAATGTCGGGATGGAAATGGCGACTTATCGCCATGCTTGGATGGCGCAATTTCAGGGTAGTTTTGCTCTGCTCGGGGTACTTTTCTTGCTGATTGGTCTTGGCGCATGGAGCGCGCATCGTGATGCTAGAAGAATTGCTTTACGTGAGCGTACTTTGCAGACCTTGTTTGATACACCGGATGCGGCCATTTTCATGGTTGACCGTAACGCCCGCATCATCCAGGCAAATGAGCGCATGGCGGAAATGTGGGGATTGGAAAGCTCCAGTTTGCTGGGGCGAGGCTATCTGGAGCTTCTCGCCGCCGATACAGGGGAAAAGCAGCGTATCGATACCTTGCTGGCAGCCGGGACCGATCACCTGCGTAGCGAAAACGAATACCTTCGTGCCGATGGTAGTGCTTTCCACGGCCTGCACTGCAGTCGTCTCTTGCGTAGCGAGACTGGCCATCCCCTTGGGGCTGTTTGTCTGGTTACCGATATCAGCGAGGAGAGGCGCAATAGCCGCGAACTTGAGCGTTACCGCGACCGCCTGGAAGAGCTGGTGGCCGAACGGACATTGGAGCTCGAGGCCGCCAAGGCTTATGCCGAAGGAGCGAGCCGTGCCAAGAGTCGCTTTCTGGCAAATATGAGCCACGAAATACGGACGCCGATGAATGCCATCATCGGCCTGACGCACCTCTTGCTGCGCGACAGCCCGGCGCCGGCACAGGCCGAGCGCCTGTACAAGATCGGCGGTGCCGCTGAGCACTTGCTTGCCGTGCTCAACGATATCCTGGATATTTCAAAAATCGAGTCGGGCAAGTTAAGCCTGCAGTCGGAAATTTTTGAGCCTCGCCAGCTACTGGAAAAAATGCTGGCCCTGTGCAGCGAACGCGCGGAGGCCAGAAAACTGGGCTTGCGCTGTGAGATTTCCGGTTTGCCGTCACGACTTCTGGGGGATTCGACGCGTTTGAGCCAGGCGCTACTCAATTACCTGAGCAATGCCATCAAGTTTACCGAAAAAGGAGAAATCGTATTGCGAGCCGCTATCCAGGAGGAGGATGGGCAATCGGTTCTGCTTCGTTTCGAGGTGGAAGATACTGGAATCGGTATTGCCCCGGAGGCTATGGCGCGTCTCTTCCATGCCTTTGAGCAACTGGATGACTCCGCAACGCGACGTTTTGGTGGAACCGGGCTTGGTCTGGCAATTACACGGCATTTGGCACGTCTGATGGGAGGAGAGGTCGGGGCCAGCAGCCGGCCTGGTATCGGTAGCCTGTTCTGGATGTCCGCCCGTTTTGGGCGGGTTTTTCCTGTTGAAGGGCCTCGGCTGGCGGCGCCGGCACCGGCCTTGGGCGATGAGGCTTTCCCACGATTTCCCAATGCCCGGGTTTTGCTGGTGGAGGACGATGCAGATAATCGTGAAGTGGTCGGCGACCTGCTAAGAAATCTTGCGGGCATTCATCCCGATCTGGCAGAAAATGGCGAGCAGGCCCTGCTGCGGCTGGAGCAAGGCGATTACGATCTGATCCTGCTTGATCTCGCGATGCCTGGCATCGACGGCTTTGAAACCGCTCGGCGAATAAGGCGCTTGCCCGGGATGGGGAAAGTACCCGTCATTGCCCTGACCGCCAATGTTTTTGCCGATGACCGTCGTCGTTGTCTGGAGGCCGGGATGAGCGACCACTTGCCGAAACCGGTGGAAATCCGCTCGCTGTGCCGGGTTTTGCGTCAATGGCTGGTACCGGTTTCGGTACAATAAGACCTTTTGGGGAAGGGAATTCATGGCTGGGAACTTGTACGTTATCGCTGCGCCCTCCGGTGCGGGCAAGACCACCTTGGTGCGCTTGCTGCTTGAGCACGAGCCGGAACTGCGGCTCTCCGTTTCCTGGACCACGCGCGCACCTCGTCCCGGTGAGGAGAATGGTCGTGAGTACCATTTTGTTACGGTCGACACGTTTCAAGCGATGATTTCGCGGCAGGAGTTTCTGGAATGGGCCGAAGTCCATGGTAATTACTACGGTACGTCCAGAAAATGGATTGCCGAGTGCCTGGCCCAAGGCTCCGATGTGCTGCTGGAGATCGACTGGCAGGGCGCGCAGCAGGTACGGGTCTTCTTTCCCGAAGCTGTCGGGGTTTTCATTCTTCCCCCCTCGATGCAGGACCTGCAGCAGCGACTGACCGGGCGAGGCACCGACGCCTGCGAGGTGATTGAAAGGCGTCTTGCCGCAGCGCAGGCCGAGATGCGCCATGTCGGCGAATTCGACTATGTTATAGTTAACGACCGGCTTGAGCAGGCGCTCGACGACCTTTGTGCCGTCGTTCGTGCCTCGCGGCTCTCCTTGCCCGCTCAGCGTGCGCGGCACGCCGAACTCTTTGACCGACTTGTCTGATTTGCTCCCGTTAGCCCGATTCCGAGGTTCCACATGGCTCGTATTACCGTCGATGATTGCCTGAAAAAAATCCCCAACCGCTTCCAGATGACGCTGGCGGCTGCCCATCGAGCACGCCAAATCGCCAATGGCGCAACGCCCTTGGTTGACCCTGAAAAGGACAAGCCGACCGTTGTCGCCCTGCGCGAACTGGCGCTCGGCAAGATTGGTCTGGAAGTCCTGAATCGCGGTCAGGCCTGATCGTCGGGGCGGTGAAGGCGTATGGACATGCATCCGTCGACCTTTCCGCCCGCTGAAGAAGATCCGGCCTACCGGGTCTTCCTCGATAGTCTCGACTATCTTCCGCTTGCCGATGTCGAGCGCATCAAATCCGCCTATGTCTATGCCGCCAAGGCGCATGCGCACCAGAAGCGCATGTCGGGGGAACCCTATATTACCCACCCGCTCGCCGTAGCCGGGGCGATCGTCGAATGGCAGATGGACGCCGATGCCGTCTGCGCTGCGCTGCTGCACGACGTGATGGAGGATGCCGGGGCGTGCAAGCAGGAGCTGGCGGAAAAATTCGGCAAACCGGTCGCCGAACTGGTCGATGGCCTCTCCAAGCTCGACAAAATGGAATTTGCCTCCTACCAGGAGGCGCAGGCGGAAAATTTCCGCAAGATGTTAATGGCCATGGCACGCGATCTGCGCGTCGTACTGATCAAGCTGGCCGACCGCCATCACAACGTCCAGACCATGTCGGCAATGCGTCCGGACAAGCGTCGGCGGATCGCTCACGAAACGCTTGAAATCTATGCCCCGATTGCCTTGCGTCTGGGTTTGAACAAGCTCTATCGAGAATTGCAGGACATTTCCTTCCGCCTGATTCATCCGCATCGGGCCGAGGTGCTGGCCAGAGCTTTGCGGACTGCTCGCGGCAATCGCAAGGAACTGCTGACGCGCATCCTCGACAACATTCGCGGCAAGCTGGCACACGCGGGCTTGAAGGCGGATGTTTTCGGGCGAGAAAAGAGCCTGTACTCCATTTTTCGCAAGATGCAGGAAAAGCAGCTGTCTTTTTCGCAGGTGCTCGATATCTATGGCTTTCGCGTCGTCGTCGAAAATGTTCCGACTTGTTATCTGGCCTTGGGGGCCCTGCATGCCTTGTACAAGCCGGTGCCGGGAAAATTCAAGGATTACATTGCGATTCCCAAGGCCAACGGCTACCAGTCCCTGCATACGACCCTGATCGGTCCTTATGGCACGCCGGTCGAAGTCCAGATTCGCACTCGCGAAATGCACCACGTCGCCCAGGAAGGCGTGGCGGCCCACTGGCTGTACAAGGACAGCAACGAATCAAGCGCCGAACTGCAGATCAAGACACACAAATGGCTGCAGTCGCTGCTCGAAATGCAGACCAGCGATTCCGCCGAATTCTTCGAGAACGTCAAGATCGACCTCTTCCCGGACGAGGTTTATGTCTTCACGCCCAAGGGCAAGATCATGGCCATGCCGCGCGGTGCGACAGTGGTCGATTTTGCCTATGCCGTGCATACCGATGTTGGCAATCATTGCTCGTCGGCCCGGATCAATCATGAATTGGCGCCCCTGCGTACCGAGTTGCGAAACGGCGATCTGATCGAAATCATCACCGCGCACCAGGCCCAGCCGAACCCGGTATGGTTGAGTTATGTGAAAACCGGGCGCGCGCGTAGCAAGATCCGTCACCATCTGCGCACGATGCAGAACGAGGAATCGGCGCGCTTGGGTGAAAGGATGTTGCGCCAGGAATTGCTGTCGCTGGGCGTGGTGCCCATCTCGATTCCGCAGATGGCTTGGGAAAGCCTGGTCAAGGCCGGCGGTCACAAGAACATTGACGAGGTTTATACCGATATTGGCCTAGGCAAGCGCCTGCCCTCGGTGGTCGCACGCCGTCTGCTGGCTCGCGAGGATCTCGCGGTGGATGCACAGAGCCACATGACCTTGGCGATTCACGGCACCGAAGGCATGGCCATTCAGCTTGCCCATTGTTGTCAGCCGATTCCCGGCGACCCGATCATCGGCTCGATCAAAAAAGGCAGCGGTCTGGTCATCCATACCCACGATTGCCCGGTGATACGCAAATCGCGCTCGACCGATCCGCAAAAATGGATCGATGTCGAATGGGAGCCGGAGGAAGGCAAGTTGTTCGAGATCCGTATCCGGGTCGAGGTGAAGAACACGCGCGGTGTCCTGGCACAGGTCGCGGCAGCGATTGCCGAAGCCGGCTCGAATATCGAGCATGTAGCCATGGATGCCGATCCCGAACGTTTGATGACCAGCCTGCGCTTTACCATCCAGGTTGCACATCGTACCCATCTTGCCGCCGTGATGCGTGGCTTGCGCCATATTCCGGAGGTTGCCCGTATTCATCGCGAACGCGGAGGCGAGTCTTGAGAGTCGTGGTCCTTGGCGCCGGCGTCGTCGGCACCAGCAGCGCCTGGTATCTGGCCCGTGCCGGACACCAGGTCACGGTGGTGGAGCGACAGCCGGTTGCCGGCAACGAAACCAGCTTTGCCAACGGTGGCCAGATATCGGTCTCGCACGCCGAGCCCTGGGCTAATCCACATGCCTTGGCGCATTTGGGCAAATGGCTGGGGCGTGAGGATGCACCACTACTCTGGCGCTGGCGGGCCGATCCGGCACAACTGGCCTGGGGACTGCGTTTTCTGCGTGAATGCCTGCCGGGGCGGACGCACGCAAACATGGCGGCAATCGTTGCCCTGGCACTTTACAGTCGCACATGCCTGCAACAATTGCGGAGCGATTTTGTGGCCAGCGGGCAGCCACTGGCCTACGATCATCTGGCGCGCGGCATTCTCCACATCTATGGTGATCCCGCCGAATTCGAGCTGGCACAGCGGGCTGCGGCGACCATGCGCGAATTCGGCCTTGATCGTCGCACGGTCGACGCGGCGGAATGCCGAAAAATCGAGCCGGCCCTGGCGGACAGCGACTTGCCGCTGGTCGGCGGCGATTACACCCCATCCGACGAGTCCGGCGATGCCCACCTTTTTACCCGCATTCTGGCCGGGCATGCGGCGGCGGCAGGGGTCGAGTTCTGCTACCAGACACAGCTTGACCGTATCGACGTGGCTGCCGGCGAAGTGCAGGGGGTGGAGGTCTTTTCCCCGGCGAACGGTACCCGCCAACTGCTGCGGGCCGATGCCTACGTGCTGGCCCTGGGAAGCTATTCACCTCAGTGGCTGCTGCCCTTTGGTCAGCACCTGCCGATTTACCCGGCCAAGGGTTATTCCCTGACCCTGGCCCTGGCCGATGCCCATGGCGCACCGACGGTCAGCCTGACCGATGACGAGCGCAAACTGGTTTTCTCCCGCCTTGGCCAGCGGTTGCGTGTTGCCGGCACGGCTGAGTTCAATGGCTACAACCTCGAACTCAATCCGGTTCGCTGCCAGGCCTTGTTGGCACGCACGCACCAGCTCTTTCCACACTTGCAAAGCGTGGGCGAGCCGCAGTTCTGGTGTGGTCTACGCCCGGCAACGCCCTCCAACGTGCCGCTCATCGGCCGCAGCCGTATCGGGCGTCTATGGCTCAACACCGGCCACGGCACCCTGGGCTGGACCCTCTCTTGCGGCTCGGCGGCCGCACTTGCCGATCTCATTTCCGGACGCCGGCCCAAGCCGGTTTTTCCCTTTTTGCGCGGTTGACCGTGTCACCTTCCGGGAGCGGCGATTCCGAGCAAGCGCCGTGCGGGCCGGCGGGCCTCTTGATCGACACTCATTGCCATCTCGATGCCGCTGAATTTGCCAGCGACCGCGATGCGGTATACGCCGCGGCACTGGCTGCCGGCCTTGGGCGCATCGTCGTGCCGGCGGTTACGGTCGACAACTGCCAGGCGGTAAAAAGCATCTGCCACCGTTATCCCGGATGTTTTCCTGCCTACGGCATCCATCCTCTTTATGTCGGGCAGGCGGATGAGGCCGATCTGGCCCACCTGCGCCACTTGCTGCATCATGAGCGACCGCTGGCGGTGGGTGAAATCGGACTGGATTTCCATATCCCCGAGGCTGACCGTCAACGTCAGGAGTTTTTCTTTCTGGAGCAACTCAAGCTGGCGCGCGAGTTCGATCTGCCGGTGCTGCTGCACGTTCGTCGCGCGGTCGATGCCGTGCTCAAGGGCTTGCGCCGGATTCGTGTCGGTGGCGGCATCGCGCACGCCTTCAACGGCAGCCGCCAGCAGGCCGACGAATTCATCCGCCTTGGCTTGCATCTCGGCTTCGGCGGTTCCCTTACCTACGACGGTTCGAGACGGATCCGGCAACTCGCGGCCACATTGCCGCTGGCGAGCATCGTACTTGAGACCGATGCCCCGGGCATTCCGCCAGCCTGGCGGGCAGGGCAGCGCAATGCCCCTGCCGAGTTGGCGCAAATTGCCCGTGAATTGGCGCAGTTGCGGGGTATCTCCGAGCGCGAACTATTGCTTGCCGTGCGGAAGAACTGTCGCCAGCTGTTCGGCGATATTTGATCTGGGACAAGCAAGGCCCTTTTATTTGTAGGGTTGGTTTCGCTTTTGATGTCGGCTAAAAACATTGTTTGCTTATGGGCGTAGTCTGGCCCCGCCGCGACTGTTGCGGTTGAAACGGAAAGGAAATCGGGAGAAGGCGATCGCCTCGGGGGCGCGGCGCCCGCCCGGAACACGATGGAAAGCAAGAGCAACAAAAAGACGCTGGCTCGCCGGCAGTTCATTTTCGATAGCGCACGCATGGCCTGTGGCGTCGGCATGCTCGGCCTCGGGCTCGGTCTCTACGCCAAGCAGAGCAAGGCCCTGCCGGCTCTCGCCCTGCGCCCGCCCGGCGCATTGCCGGAAGAAGACTTCCTCGGGGCCTGCATACGTTGCGGTCTCTGCGTCCGCGACTGTCCCTATCACACCCTGTCGCTGGCCAGACCGGAGACGCAGGTGGCTACGGGAACACCGTATTTCACCGCTCGCGACATTCCCTGCGAAATGTGCGAGGACATTCCCTGTGTCAAAGCCTGCCCGACCAAGGCGCTGGATCATGCGCTGATCGATATCAACAAGGCGAAGATGGGCCTCGCCGTACTCATCGACCACGAAACCTGTCTCAATTTCCTTGGCTTGCGTTGCGATGTCTGCTACCGCGTCTGCCCGGTCATTGACAAGGCCATCACTCTCGATCTGGTTCCCAATCAGCGTACCGGCCGGCACGCGATGTTCCTGCCTACCGTTCATTCCGAGCACTGTACCGGCTGTGGCAAGTGTGAAAAATCCTGCGTACTGGAAGAAGCGGCCATCCGCATCCTCCCGACCAAGCTCGCCAAGGGCGAGCTTGGAAGCCACTATCGTGTCGGCTGGGAGGAGCAGAAGAAAGCTGGCGGTTCGCTAATCGACGAAAGCAAGATTCTCGATCTTCCCGATCGTATCCCCGAAGGTGCGGTGCTTCCGGGGCATTACGATCCGGCCAGCGGAATGACGGCCAGTGCACGCGGCACTCCGGGCAGCGCCGCCGGAGCGATTCCAAGTACTCCGCCGGGACTGGGAGAAAAACCATGAGTAAACGTATCGGAGCCGATGCCGTTGCGGCCAAGGGCTGGCTGCAGGCTCATCGCTGGCTGATCTTGCGGCGTATCAGCCAGATCTCGATTCTCGCCCTGTTCCTGCTCGGGCCGCTGGCCGGAATCTGGATCGTCAAGGGCAATCTCAATTACAGCCATACCCTCGATCTTCTTCCGTTGACCGATCCCTACGTCGCCCTGCAATCCCTGGTCAGCGGTCATCTGCCGGAAACCCTGGGCCTGCTCGGCGTCCTGATCGTCCTGCTTTTCTATTTCCTGGTTGGCGGCCGCGTCTATTGCAGCTGGGTGTGCCCGGTCAACATGGTGACCGACACCGCCGGCTGGCTGCGTGACCGTCTTGGAATCAAGGGGAGCGCACATCTCTCGCGTCAGACCCGTTTCTGGATTCTCGGCATGAGTTTCCTCGGTTCGGCACTGAGCGGCGTGGTCCTCTGGGAATTGATCAACCCGGTATCGATGCTGCATCGCGGGCTGATTTTTGGCCTTGGAGCAGCGTGGACCGTGGTATTGGCCGTATTTTTCTTCGATCTGTTCGTGATGAGTCGTGGCTGGTGCGGACACCTCTGTCCCGTGGGGGCGTTTTACAGCCTCATCGGTCGCCGCAGCCCGCTCCGCGTCAACGCCGCAGGGCGTCGCGACTGCAGCGACTGCATGGACTGTTTCGAGGTCTGTCCCGAGCCGCAGGTGATTCGCCCGGCGCTGAAGGGCGAAGGCAAGGGCATCGGCCCGGTCATCCTGGCGCCGGAGTGTACCAACTGCGGGCGCTGTGTCGATGTCTGCGCCAAGGACGTGTTCAGCTTTGGCTCGCGCAGGAACCCGCCGCCGGAGGCCTGAGTTCGGGAAGCGTGCTGCCGGCTGGCAGGGCCAGGCCGGCTCATCGCAGGGGGCTTCAGTCGGCGAGCAGAGTACGCATTTTCTGCAGCGCCTTGGCCTCGATTTGCCGGATACGCTCGGCGGAGACGCCAAATTCGGCAGCCAGTTCGTGGAGCGTTGCGGCTTCCCCCTCGTTCAGCCAGCGTGCCTGGATGATGCGCTGGCTGCGTTCGTCGAGCTTGGCCAGGGCCGTACCCAGTCCCTCGCTCGCCAGCCGTGCGCGTGCATTGTCCTCAAGTATGCGCACCGGTTCGTAACGGTGGTCGGCCAGATAGTCGATGGGAGCGAAAACCTCCTCGCCGTCTTCCGGGTTGCCCTCCAGTGCCAGATCGCGGCCCGTGAGGCGGGTCTCCATCTCGATCACCTCCTCGGGCTTGACACCAAGGCGGCCCGCCACCTCGGCGGCCTGGGTGCCGGAGAGGGTTTCGACGCCCTCATAGCGCCCCTTCAGGCTGCGCAGGTTGAAGAACAGCTTGCGCTGTGCCTTGGTAGTGGCCACCTTTACCAAGCGCCAGTTCTTGACGATGTACTCGTGGATTTCGGCCTTGATCCAGTGCATCGCGAACGACACCAATCGTACGCCGCGGCCCGGATCGAAACGCTTGACCGCCTTCATCAGGCCGATATTCCCTTCCTGGATCAGGTCGGCATGAGGCAGGCCATAACCCAGATAGCCACGCGCAATCGAGATGACCAGGCGCAGATGCGATAGTACCAACTGCCGGGCGGCCTCGACGTCGCCCTCGTCGCGGAAGCGTTCAGCCAGCCGGGTTTCCTCGCTTTCGCTCAGGAGCGGGTAGCGGTTTGCCGTCTGGATGTAGGCTTCGAGGTTGCCCGTGGATGAGAGAACGGGAAGCGCCAGAGCATGAGTCATTGCGTAATATCCTCCTTCAACGTTTTCTTGATCGGTTTCATCCGCGAAGTCCGCGTTAAAACGACCTGTTCCGCGTTGATTTTAGCACTCGCCGTGAGAGAGTGCTAATCGCGGAATGCAAGTGCGGATTACGCCCCTGCGAGCGCTCAGGCCAGCAGGGACTGCTCCTGCAAGTCGCGCTGTATACCGAGGTAGTGTTGCTGGAGTTGCGCCAGTTCCCGGCTGGCAAGGTTCCAGTCCGGTTCGGGCTGCCGGGTGGCGGTAGCCTCGAGAACTTTCGCGCTGGCAGCAAGGCGGTTGAAGCAGAGATTGCTGCAGGAACCCTTGATTTCATGAGCGGCAGCTTCCAGCATCGGGGCGCTGCGCCGGGAGAGTGCCGTTTCGAGTTGATCGAGCAGGGCCGGCATGGTCTCGACAAAGACGGCAAGCAGATCGTGCAGGATGGTATCGTCGTCGTCGCACAATTCGCGCAGGGCGGTGAGGGCTGACGCAGTTTCGGTACCCTCGTCTCCGCTGGCCGGCGAAGCTGGTTTTTCCGCTTCGCCTTGATCGTGGGGGCAGGACCAGCGTTGCAGGGCTGCAGCCAGGTGTTCGGTATTGATCGGTTTGCTGACATAGTCGTCCATGCCTACCGCCAGACAGTGTTCGCGGTCTCCCTGCATGGCGTTGGCCGTCATGGCAATGATCGGCATGCGCGGCAAGCCTTCTTCCTGTTCGATGCGACGGATGAGTGCGGTGGCTTCAAAGCCGTCCATCACCGGCATTTGGCAATCCATGAGCAGGGCCGCAAAGGGCAGGGTGTTGAAAGTCTGGGCGGCGAGCAGGCCGTTGCCGACGATGTGGGTGCGATAGCCGATTTTCCGCAACTGCAATTCGGCCACCTTCTGGTTGGTCGGATTATCCTCGGCGAGCAGCACCAAGCGACCCTGGGTGACTGCCTCACGCAGATTGCAGGCGCTGACCGCGCTTTCCTCGTTGTTGCCGGAGCTTGCCTCGGCGGGCGTTTCGCTGCCGAACAGGGTGTTGAATAATTCGGACTGGTGCAGGGGCTTGCTCAGGCAGGCCGAGAAACCGGCGGCGAGCGCGGGGGCCGAGAGTTCGCGTTGATCGTAGGCTGTCATCAACACCAGTCGCATCGATCTGCCGGCCGGCCCGGAGCGGATGGCATCGGCGAGTTGCAGGCCGTCAATTTCGGGCATGCGGTAATCGATGAGCGCGGCGGAGAAGGGGCGCTTGGCGGCAATCGCTTCGTCAATCGTCGCCAGGGCTGCGCGGGCGTGGGCGACGCAGGCATGATCGATACCCCATGAATTCAGGTAGCGGCGCAGCACGGTTCGGTCGGTGTCGCGGTCGTCAACCACCAGGATGCGCTCGTTGGCGCTTTGTTCCGGTGTCGTGCGCAGAGGGCGTTGGCGGCTTTCGCCGGGAGGTAGCGGTAACTCGAACCAGAATGTCGAACCTTGCCCTTCCTGGCTGGAGACGCCGATATTGCCCCCCATCAGGCTGACCAGCTGCTTGCTGATGGCCAGTCCGAGACCGGTGCCGCCGAATTTGCGCGTGGTCGAGCCGTCGGCCTGCGAAAAGGATTGGAACAGGCGGCGCTGCCCTTCGTCCGAGATGCCGATTCCGGTATCCCGTACCTCGAAGCGCAAACGGTGTTCCTCCGCTATTTCCGCTCGGGCCATGACCGCTATTTCCACGCCGCCCTGGGTGGTGAATTTGACGGCATTGCCGATCAGGTTGAGCAGCACCTGGCGCAGGCGGGTCGGATCGCCGCGCAGATTGTCGTTCAAGCCGGGGTCGATATAACTCATGAGCGACAAGTGCTTGTCGGCGGCCCGGGGCGCCAGCAGGTCGATGACACCTTCGACGACTTGCTGCAGGGAGAAATCGATGCTTTCGATATCGAGTTTCCCGGCCTCGATTTTCGAGAAGTCGAGGATGTCGTTGATGATGGTCAGCAGCGAATTGGCGGAATCGCGAACCAGACCGGCGAAGTCGCGTTGTTCGGCATCCAGTTCGGTATCCAGCAGCAGATCGGTCATGCCGATGATGCCATTCATCGGCGTGCGGATTTCGTGGCTCATGTTGGCCAGGAACTCGGACTTCATCTGGACGTTGGCCAGGGCCTGGTCGTGGGCTTCGCGCAGCGCCCTCTCGGCTGCGCGACGGGTTCCGATATCGGAGAGGTGGGCGATGAAATGGGAAATTCTGCCGGCGCCATCATGCACCGGCGAATAGTCGATCTCGGCGGCGAGCAGGCTGCCATCCTTGCGCCGGTAATCGATCTCCGCGGTGAAGCGTTCTCCCCGGCGGAGTCTGTCCACCAAGGCATGGACCGTCTGCGGGTCGGTATCCGGGCCTCGCAGCAAGGCGGTGCGGCGCCCTTGTGCATCGCCGGCGCTGTAGCCGGTGATCTGGGTGAACCCGGAGTTGACATACTGGATGCTCGGACCGTCAAAATCTGCATCGGCGGCGGTGATCATGATCCCCTGGTCGCTTTCCTGGATCGCCTTTTCGAGCAGGCGGATACGCATTTCCGCCGCTTTGCGGGCACCGATGTCCTGGAATGAAATCAGGGCGCCGATCCGCTGGCCCTCGAAGGTCAGCGGTGCCGCGCGGTAGGAGGCTGGGAAGGCTTCGCCGTTCTTGCGGAAAAAGCATTCTTCGCCCTCGTGCGCTTCACCCTGGCGGGCCACGGTTTGCAAGGGGCATTCCCCGGAGGGGTAGGGGCTGCCGTCGCAATGACTGTGGTGTGTCAGCGCATGCGCCGATTCACCCAGCAGCGTGCCGCCATCCCAGCCCAGGAGGTGCTCGCCGGCCCGGTTGATGAAGGTGATGCGGCCTTCGCCATCCGTGGCATAGACCCCGTCGCTCAAGGTATCAAGAATGGTTGCGATGCGTTCGCTCTGCAGGGCGGCCTCGCGGCCGTAGGCACGCGAGGCCTGGAGTGCCTGGTTCAACTGACGGATGAACTGCACACCGGTCAGCGCGGCAAGAAAAATCACCAGCAGGATGAGGCCGGTTTCTGCCTGGTTGAGGCGCTTCTGCTTGCCGCTGATTTCGCTTTCCAGCGACTGCAGTCTTTGCTCGCCCTCGATGAACAGACGATTGGCGTTTTCCTGCAGGCGCTCGAAATAGGGAGGAATGCGTTTGATATAAAGCGCGATTTCTTCTTCGGTACGATAGAAATCGCGATAGTTTTCCCGTTCCAGCGTTTGCCAGCGTTTTTCGAGCAGATTGCCCAGTTCTTCGGTCAATTGATCGAGCAGGTGCAGGTTACTTCCCACCTCGATTTCTTCCATGATCCGCTTGCGATCTTCCTCGGTCGGTTGAAAGCGGACCTCCAGAGCCTTTTCCTGTTGTTCGGCGAGATTCAGCGATAGCGAACGGGTGGCGACGCCACCCTCCTGCAAAACCTTGAGGTCGCCGCGAATTTTCTCCATCCGCGTACCGATTGCCCGCTGGATACGTTGGTAGCCGGCGCGGTTCTGGGTCACGGCCATCTGGTAAATATCGCGCTCCATCGCCTGGATGCCGCGCACAATCTCCTCGCCGATGAAGAGTCGCGCCCGTTCGTTTTCGCTCCGGCGTTGCAACTCTTCGCTCAGGTCGGCAAAAAACAGGCGGACACCGAGAATCAGCCCGATACAGAGCAGCACGAAGGCGAGCAACCAAGGAAGCGATCTGCCCGCGGATTGTGTGCTGGCGCTGCTTTGCGTCCGGTCGTCGGGAGAAGGGGAGGGGGCGGTCATGGCTGGGGCGAAGACCCGCCAGCGAGGCGGGGAAGCCGTAGTTTAGCCGAGCCCGTGCCCGCGGAGAATGCATTGCTGAAAAGAGTATCGCTATTTTCTGATGGATGGGCCGGTGTCGGCCCGATGAAGTGCCGCAAATTCAGGCGCGACGATGCCGGGCGCTGTCGGTGCTGCTGGCGAGGAGGTATGCTTGCGGGCCTTCGCATTATTGCCGTCTGCCATGCGCATTTCTCACGCCGTCGGATCGATCCTGTCTCCGCTTCCGGCTGATCCGCCCGCTGCCATCACCCGTGCGCCATGGGAGGATGCGGTGCGGGAGCGGATGCTGGTCGCAGGGTATCGCGGGCGTTTCGCACCGTCGCCGACCGGGCCTTTGCATTTCGGCTCGCTGGTCGCGGCGGTCGGCAGCTATCTCGACGCCCGCAGTCAGGGCGGCGAATGGCTGGTGCGGATCGAAGATGTCGATGCCCCGCGCTGCCAGCCGGGGATGGGCGATACGATCCTGCGCAGTCTCGACGCCTTCGGTTTCACCTGGGATCGCGAGGTGCTCTGGCAAAGCCGGCGTGGCGAGGCCTATGCGGCGGCACTGGAGCAGCTCAAACAGCGTGGACTCGCCTACGCTTGCGCTTGCTCGCGCAAGGAGATCGCCGATTCGGCGACGCGGCCGGCCGTCGATGGCGGTCTGGCCTATCCCGGGACTTGCCGTCACGGCCTGGCGCCGGGGCGCAGCGCGCGGGCCTGGCGCCTGCGTGTGCCGGATGAACGGATCGCTACCGTGGACCGGATCCAGGGTGAGCTTGGGCAGCACCTGGCCGAGGATGTCGGCGACTTCGTCCTGCTGCGCGCCGACGGTTTGTTCGCTTACCAGCTCGCAGTCACGGTCGACGACCAATTTCAGCAAATTTCCGACATCGTGCGCGGTGCAGACCTGCTCGATTCGACCCCACGCCAGCTCTGGTTGCAACATTGCCTGGGGGCGCCGACGCCGGCTTACGCGCATTTGCCGGTGGTGGCCAATGCGGCGGGCGAAAAGCTGTCGAAGCAGACGCGGGCCGCTGCCATCGACCCGGCGCAGGCGGCGCCGCAACTGCTTGCCGCGCTGCGCTTTCTCGGGCAGCCGGTGCCGGAAGAACTGGCGCGTGCGTCGCTCGCCGAGGTTTGGACTTGGGCGCTGGCGCACTGGGATTCCGCGCGGATTCCGCGGCAGCGGGCGGTGGCGATTTGATTTCACCGGCGCCGTTGCGCGGCCTGCTGCTCGGTGCTGCCTGGTGGCATCGCCGGCAACGCGCTGACTGGTGCGGCAGTGTCGGCGGGGCACCGTGGCAAGCGCTGGATTGAGTATTGCTGGCCCGTTCAGGCTTTGCATCCGTCCGTGTTGGTCTAAGCGTCGTCGGTGCGGTCGGTCGGCAGTACCAGGTTGGCGGCTAGCCGGACCAGGCCGTAGCTGGCCCAGCGCAGCAGGCGCGAGGGCCACGGCTGGCGTTCGAGGTCGCCGGCGTGCATCGCGCGGGCGCCGGTGGCCAGGGCTTGCTCAAGGCGCTCCTGCAGTTGCTCGGCGAAAGCCCGGTCGCGGACGAAGAGATTGGCTTCCTTGGCCAGCAGCAGACTGAACGGATCGATGTTCGACGAGCCGACGGTCGCCCATTCGCCGTCAATTACCGCCACCTTGGCGTGCAGGAAGCTCTTTTCGTACTCGAAAATCTCGATTCCGGCGGCTTGCGCACTGCTGTACAGCATCTGCGTCGCGTAACGCAGCAGCGGGTGGTCGCTCTTGCCCTGCAGCAGGATGCGCACGCGCACGCCGCGGCGGGCGGCGGCGTAGAGCGCACGGCCAAAGCGGACGCCGGGCAGGAAGTAGGCGTTGGCGATCAGGATCTCGTGGCGGGCGTTGCGGATTGCGCCGAGGTAGGCGTTGAGGATGTCGGCACGGTGGCGGATGTTGTCGCGGATGACGAAGGCGGCGCTCTGGTTACCGGCCGCTGCGGGGGCGGGCGGCAGGGTGTCGAGCAGGCGGTAGCGGCGCTTGAAGTTGGCCCAGGCGACGATTTCCCACATCCGCCGCATGTTCTGGTGCATCCGCGTGACCAGCGGCCCTTCGACCTGGACGGCGTAGTCGTAGCGCGGGCGCATTTCGGGAGGGGCATTGTCGTCGTCGACGATGTTGATGCCGCCGATGAAGCCGATCCGGCCGTCGATCACCGCCAGCTTGCGGTGCAGGCGGCGCAGGCGGTGGCGGCGCAGGCGGAAGCGGGCGAATTCCGGGCGGTAGAGCATGGCCTGGACACCGGCAGCGAGCAGTTGTGGCAGGAAGTCGGCGGGGAAATTGCGCCCGCCGAAGCCGTCGACCGTGACATGCACGCGGACACCGCGCAGCGCTGCCCGGCACAGCGCGGCGCTGACCGCCTGGCCGATGGCATCGTCGGCGTAAATATAGGTTTCGAGGTGGATGTCGCGGTGGGCGCCGTCGATGGCGGCGAGCAGCGCGGGAAAATACTCGCGCCCGGATTCGAGCAGGGTCAGTCGCTGGCCGGGGACGAACTCAGGGGGCATGCCGCGTCAGATGGGCCGAGAGCGCGGCGTGGTCGGAGATCGCCGACCACGGCGGGCCGTGGTGGATTTCGGTACGGTGCACGGCAAAGCCGCGCAGGTAGATGCGGTCGAGGCGGAACATCGGCAAGGCCGCCGGAAAGCTGCGCGCCGGGATGCCGCGTGGGCAGCTGAAGGCTTCGCTCAGGCCGAGGCGACGGGCGAGTTGATCGCCGGCGCGGTTGCGCCAGTCGTTGAAGTCGCCGGCAATGATCAGCGGTGCTTGTGGGTCGGCCTCGCGCTCAAGGTAATCGGCCAGCGCTTCCATTTGCCGCCGCCGCGAATGGCCGAACAGCGACAGGTGTACGCAGACGCAGTGGGCAACGGTTTCCGGCAGCTGGATGCGGCAATGCAACAGGCCGCGTTTTTCAAAGTGCAGGTGGGTGACGTCCTGGTTGTGGCTGTGCAGGATCGGAAAGCGCGACAGGATCGCGTTGCCGTGGTGGCCGTGGTCGTAGATCATGTTGCGCCCGTAGGCGCTGTCCAGCCAATGCGCGTCGGCAAGGAATTCGTGCTGCGGCGCGGCCGGCCAGTCGGCGTGGTTTTCGGCGTGCTGCAGGTGCAGGCCCTGGACTTCCTGCAGGAAGACGATGTCCGGGTTGAGATGGCGCAGCCGCTCGCGCAGCTCGTGCACCATCATCCGCCGGTTGAATTGCGAAAAGCCCTTGTGGATGTTGTAGGTGGCGACATGCAGCGCAGGCATTTTCATCGTCGGGGCCGCTTCAGGAAATCGCCAGCATCCGGTCGAGCGCCAGCTTGGCGGCGGCTGTTTCGTGTTCCGGCACCTTGATCTGATTGACCACCTTGCCCTCGGCCAGGTTTTCCAGCGTCCACGCCAGGTGCTGCGGGTCGATCCGCTGCATGGTCGAGCACATGCAGATGGTGGTGGCCATGAACTGCACGATCTTGTTCTGCGGCAGCACTTCCTTGGCCAGGCGGTCGACCAGGTTGAGCTCGGTCCCGACCAGCCAGCGCGTGCCTTCCGGCGCTTCCTTGATGGTCTTGACGATGTGTTCGGTCGAACCGACGTAGTCGGAGGCGGCGCAGACCTCGAAATTGCATTCCGGGTGGGCAATCACCTTGCCCTCCGGGTACTTGGCGCGGAAGGCGTCGATGTGCGATTTCTGGAACATCTGGTGCACCGAGCAGTGGCCCTTCCACAGCAGGATGCGCGCCTTCTTGATCTGCGCCGGGGTGAGGCCGCCCATTTCCAGGTCGGGGTCCCAGACCACCATCTCGTCCATTGCGAAGCCCAGGTTGTAGCCGGTCCAGCGGCCCAGGTGCTGGTCGGGGAAGAACAGCACTTTCGGGCGCTGGTCAAAGGCCCATTGGGCGATGGTGCCGGCGTTCGACGAGGTGCACACGATGCCGCCGTGCTCGCCGCAGAAAGCTTTCAGGTCGGCGGCGGAGTTGATGTAGGTGACCGGCGTGACTTCCTTTTCGACATCGATCACCTGGCCGAGCTCGCGCCAGCAGCGTTCGACCTTGGCCAGGTTGGCCATGTCGGCCATCGAGCAGCCGGCGGCGAGGTCGGGCAGGATCGCGATCTGGTTCGGTGCGGTCATGATGTCGGCGACTTCGGCCATGAAGTGCACGCCGCAGAAAATGACGTATTCCGAATCGGTCTGCGAGGCCAGCCGCGACAGCTTCAGCGAATCGCCGGTCAGGTCGGCGTGCTGGTAGACGTCGGCGCGCTGATAGTGGTGACAAAGGATCACCGCCTTCTTGCCGAGCTTGGCGCGGGCGGCGCGGATGCGTTCCTGGCAGGCTTCGTCGGAGAGGCTGTTGAACGGGTCGAAGGAAATGGTCGCGGTTTGCATGCTGGAGCGGTGTGGTAAGAGTTGGTTTTGGCCGATTTTTACGGTCGACCGTGAAAAATCGCGAAAATGCCCGAGAGCATCAGCCCTGATACCAGGGCAGGCCGGCCTTGCGCCAGCCACCGAGGTGTCCGCGTTGGCCGTTGGCGTCCTTGTCGCCCTCGAAACCCTCGAGGATGTTGTAGCAATTGGTATAACCGGCTTCGCTCGCGGCAGCGGCGGCACCGATCGAGCGGACGCCGCTGCGGCAAAGGAACATCACCAGTGCTTCACGATCAACCCGGCGGGTCAGTTCGGCGACAAAGTCGGGATTGCGCGTACTCCCCGGATACTGGTTCCATTCGATCTCGACCGCCTGCGGGACTCGTCCCACCCAGTCCCATTCGGCACGGGTGCGGACATCGACCAGGCAAGCGCCGGGTGCCTGTTGCAAGAGCAGATAGGCTTCCGCCGGCAACAGTTCGCCTTGGTAGGGGCGGCCCAGGCCTTCGGCACGCGCCTGAGCCAAGCGCAAAATTTCGGTCATCGTTCCCATTGATCGCGGCTGCTAGAATCCAGGGGCGTAAGTATAGGGCAGAGACCATGACTGAGGGCGAATTCGACCGGGCCGACGATACGGTATGGCGCAGCAGCGTGGCGCAGAAGGCAACCTGGATCAGCGCCGGAGTCAACCTGTTGCTGACCCTGGCGCAGCTCGTCGTCGGCTGGCTGGCGCACTCGCAATCATTGCTGGCGCACGGCCTGCATTCCTTTTCCGACCTGCTCTCGGATTTTCTGGTGCTGTTCGCCACGCGCCAGAGCGCGCATCCGGCCGACGCCGCCCACCCCTACGGCCATGCCCGGTTCGAGACTGCGGCGACGCTGATCCTGGGTTCTTCGCTGGTCCTGATCGGCGGCGGCATCCTGTGGGATTGCGCCTTGCGCCTGCAACGGGCCGACGTGCCGGCACCGATCGAATGGTCGGCGTTCTGGGTGGCGGTGGCGACGGTGCTGGCCAAGGAAGGCCTTTACCGCTACCTGGCCGCTGTCGCCGACCGCCTGCGTTCGCCGCTTCTGCTGGCGAATGCGCTGCACACCCGGGCCGATGCCGCGTCGGCGCTGGTGGTCGTGGTCGGGATCGGCGGCGCACTGATCGGCTGGCCGCTGCTCGACTTGCTGGCGGCGGCGCTGATGGGTCTGATGATCCTGCGCATGGGCGGGGAGCTGGCGCGGGAGGCCCTGCTGGAGTTGATCGATACCGGGCTCGATACCGCCGAGGTGCAAGCCATTCGCCAGACCATCGTCAATACGCCCGGTGTGCTTGGCCTGCACCTCTTGCGTACCCGGCGCATGGCCCATCGGGCTCTGGTCGATGCGCATGTCCAGGTCGATCCGCGTATCAGCGTTTCGGAGGGGCATTGCATTGCCGAATCGGTGCGAGAGCGACTGCTGGCCACCCATCGCGACATTCTCGACGTCCTGGTTCATATCGACCCCGAAATTGACGGCCAGTCTTCGCCGGCCCCCGGTTTGCCGACACGCGAGGATTTGCAGCGGCTGCTCACCCCCTGTCTTGACGATTGGCCGCCATTGTTGCGCATGGATTTGCACTATCTGGACGGTCGATTGGAAATCGAGCTTTTTTTTGCTGCGCGGCCGACCGGCGCGGTGGATGTCGATGCACTTGAGAGTCGCATCCGTGGGGTCTTGGCGGGGCGAGAAAGTCTGCGCGAACTCTCCTTTTGGGTGCGGGTAGCACCGTGATGGTGCGTTTTTGCCTGCTGTTGCACCGAATGCGTGCATGGATTCTTTTGGCGACGTGCTTATCCCCTTGTGGCACAATGGAAAGCTGAGTCGCAGGCCGTGGCATGCTTCCTGCTAGCAAGCAGCGTTGCGATTTTTTATTGGCGCCGGCCTACCGGCAATTGTTTTCTTAGGAGACTAACGCTTATGGCAACCCCGCAAGACGTGATGAAGATGGTCAAGGAAAACGACGCCAAGTTCGTCGATTTCCGCTTTACCGACACCCGTGGCAAGGAACAGCACGTCACCGTGCCGGTCTCCGCCTTTGACGAAGACAAGTTCGAAAACGGTCACGCTTTCGACGGCTCTTCCATTGCCGGCTGGAAGGGTATCCAGGCTTCCGACATGATCCTGATGCCGGATCCCGACACCGCCTACGTCGACCCGTTCTTCGACGAGACCACCGTGGTCCTGTCCTGCGACGTGGTTGACCCCGCCGACGGTCGCGGCTACGACCGCGATCCGCGCTCCATCGCCAAGCGCGCTGAAGCCTACCTGAAGTCCTCCGGCGTCGGCGATACCGCCTACTTTGGCCCGGAACCCGAATTCTTCATTTTCGACGGCGTCGAATGGTCGGTCGACATGTCCGGCTGCTCGCTGAAGATCCACTCCGCCGAGGCTTCCTGGGGTTCCGGCGAGCGCAACGAATCCGTCGGTGGCGCCACCGGTCACCGCCCGACCGTCAAGGGCGGTTACTTCCCGGTACCGCCGGTCGATAGCCTGCACGACATTCGCTCCGCGATGGTCCTGACTCTGGAATCCCTGGGCGTGCCGGTTGAAGTGCATCACCACGAAGTGGCCAACGCCGGCCAGTGCGAAATCGGTACCGTCTTCTCGACCCTGGTCAAGCGCGCCGACTGGACCCAGATCCTCAAGTACGTCGTGCACAACGTTGCCCACCAGTACGGCAAGACCGCCACCTTCATGCCCAAGCCCATCGTTGGCGACAACGGTTCCGGCATGCACGTGCACCAGTCGATCTGGAAGGACGGCAAGAACCTGTTCGCAGGCGACCAGTACGCCGGCCTGTCCGAAACCGCCCTGTTCTACATCGGCGGCATCATCAAGCACGCCAAGGCCCTGAACGCGATCACCAACCCGGGTACCAACTCCTACAAGCGTCTGGTCCCGCACTACGAAGCACCGGTCAAGCTGGCTTACTCCGCCAAGAACCGTTCCGCTTCGATCCGCATCCCGTTCGTCGCCTCGACCAAGGCCCGTCGTATCGAAACCCGCTTCCCGGATCCGATCGCCAACCCGTACCTGTGCTTCGCCGCGCTGCTGATGGCTGGTCTGGACGGTATTCAGAACAAGATCCACCCGGGCGACCCGGCCGACAAGAACCTGTACGATCTGCCGCCGGAAGAAGACGCGCTGATCCCGACCGTTTGCGCCTCGCTGGAAGAAGCCCTGACCAGCCTGGACAATGATCGCGAGTTCCTGACCCGTGGCGGCGTCTTCTCCAACGACTGGATCGATGCCTACATCGCTCTGAAGATGGAAGAAGTGAACAAGATCCGCATGACGACCCACCCGGTCGAATTCGATCTCTACTACAGCTGCTAAGCGGAAACGCCATAGAAAAAGCGGGACTTGTTCCCGCTTTTTTTTATAATCCCGGTGCCGGCTACTCCTTTTTTGCCATGACTCGCACCTTGCTTCCGGGATTTTCCTGCCTGATGATCGTTGGCGAGCCACCGGTCGCTTTCGATGTACGGGCCGTTGCAGCCCGTTTTCCCGCGCTGGCGATCCTGTCGCTGGCCACCTCCCCGCGCCCCGACCCGGTGGAGGCCGGCAAGACCTTGCTCCTGACCGACGCCGATTGGCTCAACCGCCAGTCACCCGATTGCAGCGAACGGCTGCGAGCCTGGCGGCAGGCCGGTGCCCGCTGGATCACCACCTTGCCGCGCATGCTCTCGCCTCGGGAAAAGCTCGCGGCCATACGCGCCGGTGCGAGCGATTTCCTGGCTTCGCCCTTGCCCCCGGAAGTTTTCGGTCACTGGCTGGGTGTGCACCATCCTGGTGCGGAGTTGCCCTGGCAGGTGCTGCTCCTCGTTCGCGAGGAGACGGCTGCTCGCTGGCGGGCCGGTTTAAGTCGCCCGGAGATCAATCTCCGGGTCTGCACGCAAGCCCTGGATGCGCCGGCAAGTATCGCCCTCGACCCTCCCGATCTGCTGCTGGTGGAAGACGAACTGGGCGAGTGTCGAGGAGAGGAATTGCTGCTGCTGATCGGCTGCGATTTTCCCCGCCTGAGCATGCGCCTGCTCGATGGGCGGCGGATCGAAAATCCGGGCGCCTGGTTCGACGGACTGCTGGCCACGCTGCTGCCGGAGCTGCGCAGTCGTCGCCAGGAACGCCAGGCTGATGCGCCCGAGCATCGCCAGCTGCAGGTTTTCCGTCGCCTGGTCGAAGCCAGCGAGCAAGCGATTGGCGTGGCCGACCATTCCGGCCGCATCATCTATGTCAATCCGGCTTACCAGCGTTTGCTCGGCTATGCCGCCGACGAGGTGCGGGGTCGCCACTTCAGCCGGGGGCTGGCGCCGGGGCAGGAAGAAGCGCTCTCCGAAATCGCCGCCAGTTATCGGCGCGGTCACGGCTGGCGCGGTTACTTGCGTGCACGGCGCAAGGACGGCGGCGAATTCGTCAGTCGCAATAATTGCAATGCGATTGTCGATCCGCGTGGCGGCCAGCTGCAATACAGTTTCAATATTTTTGAGGACTGTAGCGAGGAAATCGTCCGTCAGCAGCAGTTGGAGCAAGCCGTGTGCGAGGCGAACGAGGCCAATCGGGCCAAGTCGGAATTCCTCTCGCGCATGAGTCACGAACTGCGCACGCCAATGAATGCGATCATCGGCTTTGCCCAGTTGCTGGAAATCGACCGCAGCCTGGATGAAGACAGTCGCGAGAATGTGGATGAAATCCTCAAGGCCGGTCGCCATTTGCTTGAATTGATCAACGAGGTGCTCGATCTGTCCAGGGTCGAGTCCGGGCGTATCGAACTGGCGATGGAGGCCGTCGATTACCGGCGTCTGCTCGCCGATTGCATCGTCCTCCTGCAAGCGGCTGCCGATGCCCGCCAGATCGTGATTCGCTGTGGCCCCTTGCCGCCCCTGGCCTTGCGCGCGGACCGCACCCGGCTCAAGCAGATATTGCTCAACCTGCTCTCGAACGCCATCAAATACAACCGGCGGCAAGGCCATGTCGAGATTGTCGGCGAATACACGGCCGGACCGGCGGACGCGCTTTTTCGCCTGCATGTGCGCGACAGCGGCCGGGGTATCGTGCCGGAACGCCTGCCCCAGCTCTTCGAGCCCTTCAATCGCCTGGGGGCGGAATATGGCGAGATCGAAGGAACCGGCATCGGTCTGGTCATCGTGCGCAAGCTGCTGGAACTGATGGGCGGCAAGGTGGGGGTCGATAGCCGGGAGGGAGAAGGGAGCGATTTCTGGATCGAGTTGCCGATCGATGCAGGCCGGCTGCCCGCGCCGGATTAAAGGCCCATGGCAGAGCCGGGTCGGCTTTGTTGCGTGAAACTGGAAGAATTGGCGTTTTTGCGGGATTTTTCCGGTAAATCGATAAAACTTTGCATTTGTCGGCATTTTCGGCCTTTGGCGCTGTCGACCGTGTCGCCACAAAGGAAGGGCTTCCCTTTAGAATCGCGGGGATCGTTTCAATCCGGTGGCGGCAGTGTGACAAAACACGGATGTCCCCACCTCAGCGGAGCAAAGCCTTGAAGAACAATCAGCCGGTCACACAGCGCGAAGTTCCCTTTCCCCCCAATACCTATCTCGTTTCGCGCACCGATCTAAAGGGCGTCATCACTTACTGCAACGACGCTTTTGTCGATATATCCGGTTTCAGCCGCGACGAGCTGGTCGGTCAGAGCCATAACGTCGTCCGCCACCCGGACATGCCCAAGGCGGCTTTCGCGGATTTATGGCAGACCGTCAAATCCGGGATGCCCTGGCGCGGCCTGGTCAAGAACCGCAACAAGAATGGCGATCATTACTGGGTCGAGGCTTTTGTCGTTCCGATCCGGAAAAATGGCCAGATCACCGGTTACATGTCGGTGCGCACTCCGCCCACGGCCGAGCGCAAGGCGGCCGCCGAGGCTCTCTATCAAACCACCGGCCTCGACGGCAAGCTGCCGGCCACCGGGCGTAAAAGTCCATCCATCGGAGCGCGCCTGTGGGCAACCATGGCCGCGCTGGTGCTGATGCTGATCCTGGTCGGTGGCCTTGGCCTGCGGGAACTCGCTAGCACCAACAGCGAACTGCAGTCGATGTACCGGCAGCAGCTGCAGCCATCCAACCTGGTCAACCGCATGATGTTCCTGCTTTCGGACAATCGTTCGCAGATCATGCTCGCCCTGCAGCACGATCCGGCCAGCAACTTCGCCAGCATGCACGACCATCCGCTGGATGTGCATGTCCAGCACACGCTGAACAATCGCCAGGAAATCAATGCTCTGCTCGACGAGCTGAAGAAGGTGAGCCTCAGCGATACGCAGCAGGCGCTGCTCGCCAAGTTTGGCGAAACACGCGAGCGCTTTTCGCAGGAAGGGGTGCGCCTCGCTCGCGAACAGCTGAAGGCCGGGCAATTCGACCTTGCCAACATGACCCTGCTACAGAAGATCAACCCGCTGTACGGCGACATGCGCAAGGACGGCGAGGCCCTGATTCAGGCCCTGGCCAGGGATGCCGAGAGTGCCTACCTCGATGCGGAAGAGGCCTACCGTCAGGCGCGCAATATCGACATCGTCCTGCTGTTGGCGGCCTTGCTGCTGACGGGACTGGCCGGCACGCTGCTCAGCCGCAGCATCGTCGGTTCGGTGCGTACCGCCGTCAACCATTTCGAGCGTATCAGCGAGGGCGATCTGACCGGAAGCATCGATATCTCCGGGCGCGACGAAACCGGCCTCCTGCTCTGCAACCTGGCGACCATGCAGGCCACCCTGAAGGCCATGCTGGACGAAATCAGCACGGCTTCGCGCAACATCGATGCCCGTTGCGAGCAACTGGAGGAGCAGATGCAGTTGGTGAGCGAACAGTCTCTGGAGCAGCAATCCAGCGTCGAGAGCGTTGCCGCCGCGACCGAGGAGTTCAGCCAGTCGGTGCAGGAAGTGGCGATCAATGCCCAGGAAACGGCGGGGGCCGCGCGCGAATCGCAGCAACAGGTCGACCGCAGCAACCAGAATATCAACCAGAGCATGGCCGCGACCTCGCGGGTCGTCGAGGCAGTGCATGCCTCGAATGCCACCATCGAGAAGCTGAACCAGTCGATTGCCAAGATCGGCGACATGACCCAGGTCATCGCCGATATCGCCAGCCAGACCAATTTGCTGGCGCTTAATGCCGCCATCGAGGCGGCGCGTGCCGGCGAACAGGGGCGGGGTTTCGCGGTCGTCGCCGACGAGGTGCGCAAGCTGGCCGAACGCACGACAACCTCGACCGGTGACATCAACAGCACGGTTGCCGAAATTCAGTCAGTGACCGCTCAGGCCGTGCACAGCATGGACCTTGCCGCCCGCGAGGTCGAAACCGGGATCGACAAGTTGCGCGCCAGTGTCGAAGGTTTGTCCGATATCACGCATTCCTCCTGCCAGGTTTCCGAAATGGCGGTGCATATCTCGGATGCCGCCACGCAGCAGGGTGTGGCGAGCACCGAAGTTGCCAACAGCATGCAGCGTGTCAGCGACCTGATCAATCGTAACGCGGCATCGGCGAGGGAAGCCAAGCTGGCTGCCGACGAGCTGCTGCGCACGGCTTCCCAACTAGACCGCCTGATTGCCTCCTTCCGTCTCTATCGATAACACCGGGAAATGCGCGCCTTGACGCGAAGCGCCGCAGGCCTGCCGGGCCGGGCGCTCCTGCTTTTCCTCCTCGCCGTCACCGGCGCCCGTGCCGAGTTGCCGCCGCCGGTACAGCAAGCCCTGCAGGCAGCGCAGATTTCCGCCAGCCACGTTGCCGTCGTCGTCCAGCCGGTCGATGGCCGCGCCCCGCTGCTCAGCCACAACGCACGGGCGGCGATGAATCCGGCCTCGGTGATGAAGCTGCTCACCACCTACGCCGCGCTCGAACTGCTCGGCCCGGCGCACAGCTGGAAAACCGGCGCCTGGAGCGAGGCATCCACGGTCGACGGCGTTTTGAACGGAAATCTGACCCTCAAGGGCGGCGGCGACCCGCGCTTTGCCATCGAACACCTGTGGTCGCTGCTACGCCAGCTGCGCGTGCGCGGCATCCGCCACATCGCCGGCGACATCGTTCTCGACCGCAGCGCCTTCGCGATTTCCGAGATCGATCCCGGCGCCTTCGACGACAAGCCGATGCGCCCCTACAACGTCGGCCCCGATGCCTTGCTGCTCAACTTCCGCGCGCTGCGCTTCAGCTTCATCGCCGACGGTGGCCAGCAACCGCGCGTGCTGCAGGAAACCCCGAGCGAGGGCCTGCACCTCGACAACCAGTTGCGCTACGGCGACGGTCCCTGCCCGCGCCAATGGCCGGACCAGATTCAGAGCAAGCTGCAGGCCGAACCCAGCGGCAGCGGCTGGCGGCTGGTGTTCACCGGCAGCTACAGCCGCCAGTGCGGCGAAAAATCGCTCAACCTGGCGCCGCTCGCCGCCGACGCGCAGGCCGACGGCCTGCTCCGCGCCTTGTGGAGCGAACTCGGCGGCAGCCTCGCCGGCCGCGTGCGCAGCGGCACGCTGGCACCCGGCGCCCGCCTGCTCGGTGAACACGAATCGCCGCCGCTGGCCGACGCGGTGCGCGACATCAACAAGTTCTCGAACAACGTAATGGCCCGCCACCTCTACCTGGCACTCGGCAATGGCAACGGCGAAGCGGCAACCACCGAGCGCGCGCGGCAGCGACTCGACGACTGGCTGCGCCTGCAGCGGCTCGATTTTCCCGAACTGGTGGTCGATAACGGCTCCGGCCTGTCGCGCCAGGAGCGGATCAGCGCCGACAGCCTCAACCGGCTGCTGCTGGCCGCGTGGCAGAGCCCGACCATGCCCGAGTTCATCGCCAGCCTGCCGATTGTCGGCATCGACGGGACGATGAAGCGGCGGCTCAAAGACAGCGCCGCGACTGGCCGCGCCCATATCAAGACCGGCACCCTCGACGGGGTCAAGACCGCCGCCGGCTACGCGCTCGACGCTCAGGGCCGGCGCTACAGCGTCAGCTTCCTGATCAACCACCCCAAGGCCCAGGCCGGCAGCGCCGCGATCGACGCGCTGCTGCTCTGGCTGGCGCAACGGCGCGACAAAACCGAGGCGGGCCGGCGTGGCGACTGAAGCAAGCACCACCGCCAAGGCCTCCGACGATGCCCCGGCCTTTCCCGCCGTCGCGCTGGCCACCGCCGGGCTCAACCGGCACGCGATCTTCCGCCGCAGCGATTTGCCCGCGGACTTGCTGGCGCAATTGCCGGACGGCGACTGGCAGGAACTGGTGCTGCTGGCGCATGCCGGGCCTTTGCTCTGGCAGCGGGTCAGCGCCGCGCGGCAGGCCGGCACCGTTGGCGGCGACGATCCGATCGACGCTTACACGGTCGACTGCGTCAAACGGCTATTTTCCGGTTGCCTGCGGCAAATTCTCTATCCCGGGCCGCAAGCCCCCGGATTGCAGGCACTCGGCCAGTTGGCCGGCTGGCACCGGGCAACGCCGTTCATGGTCGGGATCGACACCGAATACGGCACCTGGTTCGCCTATCGCGCACTGCTGCTGACCGCCGGCGGTTTTTTGCCAACGCCGCCGGTCGACCGTGAACATCCCTGCACCACCTGCCGCGAGCGTCCTTGCCTGGCCGCCTGCCCGCCGGGCGCGCTGCTCAGCGGCCAACTGGACCTGGCGACTTGCCTCGACTACCGGCTGCAAGCCAACTCGCCCTGCGCCGCCACCTGCCGCACCCGCGAAGCCTGCCCGGTCGGCGGCGAACACCGCTATCCGCAAGCCCAGATCGCCCACGCCTACGGCCATTCGCTGAATTTCCTGCGTGCCTGGCGGCGAGGGATACCATCGGATTGAAGCTGGAAAAAGTGCTTGTGAAGTGGATGATTCGTCGATTTTCGGCGTTGGAGACGTATGCGGACACTCAACCAGCGCTCCCTTTGGCGATACTCAGGCGGTTTGCAGAGGTTTTTCGGCGTCGATCTGCTGGATGAGTTGCGCCAGTGTCTCGTGCTTGATCTTCGTCCGGTATTCAACCTTGATACCTTGAGTGCCGAGAGCGGTGAAAAACTGCCTGGCACTCTCGATCTTCCATCGCTCATTCTCGGGGATGTCCGTCTGGTTATCGTAGCCCTTGGTTTCCACCACCAGATAAAGCGCTTCGGCCTGGCCGTTCCGGGTGATGACGGACACCGGCATTCCGGTAATCAGCTCCCGATGGTCGCATACCGACCTTGGACCACAACTGGCCACTCAGCTTTTTCCAGAGCAGCCATTTAAGCCAAAGACGGTTTTCGCGGAGTGCCGTGCTACAAAGCAGCCATTGAACGGGGGCAGATGCGGTGTTGGTCATTCAAATTTGATTGGCCACCTCGACTGGCTGCTTATGGCCGATGCTGTTGAAAACCTCACTTTCTAGTGGAAAGGGAGCTTGGGCCAAAAAGCTCGACGATTCACAATCGCTCTGTATTCGACGATCTCGCCACCGGGAAGATATCGGCATACCTTGGAAAAGCATAGTTTTGAGTATTTCAACAGAATCGGTCGTTGGCTGTCGTATCAGGACTCCGCTGAATACATCAACTGGCGTTGGTGCTTGATTGCCAGCAGTACAACCTCCGCCTCGGAATGAGCGTAAAGCACGATGAACTGCTGGCCGACAACGTACTCGCGCAGTGATGGCAGTCCAGCTTGCTCTGCGAGTTGCTGAACAGCATTGGCTTTCAGCGTAGCCTGTGCAGATTTTGCAGATAGAAACCGAGCGGGCCGACCGCTGGCTGGTGACCACGCAAGTATTGAAATCATCTCCCGCAGGTTAGCCTTCAGCTTGGCTAATCGAGCATCTGCACTGCCTGCATCTTGAATCTGGAAGAACTGGTGGGCAGCATCCAAGTTGGCGAGGAAATTCGGTGCAGCTTCGACCTTGGCGTTTAGGGGCAACGCCATGATGTCAGGACAAGGCTTTTATGAGGTCAGCGTTCGATACGCGTTGCCCGGCTAAAACCTCACGCAGCCCAGCTTCAGCCTCCGTCAGCAACACCAAGCTGGCGTGTTCTTCTTCTAGGGCATGGTAGTAGTCGAGCTTCTTCGCATCGACCAAGGCGACATAAGCAGCCCCGTTCTTGGTCAGCAGCTTTTCAGCCCCGGACACGACATCATCTGCCAACTCGGTCAGGCGAGCGCGAGCCTCGCTGATCGGCACAACGTCTTGGGCGGTGAAGCTCATGGCAAAGTCCTTTAATAAAAACGTTAACGTTTAGTGTAGCAGAGGTTTTTGTGCTTGTTGCGAAAAGGGGGCTAAGATGAGGCTAGCCTGCAAGGCATCGCTTTGCGTGTTGTAGGGCGGGTCGATGTAAATCAGCTTGATCTGCCCGAAATAGCTGTGACGCAACAGGCGCAGGGCATCGAGGTTGTCGCCCTTGATCAGCAGGTTGCCCGTACTGTCCCAATCCTGGCTATCCGCGGGGAGTGGCATGAGAATTTTTTGCGGTGGCACAAAGGCCGAGTGGTAGGCCTCGCGCTTGCCGACCCAGCGGAGTTCGTAGCCGTCCTCCTCAACGCGAATTCCCTCCGGATTGGCCGGGTCCAGTGCTTGTTGCAGGGCGGCGGCGTTAACGCGAATACTGCCGTCCGGCGCCGATTCGACGGCTTGCGGGAAAAGTTCGCGTAGCAGTTCGAGTTTTTGCGCAGCGGGGCTGGGGGCATTGAGGATGGGCGTTTTCGGGAGCATGTCGAGGGAATTCTTCAAAGGCGGCGCCGTACTCCTTGGCGGGAAATAGGGGCGCGACAACAAGAAAAAACAATTTTTTTCGATACGACGCCGATGTGGTTGATGCCTTCAAGGCGACCGGCAAGGGCTGGCAGACGCGCATGAACGCGGTCCTGAAGGACTGGCTCAAGACGCACTCTCCGGCGTAGTCAAGATTCATCGTAAGACTAACTCCGGTTTGAAACCCCGCCCTTCAGGGGGGGGAGCCGCCCCCGGCCTGAAGGCCGGGGTTTCAGGCGACCGTTTTGGGAGGGGATGCCACCCCCTTCCAAAACATGTTTGACCGACAGGCATGAATGCCTGTCGCTAATTTCTTGCTGAACGGAATCCGTGTTTGAGCCCGGATTTTTCAAGATTTGTTCGGTTGACCGTGATTTTCGGTAAAACAGAATGGAAAACGGCGGGGTCTTGGCCCCGCCGTCGTTTTGGCTCCTCCACCCTTTCGGGTTCGGGTTGCTGTTGCTCCTTTTTTGTTTCTTACATGCTGCGGCGGTACTGGCCGCCGACTTCGTACAGCGCCGAGCTGATCTGGCCGAGCGAGCAGACCTTGACGGCGTCGACCAGCACGGCGAAGACGTTGCCGTTGTCGATCACGGTCTGCTTCAGCTTCTCGATCATGGCCGGCGCCTGGTCGGCGTTGCGGGCCTGGAAGTCGCGCAGGCGCTGGATTTGCGACTGCTTTTCTTCATCGCTGGAACGGGCCAGTTCGATTTCCTGCTGGGCCATGCCCTTCGGGTTGAGGAAGGTATTGACGCCGATGATCGGGTAGGAGCCGTCGTGCTTCTGGTGCTCGTAGTACATCGACTCTTCCTGGATCTTGCCGCGCTGGTAGCCGGTTTCCATGGCACCGAGGACGCCGCCGCGCGAGGCGATGGCTTCGAATTCCTTGAGCACGGCTTCTTCGACCAGATCGGTCAGCTCGTCGATCACGAAAGCGCCCTGGTTCGGGTTTTCGTTCTTCGAGACACCCCATTCGCGGTTGATGATCAGCTGGATCGCCATCGCGCGGCGTACCGATTCCTCGGTCGGGGTGGTGATCGCTTCGTCGTAGGCGTTGGTGTGCAGCGAGTTGCAGTTGTCGTAGATCGCGATCAGCGCCTGCAGCGTAGTGCGGATGTCGTTGAAGTCCATTTCCTGGGCGTGCAGCGAGCGGCCGGAAGTCTGGATGTGGTACTTCAACTTCTGGCTGCGCTCGTTGGCGCCGTACTTGTTCTTCATCGCCACGGCCCAAATGCGGCGGGCGACGCGGCCGATCACCGAGTATTCCGGGTCCATGCCGTTGGAGAAGAAGAAGGACAGGTTGGGCGCGAAATCGTCGATATGCATGCCGCGCGCCAGGTAGGACTCGACGTAGGTGAAGCCGTTGGCGAGGGTGAAGGCAAGCTGGCTGATCGGGTTGGCGCCGGCTTCGGCGATGTGATAGCCGGAGATCGACACCGAGTAGAAGTTCTGCACCTGGTTATGGACGAAGAATTCCTGGATGTCGCCCATCATCTTGAGCGCGAACTCGGTCGAGAAGATGCAGGTGTTCTGGCCCTGGTCTTCCTTGAGGATGTCGGCCTGGACGGTGCCGCGCACCGACTTGAGCACCCATTCGCGGATCTTCTCGGCTTCGTCTTCGGTCGGCTGACGGCCGTTGTCCTTTTCGAACTTGGCGATCTGCTGGTCGATGGCGGTGTTGAAGAAGCAGGCCAGGATGATCGGCGCCGGGCCGTTGATGGTCATCGACACCGAGGTGGTCGGGCAGACCAGGTCGAAACCGTCGTAGAGCACCTTCATGTCGTCCAGCGTCGCAATCGAGACGCCGGAGTTGCCGATCTTGCCGTAGATGTCCGGACGCTCGTCGGGGTCGCAACCGTACAGGGTCACCGAGTCGAAGGCGGTCGACAAACGGTGGGCCGGCATGCCTTCGGAAACCTTCTTGAAGCGGCGGTTGGTGCGGAAAGCATCACCTTCGCCGGCGAACATCCGGGTCGGGTCTTCACCTTCGCGCTTGAAGGCGAAGACGCCGGCGGTGTAGGGGAAGGAGCCGGGGACGTTTTCGCGCATCAGGAAGCGCAGGATTTCGCCGTCGTCGGTGTACTTGGGCAGGATCACCTTGCGAATCTTGGTGCCGGACAGCGATTCGGTGGTCAGCTTGGTGCGGATTTCCTTGTCGCGGATTTTGACCACGTATTCGTCGCCGGAATAGGCTTCCAGCGTCTGCGGCCACATGTCGAGCAGCTTCTTGGCCTTGGCATCCTGCTCGCCATCTTTAAAGGCCTGCATGTCGGCGAAATCCACGGTCGACTTGTCGCAAGCGGCAAAAACCGTCTTGGCAATGCGCAGCGACTGGCGTTCGCGGGCGATCGTGACCTGCTGTTCGGTGTGCGCGTGGTAGCCACGGACGCTGTCGGCGATTTCGGCCAGGTAGCGGACGCGGGCGGTCGGGACGATGGCGCGGCTGGCCGACGACTGCTTGACGGTGACCAGCGGCAGCTTGCCGCCCTTGAGCTTCAAGCCCTTGGCGGTGAGCGCCGGGACCAGCGCCTGGTATAGCGCGGTGACGCCGTCGTCGTTGAAGCGGGCGGCCATGGTGCCGAACACCGGCATCTCGTCGGTCGGCTGGTTGAAGGCTTCGCGGTTGCGCTGGTATTGCTTGCGCACGTCGCGCAGCGCGTCTTCGGCGCCTTTACGGTCGAACTTGTTGATCGCGACGAAGTCGGCAAAGTCGAGCATGTCGATCTTTTCCAGCTGCGAGGCGGCGCCGAATTCGGGGGTCATCACGTACATCGAGACATCGACGAACGGGACAATCGCGGCGTCGCCCTGACCGATGCCCGAGGTTTCGACGATCACCAGATCGAAGCCGGCCAACTTGCAGGCGGCGATCACTTCCGGCAGTGCGGCGGAGATTTCCGAGCCGGTGTCGCGGGTGGCCAGCGAACGCATGAAGACGTTCGGATGCTCGATCGCGTTCATGCGGATGCGGTCGCCGAGCAGGGCGCCGCCGGTACGCTTGCGCGACGGATCGATGGAGATCAGGCCGATTTTGACGCTGTCTTCCTGGTCGAGGCGGAAGCGGCGGACGATTTCATCGGTCAGCGAGGACTTGCCGGCGCCGCCGGTGCCGGTGATGCCGAGGACCGGGATTTCGGTCGCGGCGGCAGCCTTGAGCAGCGGCTCCTTGAGTTCAGGCGCGGCACCGTTTTCGAGCAGGGTGATGACCCGCGCCAGCAGACGGCGGTCGCCGGCCTTGAGCCCGGCCAGCACTTGCTCGGCGCTGGGCACGCCTTCCGTTGCCACGTTGTAATCGGACTTCTCGACGACGTCGTTGATCATCCCCTGCAACCCCATCTTGACGCCGTCTTCCGGGGCGTAGATGCGGGTCACGCCGTAAGCGTGCAGTTCGCGGATTTCAGCCGGCACGATCACGCCGCCACCGCCGCCGAAGACCTTGATGTTCTCGCCGCCATTGGCCTTGAGCAGGTCGATCATGTACTTAAAGAATTCGACGTGACCGCCCTGGTAGGAGGTGATGCAGATGCCCTGGGCGTCTTCCTGCAGCGCGGCGTTGACGATTTCCTGCACCGAGCGGTTGTGGCCGAGGTGGATCACTTCGGAGCCGGTCGATTGCAGGATGCGGCGCATGATGTTGATCGACGCGTCGTGACCGTCGAACAGCGAAGCGGCGGTAACGAAACGGACCTTGTTCTTGGGCTTGTACGGCGCCAGTTTCTTGGCTACGGAAAGATCGGTCATGGCAACTCCAGTCGAGAGAGATGAGTTGAAAGCAGAAGCGCATGTTAGGCCGCTTTACCCCTTGCACCATTGTGGCGAATGCCGTCCATCGTGCAAATTCCGCCAACCTGCTAAGCTGTCACGGTCAACTTGCTTACAGGGCAAAAAATGCTGCAACGCACCAAAGCGACTGTTTCGATGGGTTTCGTCACCGGAATGCTCGCCGGAATGCAGCGACGCGGGCAGGATTGCACGCTTTTGCTGCGCAATAGCGGCATCGACCTTGCAGACCCCGCCAGCCGGGTGCCGATTGCCGCGTATGCCGCGCTGTACAACCGGGCGACCGAGCAATTGCATGACGAAGGCTTTGCCCTGTTCTCGCGGCCGATGCCGCCGGGCAGTTTCGAATTCCTCTGCCGCAGCGTGCTCAGCGCACCGACCCTGGCCGAAGCGCTGGCCCGCGCCTGCCGCTTTCTCAAGCTGGTCCTGCCCGACCTGGCGGTCGGCATCCGCCGCCAGCAGGGGCGCGCCGAACTGGTGATCGGCGAAACCCGCCACCTCGCCGAGCACCCCGACGACCCTGGCCGGGTGTTCGCTTTCGAATGGCTGCTGCGCCTGCTGCACGGGCTGGCCTGCTGGCTGGCCGGGCGCGGCCTCGGCCTCGACAGCGTCGTCTTTCCCTACCGGCGGCCGCCGCACGCCGCCGACTATCCGCTGATCTTCACCGAGGATTCACGCTTTGCGCCGACCGTGCCGGGCGGCATGGGCACGCTGGTCGCCAGCTTCAACGCCAACCTGCTCGAACTGCCGATCCGCCGCGACGAAGCCGCGCTCAACGCCTTTCTCGACGGCGCGCCGGGCAAGATCACCACCCTCTACCGGCGCGACCGGGAAATGGTGATCCGCGTCCGCGACCTGCTGCGCGCCGCGCTGCCGGCGACGCTGTCGCTCGACGACATCGCCGCCCGCCTGCACCTCTCCAGCCGCAGCGTGCACCGCCGGCTGGAAGAAGAAGGTTCCAGCTTTCGCGGGATCAAGGATGCGCTGCGCCGCGACCTGGCGCTGGCCCGACTGGCCAAGAGCGACGACTCGATTGCCCAGCTCGCCGCCGACCTCGGCTACGCCGACACCTCGGCCTTCTACCGCGCCTTCGTCGACTGGACCGGCATGGCCCCGGCGCACTACCGGCGGCAACTGCAGGAGAGCAAGGCGGAAAGGACAGACAAGGGCGACGAGCGCTAAACTCGCCGGCCGGGGAGCGCTGGCTTGAGGGCTGCGCAGAACCCCGAACTGCCCCGCCCGCCCAAACCTTTCGCCATTTCCACGGTCAACCCCGCCCTTTGGCCTTTTTCCCGCCCCCGACCCGAGCCTCCGCCCATGTTCTGCGACGACCACGACCAGCCCCGCCCCAGCGACGAGATCGGCATTCCCCGCACCGGCAGCTTTGACCCGGTGGCTTTCGAAACCGCGATTGGCGACCTGCTGGCGGCCTGCGGCATTGCCGCCGATTCACCGCACATGGGGCGCACCGCGCAGCGGGTGCGCGAGCTGTGGCAGAAGCGCCTGCTCGGCGGCTACGACCTCGACCCGGCCGCCGCACTGGGTGAGGGCTTCGCCGACGAACGCCAGGATCTGGTGGTGATTCGCGGCATCGCCGTGCATGGCGTCTGCCCGCACCATCTGGTGCCGTTTCGCGGCGTCGCCCATGTTGCCTACCAGCCCGGTGGCCGTCTGCACGGCTTTGGCCGCATCGCGCGGATGGTCGATGCGATTGGCCACCGCTTCACCTATCAGGAATGGATGACCCGCGACATCGCCGACGCACTGGTCCGCCACGGCCAGGCCGCCGGCGCCGCCTGCGTGATCGAGGCCGAACAGCTGTGCCTGCTGCTCGGCGAAGACCGGCGCGGCGACGAACGGGTGGTGACCCAGGCCTTTGCCGGCGAATTCGCGAACAGCGAACAACTGCGCAACGAGTTTCTCGCCGCCCTCGGCAGCCGGCGCTGAAGCCCGCCGGCCCGGATCGAGAGCGGTGGCCCGGCAACTTTTCGCCGGGCGGTTTACAACACCAGTTGTGTCCCCAGTTCCACCACCCGATTGGTCGGGATATGGAAAAAGTCGCTGGCGCTGGTGGCGTTTTTCGACATCACCGCGAACAGGCGGGCGCGCAGGGGGGAGATGTTGCGGCTGAAGCTGGGAACGATGGTTTCGCGCGAGAGGTAGAAGGTCGTTTCCATCATGTCGAAACGCTCGCCGAAGCGCTTGCAGCCCTCCAGCGCTCCCGGCACATCCGGGCTTTCCATGAAGCCGTAGCGGATGATGACGCGAACGAAACCCTGCTGCATGCGGTGTACGTAAATGCGGTCGAGTTCGTTGATGTACGGCGTGTCGGTCGTCTGCACGGTCACCAGCGCGACCCGTTCGTGCAGCACCTGATTGTGCTTGAGATTGTGGAGTAGGGCGGTGGGAACACCGTCCTTGGCGCTGGTCATGAATACGGCGGTACCCTGAACGCGATGCACGCCGTCGATGGCCATGATGAAATCCTCCATCGGGATGCTCTGCTTGGCCATTTCCTCGGCCACCAGTTTCCGGCCGCGTCGCCAGGTGGTGAGCAAGGTGAAGGAGGCGAGGCCGGCGGCAATCGGAAACCAGCCGCCCTCGGGAATCTTGATCGCATTGGCCGCGAAGAAGGCGATGTCGGCGGCGAGCAGGCTACCAATGGCCAGCGTCACCAGTGACCAGTGCCAGCGCCACATCAGGACCATCACGAAGGCGACGAGTATGGTGTCGATCAGCATCGTGCCAGTCACCGCGATGCCGTAGGCGGCGGCAAGATTGGACGAGGATTTGAAACCGATGACCAGGGCGACGACCGAGAAATAAAGGCTCCAGTTGGTAAAAGGAACGTAGATCTGCCCCTTTTCCTTGCCCGAGGTGTGGATGATCTGCATGCGCGGCAGCAGGCCCATCTGCACCGATTGGCGAGCGACCGAGAAGGCGCCGGAAATAACCGCCTGCGAGGCGATGACCGTGGCCAGGGTCGCCAGTCCGACCATCGGGATCAGCGCCCAGTCCGGCGCGAGCAGGAAGAAGGGGTTGCGAATGGCATCCGGCTCGGCCAGCAGCAGCGCCCCCTGTCCGAAGTAGTTGAGCACCAGCGCCGGCATCACGAAACAAAACCAGGCCAAGCGGATGGGAAAGCGCCCGAAGTGGCCCATGTCGGTGTACAAGGCTTCGCCACCGGTGACCGCAAGCACCACCGAGCCGAGGGCAAGGAAGGCGAGGCCGGGATGGTTGATGACGAAATGAATCATGTAAACCGGGTTGAGCGCGCTCAATACCGAGGGATTGTCGAGGATGTGACTGACCCCCAGCGTGCCGAGGATGCCGAACCAGCCCGCCATGACCGGCCCGAAAGCCAGGCCGACGGCGCCGGTGCCGTGCTTCTGGATGGCAAAGAGGGCGGTGAGGATCGCCAGGGTGATGGGAATGACGTAGGACTTCAGCGTTGGTGCCACCAGTTCCAGCCCCTCGACGGCGGAAAGCACCGAAATGGCCGGGGTGATCATGCTGTCGCCAAAGAAAAGCGCGGCGGCAAAAATGCCGAGCAAGGTCACGATCCAGGCCAGGCGGGGATTGCGGGCGCGTTCGGTCACCAGCGCCAGCAGCGCCAGCGAGCCGCCTTCGCCGCGATTGTCGGCACGCATGATGATGGCGACGTACTTGAGCGACACCAGGGCCATGATCGACCAGAAAACCAGCGACAAAATACCGAGAATGTTGTCGGGGGTTACCGGAATCGGGTGGTGGCCGTTGAAAATTTCCTTCAGCGCATAAAGCGGGCTGGTGCCGATATCGCCAAAAACGACACCGATGGCCCCCAAGGTCAGCGCCGATAGCGCCTGCTTTTCGTGTTGCATGATTCACTCCCAGTTGCTGCTTGCCAGACCTGCAATCCAGTCTCGTCCGATGGCCGATGTTCTCGCTCGACGCCTGGTCGGTGAAGGGGCCATTGGCGGCGGGCGAGAGGTTAACACATCGTCTCGATAAAATTGTGCACTGCGGTACACGATCTTGCGTCGCCGAGGCGTGAAGTTCGCGTGATATCGTGTGAAGTTGCCCCAAGCTTTATCCGGGCGTTTTTTCCTTATTCCGTTCCCACCATGCGTATCCTGCTTGCCGAAGACGATGCCCTGCTGGCCGATGGCCTGGCCCGTGCCCTGGCCCACTCCGGTTACAGCGTCGAGGTCGCGGTGGATGGCAGAACTGCCGACCACTGGCTGCAAAGCGAGGAGTTCGACCTCGCGATTCTCGACCTCGGCCTGCCCGACCTCGAAGGCAGCGACGTGCTGCAGCGCCTGCGCAGCCGCCGCCAGAAAACTCCGGTGCTGATTCTTTCGGCCCGCCCGGCGATGGAGGAGCGGGTCCGCCTGCTCGACCTCGGCGCCGACGACTACATCGTCAAACCGGTGGCGCTGGCCGAACTCGAAGCCCGCGTCCGGGCACTGATCCGGCGTGGCCGCGGCGATCCCGACCCGAACCTGATCCTCGGCCGCCTGCGCCTCGACACACTGGGCAAGCGGGCCTGGGTGCGGAGCGACGACGGCGAACACGATTTCGAGCTGACCGCGCGCGAATGGGCAGCGATCGAGTTCCTCGCCCAACGTGTGAACCGGGTGGTCAGCAAGGAGCAGATGATCCAGGCGCTGTACGGCTGGGAAGAGGAGATCACGCCGAACGCCATCGAGAAATTCATCTCGCGCCTGCGCAGCAAGCTGGAGACTGCCGGCGTCACCATCCGCACCGTGCGCGGCCTCGGTTACTACCTGGAAAAGCCGCATGCCTGATCCGGGTCGCCACGGCAGCCTGCGCATCACGCTGCTGCGGCGCCTGCTGCCGGCGATGCTGGCGCTGCTGCTGGGCAGCGCGACGATTGCCTACTGGATCGCCTGGCGCAGCGCGACCAAGGCCTACGACCGGGCCCTCGCCGATGCGGCGCTGGCGATTGCCGAGCAACTCCACCTGAAGAACGGCGAAGTCCATCTGCCGCTCACCCAGCAGGCGCGCGAGGTGTTGCTGACCGACCATTACGACCAGACCTTCTACGCCGTGCGCGCCGCCGACGGCCGCCTGCTCGATGGCGACCAACGCCTGCCGCTGGCGCCGGAAGCCCGTCGCAGCGGCGAAATCCGCTACTACTTCGACGCCCGCCTCGACCACCTGCCGATCCGCGTCGCCGCGCTCGAACGCGAACTGGCCGGACAAAAACTGACCATCCTGGCCGGCGAAACGATGGTCAAACGCAATGCGCTGATCCGCGAAATCCTGCTCGGGATGCTGCTGCCGGAACTGCTGCTGGTCGCACTCAGCCTGCTCATCGTCTGGTTCGGCGTCCGCTCCGGCCTGCGCCCGCTCGATGGCCTGCGCCACGAACTGGCCGGCCGCTCGCATACCGACCTGAGTCCGCTGGGTACCGACGTGCCGCAGGAAATGCAGCCGATGGTGCAGGAAATCAACGGCCTGCTGCAGCGCCTGGCCGATTCGCTGGACAGCCAGCGCAATTTTGTTTCCGACGCCGCGCACCAGTTGCGCACGCCGATTGCTGCGCTGCAGGCGCAGGTCGAGGCGGCGCTGCGCGACGCCCCGGAAACCGCCCGGGCGCAATTGAGCGGCGTCCGCAACGCCTGCCAGCGGCTCGCCCACTTGGTCTCGCAACTGCTCGCGCTGGCCCGCGCCGAGCCCTCGCTGGCGCAGACCGACCCGGAAATCGAACTTGCCGAAATCATCCACGCCTGCGCCGAAACCTGGCTGCCCTCGGCGATAGAGCGCGGCATCGATCTCGGCTTTGAAGTTACGCCGGCCCGGGTTCGGGGCAATCGCCTGCTGCTGCAGGAACTACTCGGTAACCTGGTCGACAATGCCTTGCGCCACACACCGGATGGAGGGGCCGTGACGGTTTCCTGCCGCGACGATGCTGCCGGCTGCTGCCGGCTGAGCGTCGAGGATAGCGGCCCCGGCATTGCCGTCGCCGAGTACGAGCGCATCTTCGAGCGTTTCTACCGTCCGCCTGGCAGCCATAGCGACGGCTGCGGCCTGGGACTGGCCATCGTTCGCGCCATAGCCCGCCAGCATGGCGGCCTGGTGTGCATCGACCGTTCCCCGCGCCTGGGAGGTGCCCTCTTCGAGGTCTGTCTGCCAAGCGGCTTGCTACAGAGCGAATGACCCTGAGCAAAGCCGTTTACCGCGGATGACGCAGACAAACCGCCGATGGGGCGGATTTTTCGACTTTGCGGACGCTTACCCGGCAGCTACTTCGGAAACGCTCCGTTCGGTCGCGAGAAAATCCGGGTTTGAAGCGAGATATTCGGGATGACACGGTCGACGGCGGAAAATCGCATTTTTCGTCGTCGACCGTAAAACCCTCAAACCTCGAAGTGCCGCCGGACGCAGACCGTCAGCAAGCGGCGTAACTCGCTCTCGCCGCAGTCCGCCAGTTGCGCGTGGATATCCGCCGCCAACTCGCGAAAGACCGCGATCACCGCCGGGTCGAAGTGGCTGCCGCTGTCGCGTTCGAGGATTTCCATCGCCGCCGCGAAGGGCAGCGGCTCCTTGTACGGGCGCCGCGAACAAAGCGCATCAAAAACGTCGGCCACCGCGAAGATGCGCGCCGCCAGCGGAATGTCCTCGCCGGCCAGGCGGCGCGGGTAGCCGCTGCCGTCCCATTTTTCGTGGTGCCCGGCAACCACCGCGTGCGCGCCGTCGAGCCAGTCCATGCCGTGCACGATGTCCTCACCCTGGGCGACGTGGGTGCGCATGATCGCGAACTCCTCAGCGTCGAGCTTGCCCGGCTTGAGCAGGATCGCGTCGGGAATCCCGATCTTGCCGACGTCGTGCAGGAAGCTGCCGGCGATCAACGCCTGCATCGCGCCGCTACGAAAACCCATCCGTTCGGCGATGCGGGCGGCAGTCCAGGCGACGCGGTAGTTGTGCGCGCCGGTATCGGAATCGCGCTTGGCAATCGCCCGCCCGAGGGCTTCCATCATCGCGATGTGAGAATCGAGCACCTCGCGCGCCTTCTGCTCGTTTTCCCGCGACAGATGCAGCACCACCGGGTAAATCGCCGCGCCGCACAGCAAGGCTGCCAGCGCCGCCAGCAAGGCGGCCGACAAGGCGCTGTCGCGGACCTGCCGGCGCTGCCACTCGGGCACCACGCGGACACCCTCGAAGTACCCGGCATCGGCCAGCGGGACCATCACCCGTAACGCCCAGCGTCCGTCCGGCAGGTGCATGCTCAGATAGTCGGGGGCATCCCCCTTCGGTTTCTGGTGCGGCGGCAGCAGGGCCTCGATCGCTGCTCCGGACGCGGTCATCGCCTCGGCCCGCTTGTTGCCGGCGGCGTCGTAGATTTCGGCGATATCGAACAAGCCGCCGACAATCGCCTGCGCCGCGGCCAGCGCATGCTCGTCGGTGCTCTTATCCTGCGGACCGAAAGCCGCGTAATGCTGGAGCAAGCGCCGCGACTCCTCGGCGGCCAGCGCGACCGTCGTTTCTTCCGCGCTTCCGCGCGCGACGTACCAGGCCAGCGGACTGGCCAGGGCCGCCAGCAACAGGCTGACGCCGGCAATGCGCAGAGCGGCACGGCGGCTGAAAGGATTGATCGTCATGAATGAAGGTCGGCAAAAACGCGCCGTAGCGCGAAGGTCTATCGATGGCGGCTGCAATAACGCCCGACGCCCGAGCTTAATCCGCGGGGCTTAAGGCTCGCTTAATGCTGCACGTGGATACTGCGCGGATCATGCCAGAGGCCAAGGTCGAGATGAACCAACGATTGCTCTTTCCATTCCCCCCCGGGCTTGCGTCCGTGCTTGCATTGTCGCTGCTGTTGCTGACGCCCGGCCGCCCGGTGGCCGGCGAACTGTTACTGCAGGCGGCGCAATTGCGCGCCCACGGCATCGAGCTGGCGCCGGCTGGCGGAGGCACGGCACTGCGTGGCGCAACACTGCCGGCGCAGGTGGTGGTCCCGACAGCGCAGTTGCGGGTGGTCGCGGCGCCGCTCGGCGGCGTCATCGAGAGCCTGCTGGTGGCGCCCGGCGAAACGGTCCGCCGCGGCCAACCGCTGGCACGCCTGGCCAGCCGCGAAGTGCTCGAACTGCAACGCGACGCAGCCCAGGCCGGCAGCCAGGCGGCGCTGCAGCAGCAAAACCTGGCGCGCGACGAAAAACTGTTCGCCGAAGGCTTGATCGCCGAAGCCCGGCTGCAGGCCACCCGCGCCGCCGCGGCGCAAGCCGCGGCGCAAGCCAGCGAGCGCCGCCAGGGCTTGCAATGGGCCGGGGCCGGCAGCAGCGGCGGGATCGCACCGCTGCTGACGATCAACGCGCCGATTTCCGGCGTCGTCCTTGAACAGTCGGCACAGACCGGGCAGCGAGTCGAGGCGACCGCGCCGCTCTACCGGATCGCCGCGCTGTCGCCGCTGTGGCTGGAAATCCAGGCCCCGCTGGCAAGCGCCAACCAGCTGCGCAACGGCCAGCTGCTGCGCCTGCCCGAACTCGGCCTCGAAGCCCGCCTGATCGCCATCGGCCGCGCCGTCGACCCGGCCAGCCAGAGCGTGCTGCTGCGCGCCGAAGTCCGCCAGGGCGCCGAACACCTGACCCCCGGCCAGATGCTCGCCGTCGAGCTACCGGGCGCCGGCCCGGCGCAGGCCCAGGCGCGCCTGCCGGCCGCCGCGGTGGTGCGCAACGGCGAGCAGCACCTGGTCTTCGTCCGCCACAGCCGCGACGACAAGAGCGGCGCCCAGCGCTTTACCACGCTGCCGGTGCGGATCGTCGCGCAAGGCGGCGACAGTGTCACGGTCGACGGCCTCAAGGGCGACGAAATGCTGGTCGTGCGCGGCGCCTCGGCGCTCAAGGCGATGCTGCTCGGCATCGGCCGCGAATAAGGGGCCACCACGATGCTCGCCGCCTTGATCCGTTTTTCGCTGACCCAGCGCCTGTTGCTGCTGGTACTGACCGGGCTGCTCGCCGGCGCCGGCGTGCACGCCCTGCTCAACCTGCCGATCGACGCTTTTCCCGACGTCTCGACGACGCAGGTCAAGATCATCCTCAAGGCGCCGGGGATGACTCCCGAAGAAGTCGAAACCCGAATCGCCACGCCGGTCGAACAGGAAATGCTGGGGATTCCGCACCAGCGCCTGCTGCGCTCGACATCGAAGTACGCGTTGACCGACATCACCCTCGATTTCACCGACGGCACCGACATCTACTGGGCCCGGCAACAGGTCGGCGAACGCCTGGCGGCGGTGCTCGACAATCTGCCGCCCGGCGTTGACGGCGGGCTGGCGCCGATCACCACGCCGCTCGGCGAAATGTTCATGTTCACCCTCGAAGGCGAACTGTCGCTGGCCGAGAAACGCAGCCTGCTCGACTGGACCATCCGCCCGCAACTGCGCACCGTCCCCGGCGTCGCCGACGTCAATAGCCTGGGCGGCGAAGCGCGGACCTTCGAAGTAGTGCCCGACGCGGCGCTGCTGGCGGCGCGCGGCCTCTCGCAGCAGCAATTGGCGCAGGCCCTGGAAGCCAACAACCGCAACGACGGCGCCGGCCGCCTCAACGACGGCGAGGAAGCGCTGCTGGTACGGGCCGAAGGCGCGATCCGCAGCCTCGACGACGTGCGCGCCATCGTCGTCAGCCAGCCGCGCGGCCCGAGTGGGCAAGCACTCGTGCGCATCGGCGACGTCGCCGAAGTGCGCCTCGGTGCGCTCACCCGCTACGGCGCGGTAACCCGCAACGGCGAGGGCGAAACGGTGCAGGGTCTGGTCCTCGGCTTGCGCGGTGCCAACGCCCGCGCCGTCGTCGCCGGGGTCAAGGCGCGGCTGGACGAAATCGGCGCCAGCCTGCCCGCCGGCGTCCGCATCGTTCCCTTCTACGACCGCGGCAGCCTGGTCGACCGCGCCGTCGGCGGCGTCGCCAAGGCGCTGGCCGAAGCCATCGTGCTGGTCGTGCTGCTGCTCCTCGCCTTCCTCGGCAACCTGCGCGCCGCGCTGGTGGTGGCGCTGATGCTGCCGCTGTCGGCGCTCGCCACCTTCGTGCTGATGCAACTGGCCGGGCTCTCGGCCAACCTGATGAGCCTGGGCGGCCTGGCCATCGCCATCGGCATGCTGGTCGATGCCGCCGTGGTCGTGGTCGAGAATGTCGAGACCCAGCTCGCCGAAGGCCAGCCCGGCCTGCCGACGCTGCACCTGGTCTATCGCGCCGCGCGCGAAGTCGCCGGCCCGGTCACCTCCGGGATCGCGATCATCGTCATCGTCTTCCTGCCGCTGCTGACCTTGCAGGGGCTGGAGGGCAAGATGTTCGCACCGGTGGCGCTGACCATCGTCTTCGCGCTCTCGGCCTCGCTGCTGCTGTCGCTGACCGTGGTCCCGGTGCTTGCCTCGTGGCTGCTCAAGCGCGGCGTGCACCACGAGCCGTGGCTGGTCAAAAAGCTCGCCGCGCTCTACGACCGCGTGCTGGCACAGGCGCTGGCGCACAGCCGGCGCTTCATCGCCGCCGCCCTGCTGGCGCTGGTCGCCGCCGGCGGAGTTTTTCTGCTGCTGGGCAAGAGCTTCATGCCGACGATGGACGAAGGCGATCTGATCATGCAGCTGGAAAAGCTGCCGTCGATCGGCCTCGAACGGACCATCGCCGTCGATACTCAGGTCCAGCAGGCGATCCTCGAACGCGTGCCCGAGGTGCGCGGCATCGTCGCCCGCGCCGGCGCCGACGAACTCGGCCTCGATCCGATGGGCCTCAACCAGACCGACACCTTCATGGTCCTGGCGCCGCGCAGCGAATGGCGCGAGCCCGACCCGGCCGCGCTGCAGGACCGCCTGCGCGCGGTGATGGCCGATTTCCCCGGCATCGGCTTCGCCTTCACCCAGCCGATCGACATGCGCGTCTCGGAAATGCTGACCGGCGTGCGCGGCGACCTGGCGATCAAGGTCTATGGTCCCGACCTCGCCACCCTCAACCGGCTGGCTGGCGAGATCGTCGCCAGCGTCGGCCGCGTGCGCGGCGCCGAAGACACCTTCACGCTCCGTAACGACGGCGTGCAATACCTCAAGATCGGCATCGACCGCCTCGCCGCCGGCCGTCTCGGACTCAACGTCGCCGACCTGCAGAACGAGCTGAAGACGCTGCTCGAAGGCCGCCCGGTCGGCACCGTGCTCGACCAGGGCCGGCGGGTGCCGGTGCTGCTGCGCGGCCCCGAGGCGCTGCGCAGCTCGCCGGCCGACTTTGCCGCCTTGCGCATCGCGCTGCCCGGCGAAGCCGGGAGCCCAGCCGCCAGCCGCAGCGTGCCGCTGGCGCAGGTTGCGCGGATCGAGCGGATTGACGGCCCGGTCAAGGTCGACCGTGAAAACGCCCAGCGCTACGTCGTCATCCAGTCCAACGTCCGCGACCGCGACCTGGTCGGCTTCGTCGAGGAAGCCCGCGCTGCCGTCGCCCGCGAGGTGACGCTGCCGACCGGCTACCGGCTGGCCTGGGGGGGCCAGTTCGAGAACCAGCAGCGGGCCGCCGCACGGCTGGCGGTGGTGGTGCCGGTGGCGCTGCTGCTGATCTTCTTCCTGCTTTTTTCGACCTTCGGCTCGCTGCGCCAGGCACTGCTGGTGCTGGCCAATATTCCCTTCGCGCTGATCGGCGGCGTCTTCGGCCTGTTCATCGCCGGCGAATACCTGTCGGTGCCGGCTTCGGTCGGCTTCATCGCGCTGCTCGGCATCGCCGTGCTCAACGGCGTGGTCATGGTGACCTACTTCAACCAGTTGCTGGCGCGTGGCCTGCCGCTCGCCGAGGTGGTGGTCGAAGGCGCCCGCCGCCGCCTGCGGCCGGTGCTGATGACCGCCAGCATCGCCGCCTTCGGCCTGGTGCCGATGCTCTTCGCCAACGGCCCCGGCTCGGAAGTGCAGCGACCGCTGGCCATCGTCGTGATCGGCGGCCTGGTGACCTCGACGGCGCTGACCCTGGTCCTGCTGCCCATCCTGTTCCGCCGCTTTGGCCTTGAAACGCGCTCGCCGCTGCCCCGCTGAGGATGCCCATGCCCCCCGAGACCGAGTTTTCCGCCCTCTCCCCCGCTGAGTTTTCAGACCGCTCCCCGCAGGCCGGCGAAATCCTGCTCACGCTGATCGCCCCGGTTGCCGTCGCCGAAGCCGTCGAAGACCTGCTGCTCGCCCGCAGCGACCTGGTCAGCGGCTTCACCAGCATCGCCGCCGACGGCCACGGCTCGCGCCTGGCGCTGCACGGGGCCGGCGAGCAGGTCAGCGGCCACGCGCCGCGGATGCAGATCCAGACCATCGCCGCTGCCGGCGCCGTGCACGAACTGCTCGCCGCACTCAAGGCCGCGTTGCCGCATACGGAATTGCACTACTGGCTGATACCGGTACTCGAACGAGGAAAATTATGATGGCGACGGCTCTCACCCATCGGCTTTTTGCCTTTTTTTCCCTGTTGACCGTGAGTATTCCGCTCCAGGCCGGGTCGGTGGAAGAAATCAGGCAAACCTTGGTGCAGCTTCTGCCGCCGCCCGATAGTGTGGCAAAAATCATCCGCGAGCACCCGGCGCTGGCCGCCGGCGAACTCGGGATCGCCGCCAGCGCCGCCGAACGCCGCCGGCTCGAAGCCGGGCCGCACGAATGGACCCTGCGCCTGCTCGGGCAGCAACGCCGCAGCCTGCCGCCGGCCGCACCGGAACAGCGCTACAACGAATGGAACGGCGCCATCGAGCGCGCCTTACGCCTGCCCGGCAAGGCCGCGCTCGACAGCGAGCTCGGCGCCGCCGGCGAAGCCGCCGCCCGCAGCGCGGCCGACGAACTCGGCCACGAAACCCGGCGCGAACTACTCGCCCGCTGGTTCGACTGGCTACGCGAAAACGCCGCCGAACGGCAGTGGGCCGAGCAAGCCGCGTCACTCGGCCAGCAAGCCGCCAGCCTGCTGCGCCGCGAACAGCTCGGCGACGCCGCCCGTAGCGAACGGGTCCAGGCCGAAGCCGCGCAGGCCCAGGCCGAGGCACAACTGGCGCAAGCCCGGCAACGCCGCCTGAGTGCCGAGCAACAGCTGCAACGCCGCTACCCCGGCCTGCCGCTCAAACTGCCCGCCCGCCTGCCGCCCCCGCCGGCATGGACCGGCAACGACGACGAATGGCTGGCAGCGCTGCTCGAACACAACCACGAACTCGCGCTGGCCGGCGCCGAAGCCCGGCGCGCCGCGCTCGCCGCCGAACGCAGCCGGCGCGAACGCAGCCCCGACCCGACCGTCGGCCTGCAACTCGGCCGCGAACGCGGCGGCGAAGAACGCCTCGCCGCCATCTACCTCAGCCTGCCGCTGCCCGGCGCCGCCCGCAGCGCAGCCGCCGACGCCAGCCAGGCCCACGCCGCCGCCGCCGAACGCCAGCGCGAAGCCGTCCGCCGCCGCGTCGAAGCCGACGCCGCCAGCCTGCTGCAAGCCCTGCGCCTGAGCAACGAACAATGGCCGGCCAGCCAGCGCGCCGCCGAACGCCAGCAACAGGCGGCGACGATGAGCGAACGCGCCTGGCAACTCGGCGAAGGCAGCCTCGGCGAACTCCTGCACGCCCGCCGCCTCGCCAATGAAGCCGCCCTCGCCGCCCGCCTGGCACAACTCGACGCACTGGAAAAACACGCGCGGGTACTGCTTGATGCGCATCGGCTGTGGGATGACGAGGAATGAGGCCGACGTGGCCTCCAGGCGCCCGGATTTCTGGACTCTCGCCTGGGTAAAGGTGGGCGGGGGTGTTCGCTTACGGTGTTCAAGCCCCCGATAGAGCAGCTTTCACTGCTTCTCTCCTGAAGGTCGCCAAGGCGTCGATTCCGCATTTTCGCGAAAGGACGCGGACTTGACGTTGCTGCTGGCCGCGCTTGTTCGACGGGGAGGAAAAACTGATAGAGTTTTCCCCCGGATCGACCGTGCTTTGTCACCCAGGTGGCTTGGGCCGTTGTAGAGAACAGGTCGGCCATTACCCTCTTCTCGGGGAGACAAATCATGTTTTCGTTTTTCAAGTCCGGGGCGTCCGTTGCCGACCCCAAAAAACAGAATGCTGGTGCGGTGCCGGCTTTGCGCGGGCGTTTCGATGCCGGGTGTCTGCCGGCAAATCGCCAGGCTTTGGGTTTGCCGGAAGCGGCGGGGGGGCTTTTTATCAGTTTCGTGCCGCCTCATGTTTCTTTTCCGGCGGTTGCCGATGGGCTGAGTCGTGCCGTCGCAGGCGGTGGCAAGCTGACTTTTGCCGCGCTTTCGTCGTCCGGCGCCTTGTGCAGCGGCAGTGCGTCGACCTATTGCGGTGCCGAGACCGGCGACCGCGAGGGGAGTTATCTGTGGTTGTCCGATGAGATTGTCGAATGCGCCGAGATTCACAGTCTCGATTTGCGCATGGGGCAGGGCTCGACGGTCGGCGAGCGGGTCAGCTGTATTGCCCAGGAGTTGGCCAGGATCAAGCCTTCCTTCCAGATCAATGCTCAGGACAGCTTCGCGCTGATCTTCTGCGACGGCTTGTCCGCATCGGAAGGTTTCCTGATGCGCGCCTGGTATGAGAGCAAGCGTTTTCCCTGTCTGGCAGTCGGAGGCTCGGCCGGTGGCAAGCTCGATTTCTCCGGCACTCATATGCATGACGGTCGGCAGGTGCTGGCCGGCAAGGCGATGCTGATTTTCTGCAAGGTCAGGCCCGGCATCCGCTTCTCGCCGTTCAAGTCGCAGAATTTCGTGCCGACCGGCAAGCGCTGGCTGGTTGCCGAGGCCGATCCGGTGGCCCGTACCGTGAGTAGCGTTTTTGCCGAGGATGGCCGGACCATCGGCTTTCTGAGCGCGCTGGCCGGCCATTTCCGTTGTGCGGAGGGCGAGGTCGCCAAGCATCTGGCCAGCCACACTTTTGCCGTCTCGGTCGATGGCGAGATGTTCATCCGCTCGGTGGCCGCGCTTGGGGCCGAGCAGACTTCGTTTTTCTGCGACATCGAGTTCGGCGACTGTCTGCATCTGTTGAAGCAGGAGGATTTTGTCGCCACCACCCAGCGCGACTGGCAGCAGTTCCTCTCGGGCAAGGGGGTGCCGCTGGCCATGCTGCTCAACGATTGCGTGCTGCGCCGGGTCGGCAACGCTGCGCTACTCGGTCGGGCATCGTTCTTTGCCGATACGCCGGCCGCCGGCTTCTCGACTTTTGGCGAAATTCTCGGTATTCCGATCAACCAGACCTTGTCGGCGCTGGTTTTCTTCCGCGATGGGCCGGGATTTTCCGATCCGTTCATGAATGCCTTCCCGGTTTCGTACGCGGCTTTTTCCAATCACTACGGGCAGCGCGCGCTGCAACGCTGGATCACGCTCAACGGCATCCAGCGCGGCATGGTCGAACAGGTGCTCAACTACGAGCGCAGCGTGCAGCCGGTCATCGATACCTTGCCGTCGCTGGCCTCCGGTTTCCGGCAGCAGGCGGCGACGCTGAACGAGGCGATGTCGCTGATGTTCGCTGTGGGCGAATCGGCCAAGACCTCGCAGACTTCCCAGGCCAGCCTGGGCGCCGGGCTGGATGATCTGGAGCGCCTCTCCAAGGCCATTGGCTCGATCACCGGCGGCATCAGCGCCATTGCCGATCAGACCAATCTGCTCGCCCTCAATGCCGCGATCGAGGCGGCGCGGGCCGGCGAGGCCGGGCGTGGTTTTGCCGTGGTTGCCGATGAGGTGCGCAAGTTGGCGCAATCGGCCAAGGACCAGGCCGATGCGACGGCATCCAGCATCCGTGAGGCGGTGCAGACCATTTCCGGCATTCGTGGCATTGCCGAAGAAACGCTACGTTCGATCAATCAACTGATCGAACGTAGCGAAGCGGCTTCGGCGCAGATCGCGCAGATGACTGCCGATGCCGCCCGCGAGCAGGCTCAGGTGACGCAGAGCTTGTCCAGCGTCGATCAACTGACGCACGGCATGGTGACGCTGAACGAACTGCTCGGCCGGCTTGACCAGCTCCAGGGTATGGCGGCAAAGCTGTAGCGCGTGTCCGCCGCCAGGGCTCGGGTGGCCGCAAGCGCTTGGCACTGCGGGAAGTCGGCGGTTCTTCCCTGCCGCCAAGGCCGGCAAGCAGTGTGGCGATAGTGGGGGCGGATTACGGTCAACCCGCAAAAAGCCGGTTTTTCCCGGTTGACCGTGCATTCCGCTGCTTTCCACGGATCGAGCCGCATTGCGCGCGCTCGGCAGCGGGCGGGGGAGGGGAGAAGAAGGAAGCTTTTCCAGGCGCTGCTGGTGGCATTTGCCTGGGCGTGCAGCGCTGCTGTCCGGGATTACAGATTGCAGAAGGTAAGGTCGAAGGCGACGTCGCGTTCGCAGCTTCTAGCCTTGATTTCGCCAGCGGGGGGCTTGGTGAAGCGGATGTTGAGGAAGTATTTGTTGGCGCTGACTTCGGGAATTGCCGCTTCGCTGGCTTCCAGTTTGATGCGTACCATTTGCGCGGCAGTGCCGCCGAGGTTGAGCTGGAACTGGCCCGTGGTGGCGAGGTGGCTTTTCGGCCGGCCACTGGAGCGGAGCAGGCGCAGGACGATGGCGGCGGCATCGCGTAGCGCCAGCACCGGGCGGGTCCAGCCTTCGAGCGATTCGCGGCGGACGTCGGGGGAGCGATGTTGCCACCAGTGGTAGGACGGAAGGTCGAATTCGCACACGCCGCCGGGAATCGCCGCCCGACTCTTGATGCCCATCAGCCAGTCGTTATCACGCAGATATTGGCCGACCTTGCCGGTCATGGCCAGCAAGGCCGCCGAGGATTGCTCGATTTCGTAGAGCGCGCCGGAGAGTGCTTCTTCGGAAATGTCCGGGTTGTTGCGATAGCTGAGCAGGGTTTGCCGTTGCCGTTCCAGCTCTTGGATCAAATCCATCTTGAGGTCGGCGCGGCCTGCAACTTCGAGAATCTCGAACAGGGTGACGAGGGCGATGTGGTGTTCGAGCGGCCCCGTGGCTTTCGCAAAATACGCCGTTTTCTCAAAGAGATCTTCGAGACGCAGCAAGGTGCGGATGCGCTCGTTGAACGGATATTCGTAGGTAATCACGCGGGAAGGGTCCGGTAGGGCCGAAAATTATTTTTATTTTGAGGCATTTGCAAGCAAATCTCAATGGTTTGCTTTAGCTTTTTCCTCGGCGTGCGCGAGGTAGGCAGCGTGCAGGGTGGCCAGCGTTTGGTGCAGATCCGCTGTCTGTGCGGCATTGAGCACGATGTCGTCGGCAATCGCCTGGCGTTGTTCGCGTGTTGCCTGAGCGGCGACAATGGCTTGCGCCTCGCCGGCGCTCAGGCCGTTGCGACGCATGACACGTTCGATCTGGAGTTCGACCGGGCAGTCGACCAGCAAGATCCGGTCGCATAACTGGCGATAGGCGCCGCTTTCGACGAGCAGGGGAACCGCCAGCAGCACGTAGGCGGCGCTCGCCGCACGGCAGCGTCGTTCGGCCAGTTCGCGGATCAGGGGATGCAGGATGCCTTCCAGGCGGCGGCGGGCGAGGGTGTCGGCAAATACCCGTTGCCGCATGGCGACTCGGTCGAGCGCGCCTTCCTTCGTGGCTATTGCGGGGCCGAAGGCAGCGAGCAGGGCCGGCATGGCGCCGCCGCCGGCCTGGGTCAGTTCGTGCGCGATGGCGTCGGTATCGACCAGGGCCGCGCCCCGGGTCCGTAGCAGCTCGGCGACCGTGCTCTTGCCGCTGCCGATGCCGCCGGTGAGGCCGACGATGTAGTCGCTCACTTGCAGTTCTGCGCTTCGTTGCGGCTGTTTTCGGCCAGCGCGGCGAGCAAGTCGGCGTGCTGCGCCCGCGGGCCGGTGGCGCGTAGCGAAAAGGTGCTTTCGCGTCCGGGGCGTTCGCCGACCCGTGCCGTGCGTACCCCCTTGGTTTTCAATTCCGCCAGACGTTCCTCGGCTCGGCTCTGGGCTGAAAAGATGCCCAGGGATATGGCCAGGCGCTGCGCGCCTTCGGTGACGATGAAATAGTCGCTGATGCCGAGCGAACGTAGTTGTCCTGCCTTGCGCTCGGTTTCGGCCCGGCTGGATTGTGGTGGAATGAAGACCCACCATTGCATGCTGCTCGCTTCGCCCACCGGTTTGCGTTCGATGTTGAAATCGGAAAAACGGCTATTCAGCAACTCGCCGATACGCTTGGCCTCGGTTTCTGGAAGCGACTCCCAGGTCAGGCAGACGGAAGCCGGTTCTCCCTTTGCCGTTTCCGGCGGAGAGGGCGCTGGTTTTTCCTCGGCTGGCGCTTCGCCACGAGAGACGATGCGCAAGCGCTCGGGGTGCAGCTGTTGCGTCATGCGGTGGGCGTCTTCGCTGCCCGGCCGGCCGAAATAGCCAGCCGAGAAGGCGTAGAACAGCAGGTTGGCGAAAACCAGCAGGAAAACGAAGGCTCTCACGGTCGACCGCGTCCGCGAGGCAAAATCAGCCGACCTGCGGCAAGTGCTTGAGCGACTCGGCAATCGCCGCCTGCGGGTACTCGTAGTCCTCCAGTTGGCCGGAGAAGAATTTGTCGTAGGAAGCCATGTCGAAATGGCCGTGGCCGGTCAGGCAGAAGAGGATGGTCTTGGCTTCGCCGGTCGCCTTGCAGCGCAGCGCTTCGTCGATGGCTGCGCGGATTGCGTGGCAGGACTCGGGGGCCGGGATGATGCCTTCGGCGCGGGCAAAGCGGACGCCGGCCTCGAAGGTGCCGATCTGCGGCACGGCAATGGCTTCCAGCAGTTTTTCATGGAAAAGTTGTGAGAGTAGTGGCGAGGCACCGTGATAACGCAGGCCGCCGGCGTGGATGCCCGGGGGCATGAAATCGTGGCCCAGCGTGTACATCTTCATGATTGGCGTGTAGCCGGAGGCATCGCCGTAGTCGTAGGTGTAGGCACCCTTGGTCAGCGTCGGGCAGGAGGTCGGTTCGACCGCGACGCAGCGCAGATTCTTGGCGCGCGGGTCGCCCGCCGCCTTGTCGGCAAGGAAGGGGAAGGCGATGCCGCCAAAGCTGGAGCCGCCACCGCAGGGGCCGAAGATCACGTCCGGGTAGAGGCCGATTTTCTCGAACTGCTTCTTGGCTTCGAGGCCGATCACCGTTTGGTGCAGCAGGACATGGTTGAGCACAGAGCCGAGGGTGTAGCAGGTGCCGGGGTCGGCAACCGCTTCCTCGACTGCCTCGGAAATGGCGAGGCCGAGCGATCCTTGGCAGGCAGGGTCGGCAGCCAGAGCGGCACGTCCGGCGTTGGTCATGTTGGTCGGCGATGCAAACACTTCGGCGCCCCAGGTCTGCATCATCGAACGGCGGAAGGGCTTCTGCTCATAGCTGACCCTGACCATGTACACCCGCACTGGCAGACCGAACATCTGACCGGCGTAGGAAATCGACGAGCCCCACTGGCCGGCGCCGGTTTCGGTGGTCAGGCGCTGGGTGCCGGCGAGCTTGTTGTAATAGGCCTGCGGCACGGCGGAGTTCGGCTTGTGCGAACCGGCCGGCGAGACGCCTTCGTATTTGAAGAAAATCTTGGCCGGGGTGCCGAGTGCCTGCTCCAGGCGCAAGGCGCGACAAAGCGGCGCCGGGCGCCATTGGGCATAAATCTGGCGAACCGGCTCGGGAATTTCGATCCAGCGCTGCGCCGACATTTCCTGTTCCAGGATGGGGTCGGGGAAGATGGCGCCCATCGCCTCCGGCGGCACCGGCTGACCATTCGGGCCGAGCGGCGGCGCCGGCGGGTTGGGCATGTCGGCGACGACGTTGTACCAGTGGGTCGGAATGTCGTCCTGATCGAGATTGATGCGCAGCGGAATCACTTTGGCCGTCTCCCTGAATGAAGCGTTGTTATTGGTCAAAGGCGGTAAATTAACCGAAAACGTCCCGGTAAAAAAGGCCGGAGCCTGCCGCCAGACGGTTCGACAGGCTCCGGTGCGAGCTTCCGGCAAATGCCGGAAGCCTCCGGGTCAGACCTTGAAGAAGCCGGTGAGGTCTTGCAGTTGCGCGGCCTGCCCTCCCAGTTCCTCGGCCGTTGCCGCCAGTTCCTCGGAGGCGGCGGCATTTTGCTGGGTGGCGTTGTTGAGCATGCCCATCGCCCGGTTGATCTGGTCGACGCCGGTCGATTGCTCTTGCGATGCCGAGGCGATTTCCTGTACCAGGTCGGAGGTTTTCTGGATGGCCGGAACCATGTTGTGCAGCAGGCTGCCGGCGCGCTCGGCAAGTTTGACCGAATTGCCGGCCAGTTCGCCGATTTCCTGGGCCGCCACCTGCGAACGCTCGGCCAGCTTGCGCACCTCGGCGGCGACGACGGCAAAACCCTTGCCGTGGTCGCCGGCGCGCGCCGCCTCGATTGCGGCGTTGAGTGCCAGCAGATTGGTCTGGTAGGCGATGTCGTCGATGATCCCGATCTTGCCGGCGATCAATTTCATCGCATCGACGGTCTTGCCCACTTCGCGCCCGCCTTCGGAGGCTTCCTCGGCGGCACGGGCGGCCATCTTGTCGGTGACATTGGCGTTGTCGGTATTGTGGGCGACTGAGGCGGTCATCTGTTCCAGGCTGGCCGAGGTTTCCTCGACCGACGAGGCCTGCTGCGCCGCCGATTGCGATAGCGATTGCGCCGTGGCCGAGACCTGGCCGGCGGCGTTGGAGAGGGCGTCGGAAGCGGTCACGATCTGCGCGATGGTGCCGGAAAGGCGTTCCAGGGTGTCGTTGATCGAGTCCTTGAGTGTGGCGAAATCGCCCTGATAGTTCTGACGGATGCGCGCGGTCATGTCGCCCTGCGCCATGCCGGCCATGACTCGCTGCACGTCGTGGATGGGCGTCACCACCGCGTCGAGGGTGCCATTGACGCCTTCGACGATGCGCCGGAAGTCGCCACGGTGGCGGTTTGCATCGGCGCGGGTCTCGAGGCGGCCGGCGACGGCGGCGGCGGAGAGATGGTTGGCGTCGGCAACCAGCGCCTTGATGTTGCCGCGTACCTGTTCGGTCGTTTCGTTGATGAAGCGTTTCTTGCCGGGGAAGGATTCGAGCGGCGCATCCATGTTGCCTTCGCCGAATTCGCGGATGCAGGCCATTGCCTTGTGCATCACCGCAACATGACCGAAGACCATGTCGTTCACGCCCTTGGCCATCGTCTGATAGGTGCCCTGGAAGCGCTTTTCATCGATCCGGGCCTCGATGTCGCCGGCGTCGTGCGCGGCGGACATCCGGTTCATTTCGGCGATCAGGGACTGCAGCGTGTCGATGCAGGTATTGAGATTGTCCTTCAGGGTGTTGAAATCGCCGTTATAGGTATCGACGATGCGCGGCGGAATGTCGCCCCGGGAAATACGGTCGACGTAGGACGCGGCAACATTCAGCGGCCCGATCACGGCGTCGAGCGTGGCGTTGAAGCCGCCGACGACGTCACGGAAACCGCCGTGCTGCGCGTCGGCATCGGCACGAGTATCGAGACGGCCGGCCAGTGCGGCCTCGGTCAGTTGATTGACGCTGGCCCGCATCGACTGCAGGCTGCCCTGCACGCGCAGAGTCGAGTTGAGGATGTCGCCCATCTCGTTCTTGAGCGTCGTCTCGTTGCGATGGTCGAAATCGCCATTGGCCAGCTTGTCGGTCGCTTCGACCACCCGCTTGATCGAACGCGACAGGTCGCGACTCAGCGACAGGGCAAAGGGAATCAGCAGGGCGAAGATCAGGACGGCGATCAAGGCCTGAACCTTGGATTGGGCGATCATTTCCTGATCGACGTCCTCGAGGTAGATGCCTGTTCCGATCACCCAGCCCCAGGGCTCGAAGCCGCGGACGAAGGAGAGTTTGGCAATGGGCTTGTCCGATCCCGGCTTGGGCCAGTAATAATCGGTAAAGCCGGCGCCGCTTTTCTTGACGATCTCAACGAACTCGGTAAAGAAAACCTTTCCGTTCGCATCCTTCATCTGCGACAGATCGGTACCGTCCATGGCGGGCCGGATCGGGTGCATGACCATGCGGTTCTGCAGATCGTTGATCCAGAAATATTCGTTCTGGTCGTAACGCAGTTTCTTGATCACGGTCATCGCTGTTTTCTGCGCGGTCGCTTCGTCCATGCGACCGGCCAATTGCTCGGCATGGTAGTGCGTAATCATGCCATGCACGGTTTCGACGACATTGCGCACCTTCTGCTTGCGATCCTCGAGCAGGTTGTGGCGCAGATTGAACAGGCTGACAGCAATGCTGACGGCGACACCGATCAAGGCGACGAGCATCAGCAGTCTGGTTTTGGTCTGGATTTTCATTTGAAGCCGTCCTCCTCCAGAAAACGGAATTTCTATTTTGGTTTTTGGAATATTTCCAACATTCGCGATGCTAACTCAGGCTTTGCCGTGCACAAAGCACTCTGCTTGGGCTGGCGTGGGGGCGAGGGCTTATTCGGGTAAAGTGTGCCCCGGTTTTCATTCATTCCATGCCCATGCCCGCTTCTTCTTTTCCCGGTGCGCACTCTGCGCAATCCACGCACGCCGTGCATTCCCTGCGGCCCTTCCCGCCCGATGGCGGTGGTGCCGCTGTTGAGATTGTGCTCTGCCTGGCGGCAGATGGCGGGTTGTGCCTGGATTACGAACTGCGCGTTACCGATCTGCTGATTCCGCCGCCGGCGCCACCGGCACGGACGGATGGCCTGTGGCGGCACACCTGTTGCGAACTGTTCATTGCCACGGTCGACGCCCCGCGCTACCGGGAATTCAATTTCTCGCCCTCCGGCGAGTGGACCGTGCATGACTTCGCCGACTACCGCCAGCCGCTTGCCGCCACAGTCATCGCGGTGCCGCCGGAAAGTCTCTGGCAGACACGGGATGCCGACTATTGCCTGCAGGCGACGATTCCCGCCGCACTGCTGCCGCCCGGCCCGTGGCAGATCGGCCTCGCCGTCGTGCTCGAACACCGCGCCGGCGAACTCAGCTACTGGGCCTTGCACCATCCCGGCGAGCGCCCGGACTTCCACCGCCGCGACGCCTTCACCCTGTTGATCGACCCGCTCCAACCATGACCGCCTCCATCCGCTTCGGTATCGACCGCCTGCTCGCCGAACCTGAATTGCGCCGCCCGCTCGCCGGCCGCCGCGTCGCCCTGCTCGCCCACCCCGCCTCGGTCACCGCCGACCTGACGCACAGTCTCGACGCCCTGGCGGCGCTGCCCGACCTGCAACTCACCGCCGCCTTTGGCCCGCAACACGGGCTCAAGGGCGACAAGCAGGACAACATGGTCGAGACCGCCGACTTCATCGACCCGCAGCACGGCATCCCGATCTTCAGCCTCTACGGCGAAGTGCGCCGGCTGACGCCGGCAATGCTCGACACCTTCGACGTGCTGCTGGTCGACCTGCAGGACCTTGGCTGCCGCATCTACACCTTCATCACCACCTTGCGCTACGTGCTCGAAGCCGCTGCAGCCCACGGCAAAAGCGTCTGGGTACTCGACCGCCCCAACCCCGCCGGCCGCCCGGTCGAAGGCCTGACCCTGCGCCCCGGCTGGGAGAGCTTCGTCGGCGCCGGCCCGCTGCCGATGCGCCACGGCCTGACCATGGGCGAACTCGGCCAATGGTTCATCGACCACTTGCAGTTGACGGTCGATTACCGGGTGATCGAGATGCAGGGCTGGCAACCCGAGGCCGCGCCCGGCCACGGCTGGCCGCTGGGCGAACGGGTGTGGATCAACCCCAGCCCGAACGCGCCCAACCTGTGGATGGCACGCGCCTACGCCGGCACGGTGATGCTCGAAGGGACGACGCTGTCGGAAGGGCGTGGCACCACCCGGCCGCTCGAATTCCTGTTCGGCGCGCCGGACATCGACGCCCGCGCGGTGCTCGCCGAGATGCAGGCGCTGGCACCAGCCTGGCTGGCCGGCTGCCAGGTGCGTGAATGCTGGTTCGAGCCGACTTTCCACAAATTCCACGGTCAACTCTGCCAGGCGCTGCAAATCCACAGCGAAGGCCCGGCTTACGACCACGCCGCCTTCCAGCCCTGGCGCCTGCAGGCGCTGGCCTTCAAGGCGATCCGCCGGCTTTACCCTGACTATCCGATCTGGCACGACTTCGGCTACGAGTACGAGTTCGAGCGGCTGGCGATCGACCTGATCAACGGCTCGCCGCTGCTGCGCGAATGGGTCGACGACCCGGCCAGCACCCCGGCCCAGCTCGACGCCCTCGCCGCCGCCGACGAAGCCGCCTGGCGGGCGGCGCGCGAACCCTATCTGCGCTATCGCTGAGGCAACAAAGATGAAGGAGTCGATTGACGAGCTGCTGCGCCGGATCGGCGCCCTGCAAGAGGAAGTTGAGGACGAGTACCGCAGAAGGCGCGAGGAATTCGAGCAAAAGCGTGCCGAACTCGCCGGCGAACTGCTGCGCCAGCAACGCCGCTCGAAAATCGGCCTGTTCCGCTTCCTGCTCCGCACCCGGCTGCTGGTGATCCTCACCGCACCAATCATCTACGCCGGCTGGATTCCCTTCCTGCTGATCGATGGCTTCGTCACCCTCTACCAGCACACTTGCTTCCCGATCTATCGCATCCCCAAGGTCAAGCGTAGCGACTACATCGTCTTCGACCGCGAAGACCTGCCCTACCTGAACCTGATCGAGAAGTTCAACTGCTTCTATTGTTCCTACGGCAACGGCGTCGCCGCCTACGCCCGCGAGATCGCTGCCCGCACCGAACAATACTGGTGCCCGATCAAGCACGCCCGCCGGATCAAGGCCGCACACGAGCGCTACCCGAAGTTCTTCGACTACGGCGACGCCGAAGCTTTCCGCCAGGGGCTGGGGCGTTTGCGCAAGCAATACGGCGAGAAGGAGGTGGAACGGGAAGAGGACAAGGGGAGGGAGAGAAGAGGGGAAAAGGACGTGGAAAAAAAGGAATGAAAACCTGTCGGGCCGATTGTTTCAACGCAAGCCCGCTGCTCAATCTGCACGAGTAGGCTAAACTATTGGCCCTGTTCAGGAGAGAATCATGGCCGGTATCGACGCCAATACGCCTATCCCCAGCGCAATTACCCTGCACCAGAAATCCCGGCAACTGGAACTGGTCTACCCCGACGGCAGCGCTTTCCGTCTCGATTTTGAGTTCCTGCGGGTATTTACCCCTTCGGCCGAGGCTCGTGGGCATGGCCCGGGGCAGGAGGTTCTGCAAACCGGCAAACGCCTGGTCTCGATCGAGCGCATCGAGCCGGTCGGCACTTACGCCCTGCGTCTGGTCTTTTCCGATGGTCACGACAGCGGCCTGTATTCCTGGGACCTGCTGCACAACCTTGCCGTGCATCACCAGGAACTGTGGCAGGAGTACCTTAAACAGATCGAAGCCGCAGGTCTTTCCCGCGATGTCGACACTACTTCGCGACCGGCACCCTCCGGCGGTTGCGGTCAACACCACTAAATCATGAAAAACGAACCCACCCACTTCGGCTACGAAACCGTCTCCGAGCACGAAAAAGCCAGGCGTGTCGCCGATGTCTTCGACTCGGTGGCCAGCCGCTACGACCTGATGAACGACCTGATGTCGGGTGGTCTGCATCGTTACTGGAAAGCCTTCACCATCCAGCGCAGCGGTGTGCGCGAAGGTTCCCGCGTTCTCGATGTCGCCGGCGGCACGGGCGATCTTTCGCTGGCCTTCGCCAAGCGTGTCGGCAAGCGCGGCCAGGTCTGGCTGACCGATATCAACAACGCGATGCTGGCCCGCGGGCGCGACCGCCTGCTCGACAAAGGCCATGTCGTTCCCGTGGCCCAGTGCGATGCCGAGAAGCTGCCTTTCCCGGACGACTGGTTCGATTGCGTGACCGTTGCCTTTGGCTTGCGCAACATGACGCACAAGGATCTGGCCCTGGCGGAGATGCAGCGTGTGCTGCGCCCCGGTGGCCGTTTGCTGGTGCTCGAATTCTCCCGTGTCTGGGAGCCGCTGGCACCCTTCTACGATTTCTATTCCTTCCAGGTCATTCCGCGCGTTGGTCAGCTGGTTACCGGCGATGCCGATAGCTACCGCTACCTGTCCGAGTCGATCCGCGTTCATCCCGACCAGCAGGAACTCAAGGCAATGATGGAAACCGCCGGTCTGGAACAGGTCGAGTACTTCAACCTGGCCCTGGGGGTTGTTGCCCTGCATCGCGGTTACAAGTTCTGACACTGCCCATGCTCGAGCGATTGATCGTTGCCCTGATCAACCGGGCCTTGCGCCACCAGTCCTGGGCCAGGGAGCGCCTCCTCCGGCATGCCGGCAAGCAGTGCCTGATCCTCTGTCCGCCCTTGCGTATTGCGCTCTGTATTGAGCCCGATGGTGCTTTCGGGAGCAGCGCGGGGTCTGCTGCTCCCGATGTCGGCATCACCTTGCCGGCCGATGCGCCCCTACGCCTTCTCACCCGCCCGGAGAGTCTGTTTGCCGGCGTGCGTATCGAAGGTAGCGTCGATTTTGCCGAGGACGTCGGGTTCGTTCTGCGACACCTGGATTTCGATCTCGAAGGCGAGTTGGCTGAAGTGCTCGGCGATATCCCGGCCCGGCGCTTGAGCCAGGCCGGCAGGGCGGCGCACTTGCAACTGCGGCAGGTTGGCCAGCGCAGCCTGGACAATCTCCGTGAATTCGCCGTTAACGAGAGCGGTCAGCTGATCGAAATGGCCGAGCTTGAAAGCTTCAGCCGCTCGCTGAATGGCCTGCGCGACGATCTCGCCCGCCTCGAAAAGCGTATCGCCCTGCTGCAGGCCTGAAAAACTTCCGGCGTTCGCCGCTGAATCAAGGGCAGACCGCCGTCGTTGGCTGGTTGTTGCGGGTGACCACGCTGCCTTGCGCCAGCGAAAAATAGGGGTCGCAAGGGGCGGGAGGCTTGCCGGTACGGACCAGGAGTTCGTTACTCACCGCGAGTTCCTTGCCGTTGCCGTCGAGCGCGCGCAGGCTGTAGCGGTAGCTGCCTTGCCCGTTCAGCCCCTGGTCTACCCAGCTGCCGTTGCCTTCTGCGGGTAGATTGGCCAGCGCTTGCCCGTCGCGCAGGAGGCTGTAGGCGTGAGCGCCACTTACCGCGCTCCAGGTCAGCGCGACCTGGGTGGCGGAAATGTCGGCGGCGAGCAACTGCGGCACGCCATGGGTGGATATCGGCATGCTGCCGTGGCTTTCGCCGCGGGCGCCCGCCGCCAGCTGTGTCACCATGTTCCAGACGCTGGCAATCTGTGCGCCATCGCGGGTTGCGTAGTAACCGGTCATGTTCCAGCCGTAGTCGTTGTAGCCCCACCAGTCCCAGCAACCCTGGGGGTTGAACGGTGTTGCCGGCGGCGAGAAGCTGGCACTGGTCTGCGGGTAAAGCACGACGATACGATTGGCGTCGGCCCACTCGTTGAAGCCGGCGTGCTCGACAAAGTCGCGGCCGATTTTTCCGGCCTGTTGCTGGCAACCATGAAACGCCACGTGCAGACGGCAGGATTCGCCCTCGGCGCAGGCCTTGGGTAGATAAAGATAGCCGCTGTCGGCAAGGGATATCTTGAGTGGGGGAACGGATTGCCCTCCCTGTTGCGCATGAGGACCTTGATCGAATTCGCGGATGCTGCCGGAAAGAGCCTTGCTTGCCGTGCGCCGCAGCGGGCCGTAGAAAAGCTGCAGGGCGGCGCCGGCGGCATCGTAAGCCTGTTCCGGCCGGCTCTCGTCGCGACAGGTATTGATGAAGCGGCCGCCGGTTGTGGCGCAGGACTGGCAGGCCGTACCGTTGCCGCCGCAGGCGGCGGAAATCTGGGCGTGCGCGGCGGGCAGGTCGTTCCGGTAGAAAATCTGTGCTGCTGGAAGGAATTCGCGATACCAGCGGTAAAGCGCGTCGCTGACCGCCGTCTTGACGACGCCGTCGTTGTAGCCATGAAATAGCCAGACACGTTGTCGCGCCAGGTTTTCCAGCGGATCGATCAGCTTCCAGCCGGCCCAGCTCCGGGTCGAGGAGACCATGTTGCGCATCTCGGCGTCGCCGATGGTCTTGGCCGGATACGATGGATCGCCCTGCATGCAGCGGGCAATGGCGCGGCTGACACTGGCGCCGGCCCAGGCATCCTTGCCGGCGCAGAAGTAGGGGCCGCCGGCGGTTGCCGCCACGCCGCGCACCTGCGCCGAATGGGCGACGCCGAACTGAACCGCCATGAAGGCGCCGGACGAGATGCCCGAGACGCTGGTCTGGCTCAGGTCGATATTCAAGGCTGGCAACGGAGGGGCCGCGATCGCACCGTCGCCAAGGGAAAGCGAGGCGAGGAAAAAAGCGGCGGCAAGAAAGCGCGACAGGGCCATGAAGAAACTCCCGGATTCGGAACGAATGCCGGGAATTATCGCATCGTCAATGCCGGCCAATGCCATGGGCAATGAAAAAATATGCCGTCTTCAGGGGGCGGCCCACTGCTCGATCAGCTGCGCGACGGCCTCCGGCTGGTCGTGGTGCAACATGTGGTCGGCGTTTTCGATCCAGGCTTCTTCCAGTTGGGAAAAACAGCTCTGGCGGGCTTCCCAGTCACCGGGGCGGCTGGCGAAGTCCTTGACGATCCAGGATTCCCGTGCGGCGACCCAGAGTACCGGGCAAGTGATTTGCCGCCAGATCGCCATCGATTCTTCCAGTCGGAACAGGTAGGGTGAAAAAATCTTGTGCCATGGGTCGCCGTTCCAGATGATGCCATGGCGGCGTTCGCCCGCCTTGTTCTCGCCTTCGCCGACCCGGCCCAGGTGCTTGGCCAGATATTCGGCACGTTCCGGCGGCAGGAAGCGGTCGTCGCGCAGCAGCCGGCGGGCAAAGGCCTGGCGATCGGCGTGTACGTGCATGCGCGGCCGCTGCCCGAGCTGACCGAGCCACTGGCGATAGCGTTCCGGGGCCATTTCGGGCGACATCGGTGCGATACCGAAGCCTTCGAGAGCTATCAGTCGTTCAACCCGTTCCGGGCGAATTCCGGCGTAGAGGCAGGCAAGAATGCCGCCCATGCTGTGGCCTGCCAGGCGGACCGGGCCGGCCACGGCGTAGTGATCCAGAATTGCCTCCAGGTCGGCGATGTGCTCGGCAAAATGGTAGGGGCGGTCCAGCCATTGCGAGGGGCCGAAGCCGCGCCAGTCGGGGGCAATCAGGTTCCAGTCACCGGCCAGGCTGTCGGCGACGAATTGCCAGGAGGCGGAAACATCCATCCAGCCGTGGAGCAGGAATAGTGGTGGCGCTTCCGGATTGCCCCAGCGGCGAATGTGCAGGCGGATGCCGGGGAGGTCGAGGTATTCGGAACGGGAGGGCAGCATCTTCGGATCAGAGACAAAAGGAAGGGGCAAGGGTAGCGCGAAAGCGCTTGTACGGCGAAGCGGCAAAGCGTCAAGTGTCTGTCGCCGACCTGGCCTTTTCCCGGCCGCGTCAGGCGCAAGTCACAAATCTGCGAGTAAAATCGCAGGATGGAATATCTGCAACTTCGTGACCGTTTGGGCGACTATTTCAGGCTGATGCGCCTCGACAAACCCATCGGCATCCTGCTTTTGCTCTGGCCGACGCTCTGGGGAGTCTGGCTGTCGGCGGACGGTCGACCGGAGTGGTCGGTATTCGTGGTTTTTTGCCTGGGCACGGTGCTCATGCGTTCCGCCGGCTGTGTCATCAACGACTACGCCGACCGCGATTTCGATCGTCACGTCGAACGGACCCGCGACCGCCCGCTGACCGCCGGCCGCGTAGCCAGCCGCGAAGCCCTGTTCCTCTTTGCCCTGCTCTCTCTGGCGGCTTTCGTCCTGGTCCTGGCCCTGGGGCGCGCGCTGGTGATCTGGCTGTCGCTGCCCGCGTTGCTCCTGGCGGCCAGCTATCCCTTCACCAAGCGTTTCCTCGCCATTCCGCAGGCCTATCTCGGCATTGCCTTCGGTTTCGGGATTCCCATGGCCTATGCCGCGCATCAGGATGGCGTTCCACTCCTGGCCTGGGTCTTGTTGCTGGCGAATGTTTTCTGGGCCGTGGCCTACGATACCGAGTATGCGATGGTCGACCGTGACGACGATTTGAAAATCGGTATCCGGACTTCGGCGATCACTTTTGGCCGCTTCGATGTATTGGCGGTGATGATCTGCTATGCGGCAACCCTGGTTCTCCTGGCCGGGGTCGGCATTCAGGCCGGCATGGGCCGCATCTATTTCGCAGCGCTGCTGCTGGCGGCGGGAATCATGGGCTGGCACTGGACCCTGATTCGCGGGCGCGAGCGCATGGCCTGTTTCAAGGCTTTCCTGAATAACAACTATGTCGGGTTGGCAGTGTTTGTCGGGATCATTCTCGACTACCGCTTCGCACATCACTGACCGGAAAGCCTTTCGTGGGGAGAGGGGGGTGACAGAATGTTGGACGATGGCAAGAAATACGTCAGATTGACGCTCGACGACATCGAGATCGGCAAGCCGCTGCGCTGGGCTATTTACAACGGCGACAAGGATTTGATCTTTGGCCGGGGAGAGGTCATTCCAACCCGGGCCGAGGCCGAGGCGGCAATCGGCAAGGGCTGGTTTCGCGTGTTTCAGGATGGCGACCCGGCACCCGTGGCGCAAGGCATCCGGCCGCTGACTTCGCGTGTCGAGCGCAGTCCCTTGCGCGATGCCGTGATCGCACAGCAGCAGAGTGCGGCGAGCGCGCCGGCCACCGCAGCGGCCACTGCCCAGGCGGCGGCTCGAAAGCCGGATCGGCCGGGCGTGGTGGCGCTCGAGGCTTCGCGTATTCAGGTGGGCGATGCCGTCCAGCTGCAGGGTTCGGCCGATGCCAGCCTGCGCTACCTGGTGCGCCTGATCGGCTACGCCAAGAACTCCGGCGTGATCGTCAGCGTTCCCGAACTCAACGGTGCGCCGGTGATGTTGCGCGAAGGGCAAGCGTTTGTCGGACGCTTCTTTTCCGGCCTAAGTGCCTACGCTTTCCCGACCAGCGTCCTGCGCCAGACCAATGTCCCCTATCCGCATCTGCATCTGACCTATCCACGCGAGGTGAGTGTTCAGGAAGTGCGCAAGAGCCCGCGTATCGACACCGACCTGATTGCAGCGCTCAGTCTGCCTTCGGGCAAGGAGGGGGCTGGCAAGATCATCGATTTGAGTGCAACGGGGGCCGGCTTGCGTACCCGGAGCGCAATCGCTGCCAAGGGCGATGTGATTCAGGCCAAGTTCAAGGTCAGCGTTCAGGGGCTGGATACGGTACTGGCGCTGACGGCCGAAGTCTGCAATGCCCGAGCCGACCCGGAGCAGCTCATGCCGCACTTTCTCGGCCTGCGTTTCCGGGAGGTTGAGGCCGCGACGCAATTTGCCCTCACGGCCTATGTTTATGGGCGCCTGGTCGGCGAGAATTGAACCTTCACGGAAGCTGAATTGAAATACACCGATCTGCGCGACTTCATGTCGCAACTGGAAAAGGGTGGCGAGCTGAAACGCATCGCCGTACCGATCGATACCTATCTGGAAATGACCGAGATTGGCGACCGCGTCTTGCGCTCCGGCGGTCCGGCCCTGCTCTTTGAGCAGCCGAAGACCGGCGAGCGCACACACGGCATGCCGGTTCTCGCCAATCTGTTCGGGACGCCACGCCGGGTGGCGCTGGGGATGGGCGAAGAGTCGGTCGCTGCCCTGCGCGAAGTCGGAAAATTGCTCGCCTATCTCAAGGAGCCGGAGCCGCCCAAGGGGTTCAAGGATGCCTGGGACAAGCTGCCGATGCTGAAAAACGTGCTCAACATGGCACCGAAAAAAGTCTCGTCGGCGCCGTGCCAGGAAATCGTCTGGGAGGGTCGGGACGTCGATCTCTCCCGCCTGCCGATCCAGCATTGCTGGCCGGGCGACATCGCGCCGCTGATCACCTGGGGACTGGTGGTGACGCGCGGGCCGCACAAGAGCCGGCAGAATCTCGGCATCTACCGCCAGCAGGTGCTCGGGCCGAACAAGCTGATCATGCGCTGGCTGGCGCATCGCGGCGGCGCGCTCGATTTTCGCGAGCATCAACTCGCCAACCCCGGCCAGCCCTTCCCGGTGGCGGTAGTGCTCGGCTGCGATCCGGCGACCATCCTCGGCGCGGTGACGCCGGTGCCCGATTCGCTGTCGGAATACCAGTTCGCCGGCCTGTTGCGCGGCGGCAAGACCGAATTGACGCAGTGTCTGGGCTCGACGCTGCAGGTGCCGGCGCGTGCCGAAATCGTCCTCGAAGGCGTGATCCATCCCGGTGAAATGGCGCTCGAAGGCCCTTACGGCGACCACACCGGTTATTACAACGAGCAGGCAGAATTCCCCGTTTTCACGGTCGACCGTGTCACGATGCGGAAAAGCCCGATCTACCACAGCACCTACACCGGCAAGCCGCCCGACGAGCCGGCGATTCTCGGCGTGGCGCTGAACGAAGTGTTCGTGCCGTTGTTGCAGAAGCAATTCACCGAAATCGTCGACTTCTACCTGCCGCCCGAAGGCTGTTCATACCGGATGGCCGTGGTCAGCATCAGGAAAGCCTATCCGGGCCATGCCAAGCGCGTTATGTTCGGTATCTGGTCCTTCCTGCGCCAGTTCATGTACACCAAGACCATCATCGTTGTCGATGATGACATCGATATTCGCGACTGGAAGGAAGTGATCTGGGCGATCACTACTCGCTTCGACGCGGTGCGCGACACGACGCTGGTCGACAACACGCCGATCGATTACCTCGATTTCGCCTCGCCGGTGGCCGGATTGGGCTCCAAGATGGGAATCGATGCCACCAACAAGTGGCCGGGAGAGACCCGGCGCGAATGGGGACGGCCGATTGCGATGGATGCTGCGGTACGCGACCGCATCGATGCTTTGTGGGATAGCCTCGCACTCTGAGCGGGCTCCATGATATGTTTTGACTTTGGCTATACACCACGGGGTAAGGCATGCGGACAAATCTTCCGGTAACCCAGAAAGAGGTCATGCTCAAGGAAGGGGAGATCATCGTCTCCAAGACGGATCTCAAGGGGCAGATAACTTATATTAATCAGACATTTCTCGACATTTCCGGGTTTTCACCGGAGGAATTGCTCGGGCAGCCGCACAACATCGTGCGTCATCCCGACATGCCCTCCGAGGCTTTTGCCGATCTCTGGCGCGACCTGAAGGAAGGTCGCCCATGGACGGGCATGGTCAAGAATCGCTGCAAGAATGGCGATCATTACTGGGTGACGGCAACGGTGACCCCGATCCGGGAAGGCGGCCAGGTGACCGGTTACATGTCGGTGCGCCGGACCGTGAGCCGGCAGGCGGTCGAGACCTGTGAAAATGCCTACCGCGAATTCCGCGAGAATCGCGCCGGCAACAAGCGGATTTCCCATGGCACGGTGGTTTCCGGCAGCGAAGGCTTCCTGAGCAGCCTGTCGCTTGCCGCCAGACTGAAGACCAGCCTGACGGGCATGGTCCTGGTTGCGCTGATCGTCGCCGTGGTCGGCTGGCTGGGCTTGAGAGACCTGGAGCAGAATGTCGAGGAGTTGAATCGCGACAATCTGCTGCCGATGACTTCGCTGGCCCAGGTCGGCAAGCGGCTTTCGGACAATTCGACCCAGATTCTCCTCTCCTTGCAGCACGATCCGGACGGCCCGCACGTCAAGATGCACGATCATCCGCTGCAACGCCATCTCGATGCCATCGACAAGAACGTCGAAGTGATTACCACCGAGTGGGCGCGCGTCGAGCCGGCGATGAAGAGCGAAGAACAGCGCAAGGCTGCCGCTGCCTTTGCCGAAGTCAGGCAGCGTTACGTTAACGACGGCCTGAAGCCGGCGCGCAAGGCGCTGGCGGAAGGCCGTTTCGGCGATGCCAACACGATTCTCCTCAAGCAGATCAACCCGCTCTACACCGAAGCCTCCGAGAAACTGGACCTGGTTTACAAGCTGGAGATCCAGGCCGGGAGCGATTTCATCGCCGAGAGTGCCGAGCGAGCCAGGCATGCCCGCATCCAGATGATCCTGGTCGTGGCCCTGGCCTTGATCGGAGGCGCGCTGGTGGCGCGCAGCCTGCTGCGCCTGATCATGCGTTCGCTTGACGACATCGGCCTCAATCTGCAGGCCATTTCCAGCGGCGACTACACCCGCAGCGTCGATGCCTCTCGCAACGACGAGTTGGGCAAGGTCATGCAGTACCTCCTCTCGATGCAGACCCAGCAGGGATTCAACGTTGCCGAGACCCGGCGCGTGGCGGAGGAGATGACGCGGATCAAGATCGCGCTCGACAATGTATCGACCGGGGTGATGATCGCCGATGGCAATCGCAACATCACCTACACCAATCATTCGGTGGTCGGAATCCTCAAGGGGGCGGAGACGGCGATCAAGTCGCAGTTGCCGAATTTCAACTCGGAGCGTCTGCTCGGGGTGAATATCGACTCCTTCCACAAGAATCCGGCACACCAGGCCGGCCTGCTCTCCGGTTTGCGGCAGCCGCATACGGCGGCCATCGAGATCGGTGGACGTCATCTGGTGGTAACCGCCAATCCGGTGATCAACGAAAGAGGCGAGCGTCTGGGGACGGTGGCCGAGTGGAAGGACCGTACGGCCGAGGTGCTCGTCGAGCAGGAAATCGCGCAGATCGTCAGTGCCGCGACTCTGGGCGAGCTCGGCATGCGTCTCTCCGTCGACGGCAAGACCGGTTTCTTCCAGACCCTGGCCAAGGATCTGAATCGTTTGCTGGATACCACCCAGCAGGCACTGAGCTCGACTTCCGAGGTTCTTTCGCGTGTCGCCGGCGGTGACCTGACCCAGACCATCGATGCCGATTTCTCGGGCATCTTCGGTCAGTTGAAGGAGGACACCAACCGCACCATCGAGCGCCTGCGCGAAGTGGTCGGCAGCATCAAGGATGCGACCGAGACGATCAACACCGCCGCCAAGGAAATCGCCGCCGGCAACAGCGACCTGTCGGCGCGTACCGAGGAACAGGCCTCGTCGCTGGAAGAAACCTCCAGCTCGATGGAGCAGCTCAACAGCACCGTGCGCCAGAATGCCGAGAACGCACGCCAGGCCAACGAACTGGCCAGTCGCAGCAATGAAATCGCCCTGCGCGGCGGACAGATGGTGAAGGATGTGGTCAGTACCATGAACGGCATCCAGGAAAGCTCGCAGCGGATTGCCGACATCATCGGCGTGATCAACGGAATCGCCTTCCAGACCAACATCCTCGCGCTCAACGCGGCGGTCGAAGCTGCCCGTGCCGGTGAACAGGGGCGTGGTTTTGCCGTGGTTGCCAGCGAAGTGCGCAATCTGGCACAGCGCTCGGCCAATGCCGCCAAGGAAATCAAGGAACTGATTGACGATTCGGTGGGCAAGGTCGATAGCGGCGCACGCTTGGTCGGTCAGGCCGGAGCGACGATGGACGAGGTCGTGACCAGCTTCCAGCGCGTCGCGGCCCTGGTGACCGATATTTCCAATGCCAGCCGCGAGCAGAGCGCCGGGATCGAGCAGGTGACGCAGGCGGTGTCGCAGATGGATGAGGTGACGCAGCAGAACGCAGCCTTGGTCGAAGAAGCCTCGGCCGCGGCGGAAAGCCTGGAGGAGCAGGCGCAGGGGCTGGTCAGTGCCGTCGGCGTCTTCCGCCTCCACGCCGGAGCCATGCACCAGAGTGCTCCAGCCAGCCCGCCGCCGCCTCGCCCGGTTGCGCTTGCCCGCCCGACGGCCAGCGTTCCCGTTCAGCGTTCCGGCGGGCAAAAGCCGGCGCCGCTTCCGTCTTCGCCGGCCACGGACGATTTCGACGACGACGAGTGGTCCGAGTTCTAGCGGCCTCCCGGACGTGACCGGAGCGGTACCGAAGACCGGGGGCGCTTCCTCCCGCCAGCTTTCGGTACCTTCCTCGCCGCTGGCTGATCCGGTGCGAGCCGGATTCGTCTCCGTGGAGGGTGCATTCCCTGGCTTGTTTCCCGGAGAGCGGCTTCCCGTGCGCTTGTCTTGCCGTCGTGGCCACCGGGTGGACTTTCACGGTCCACTCGCCATCCGGGCAAATTTCTCCCGGCAATTCCCTCGGCCCCTCTTGCCAAGCGGTCTGCCTCACCGAATACTAGGAACCTCTCGGACTTGCCCTGGCCGGATGCCGGAGCGATCCGCGACAAAGACAAAATAATGGAGGATGAAGAAATGACTCTTGCCGCTCGTGTGCGTACGCACAAACTTTCCCTCAACGCAACGCTTTGTGCCTCCGGCTTCAACCAGCTGGGCGCTGATTCTCCGGCCATCGAGGCGATGACCGACTTTGCCCGTGTTCCGGTGGTGAGCATCGCTGCCGATGCCGCGATGTCCGAGGCGCAGGCACGGATGATTTCGCGCGGGGTGCGTCTCTTGATGGTGACGGCCAGCGACGATGTCGTTGTCGGGCTGATCACCGCCCGCGATTTGCAGGGCGAACGCCCGATGCAGATCGTCCAGGCACGGGCCTGCTCGCGCGACGACTTGCTGGTCAAGGATGTCATGACCTCGATCGGCAGTATCGATACCCTGTATTTCTCCGAGGTATTGAATGCCCGGGTGATCGATATCCTCAACGGCTTGAAGGCCCTCGGGCGTCAGCACATCCTGGTCGAGGACGTCGATCCGATTAGCGGTGATCCGCGTGTGCGCGGCATCTTTTCGGCAACCCAGATTGGCCGGGCGCTCGGTGTGCCGGTGATCGGTTTCGAGTTGGCCAGTACCTTTGCCGAGATCGAGGCGGCGCTGGCCAACTGACGCCGCTCCCGACCGTTATTGCCGTTTGACGAAAGGCGCTTCATGTCCGATGCCGGTAACCCGCGCGCTCTGGCGCTCCGTTGCAAACTGGTTTCCGCCCGTGAGGCGGTGGACCGGATTCCCGATCATGCGACGGTGGCCACCGGCGGTTTCGTCGGCATCGGCTTTGCCGAGAATATTGCCGTGGCGCTCGAGGAGCGTTTTGTCGAAACGCGGGCAGCCGATGTGCACGGCCTTGGCAGTCCGCGTAACCTGACCCTGGTCTATGCCGCCGGCCAGGGCGACGGCAAGGAGCGCGGGCTCAACCACCTTGGCCACGACGGCTTGGTCGGGCGGGTGATTGGCGGTCACTGGGGCTTGGCACCGCGTCTGCAGGAACTCGCGGTCGCCAACCGGATCGAGGCCTACAACCTGCCGCAAGGCGTGATCACCCACCTTTTCCGCGACATCGCCGCCGGCAAGCCGGGAACGCTGACTCGCGTCGGTCTGGGAACTTTCGTCGATCCTCACTTCGGTGGCGGCAAACTGAACGGAAAAACCACGGTCGACCTTGTCCGGCGCATGGAAATTGACGGTGAGGATTATCTTTTCTACAAGGCCTTCCCGATCCACGTCGGGATCATCCGCGGTACCACCGCCGATCCGGACGGCAACGTGACGATGGAGAAGGAGGCGCTGACCCTGGAAGCGCAGGCCATTGCGATGGCAGCGCACAACTCGGGCGGTATCGTGATCGTCCAGGTCGAGCGGATCGCCGAGCGCGGTTCGCTCAACTCCCGCCAGGTCAAGATCCCCGGCATCCTGGTCGACTACGTGGTGCTTGCCGAGAAAGCGGAATACCACCAGCAGACCTTCATCGAGCCCTATGACCCGGCTTTCGCCGGTGAAATCCGCGTACCGATGTCGGCCCTGGCAACGATGGAGATGAGCGAGCGCAAGATCATCGCCCGCCGTGCCGCGCTCGAGTTGAGCGCCGGCGCCGTCGTCAATCTCGGTATCGGCATGCCCGAGGGCGTGGCCAGCGTTGCCGCCGAGGAGGGGGTGATCGACCTGCTGACCTTGACCGCCGAACCCGGCGTGATCGGCGGCATTCCGGCCGGCGGCCTCAACTTCGGTGCCGCGACCAATGCCCAGGCGATCATCGATCAGCCCAGCCAGTTCGATTTCTACGATGGCGGCGGGCTCGATATTGCCTTTCTCGGCCTGGCGCAGGCCGACCGTGAAGGCAATCTCAATGTTTCCAGGTTCGGCCCCCGCCTCGCGGGAGCCGGTGGCTTCATCAATATTTCGCAGAACGCGAAAAAGGTGGTTTTTGTCGGCACATTTACTGCCGGCAGGCTCGAAATCACGGTCGACGGCGAAAAACTGCATATTTTGCAGGACGGCTCGGCGCACAAGTTCGTCGATGCCGTCGAGCATCGCACCTTCAGCGGCTCCGAGGCGGCCAGGCATGGCAAGGAAGTCCTCTACATCACCGAGCGCTGTGTTTTCCGCCTTGGTCGCGAGGGGCTGGAGCTGGTCGAGATCGCACCCGGCGTCGATCTTCGGCGCGACATCCTCGAGCGGATGGACTTTTCGCCGCGGATACTGCAGCCGCCGCGCTTCATGGATCCTTGTATTTTTGCCCCCGGCCCCATGGGCCTGCGCGACCGCCTTGCCGCTAGCCGGGCCTGACGCCGCACGGCCGGCAAGCCGGCGCGGCGGCGCCGTGCATCAGCGCGAAACGCGGAAGAAATCCTCGATCAACAGGTCGCGCAGCTGCAGGCGCTTTGGCAGGGCCTGATTGAACGACTGGAAAAGCACCGAGCGGATCTGCACCAGATCGGGGGTGCGCCCCTCTTCAAACTGCTCCGATATCTCGCTGGCCGCAACATGCTGCAGCTTTTGTTCCCAGCGGCGCAATTCGTCTTCCTGGCGGCGCTCGATCAACAGTGCCAGCTTGCCGGAAATCGGCATGCCGTTGGCTGCGGTGGCCTGAACGCTGATCGGAACGTGAACGATTTCCTTGGTCTTGCCGCTCTCCTGGCCGGTCACCAGGAAAATGCTGGCAATGGCGAGGAGGAGGGTGGCGGCGATGATCAGCCAGAAGCGACGCAACCAGGAAGTATTGGCATCGGCCGAGGCTTTCATGGTTTGGGACATGATGACCTTTCTCTGTCAAAGCTTGGGGGGGCTCCCCGGATTTTCGCACTGCCTTTGCTGTCCGGCAGTTTGCTGAATGGATAGAAAGTTAGCATTGAACGAGTAGGGGGGGCAATATCCTTTTGGTATCGATCTCCCGTTTTCGTCTTGCCCAAGTGTACTACTGACCGCATATTCATTATCATCGTTGTTGCGATCCATTCCCAATCACCTTTCGGGCCGGGCTTTTCGATTCGAGACGACGGGGGACATCATCGCTCCAGTTTCTTTCAGGCTCATTCTCTCCGTAGCGAAACAAAGGTTCATGGGATGAAAACCGGCATCAACAACGCTTCCTTCGCCGCCGCTCTATTCTGCTTGCCCTGGCTTTCCGCCTGTACGCCCGCATCGCCGGAAGCGCCGCCGGCAGCGGTGGCCAAACCGGCTTTGAGCGTGCGCACGGTTCTGCCGCAGCGCGAGCAATGGCCGCAACTGCTGGCCGCCAGCGGCAGCGTGATGCCGTGGCAAGAAGCGGTGATCGGGGCCGAGGTCGGCAACAACCGGATCGCCGAAGTGCTGGTCCAGGTCGGCGACACGGTACGCCAGGGCCAGCCGTTGGCACGGGTGGACGATGCGGCACTGGCGCACGAAGTGGCGGAAGCCCGTGCCGGTCTGCTCGAACTCGAGGCGGCGACCGCCGAAGCCCGGGCCAACGCCGAGCGAGCGCGGGCTCTGCGCGCTCAGGGCTTCTACAGCCCGCAGACGGCGGTGCAATACCAGACCGCCGAAAGCACTGCCGCGGCCCGTCTGGCGGCGGCCAAGGCGCGCCTGGCATCGGCTGAACTGCGCCTGGCCAAGAGCCGGGTGCTGGCGCCGGATGCCGGGGTGATCTCGGCGCGGACGGCGACCGTCGGTTCGCTGCCGCAAAACGGCGACGAACTGTTTCGTCTGATCCGCGGCGGCCGCCTCGAATGGCGGGCCGAGGTGCCGGCCGACGATTTGCCGAAAGTCCGCCCCGGGATGCCGGTCAGCTTGCGGGCCGCTGCTGGCGAGGCGGTGCCGGGGCAGGTGCGCAGCGTCGCACCGAGCGTCGACCCGCAGACGCGCAACGGCCTGGTTTATGTCGATTTGCCACGGTCGACCGTGACGCGCGGCGAAAATCCGGCGCTGCGGGCCGGCGCCTTCGCGCGCGGCGAGTTCGACCTCGGAGCGCAGCCGGCGCTGACCCTGCCGCAAGCCGCGGTGGTCCTGCGCGAAGGTTTTGCCTACGTCTTCCGGCTCGACCCCGGCACTTCGCGCGTTGTTCAGAGCAAGGTCCAACTTGGCCGCCGGCACGGCGACCGGGTCGAGATCCTCGACGGGCTGGCCGCCGACTCGCCGGTAGTGGCGGCCGGTGTCGGCTTCCTCGCCGACGGCGACGTGGTCCAGCCGGTAGCCGCCGAAGCCGCACGCTGAAGCGGCATGCCGGTTTTCGCTTCTTCTTGCCATTTCTTCCTTTCGCGTCTAGCGGGCGACTGACACCATGAACGTTTCTGCCTGGTCCATCCGTAATCCGATCCCGGCGATCATGCTTTTCCTGCTGTTGACGCTGGCCGGCGTCGTCGGTTTCCGGGCGATGAAAATCCAGCAGTTCATGGATATCGACCTGCCGACGGTGACGGTCACTGCGACCCTGCCGGGGGCGGCGCCGGCGCAGATGGAAACCGAGGTCGCCAAGAAGATCGAGAACTCGGTGGCGACGTTGCAGGGCGTCAAGCACATCTATACCAAGGCGCAGGATGGGACCGCCATCGTCACCGTCGAGTTCCGGCTGGAGAAGACCACTCAGGAGGCGGTCGACGACGTGCGCGATGCGGTCTCGCGGATTCGTTCCGACCTGCCCGGCGACCTCAAGGACCCGGTAGTCTCCAAGGTCAACTTGTCCGGGGCGCCGATCCTGACCTATACCGTCGCCTCGCCGCGGATGGACGACGAGGCGCTCTCGTGGTTCGTCGACAACACCGTCGCCAAGGCCCTGCTCAGCGTGCGCGGGGTCGGCGCGGTGGCGCGGGTCGGCGGCGTCAGCCGCGAAGTCCGGGTCGAACTCGATCCCTCTCGCCTGCTGGCGCTGCGCGTCAGCGCCGCCGATATTTCGCGGCAATTGAAGCAGGTCCAGCAGGAAGCCTCGGGCGGCCGCGCCGACGTCGGCGGCGCCGAACAATCGGTGCGCACCATCGCCACCGTGCAGAGCGCGGCCGAACTGGCGGCGCTCGACATCGTGCTCGCCGACGGCCGGCACTTCCGCCTCGACCAGCTGGCGACGGTCAGCGATACCGTGGCCGAACGGCGTGCCGGTGCCCTGCTCAACGGCGAGCCGGTGGTCGGTTTTGAAATCACCCGCAGCCGTGGCGCCGGCGAAATCGAGGTGGCGCACGGCGTGCAGGCGACGCTGGCGAAATTGCGCGGCGAGCACCCGGACATCCAGATCACCGAGGCCTTCAATTTCGTCGATCCGGTGCAGGAAAACTATGATGGCTCGATGTCGCTGCTGCTTGAAGGCGCGGCGCTGGCGGTGCTGGTGGTCTGGTTGTTCCTGCGCGATGGACGGGCCACCTTCGTCTCGGCGGCGGCGCTGCCGCTGTCGGCGGTGCCGACCTTCGCGGTGATGTGGCTGATGGGCTTCTCGCTCAACGTCGTGACCCTGCTCTCGATGTCGCTGGTGGTCGGGATTCTGGTCGACGACGCGATTGTCGAGATCGAGAACATCATGCGCCACTTGCGCATGGGCAAGACGCCTTACGAGGCGGCGATGGAAGCCGCCGACGAAATCGGGCTGGCGGTGATCGCCACCACCTTCACGCTGATCGCGGTCTTCCTGCCGACTGCGTTCATGAGCGGCGTGCCGGGCAAATTCTTCGTCCAGTTCGGGTGGACCGCAGCGATTGCGGTGTTCTTCTCGCTGGTCGTCGCCCGCATGCTGACGCCGATGATGGCTGCCTATCTGCTCAAGCCGGCCAAGCCCGGCGAGCATGAGCCGCGCTGGTTGGAACGCTATACCGGCTGGGTCGCCGCCTGTCTGCGCCACCGCTGGCTGACGATGCTGGCGGCAACGGTCTTCTTTTTCGGCTCCTTCGCGCTGGTGCCGCTGTTGCCGACCGGTTTCCTGCCGCCCGACGACCTCTCGCAGACGCAGGTGCATGTCGCCTTGCCGCCGGGCAGCACCTACGCGCAGACGCATGCCGCCGCCGAAGAGGCACGCCGGCTGATCGGCGATCATCCGCACGTGCGGCTGGTGTACACCGCGATCGGCGGTGGCGCCGCCGGCAGCGACCCGTTTGCGCCGCGCGGTGCGAACGAAGTGCGCAAGGCGACGCTGACGATCAACCTGACGCCGCGCAAGGCACGCGGTGGGGTCAGCAAGCAGGACGTGGAAAGCGAGTTCCGTCGCCGCCTGGCCGCGCTGCCGGGGGCGCAGGTCAAGGTCGGGATGGGCGCTTCGAACGAGAAATACGTGCTGGTGCTGGCGGGCGAGAACGGTCAGGCGCTGGCCGATCACGCCCGCCTGGTCGAGCGCGAACTGCGCGGCATTCCCGGCATCGGTGCGGTCACCACCACCGCCAGCCTGGTTCGCCCGGAACTGGTGGTGCAGCCCGACTTCGCGCGGATGGCCGACCTCGGCGTCACCTCGGCGGCGATTGCCGAAACCCTGCGTGTCGCCACCTCGGGCGATTACGACCAGGGCCTGGCCAAGCTCAACCTGAGTCAGCGCCAGGTGCCAATCATGGTCCGGCTGCCCGACGGTGCGCGTACTGACCTGGCGCTGCTCGAACAGCTCAGCGTTCCCGGTCGCCACGGCCCGGTGCGCCTGGGCAACGTCGCCCGCCTGAGCATCGCCGGCGGGCCGGCCGAGATCGACCGCTACGACCGCCTGCGCAACGTCAATTTCGAGATCGAACTCAATGGTCAGCCGCTCGGCGAGGTCGAAAAGGCGGCACTGGCCCTGCCCAGCCTCAAGCAGTTGCCGCCCGGCGTGTTGCAGACCACGGTCGGCGATGCCGAGGCGATGAGTGAGCTGTTCGCCAGCTTCAGCCTGGCGATGCTCACCGGCATCCTCTGCATCTACATCGTGCTGGTCTTACTGTTCAAGGATTTCGTCCAGCCGGTGACCATCCTCGCCGCGCTGGTGCTGTCGATTCCGGGCGCCTTCCTGGCCCTGTTCGTGACCCAGAAGGCGCTGTCGATGCCGTCGATGATCGGCCTGATCATGCTGATGGGGATCGCCACCAAGAACTCGATCCTGCTCATCGACTACGTCGTGCTCGCCCGTCGTGGGATCGACGGCCAACCTCCACTCGACCGCTGGCAGGCGCTGCTCGATGCCTGCCGCAAACGGGCACGGCCGATCGTGATGACGACCGTTGCGATGGGCGCCGGGATGTTGCCGATCGCGCTCGGGATCGGTACCGATCCGAGCTTCCGCGCGCCGATGGCGATTGTCGTGATCGGCGGCCTGATCACCTCGACCTTCCTCAGCCTGCTGGTGATCCCGGTGGTGTTTACCTACATCGACGACCTGATCGAATGGGTCCGTTGCCGTCTCGCATCCCGGCTGCCGTCGTAAGCTCGGGGACGATGCTGGTCCATGCGCGGCGTCCATGGTCAACGAAGGTTTTTCGGTTTAAAGTTCCATCTTCCATACGGCGACGTATGGAAAAAACGATAAAACCATTTTAGAGAACAGAAAGACGCAAACATGGACATTAAAACGATAGGCATCGTCGGTGCCGGTACGATGGGTAACGGTATCGCCCAGGCTTTCGCCGTTGCCGGCTTCAGCGTGATCATGGCCGACATTTCGGAAACCGCCGTACAAAAAGGTGTCGCGACCATCGCCGGCAGCCTCGACCGCCTGATCAAGAAGGAGAAGATGAGCGCCGAGCAGAAGACTGCCGCACTGGCCCTGATCGGCACCGCCACCGACGTCGCCGCGCTCAAGGACGTAGATCTGATCATCGAAGCCGCGACCGAGAATTTCGAGCTGAAGACCCGGATCTTCAAGCAGCTCGACGATCTGGCCAAGCCGGACGCAATCATCGCCTCCAACACTTCCTCGATCTCGATCACCAAGCTGGCGGCCGCCACCAAGCGTCCGGCCCAGGTGATCGGCATGCACTTCTTCAACCCGGTGCCGATGATGGCGCTGGTCGAGGTAATCCGTGGCCTGCAGACCACCGATGCCACCTACGCCGCCGTCGAGGCGCTGGCCAAGGCGGTCGGCAAGACCCTGGTCCAGGTCAAGAACAGCCCGGGTTTTGTCGTCAATCGCCTGCTTTGCCCGATGATCAACGAAGCCATTTTCGCGTTGGGCGAAGGCCTGGCCGATGCCGCCTCGATCGACGAAGCGATGAAGCTCGGTTGCAACCATCCGATCGGCCCGCTGGCGCTGTGCGACATGATCGGCCTCGACGTCGAACTGGCGGTGATGCAGGTGCTGTTCGAGGGGACCAAGGATCCGAAGTACCGTCCGGCTCCCTTGCTCGTCGAAATGGTTGAAGCCGGCTACCTCGGGCGCAAGGTCGGCAAGGGCTTCTACGCCTACTAAGCAGCCTTCCTGGCCCAATTAGTCGACAACAGGCCCGCATCGGCGGGCCTGTTGCGTTTACCCACCCGGGCGATGGCAGAAGCCGGCCAGCAACTGCAGCAACTCGGCTTCGTCGTAGGGCTTGCCGAGATAGGCATTGGCCCCGAGTTCGAGCGCATGCTGGCGGTGCTTGTCGGCGGTGCGCGAGGTAATCATGATCACCCGCAGCGATTGATAGCGGGTGTCGGCGCGCAGGCTGCGCAGAAACTCGAAACCGTCCATGCGCGGCATCTCGACATCGCAGAGCACGACGGTGGGAGCCTGTTCGGGTTCGGCCAGCTGTTCCAGCGCGTCGACTCCGTCCCTGGCCTGGGTCACCGCGTAATCCTCGCGAGTCAGCAAGCGGGTGAGAATCTTGCGCACGGTCAGCGAATCGTCCACCACCATCACTATCGGCGCATCGAGATCGGCTTCGCGCTCGAGCGCGACCGGTGCCAGTTGTGCGGCGATATTGAAACCGGGGCGGCGGCTGGCCAAGGCCACCGGGTTGAGGATCAGCACGATGCGGCCGTCACCGAGGACCGTCGCTCCCGAAATTCCGACGACCCGCGAGAGCTGTTCGCCGATATTCTTGACCACTACTTCCTGGTTGCCCTTCAGCTCATCGATCTGCACCGCCACGCGCTGGCTGCCGGAGCGCAGCAGTAACACCCAGGTCAAGCGGTGGCTTTCCGCCTCGGCCGCGCTGTCGCCGAGCAAGTGCGGCAGGTAGTGGAAGGGGTAGGCCTTGTCGTGCCAGCGGACTTCGCCAGCCTGGGCGATTTCCTGCAACTCGCCGCTCTTGAGTTCCAGTACCTGTTCGATCATTGCTGCCGGTACGGCATAGGTCTGCGCCCCGGCACGCAGCAGGACCGTCGGTGTTACCGCCAGGGTCAGCGGCAGGTAGATGCGGAACTGGCAGCCCTGGCCGGGCTGATTCTCGATTTCGACCCGCCCCCCCAGGGCCGAGACTTCGGTCTTGACGACATCCATGCCGATGCCACGCCCGGCATCGCTGGTCAGCGCGTTGGCCGTCGAGAAGCCAGGCTGGAAAATCAGTTCGTACAGCACGCCAGGGTCTTCATCCACCGCTTGCGGCAGCCCCAGTTCGCTTGCTCGCCCGCGGATGCGATCGAGGTCCAGGCCATGTCCATCGTCGGCGAGGACAAGGACGATTTCATTACCCTCCTGAGACAGGCTGAGGCGGATTTCGCCAATGGTCTCTTTACCCCGGGCCTGACGCTCGCCCGCTGTTTCGATCCCGTGGGTAACCGCGTTGCGCAGCATGTGCTCGATAGGCGCCAGCATGCGGTCGAGGACCGAACGGTCGATTTCAACCTGACCGCCGACAATCTCGAAACGGGCGCGCTTGCCGGCTGCCCGTGCGGTTTGCCGGACGACCCGGTGCAGGCGTTCCTCCTGGCTGGCGAAGGGCAGCATGCGCATGCCCAGCAGTTCCTGTTGCAGATCGCGGTTGAGGCGCGATTGCGCCAGCAAGGCGGCATTGGCATCGTCGAGATGCTTGAGCAGATTCTGCTGTACCGTCGCCACGTCATTGACCGACTCGGCCATGAAACGGGTCAGTTCCTGGAAGCGGCTGAAACGGTCGAGTTCGAGCGGATCGAACTGGTCGTGACTCTCGCTGGTCTGGGCGACCCGGGCCTGCATCTGGGTCTCGGCCTGGATTTCGATTTCGCGCAATTGCCGCCGTAAACGGATGACGTTGTCGGTCAGTTCGAGCATCGACGACTTCAGGTTGCGCATCTCGCCTTCGATCCGGCTGCGCGCAATCGACAACTCGCCGGCTTCGTTGACCAGGCGGTCGACCAGATCGGCCTTGACCCGCAGTAGCAGGTTGCGCTGCTCGCCACTCTCGGGGTTGGTCGCCTCGGCGGCTGCAGCAGGCGCTGGCTCGGCGGCGCTTGTGCTCGTGGCCGGGGCCGTCTCCAGCACCGGGGCTTCTTCCTTCGCTTCGTCCGTCGCGGGGCAAGGCGGGTTTGCCGCTGTCTCCGATGTTTCCGGCCATTCCGGAGGCAGCAGGCTGAGGGCAATCGGCGGACTCGCCGGGCTACCGTCGGGAGCAGTTTCACCCGTCTCGGCCGGTGCCGGGTTCTGGGTGGCGGCGGTGCTCAAGGCGGCGGGCTCCGTTGTCGTGCCGCCGGCGCGCAGGGCGTCGGTGGCTTGAGCCAGGGCGTCGCATTCGGATTCGATGAGGTCGAAAAACCCGCTATCGGGGCTCGTGCGACCAAGGCTGGCTGCTTCCAGCCGTGATTCGAGCGCGTGGGCCTGTTCGCCGAGCGCCAGCGCACCGGCCATGCGCGCATTGCCTTTGAAGGTGTGCAGGACGCGGGCGAGGGCGGCCGGCGTCTCCGGGTCGGCGGGGGCTTCGCGCCAGGTCCGCAGCAATGCGGCCATCTCGGGGAGCTGCTCGCCGGCCTCGTCGAGAAAAATCGCCAGCAGATGCGGCGCAATCTCTTCACCGCTGGCCGGCAACGAAAGCCCGTCTTCTGCCGCTGGCACGGAGCGCGGCGGAGATCGAGGCTCGGTCTCGGTCTCGGTCTCGGTCCGGGAGGGCTGCTGGTCTGTGGTTTCTACTGCGGATGGCGGGGTTTCTGCTTCTGCCAGGGGGCCAGTCTCGCCGCCGGCAAATTCGGAGGGGAAGAGTTCGTCCAGGGCTGCGATCAGTGTTTCCTGTTCGAGCAGTTCCTCGTCGCCGGCGGCGACATACATGTCGTCCAGGGTGACGATGGCCTGACGCAGGATTTCCAGGCTCTGCCGGCAACCGGGTTCCAGTGTCTGGTTGCGACGCAGGAGCGCCCGCTCGAGTGCCAGTGCCAGCCGGTTGAGCGGCATCAGGCCGACGGTGGCGGCAATGCCGCCCAGGGTATGCGCGGCCCGCCCCATCTCGAAGGGCGTTGGCATTAGTGGACAGGCCAGCAGATCGGCGTGGTCGGCCGCCAGGGTTTCCAGGTGTTCGCGGGCCTCGATGCGGAAAATGTCGTAGAGGGTGGCCGAGATCGAGATGGTCTGCCCGCCCGTAGCTTCGTCCGACGGGGGAGAACTTGCCACGGGGGACGGAATGTCGGGGTTTTCCCCGGTTTCCACGGTCGACCGTGAAAATGGCAGGATTTCCGCCGTTTCTCCCTGCAGCGGCGCCGATTCGACACTCTCTTCAGCGGGCGCGACCTCGCTCTCCGCTATTTCGTCGAGCCAGTCCGCACTCGCTGTCGATTGCAATGGTGGATCGCTGTCTTCCGGCCAGTTCGCCATCACGCTGTCTTCGGTTGGCGTTGGCGTTGGCGTTGGCGTTGGCGTTGGCGTTGGCGTCGCCTCGCCAGCGGCTGGCGCGCCCTCCGTTGTTTCGTCGGCAGGCAGATGGTCGCCATTCGCCTCGGTGACGATGCCGCGCAAGGCATCGGCGGCGCGCAGCAGTGAGCCGGGGTCTGGAACCGCGTGCGTTTCCGGTGCGCGCAGGTGGGCTAGCCAGGCGGCAAGCAGCTTCTCCTGGCCGGCGAGCAGGCCGAGCACTTCCGGACTGGCTGGCAGGTCGCGGGCGATCCAGTGGTTATAGGCCTGCTCCAGCGCCCAGGCCGTTTCACCGAGAGCGTGCAGTCCGACCATGCGGCCGCTGCCTTTCAGGGTGTGCGTTGCTCGCCGGACGTCGGCCAGGGCCTGGCGCTGGCCGGGGTTGCGGCGCAGTATCCCGGCCTGCTCGCGCAGGCTGAGCAGTACGTTGTCGCCTTCCTCGAGAAAAATCGCCAGCAGTTCGTCGTCAATGGCCGTTGCCGCCGGAGGCGGGCTGGGCAGGGGCGGCGCCGCGAGCGTGGCGGCGGCGGCTTCGCCCTGAACGCGGCGGCAGAAGGCGTTGAAATCGGTTTCGCCCTGCGGCAAAGCGTCGACGAAGAAACCGATCAGCGACAGACGTTCGGCGAGCGAGGCGAATTGCGCGGCGTCGGGGCTGGCCGGGTCGAGGCGACGGATGTCGGCGAGGCAGGACTGGATCGCCGCCGATGCCGGCAAGTGCCCGAGCATGGTCAGGGCGCCGGCGATCTGGCGGATCGGTGCCTCCAGCGGTGTCAGGTCGGTGGTTTCGCTCGGGCAGCGGAAATACTGGTCGAGCATCTGTTCGATGCCGGCCAGATTGTTGTGCATTTCACGGCTGACCTGCTCGATGAGCAGCCGTTCCTGCGCTCGCCGGCTCATTTCGTCGAGTGCCGCCGGTTCGCCGTCATTGACCGGAATGCGGCCGGCAATACAGGCATGCAGGCGGTCGACCATGCGGTCGACCTGGAGCGCGAATTCGCGATCCAGCTGCTGGAATTGCATCTGGGCATTCTGGAAGAGCAGAATCGCGGTGGCGACTTCCATCGCCACTGCATCGCGGTGCCGCGACGGGGCTTCGACCAGCCAGGTGACGACCGCCGTCAATCCCTGGGCCAAGCGGCGCAGATCGGTATTGCCGAGTTCATGCGAAAGTAGCGCGGCCTGCAGGATCTGCTGGGCAAAATCGGCCAGGCTGGCCGCCTGGCCGGCGCAGAAACGCCGCCAGTCGTCCTCGGCGGTTTGCAGAATGTCGCGCAGGCGACGCAAAGCCGGCTCCTGCAGGGCCGGCGTCATGCTTTCGGCGGTCAACAGGCGCTTCAGGGCAAAGGCCTGCTGGACCGCGGTCACGGCTTCGCTGGTTTGCGGCGCAACCTGGGCAACCTGGAACAGGAGCTGGCGCAGCAATTCGTCGTCCGAACCCTGGCGACCTTCGAGCAGACGCCGGATGCGGGCATCGAGCTGCGAGCAGAGCCCGCGCGCCAGCGGGTCGGCGCCGATGTCGGCATGGGCCAGGGCATCGAGAAAGGCGGCGGCGATCCGCCAGCGCGAACGCTCTTCGCCAGCCTCCTGGCAATCGGCAATGGCTTGTACCGCTGCCCGCATCTGCCGTCGTCCGTTATCCGCTTCTCCGGGGTTCTTCAACCACAGCAGCAGGCCCTTCTGGTAGGCGAGACGGGCGGTTTTCAGTCGAGCCGGACGTTCTGCCGCCGCCGGTAGCGGTGCTTCGTCGCCGCCGACCTGGGGCAGGGGGGCAAGGTCGGGGTAGAAAAGGTCCACCCGGTGCGTTTCACGACCATCGGCCCGCCCCAGTTCGCGGTACACCGGCCACAGGCGCAGCGCCCGGTTCGGCTGCCCGGCGAGCAGATCGTCGAGATAGCCGCCAATGGCCTCCAGTCCGGTCGCGAGCAGGGCGAGCAATTCCTTTCCCGGTGGGGGCGCGGGGGTGGCCAGGATTTCCTCGCAACGGGCGGCAAGCCGGGCCAGGCCGTCGAGCTTGCCAAGCATGTTCAGTGCGCCGTGGACCCGGTGCAATTCCTCTCTGGCCTGCAGGAGGTGGCCGGCGTCGCCATCGCTGTGGAAGTCGCGCAGGGCGGTGCCGGCCCGGTTCAGGGCGCGGTCGATGTCGGCCTTGACCCAGCCCAGCGGCTCGCTATCGAAATCTTCAGTTCGCTTCATGCTCTCGCATCCCTCAGCCGACCTTGAAGCCGGCAACCGAGCCCTTGAGTTCGCTGGCCAGGGCCGTCAATTCGCCTATGGCCTGCGCGGTACGCTGGGTATTGCTAGTCGTCTGGCCGGTCAGCTTGAGAATCTCCTGCATCCTGGCAGCGACTGCCCGGGCGGTATCGGCCTGTCCCTGGGTGTCGGCGGAAATGTGGCGGATCAGCGTCGCCAAATCGCTGGAAACGCGCCCGATTCCGATCAGCGCCTGGCCGGCGGCATCGGAGAGCTTGGCCCCTTCGACCACGCCCTGGGTCGAGCGCTCCATCGCCGAGACGGCATCTTGCGTGTCGCCCTGGATGGTGCGGACGATGTCGGCAATCTGCTTGGTCGCCTCGGCCGAGCGTTCGGCCAGGCGCTGCACTTCCTCGGCGACAACGGTAAAGCCGCGTCCGGCCTCGCCGGCGGTGGCGGCCTGGATCGCCGCATTCAGCGCCAGCACATTAGTTTGTTCGGTGATGTCGGAGATCAATTCGACGATTTCGCCGATTTCCTGCGAGCTTTCGCCCAGGCGCTTGATGCGCTTGGCGGTTTCCTGGATCTGCCCACGGATTTCGTTCATCCCCTTGATCGAATCTTGTACCGCGGCATTGCCCTTTTCGGCTGCGCGCAGCGAATGGTCGGCGACTTCGGCCGAGCGCGAAGCCTTGCCGGAAATGGCCTTCATCGACTGCGCCATGTCCAGCACCATCTTGCCCGCGCCCCGGATTTCGCCGGCCTGGCGCTGCGCATCGGCGAGCAACTCGCTCGAGGTCTGACGGGCGATTTCGGTCGCGCCATTGACCCGCGTCGAGGCATCGTTGATACGCCCGACCAACAGGCGCAGTTCCTCGATGGTGTAGTTGATCGAGTCGGCAATCGCGCCGGTGATGTCCTCGGTGACGGTGGCCGTCGCGGTCAGGTCGCCATCGGCCAGGTCGCCGAGTTCGTTCATCAGGCGCAGGATTGCCTCCTGGTTTTCGCGATTGGCCTTTTCCGAAGCCTGCCGGTGCTCCTCGGCCTCGCGGGCGCGGCGGGCACTGTCGGCAAAATAGACGCGGATCAGCAGCGCCAGCGTGGCCAGCACCGCCAGCGTCAGCACCAGCAGCAGGCTGGTGGTCAGCGTCCGTTCGCCGAGGTTTTCCTGGTAGGCGGTCGCCAGCTCGTCGGTCGCCTTCAGGAGGTTTTCGCTGTCGTTGAAAATCCGCGCACCGGCTTGCTTGGACTGGGTTAGTACCTGCAGATTGCCGAGAATGCCGGAGATTGCGCTGTCGTAATTGGCGAAGGCCTTTTCCAGCTGTTTCAGCTTTTCCTGGCTGCTGCCGTCGTTACTGCCCGACAGGCGCAGGGTCTCGCTACCGCGCAGCAGACCCTGCAGGAGATCGCGGAAACTGTTGGTGTCCTTGCCCAGCAGGAAGGCGACTTCCGGGTTGATCTCGTGGCCGACCAGCAGGGCCGAGGCATTTTTCGCCGTGCGCTGGGTCAGCATCACCAGCTGATTGGCCGCGGCAATCTCACGGGCAACGGCGCCGGCTTGCAATTTCAGCGTTGCCAGTTGCTCGGTCAACTCGAGCATTTCCGCATTCTTGTCGTCGATTACGGCGACGTGGCGCCCCAGGGCGACGAGGTTCTTCTCCTGTGCGATCAGCGCCTGCGCATCCTTCTCGGTTGCCCGCCAGCGGGTATTCAGCGCCTCCAGCGGGCCGGTGACGGCGGCCGGCGACGGCGGTACCTCGCTGCTGCCTGCTTCTCCACCCTGGGTCAGGCTGTCCAGCAACTGCGAAAATTTCTGGCGCGATTCCTTCAATTGCCCAAAGGCCGGTACCTGGCCTTGCAAGGCCAGCGAGGAGGCTTTGGCCAGGCGCTGCGACAGCATGCGCATCTCGCCGGCGGCGGCAACGTAAGCGGTGGCGTGCCTCGATTCCCGCTTGTCGTGATAGGCCAGGCCGGCCGTGGTCAGCAGCAGCACGGCGAGCGTGGCGCCAAGGAGCTTGACCCGGCGCGCGACCTCGGGACGTTCGGCGGCAATGGCGACGATGCTGCTGGCGATATCGCCGTTCATGTCGCCGGCAATTTTCCTGCCGCGCGGATTCTGGATGCTGAACACCTTGCCTTCCTCCTCTTGAGCCGGCTCAGGTTGCGATATTCATGAATTCCGGGCTGGCCAGCAGCGCGCGGACATCGAGCTTGCGCCAGAGGCGACCCTGGGTGTCGGCGAAACGGCGCGTACCCCAGAGCGGCCCGAGCCCACCGCCCGTCTGTTCGGCAAAACCCTCCGGATTCTTCAGCCCGAGCGTGCGGCCGACGAGCAAGCCGGCGTTGATCCCATGCCGGGAACCCACCAGCAGCAGGCGGGCATGGGCATTGCGCGGTGTTGCCGCCTTGCCGCGAAAAGCCGAAAAATCGGAAACGGCGTAAAGCGTGCCGCGTACATTGGCGATGCCGGCAAACCAGGGGCGGGTCAGCGGTACCGGGCTGATTTGCGGTGCCGGCACGATTTCACCGCCATCGCAGAGGTCGACCAGCCAGTTTTCTCCACCCGATTCCACGCCCAGCCAGGAGGCGGCGGTGCGGCCGGCAACCGCCTGGTGCAGGCGTTCGGCCAGATAGGCCTGAAATTCGCGCAGGCTGGTCTTGGGCGGCATCAGGCGAGGGCAGCGATTCGTTGCAGCAATTCTTCAGGATTGAGCGGCTTGACCAGGTAATCGACCGCGCCCTGGCGCATGCCCCAGATCTTGTCGGTTTCCTGGCCTTTCGAGGTGCATACGATGACCGGAATCTGGCGGGTGCTTTCGTCGCGGGTCAGGGTGCGGGTCGCCTGGTAGCCGTTGAGGCCGGGCATCACGACATCCATCAGGATCAGGTCGGGATGCTCGCTACGGGCCTTGGCAATGGCCTCTTCGCCATTACTGGCGGTGGTGACCAGATAACCGGCGCGGGTCAGGATGTCGACGGTGAAATAGCGTTCGGTCGGGGAGTCGTCGACGACGAGAATGTTCTTTATCGGCATGGGTGCTTCGTCGGGGTGTTGCGGGTCATGCAGCGCTGGCTTCCTGCGCCTGGGCCTCGGCATAGGCGGAGACGATCTGGAGCAGGCTGTCGCGGGTGAAGGGCTTGGTCAGGTAGCGGTCGGAACCGACCATCTTGCCGCGCGCCCGGTCGAACAGGCCGTCCTTGGACGAAAGCATGATCACCGGGATGTGGCGGTAGCGGGGATTCTTCTTGATCAGCGAACAGGTCTGATAGCCGTCGAGGCGCGGCATCATCACATCGCAGAAGATCAGGGCGGGCAGGTGGTCGGCGATCTTGGCCAGCGCATCGAAACCGTCTTCGGCCAGGATGACCTGGCAGCCAGCTTGCGACATGAAGATTTCGGCGCTGCGGCGTATGGTATTGCTGTCATCGATGACCATCACGGTCAGACCTGCCAGTTTCGCTGAATCGACCAATTTGCGTCCCTCCCCGAAGTTGGGAAAATCGTCCGGCACGCTGCCGCGAACTGTTTTTCCTTAACTGGCGGATCATACTACGGAAGGGCGCCCGGCGAAAAAATGCAGCCGGCTTGTTGATCCGGTTCGCCCTGCCGGGCTGGCGATTCGGGATACAATCGGCGGCCTGTCCGGGTGGCCATCCGGGCGGTGGCGCCGGCCTTGGGCGATATCTGCCCTGGCGTCCGTCCGTTTTCATGCCCGGTTTTGTTTTTCCTTCCGTATTTCGATTGTTTGCCGACCTTGCCCTCTCCGATTGCCCCCTGCCCGCCCCAAGTCCTGGTTTTCGCTGCCAGCGATCCCTCCTCCGGTGCCGGTATCCAGGCCGACATTCTGACCCTGGCCAGCCTTGGTTGCCATCCGCTGACCGCGATCACCGCACTGACCGTGCAGGACACCGTCGGCGTGCGCGGCGTGCACGCGACCGGCGCCGAACTGCTTGAACAGCAGGCGCGCACCATTCTCGAGGACATGCCGGTTGCTGCCTTCAAGATCGGCGTGCTTGGCAGCGTCGAGAACATCGTCACGGTGGCCGAGATCGTCGGCGATTACCCGGAAATTCCGCTGATTTTCGACCCGGTGCTGGCCTCCGGGCGCGGCGACAGCCTCTCCGGCGAGGAAATGATCGCCGCGATGCGCGAACTGCTGCTGCCGCAGACCACGCTGCTCACCCCCAACGCGCCGGAAGCGCGGCGGCTGGTTGAAAGCGACGAGGACGAACAGGAGCCCGACATCGAAGTCTGCGCCCGCCGCCTGCGCGAACTCGGCGTGCAGTATGTGCTGATCACCGGTACCCACGAAAACACGCCGGAAGTGATCAACACCCTCTACGGTCCCGAAGGCCAGCTGCGCGCCGACCGTTGGCCGCGCCTGCCGGGCAGCTACCACGGCTCGGGGTGCACGCTGGCGTCGGCAATCGCCGCCCTGATCGCCGGTGGCGCCAGCGTCGAGGAAGCGGTGCGCGATGCCCAGGACTACACCTGGCAGACGCTGAAAAGCGGATTTCGCGGCGGCATGGGCCAGTTCATCCCGGACCGCCTGTTCTGGGCACGCGACAACGAGGCTGATGCCGACAGCGCCGAGGGCCGTGGCGATGACTGAAGCCCGCCGGCCATTACGGCTATTGCGCGGCCTTTACGCCATCACCCCGGAACAGCCGGAGCGCGCCCGCCTGCTCGCCGACGTCGCGGCGGTGCTCGCTGGCGGCGGCCGCATCGTGCAGTACCGCGACAAGCAAAGCACCATGCCCGAACGCGTCGCCCGCGCCCGCGCGTTGCGCGCGCTGACCCACCAGCATGGCGCCTGCCTGATCATCAACGACGACCTGGCGCTGGCCCGGCTGGTCGATGCCGACGGCGTGCACCTCGGCGGTGACGACGGCTGCCTGGCCGCCGCCCGCGCCATCCTCGGCCCGGACAAGCTGCTCGGTGCCTCGTGCTATGGCGAACTCGACCGGGCTCGTGCCGCCGTGCGTGCCGGTGCCGACTATGTTGCCTTCGGCGCGGTCTATCCGTCGTCGGTCAAGCCCGATGCCTCGCCTGCCACGGTCGACCTGTTTTCTGCGGCAAAAACGCAGTTGACCGTGGCGACCTGCGCCATCGGCGGCATCGCCCTGGCTAACGCCCCGCCGCTGCTCGCCGCCGGTGCCGACCTGCTGGCGGTAATCACCGACCTGTTTTCGGCGCCGGACATCGCCGCCCGCGCCGGCCAGTATCAACAACTTTTCGCGCAATGATCTTTCAAGGAAAACACCGATGACCGCTCAAGCCTCCTCGCGCAATCAGCAATTATTCGAGCGCGCCCAGCGCCACATCCCCGGCGGCGTCAATTCGCCGGTCCGCGCCTTCCGCTCGGTCGGCGGCACCCCGCTGTTCTTCCAGAAGGGCGCCGGCAGCCAGGTGCAGGACGCCGACGGCCGCTGGTACACCGACTACGTCGGCTCCTGGGGGCCGATGATCCTCGGCCACGCCCACCCCGAGGTGATCGCTGCGGTGCAGGCCGCCGTCGTTGACGGCCTCTCCTTCGGCGCCCCGACCGAACGCGAGATCGAAATCGCCGATCTGCTGTGCGAGCTGGTGCCGTCGATGGACATGGTCCGCCTGGTCTCTTCCGGCACCGAAGCGACGATGAGTGCGATCCGCCTGGCCCGTGGCTTTACCGGCCGCGACCTGCTGGTCAAGTTCGAGGGCTGCTACCACGGCCATTCCGACAGCCTGCTGGTGAAAGCCGGCTCCGGCCTGCTCACCTTCGGCAACCCGTCATCCGGCGGCGTCCCCGCCGGCATCGCCGAAAACACCGTGGTCCTGCCCTACAACGACCCGCAGGCGCTGGCCGAAGCCTTCCAGGGCTATGGCGACAAGATCGCGGCGGTGATCGTCGAGCCGGTGGTCGGCAACATGAACCTGATCGCGCCGAGCGCAGAATTCCTCAAGGCGATGCGCGAACTGACCGCGCAGCACGGCGCCGTCCTGATTTTCGACGAAGTGATGACCGGCTTCCGCGTCGGCCTCGGCAGCGCTCAGGGCTACTACGGCATCACCCCGGACCTGTCGACCTTCGGCAAGGTGGTCGGCGGCGGCATGCCGCTGGCGGCCTTCGGCGGCAAGCGCGAGATCATGGAAAAAATCGCCCCGCTCGGCCCGGTCTATCAGGCCGGCACGCTGTCGGGCAACCCGATTGCGGTGGCCGCCGGTCTGGCGACGCTGAAGCTGGTGCAGCAAAAAGGCTTTTACGAAGCGTTGACCGTGAAAACCCGCAGCCTCTGCGACGGCCTGGTCGCCGCCGCGCAAAAACACGGCATCGCCTTCGCGGCACAGAACGTCGGCGGCATGTTCGGCCTCTATTTCACCGAACAATGCCCGGCCACTTACGATGCGGTGCTGGCCTGCGACAAGGAAGCCTTCAACCGCTTCTTCCACGCCATGCTCGACGCCGGCCACTACTTCGCACCGTCGGCCTTCGAAGCCGGCTTCGTCTCGGCCGCCCACAGCGACGCCGACATTGCGGCGACGGTCGCCGCTGCCGACGCTTACTTTGCCAGCCTGAAGTAATCCGACGCCGGATTACCGGCCAACAAAAACGGCGCCTCGCGGGCGCCGTTTTTCATCGTAAGACTAACTCCGGTTTGAAACCCCGCCCTTCAGGGCGGTGGGAGCCGACCCCGGCCTGAAGGCCGGGGTTTCAGGCGACCGTTTTGGGAGGGGATGCAAACCTCTTCCAAAACATGTTTGACCGACAGGCAAGGCATGAATGCCTGTCGCTAATTTCTTGCTGGGTAGCCGGGCCAAACCCGGCGGTGATCCGTCAGCACCGCGCTCAGCCCTTGGCCATCGGCGCGTTCGGCCGCTTCAGCGCGGCGCTGGTGCTTTCCAGCTTGCGCTGGATTTCGCGCTGCTCGGCCTGGCGCAAGGCCAGGTAGGTCAGCCAGCCGATGATGCCCATGGTCACCGTCAGCACGCCGTATGAGACGGGCCAGGCGACGCCTTCGGTCATCATCGAGAATTCCGACATGCCGCCGATCCCGGCGACGATGTTGATCGGCATGAACACGATCGACAGCTTGGTCAGCTTGTTGATGCGTTTGTTCTGGTTGATGTTGATGAAGCCGACCACCGCGTCCATCAGGAAGTTGATCTTGCCGAACAGGAAGGAGGTGTGGCCGTCGAGTGATTCGATGTCGCGCATGATCTGGCGCGCGTCTTCCTGCTGCTGGGCCGAGAGGAACTTGGCGCGGGTGAGGAAGGACACCGCGCGGCGGGTATCCAGCACATTGCGGCGGATGCGTCCGTTCAAGTCTTCCTGGCGGGCGATGTCGGCCAGGATCAGCCCGGCCTCCTCGTCGGTCATCCGTGTATTCAGCACATGGCGACCGGCCGATTCGAGGTCGGCATAGACATCCTCGAGCGCGTCCGCCGAATACTCGGCATCGGCGGCGTACAAGTCGAGCAGCACGTCGGTGCCGCAGGTCACGTAGCCGGGCTGGGTGCGCGCGCGCAGCCGTTGCAGACGGAAGACCGGGAGTTCTTCGGTCCGCACCGAGAACAGGATGTCCCGGTGCAGGATGAAGGCGACCGGCACGTTGCGCGACTCGGTGTCGAGATCGAGCAGGAAGTCCGAGTGCAGGTGGATTTCACCGTTGTCCTCGATGTAGAAACGCGCCGAGGCTTCGAGGTCGGTCAGGTCTTCCGGGTCGGGCAGCTCCAGCCCGAAGTGCCGGCCGACCCAGTCGCGCACGCGCGGCGTCGGCGCCACCAGGTCGACCCAGATCGGCTTGATGTTGGCCAGCTGGCCGGGCCGGTCGACGGTGATCTGGCGCATCCGGCCATTGTGCAACTCGAAGGCATTGACCATCACCTTGGTGCTGGTGTGGTGGCCGTCGCCGACCAGATCCTCGCGGATTTCCTCGGACAGCAATTCGAGAATGTCGTCGATTCGTTGCTCGGCAATCTCGTTCCAGGCGATCAGCCGGTCTTCCTCGGGCAAGGCGCTGAGGATCAGCGCCACCGATACCGTTGGCAGGCGTGCAAAAAGGGCGCGCAACTCGCTGATGTGCTGGCGATGCACCAGGTTTTCGACCAGGTCATGGCGATTGCCTTCCTGTCGGCGCACTACATCCTCAACCAGGCGATGCTTGGCGAGCAGATCCTGTACTTCGGCAAGGTCGTCCTTGACGGTATCGGCTTCGGTCAGGTTGGTTTCGTCACTCATGGGGTGTCATGGTGCAGTGCGCAATCGGGTCGCTATTCTAGCAGCCTGTCGGCCTTAAATTGATCGGCTGCAAAATGATTGGAGCCGGTCCATATTTCCCCGGGTTTTGGCGCGAATGGGGCCGTCATTCGCTTGAAATCCGTGAAAGTCTGTCCTCGGTCCACTCATTTTTCGCTTCGACCTATTAAGCCCGGCAGGCTGCTGGCAGTCAGCCGGGCTGGATGGATCGTGGCGAGAAAAGAGGAAGGAGGGCTCTGGCTTGCCCCGGTTTTACCTGTGATCGAGGTCGGCGGCAGGGGGGCGATGCCCCGTCATCGGCAAGGTCGCCGCCAGATCAGTCCCTGGGCTTTCCTTCGCCCTCGGTCGGGCTTTCGTCGCAGGCTTCCTTGTTGCGGCACAGCCCGCGTCGACAGCTGCCTGGCGCGGCGATGTCGATACCTTCTTCGGTCATGTTCTTGAGCAGCAGGTAAATGGCCGCAACGCCGGCAGCCAGCAGAATGAGGGCAAGGACGATGGTAAGCATGCTGGAAACTCGTGCAGGAGAGGGGGCTCACTATACCGTCAAGCACGCGGGAAACGGCCGATTTCGCGTGCTTGCCTCTTCCTTCGGGCGGTATTGCGTGACCGTGGCGGACAAGGGCGCATCACGGTCGACCGGGTTTTTGCCCGGAAATCCAGTTGGCCGTGAGCAAGATGCCATGCAAGGCCGCATGATTGCTGGAGCCAGCATTTTTGGCTTTCTTGAGGGTTGACCGTGAAAATCCGCATCCGCACAAGGACGGCGCGGCATCAGGCTGAGATCCGCCCTTGCCTGGCTCATGGTGATGGCGCTGCTTTTGCCGGATGGAGACGGGCCGTTGCCGGGCTGAGTCAGTCTGCCGGTCTGGACGGAAGCCGCCGGCCCATGGGGCTCGTCTCCTTGTTTATAGCCAAAACCAATCTCCCGTATTTATCCAATCGATTGGATGAATCTTTCTCGCCTTCCTACACTGCAGTCATCCGGTCGTTTCGACCGCTTGCCATCAAGGAGGCCCGCCATGATTTCCCGTTTGCTCGACCGCTGGTTCGACGACCTGGCCTGGGATTCGTATTTCACGGCGCTGGCGGCGTTGCCGGACAATTTTTGATCGTTTCGCCCGAAACCTCATTCAAGGAGAGAACCATGCAAGGCAAGAAACTCACCACCGCGGCCGGCGCGCCGGTTGTCGATAACCAGAACACGATGACCGCCGGCCCGCGCGGCCCGGTCTTGTTGCAGGACGTGTGGCTGCTCGAAAAGCTGGCCCACTTCGATCGCGAGGTGATCCCCGAGCGGCGCATGCACGCCAAGGGTTCCGGCGCCTACGGCACCTTCACCGTGACGCAGGACATCACCCGCTACACCCGAGCCAGGATCTTCAGCCAGGTCGGCAAGCAGACCGAACTTTTCGCCCGCTTCACCACCGTTGCCGGCGAGCGCGGCGCGGCTGATGCCGAGCGCGACATTCGCGGTTTTGCCGTCAAGTTTTATACCGAAGAAGGCAACTGGGACCTGGTCGGCAACAACACGCCGGTGTTCTTCCTGCGCGATCCACTCAAGTTTCCCGACCTCAACCATGCGGTCAAGCGCGACCCGCGTACCAATCTGCGTTCGGCCAAGAACAACTGGGACTTCTGGACCTCGCTGCCGGAAGCCTTGCACCAGATCACCATCGTCATGTCCGACCGGGGCATCCCGGCCAGCTACCGCCACATGCATGGCTTTGGCTCGCACACTTTCAGCTTCATCAACGCCGCCAACGAGCGTTACTGGGTCAAGTTCCACTTCCGCACTCACCAAGGCATCAAGAACCTGACCGATGCCGAAGCGACCGAGATCATCGGCCGCGACCGCGAATCGCACCAGCGCGACCTGCTCGACGCGATTGATCACGGCGATTTCCCGAAATGGACGCTCTACGTCCAGGTGATGCCGGAAAACGACGCCTCCAAGGTGCCCTACAACCCCTTCGACCTGACCAAGGTCTGGCCGCATGCCGATTACCCCTTGATCGAGGTCGGGGTGATGGAGTTGAACCGCAACCCGGAAAATTTCTTCGCTGAAGTCGAGCAGTCGGCCTTCAACCCGGCGGCGGTGGTGCCCGGCATTTCCTTCTCGCCGGACAAGATGCTGCAGGCGCGGCTGTTCTCCTACGGCGATGCGCAGCGCTACCGGCTCGGCGTCAATCACCACCAGATTCCGGTGAATGCCCCGAAATGCCCCTTCCACAGCTACCACCGCGACGGCGCCATGCGCATCGACGGCAACCACGGCGCGCGCATCGGCTATGAGCCGAACAGCGAGGGCCAGTGGCAGGAGCAGCCGGACTACCGCGAGCCGCCGCTGTCGGTTGCAGGCATGGCCGATCACTGGAACCACCGCGAGGATACGGACTACTTCTCGCAGGCCAGCGACCTCTTCCGCCTGATGGCGGCCGACGAGCAGCAGCGCCTGTTCGAGAACACCGCCCGCGCCATGGGCGATGCGCCGGAAGCGATCAAGCGCCGCCACATCGAGCACTGCCGCCAAGCCGACCCGGCCTACGGCGCCGGGGTGGCCAAGGCGCTCGGTCTGTCCTGAAACTTGGGAAAACCCTGGCAGGAGAAAAAGATGAGCGGGAAATGTTGTCGCAGCGATCCGCCGTGCAGGAACTGCCCGAAACGCAGGAAAGGAAAAAAGAAGGGCTGAAGGAGGTCGCGGCACGCGATACCCGGTTTTCCGGAGATCGTGTGCCGCTTGTCGTTACACATCGGCACATCCCCGCCCTTGCCCCACTGGCTGCTTTTCGGCAACAATATAAGCCTTCGATTATATAAATCAGGGATGGAAGAACAGCCATGTACAAGACCGTTGTCGATAGCAGCCTGAAGATCAAGGTAAATGCCGGTAAGTTTGAAGCCGATTACGCGCTCGATGGTTCGGCGATGAATCCACTGGAGGCGTTTTATGCCTCATTGGCGGCGTGTGCGGCGGTGTTTACCAAGAAGGCGTGCAAGTCGCTGGGAGTATCGGCGGCGGGCATCGAGATCGACTGCAAGCCGTTTGCCGGCCCCGGTGGCCCGCTGACCTTGTCCAAGTTCCGTACCGAAGTGCGTTTTCCGGCTGGATTCAGCGCTGAGCAGAAGGCGGCGATCATCGACAGCATCCAGCATTGCGCGGTCAAGGAAATCGTCAAGACCGGTGCCGGCATCGAGTTTCTGGTGGACGAAGTGGCCTGATCCGGCCCGCGTTCGTGCATTACCGGGTTCCCCTTTCCCCGGTACGATGCAGCAAAAAAGCCCGCCTGCGATAGCAGTGCGGGTTTTTTTGCGTCGGCCGGCAGGGCCGAACTCGGAGCCTGTGAATTATCGGGGTGATTTCACCGGCTCTCAGGCCTTGGCGGTGCCTTGCAGCAACTCCTGCAGCTCGCCGGCCTGGTACATCTCTTTCATGATGTCGCAGCCGCCGATGAACTCGCCCTTGATGTAGAGCTGCGGAATGGTCGGCCAGTTGGCGTATTCCTTGACGCCCTGGCGGATTTCTTCGTCGGCCAGCACGTTGACCGTGACAAAGTCGGTCACACCGCAGAGCTTGAGGATTTGCACGGCGGTCGCGGAGAAGCCGCACTGCGGGAAGCGGGCGTCGCCCTTCATGTAGAGGACGACCGGGTTGGTGGTGACGGTTTCTTTGATGCGTTGCTGAACGTCGGACATGCTGACTCCAAATTTAACGATGGCCGACACTGACGCGGTCGATACCGGCAAGGTCGGGGTGGGTTTGCGCCGCTTTGAACCCGGCGGCGGTCAATAAGTTCCGGCTGGCGGCGCCCTGATCGTAGCCGTGCTCGAACAGCAGCCAGCCCGCCGGTTGCAGATACTCCGCTGCGCCGGCGACGATCTCGCGGATGCAGGCCAGGCCGTTGCCGCCCTGATCCTGGTCGGTGAGCGCCAGCTGCGGCTCGAAGGGCAGGCCGTTCAAGGCCAGATGCGGATCGCCGGCAGCGATGTAAGGCGGGTTCGACACGATCAGGTCGAAGCACTCGCCGGCCAGCGGCGCAAACCAGCTCCCGGCGCGAAAATCGACGCAGGCGCCGAGGCGGCCGGCGTTGTTGCGGGCGACGGCCAGTGCGCCGGGCGACAGGTCGACGGCGACCACTTCCGCCTGCGGGCATTCCAGCGCCAGCGAAATCGCGGCAATGCCGGAGCCGGTGCCGAGATCGACGATGCGCGGCGGGCGGCCGACCGGCCAAGCCTGCAGCCGCTGCAAGGCCAGTTCGATCAGCAGCTCGGTTTCCGGGCGCGGGATCAAGACATCCGGCGAGACCTGGAACACCCGGCCGCGAAACTCGGCCTCGCCGACCAGATAGGCAAAAGGCTCGCCAGCGGCGCGGCGTTCGACCCACTCCAGATACTGCGCCAGCGCTGGCGCGAAGACCGGGGTTTCCGGACGCACCAGCAGGTCGCTGTGGCTGCAGCCGGTGGCGAATTGCAGCAACAGCCGCGCGTCGAGCCGGTCGATCCGGCCGCGCGCGGCGGCCAGCGCTTCGCCCAGGGTCATGCTCAGTTCTGCTCCGCCAGCTCGGCGAGCAGGTCGGCCTGGTGTTCGGCGGCCAGCGCGTCGAGCACTTCGTCCATGTCGCCTTCCATGATGCTGGCGATTTTGTACAGAGTCAGGTTGATGCGGTGGTCGGTGACCCGGCCCTGCGGGAAGTTGTAGGTGCGGATGCGCTCGGAGCGGTCGCCGGAGCCGATCAGGCTCTTGCGCGTGCTGGCGATCTTGCTCTGCTGCTCGCGCAACTGGATGTCCTTGATCCGCGCCGCCAGCACCTTCATCGCCGACGCCTTGTTGGCGTGCTGCGAGCGGCCATCCTGACATTCGGCAACGATCCCGGTCGGGATATGGGTGATGCGCACCGCCGAATCGGTCTTGTTGATGTGCTGGCCGCCGGCGCCAGACGCGCGGAAGGTGTCGATGCGCAGGTCGGCCGGGTTGAGGTTGACGTCCTCGACCTCGTCGGCTTCCGGCATTACCGCGACGGTACAGGCCGAGGTGTGGATGCGGCCCTGGGTTTCGGTTTCCGGCACCCGTTGCACGCGATGGCCGCCGGATTCGAACTTGAGCCGCGAATAGGCGCCGTAGCCGCCGATCCGGCAGATCACTTCCTTGTAACCGCCGAGATCGGAGTCGCTGGCCGACATCACTTCGACCTGCCAGCGCTGGCGTTCGGCGTAGCGCGAGTACATGCGGAAGAGGTCGCCGGCAAACAGCGCCGACTCGTCGCCACCGGTGCCGGCGCGGATTTCGAGCAGCACGCTCTTGTCGTCGTTGGGGTCCTTGGGCAGCAGCAGCTTCTGCAGCTCGACCTCGAAACCGGGCAGACGGGCGCGGGCGCCGGCGATTTCCTCTTCGGCGAACTCCTTCATGTCCGGGTCGGCGAGCATTGCCTCGGCCTCGACGATGTCGTTTTCCGCCTGGCGGAAAGCGTTGAACTGCAGCACCACCGGCTCGACCTCGGCGCGCTCGCGGCTCAGCTTGCGGAACTGGTCCATGTCCTTGGCCACATCCGGCGCCGCCAGCAGGCGGTCGATTTCGTCGAGGCGGTCGACCAGCAGGTCGAGTTTCTGGCGGATGCTGGCTTTCATGGGCGAGGGGCGAAAAGGATGAAGAGAGGGGGGAATGGACGGCAAGGCGCAGGCCAAGCCGGCGGCAGGCCGTACGGGGCGGGTATTTTACCCGGAATTGCCAGTCACCATCGGCGGTGGCCGGCATGCCGGTGAGAAAGGCCGGTTTGCACGGTCGACCGTGAAAACCGGCGAAAACCGCTCAGTGGCCGTCGGCGTGGAGGTGGAACAAGCGCGACGCGGCGGCCTGCAACTGGCTGCGGTCTTCGCCTTCGGCCAGGTTGAGCGTCTGTGTCGGTGCATGCAGGAACTTGTTGGTCAGGCGTTGCGACAACTGCTCCAGCACTTTTTCCGGGTTCTCGCCTTTGGCCAGCAGCTTCAGCGCGTGTTCCATCTCGTGCCGGCGCATCCGCTCGGCGGCGTCGCGCAGACCGCGGATCACCGGCACCGTCTCGCGCGACTGCAGCCAGCCGAGGAATTCGCGGACCCGCTCGCCGATGATGCCTTCGGCCTCGACCACCGCCGCCTGGCGCGATTCGAGACCGCTGGCGACGACCTGGGCGAGATCGTCGACGGTGTACAGGAAGACGTCGTCGAGCTGGCCGACCTCGGCTTCGATATCGCGCGGCACGGCCAGATCAACCATAAAGATCGGCCGGTGGCGACGCGCCTTGACCGCCCGCTCGACCATGCCCAGGCCGATGATCGGCAGCGGGCTGGCGGTGCAGGAAACGACGATGTCGTGGCGCGGCAGGTGCTCGGCGAGTTCGTCGAGGCGGATCGCGGCGCCGCCGTATTGCTCGGCCAGCGCCCGCCCGCGCTCGACGGTGCGGTTGGCGATGGTGACGCTCTTCGGCTTCTGCGCGCAGAAGTGCGCGGCGCAGAGTTCGATCATTTCGCCGGCACCGATGAACAGCACGTTCTGCTCGGCAATCGACGGGAAGATGCGCTCGGCGAGATGCACGCCGGCGGCGGCCATCGAGACGATGTTGGCACCGATGGCGGTAGTGGTGCGAACTTCCTTGGCGACCGAGAACGAGCGCTGGAACAGCTTGTGCAGTTGCGTCCCGAGGGTGCCGCTCTCTTCGGCGGTGCGTACCGCATCCTTCATCTGGCCGAGGATCTGCGGTTCGCCGATGACCATCGAATCGAGGCCGCTGGCGACGCGGAAGGCGTGGCGGATGGCTTCGGGCTGGTCGTGGGTATAGAGGTAGGGTGCCAGTTCCTGGCGCTCGACCTGGTGGAAATGCGACAGCCAGTCGATCACCACTTCGGGCGACTCGGCCGAACAGTAGATCTCGGTGCGGTTGCAGGTCGACAGGATCGCCACTTCCTTGACCGGGCGATTGCGCGTCAGGTCGGCCAGCGCGTGCTGCAACTTGTCGGCGCCAAAGGCCACGCGTTCGCGGATTGCGAGCGGCGCGGAGTGATGGTTGAGGCCGAGGGTAAAAATCACCGGTCGAGGTTCTTCACTGGAATCGGGCCGCGATTATAACACCCGCCGGGCAGGGGCATTTTTGATGCAAATGCCCCTGCCGCGGTTCCGGTCAAAACAGAAAAGCCTGTTTTTCCGGGGTTGACCGTGGCTGGTTGTCGGCGCCGAAGACGCGTACCTGGCGCGGCCGGAACCAGACCGACTGGCCGACCGCCAGTTGCAGCGCCTCGTGGCGCTCGCGCGAGAGTTCGACTTCGACGATCTCGGCATCGTGCTGCAGCTCGACGCGCACCACCGGGCCGATCGGATGCACGTGCGTCACCGTCGCCGGCATGCCATGCTCCAGTACCGTGTTGGAGAGATCGATATCGTGCGGGCGGACGAAGGCGGTGGCCTTTTCCGCGTTCTCCGGCTGAGCCTCGCGCGCCACTTCGGCGTAGCCACCCTGAACCCGGCTGTGGAAAACGTTCACATTGCCGAGGAACTGGTACACGAACGGCGTCGCCGGTGCCGAGTAGACCTCGTCGGGCGAGCCGATCTGCTCGATCTTGCCGTGGTTCATCACCACCACGCGGTCGGCGACTTCGAGCGCCTCTTCCTGGTCGTGGGTGACGAAGACGGACGAGATGTGCATCTCGTCGTGCAGGCGGCGCAGCCAGCGGCGCAGTTCCTTGCGCACCTTGGTGTCGAGCGCGCCGAAGGGCTCGTCGAGCAGCAGCACCTTGGGTTCGACCGCCAGCGCACGGGCCAGCGCAATGCGCTGGCGCTGGCCGCCGGAGAGTTGCGACGGATAGCGGTCGGCCAGCCAGTCAAGCTGCACCAGCCCCAGCAATTCCATCACCCGGCGCTTGATCTCGGCGTCCGATGGGCGCTCCTTGCGCGGCTTGACACGCAGGCCGAAGGCGACGTTCTCGAACACCGTCATGTGGCGGAACAGCGCGTAGTGCTGGAAGACGAAGCCGACGTTGCGCTCGCGGGCGTGCAGGTGGGTCGCCTCGGCGCCCGAGAACAGGATCTCGCCCTGATCGGCGGTTTCCATGCCGGCGATGATGCGCAGCAGCGTCGTCTTGCCGCAGCCGGACGGGCCGAGCAGCGCGACCAGTTCGCCGGTCGGGATGTCGAGGTTGATGTTGTCGAGCGCGACGAAGTTGCCGAAACGCTTGGAGATATTGCGGATTTCGATACTCATTGGGTTTTCTCGCCGGGAAGTTCTGCGTTCAGCATGTCGGTTTCCTTGCGCATGCGCCATTCGACGATGGTCTTGGCGACCAGCGTGACCAGCGCCAGCAAGGCCAGCACCGACGCCGCAGCGAAGGCGCCGATGGCGTTGTATTCGTTGTAAAGGATTTCGACGTGCAGCGGCAGGGTGTTGGTCTCGCCGCGAATGTGGCCGGAGACCACCGACACCGCGCCGAATTCGCCCATCGCCCGCGCGTTCGACAGGATCACGCCGTAGAGCAGGCCCCACTTGATGTTGGGCAGGGTCACCCGCCAGAACATCTGCCAGCCGGAGGCACCGAGCGAAATCGCCGCCTCTTCCTCGTCCTTGCCCTGCGACTGCATCAGCGGGATCAACTCGCGGGCAATGAAGGGGAAGGTGATGAACAAGGTGGCGATGATCATCCCCGGCACGGCGAAAATCACCTTGTATTCATTGGCCGCCAGCCATGGTCCGAAATAGCCCTGGGCGCCGAAGAGCAGGATGAAGATCAGCCCGGCGACCACTGGCGATACCGCAAACGGCAGGTCGATCAGGGTGATCAGCAGGCTCTTGCCGCGAAAATCGAATTTGGCGATGACCCAGGCAGCGGCGACGCCAAACAGGATATTGAAGGGCAGCACGGCCAGCGCGATGACCACGGTCAACCAGATCGCCGAGCGGGTTTCCGGGTCTTTCAGCGCTTCGAGATAGACCGGCAGGCCCTGCGCCAGCGCTTCGACGAAGACCGCCAGCAGCGGCATGCCGAGGAAGAAGAAGAGGAAGCCGAGGCCGACGGCGAGCAGGGTGGCGCGCACCCAGGCCGGCTCCTGCGTCGCGCGGGTCAATTTGTTGTGGCTCATGCACCCTCTCCTTGCTTGGCCTTGCCGGCGGCGACTTCGAGCGGCTCGACATTTTCATGGCCGCTTTTGTGTCGACTCGCCGCCCACCATTGCAGGACGTTGATCACCAGCAGCAGCACAAAGGAAATCGCCAGCATCACCACCGCCAGCGCAGTGGCACCGAGCACGTCGTATTGCTCCAGCTTGGAAATGATCAGCAGCGGCACGATCTCGGAGACCAGCGGGATATTGCCGGCGATGAAGATCACCGAACCGAACTCGCCCAGCGCGCGGGCAAAGGCCAGCGCAAAGCCTGTCAGCAGCGCCGGACCGATCGCCGGGAAGATGACCTTGACAAAGGTCTGCCAGCGCGAGGCGCCGAGCGACGCCGCAGCCTCCTCGACTTCGGTCTCGATGTCCTCGATCACCGGCTGCAGCGTGCGCACCACAAACGGCAGGGTGACGAAAGTCAGCGCGACGACGATCCCGAGCGGGGTGTAGGCAACCTTGAAGCCGAGCGGTTCGAGATACTGGCCAAGCCAGCCGTTGCCGGCGTAAAGCGTGGCCAGCGTGATCCCGGCGACCGCCGTCGGCAGCGCGAAGGGCAGGTCGACCAGGGCATCGACGAAACGCTTGCCGGGGAAGGAGTAACGCACCAGCACCCAGGCCACGATCAGCCCGAAGAAGGCGTTGATCGACGCCGCCAGCAGCGAGGAGACGAAGGTGACGCGAAACGCCGCCAGCGAACGTTCGCCGAGCGCGATGTCGAGAATTTGTGCAAAGCCGAGTTCCGACGCCTTGAGGATCATGCCGCCCAAGGGCAGCAGGATCAGCAGCGACAGGTAGACCAGCGTGTAACCGAGCGCCAGGCCGAAGCCGGGGAGCACGCGTTGGGATGGTGCGGACATGTTTTTATTGAAATTCCGGGTTGACCGTAAAAATGCAAACAGCGCCGGTGATCCGCCTCCAGGCCGCTGACCCTTGGCGATTTCCCGGCGCCTGACAGCAAGCGCTGCCGCTTACTTGGCGACGTAAATCTGGTCGAAGCTGCCGCCGTCCTTGAAGTGGGTAACGAAAGCCTTGTGGGCGCCGCCGAAGACTTCATCGACGGTGAAGGTCTTCACCGGCGGGAAGAAAGCGGCGTACTTCTTCAGCAGTTCGGGGTCGCGCGGCCGCAGGTAGTTCTGCGCGGCGTTCTCCTGGCCCTCCTTGGACCACAGGTATTCGAGGTAAGCGGTGGCCTGCTTGCGCGTCCCCTTCTTGTCCACCACCTTGTCTACCACCGCCACCGGGAACTCGGTCTGCATGGTCAGGCTGGGATGGATGACCTCGAACTCGCCCTTGCCGAATTCCTTGGCGATCATTTCGGCTTCGGACTCGAAGGTGATCAGCACGTCGCCGAGGCGGCGCTGCATGAAGGTGGTGGTCGCATCGCGGCCGCCGGCGGCAAACAGCGGTGCATTCTTGAGCAACTTGCCGACGAATTCCTGCGCCTTGGCATCGTTGCCGCCCGGCTGGCGCAGCGCCCAGGCCCAGGCCGAGAGATAGGTATTGCGGCCGTTGCCGGTGTTCTTGGGATGCGGAATGATCACCTGCACGCCGGCGGCAGCCAGATCGCCCCAGTCCTTCAGCGCCTTGGGGTTGCCCTTGCGCACGATGAAGACCATCGCCGAAGTGTAGGGCGAGGCATTGTTGGGAAATTTCTTGGCCCAGTCCTTGGCCACCAGCCCCTTGTCGGCGAGGAACTCGACGTCGTTGGCCTGGTTCATGGTCACCACGTCGGCTTCCAGACCGTCGGCGACGGCGCGCACCTGCTTGGTCGAGCCGGCGTGCGACTGCTTCAGCTCCAGGCTCTCGCCGGTCTTGGCCTTCCAGTATTTCTGGAACAGCGGGTTGTAATCCTTGTAGACGTCGCGGGCGACGTCGTAGGAAGCATTCAGCAAGGTCGCATCGGCCAGGGCAGTGGCGCTGGCCAGTGCCAGGAAGAGAGAGGAAACAGTCAGACGCAAGGATTTCATGGCGGGGGCTCCAGATTCGATGCAGGCAATTTAGCCGAGGCTCTTTATAACAACAAATAAGATTTAAGAATTTGCTTATATCTTGTGGTTATTCTTCTATGGGGCAGGCAGCAACAGCTACCGCGACGGCCAGAGACAAGCCCCGGCCAAGCGGCTATCATTCGTACCTACCCCAACCTCCCGCTGTCCGAAACGATGCGCGCCTCCCTGCCTGCCACCCTGCTCCTGTCCTCCCTGCTCGCCGCCTGCGCCATCAAGGGCGACATTCCGCCGAGCAAGCACATTTCGCAAAAAGGCGCGCTCAAGGTGCATCCTGGCCTGCTCGGCCAGCCGGTGCCGCCCGAGCTGCAGGCGGAGGTCCGGCCGGCAACGAACGCCGCCGCCAGGCCGGCGGATGCTCCCGGCAGCGTAGCGCCTGCCGCCGATCCGCTGAGTGTGCGCAATGTGCACTTCGAGCTCGACAGTACCGCCATTGGCGCCGATTACGACAGCGTGCTGCAGGCGCATGCCCGCCACCTCGCCGCCAACCCGGCGCTGCGCGTCCGTATCGAAGGCCACGCCGACGAGCGCGGTCCCAGCGATTACAACCGCCGTCTCGGCCAGAAGCGCGCCGACAACGTGCGCCAGGCGCTGATTGGCCACGGCGCCCCGGAAAGCCGCATCGCCATTCGCAGTCTCGGCGAATCCCAGCCACGGCAGAGGGGGCACGACGAGGGGTCGTGGTCCGAGAACCGGCGTGCCGAACTGGTGTACGACCGCCAGGACAAGCCCGGCCACTGAGCCGCATCGCCGGGAAGGGCCGCAAGCTCCGGCGGGGGGCGGCATGCTTTCTGCCGAGTTGCCATCTTCCGCCAGCAAAAACCCCCCTTTTCCGCTGTTGACCGTGGAAGGCGAAAAACTCTGCCATTTTCTGCCATGCGCGCTGCCATTGTCAGGTGTCAGGCACTGCCATAGCCCTCGAGAGGCTGCTCACTGATTGGCTTCAAAAATCTTGGCAAAGCGGCGGGATTTTTCGATAAATGCCGATTTTTCAATGGCTTGCCTGGTGTTCCCCAAGTATCTGCCGGCGCAGCGTCTGCCTGCGCTCAAGAGGTGGAAAACGCCTGATAATCAGTGGCTTGCCGGCTTGGTCCTCCTCGCCGACGTTGAAACTGTATTTTCCGGGTTTATCGATGTCGAATCGATTGCAGTGGCTGGCACGTTACTTGATTGTCTTCCGCAGGATCACTACGGGGGAAAACCATGTTCTCGATACTCAAACTACGCCGCCTGGGCTGCCTGGCCCTGCTGGCCTTGTGGGCAACGGGCGTTCTTGCCGCGCCCGCCGCGCCGGCAGTCGCACGCCAGGGGACGACGGATCACAGCAAGCTGGAGGCCCTGCGTGGCCCTTTCAAGAGCGGACCGGAAGTCACCGAAGCCTGCCTGAGCTGTCACAATCTGGCCGGACACCAGGTCATGAAAAGCATCCATTGGACTTGGGAGGCGAGTAGTCCGACCACCGGGCGGAAACTGGGCAAGAAATGGGCCGCCAATAATTTCTGTGGCTCGACGCTCTCCAACGAAACACGGTGCACCAGCTGTCATGCCGGCTATGGCTGGGTGGACAAGAATTTCGATTTCAGCAAGCAGGAAAACGTCGATTGCCTCGCCTGTCACGACACGACGGGCAGCTACAAGAAATTCGGCACCGATGCCGGCCATCCGCTCTATGCGGATCGCGAATTCGAGCCGATGGAAGGCCCGCCGGGCAAGAAACAGTTCAAGGCGCCCGATCTGACCAAGATCGCCCAGCACGTGGGCAAGACCGGGCGAGCCAATTGCGGTGCCTGCCATTTCAATGGGGGAGGAGGCGATGCGGTGAAGCACGGCGACCTCGATTCCTCACTGAAGAACCCGGCGCGCGAACTCGATGTGCATATGGCCAAGGACGGTGCCAACATGGCCTGTGCCGACTGCCATACCTTCAATTCGCACCAGCCCTCCGGTAGTCGTTATGCGGCTACCGCCAAGGATCGGCATGGTCTCGATCTGCCCAAGGACGACCATGATCGCGCTACCTGCGAATCCTGCCATGGCCTGGCGCCGCACAAGGAAGCCAGGATCAATCACCACGCCGACAAGCTGGCCTGCCAGACCTGCCACATTCCCGAGTTTGCCCGGGGCGGCATCGCCACCAAGATGCTGTGGGACTGGTCGACCGCGGGCAAGAAGGATGCCGCCGGCAAGCCGCTGTTCATCAAGGACGAGCACGGCCATCTCAAGTATTCGGCGGCAAAGGGCGATTTTGCCTATGGCGAGAATGTCCGTCCGGAGTACAAGTGGTACAACGGCGTCGTGCATCAGATCAGCATTACCGACAAGCTCGACGGCCTGATTGCCAAGGACGGCGTGCTCGAACTGAATCGTGTCGAAGGTTCGGCCAGCGATCCGGGGGCTCGCATCTGGCCCTTCAAGGTGATGCGCGGCAAGCAGCCCTACGATCCGGTGAATAACACCCTGGTGGTCAATCACGTCTACGGCGACGATGACACCTCGCTCTGGAAAAACTACGACTACGACAAATCGATCAAGGCCGGCATGGATTACGCCGGCCTGCCCTACAGCGGCAAGTACGATTTCATCCCCACGCGCATGAACTGGTTCATCACCCACATGGTGGCGCCCAAGGAAAAGGCGCTTGCCTGCCAGGACTGCCACACGCGCAGCGCCGACGGTCGCCTGGCCGCGATTACCGATATCTACCTCCCTGGCCGGGATACGCAAGGCTGGCTCGATCTGTTGGGTAGTCTGATGATCGCCGGCGCTATCGGCGGCGGTTTGCTGCATGGCGGCATCCGCTTCGTTACCCGTCGCAAGGAGAAGGCAAAATGAGCGAACGCATCTATATCTACAAGCGCTACGAGCGTTTCTGGCACTGGTCGCAGGCCCTGCTGATCGTCGGCATGATGATCACCGGTTTCGAGGTGCACGGCAGTTACACCCTGATCGGCTTCGGCAAGGCGGTACAACTGCACAGCCTTGCCGCCTGGACCCTGCTGGCCCTGTGGGCCTTCACCATCTTCTGGCAATTCACCACTGGCGAATGGCGGCAATATCTGCCCTCGTTGAAGAATGTCGGGGCGATGATCCGCTACTACAGCTTCGGCATTTTCACCAAGGCGCCGCATCCCTTCCGGAAAACGGCGCTGCAGAAGCACAATCCCCTGCAGCGCCTGGCCTACCTTGCCTTGCTGGCCTTCATCTCGCCGCTGATCTGGGTTTCGGGCATCGCCTATCTTTTCTATGGCGACTGGCGGCAACTCGGGATCGACGGCTGGTTGAACCTGGAATGGGTGGCAACACTGCATGTGCTCGGTGCCTACATGATCACCGCCTTCTTCTTCATCCACGTCTACCTCACCACCACCGGCCACACCCTCTTCGCCCATATCAAGGCGATGATCACCGGGTGGGAGGAGGTCGACGAAAAGCACTGAGGCCACGGAGATCGGCCCGGAGGCGGATAATCCCGTAAACTCGCGACCGCCACTCCGCCTCCCTGCCGCCTTCATGATCGAAAAACCGTCTTCCCCGTCTTCTTCCCGGCCTACCCGTTTTTCCCGGCGCTTCCTGCTCTCCGGCGCGGGCATCCTTGTACTGCTGGCCCTGGTCTATGGCGCTCTGCGCGGCGAGCGGGTTGAAGTCGTCACCGCCGCGCGCGGCGAACTACGCCAGGCCATCGTCGCCAGCGGTCGGGTACGCACGCCGCAACGGGTCGAGGTGGCGAGCCAGATTACCGGTCGGGTGAGCGGCGTTGCCGTGCGCGAGGGCGAGGCTGTCGCCGTCGGTCAGGTGCTGCTCGAGTTCGACGCCGCCGAATGGCAGGCCAGCGTCGCCCAGGCCAGGGCCAGCCTGACTCAGGCCGAAAGCCGGCTGCTGCAGATCGGTGAGGCGGGCCTGCCGCTGGCCGAGCAGGGGCTGCGCCAGGCCGAGGCCAATGCCCGCCAGGCCGAGCGCCACTACCAGCGGGTCGGCGAACTGCTTGCCAAGGGCTTCTACAGCCCGGCTCAGCTCGACGACGCCCAGCGCGCCCGCGACGTGGCCGCCAGCCAGTTGCAGGCGGCGCGGATCCAGGTCGCCAGCAACCGGCCGCAGGGGAGCGAGATGCGCGTTGCTCGCGGCAATGTCGAACAGGCGCGTGCCGCGCTGGCCGTGGCCGAGGCCCGCCTCGCCTACGCTACCCTGCGCGCGCCGGTTGCCGGCCGGGTGCTGACGCGCAATGTCGAACCGGGCGATACCGCACAACCGGGCAAGGCGCTGCTAACCCTGGCGCCGGCCGGCGAAACCGAGCTGACGGCGCAGATCGACGAGAAGAATTTCGCCTTGCTTGCCGTCGGCCAGCAGGCCCGGGTGTCGGCCGACGCCTATCCTGGCGAACATTTTTCGGCACGGCTCGGCTACATCGCCCCCTCGGTCGATGCGCAGCGCGGTTCCGTGGAAATCCGCCTGACCGTTCCCCAGCCGCCGGCCTATCTGCGCAACGAGATGACGGTTTCCATCGATCTTGAAACCGCTCGCCGCGACGTGGCCCTGAGTCTTCCCTGCGACAGCGTGCGCGAGGCGGGGGGGCAGCCCTGGGTTCTGGCCGTCCGTGCCGGGCGGGCCTGGCGTCAGATGGTCAAACTGGGGCTGCGCGGTGCCGGGCGCTGCGAAATCGTCGATGGTCTCGACGAAGGGGAGGCGGTTGTTGCCGGAAACGCCAAACTTGCCGAGGGAAGCCGGCTGGTCACGGTCAACCGGCAATAAGGGCCAAAATTGAGACATTGGCAACCCTTCGAGTGGATCGCCGCCGTCCGCTTTCTGCGCGAGGGGCGGATGCAGTCCTTGCTGATCATCGTCGGTGTCGGGGTCGGCGTCGCCGTCATCGTCTTCATGTCGGCGCTGCTCTCCGGCCTGCAGGCCAACCTGATCAAGCGCACGCTGTCCTCGCAGGCTCACATCACGCTGCTGCCGCCCGAGGAAATCGCCCGCCCGCAGCAGGCCACCGACGCCACCGCCCTGCGCCTGCAGAAACAGGCCCAGCGCCTGCGCGCCATCGACCAGTGGCAGACGTTGCGCGACCGCCTGGAAACCTGGCCGGAAATCGCCGCCGTGTCGCCGCTCGCCGCCGGCCCGGCCTTCGCGGTGCGCGGCGAGGCCAACAAGGCAATTACCGTCGTCGGCATCGAGCCGGAACGCTACAACCGCGTCATTTCCCTGGCCGAGCGGCTGACTGCCGGGCAGTTGCGGCTGGGCGCCGGCGAGGTGGTGATCGGCATCGAACTGGCCAGGGACCTCGGCGCCGAGGTCGGCGACAAGTTGCGCCTGAGCACGGCCGACGGGCGCAGCGACACGCTGACCGTCACCGGCCTGTTCGATCTCGGCAACAAGGGCGTGAACGCCCGCAACGTCTATGTCGGCCTGCGCGCGGCGCAAAGCCTGCTCGACCTGGTCGGCGGCGTCTCGAGCATCGATCTGGCGCTGCACGACCTCGACCTGGCCGAGCAACTCGCCCGCCGCATCGCCGGCGAAACCGGGCTGACCGCCGATTCGTGGATCAAGACCAACGCCCAGTTCGTCACCGCGCTGACCTCGCAGCGCGTGTCGAGCAACGTCATCCGCTTCTTCATCGCGCTCTCGGTCGCCTTCGGCATCGCCAGTGTATTGGTCGTGTCGGTCATCCAGCGCGGCAAGGAAATCGGCATCCTGCGCGCCATGGGCGCCACGCAGGCGCAGATGCGGCGCATCTTCCTGCTGCAGGGCGGCATCGTCGGCTTTTTCGGCTCGCTGCTCGGCTCGGCACTGGCCTGGAGCTTCCTGATGCTGTGGCAACTGCTGGCGCGCAACCCGGACGGCACGCCGATGTTCGTCATCGGCGTCGAACCCGGTCTGGTCGCCCTGGCGGCCGGCGGTGCCAGCCTGGTCGGCATCCTCTCCGCCCTGCTGCCGGCCCGCCGCGCGGCGCAACTCGACCCGGTGGTGGCGATCCGTGGCTGAACCCGACGACCGCGTCCTGCACCTGGCCGGCATCCGCAAGTCCTACGGCAGCGGCGAGGTGGAAAGCGAGATCCTGCACGGCATCGACCTGACGCTGCGACGCGGCGAGTTCGCCGCCCTGATCGGCCCGTCCGGCTCGGGCAAGAGCACCCTGCTCAACCTGATCGGCCTGCTCGACCGGCCGACCAACGGCCAGTTGCACATCGACGGCGAAGACAGCGGCCAGCTCGACGACACCGGCCTGACCCGCCTGCGCGGCCAGCGCATCGGCTTCGTCTTCCAGCACCACCACCTGATCCCGGCCTTCACCGCCGAGGAAAACGTCGCCATGCCGCTGCTCGTCGCCCGCGGCCGGCCGGATGCGGAAATGTTCGCGCGCGCCGGGCGCCTGCTCGATCAGGTCGGCCTCGCCGACCGCAAACAGCACCTCGCCAACCGGCTGTCCGGCGGCCAGCAGCAGCGCGTCGCCATTGCCCGCGCCCTGGTCACCAACCCGTCGCTGGTGCTGGCCGACGAGCCGACCGGCAATCTCGATACGCATTCGGCCGACGACGTCTTCGCCTTGCTCCGCGATTTCAACCGTCGCCAGCACACCACCTTCCTGATCGTCACCCACGACCCGCGCCTGGCGGCCCGCTGCGACCGCATCGTCGAACTGGTCGATGGCCGGATCGTTGCCGACCGGCCGCCGCCCGCTGCCCGAGATACCGCGGGATGATCTTCAATCCGGCTCGTCGGCGGGGCGTTCGAGACGGCAGAGGCGACGGTAAAGGGTGCGCTCCGAACAGCCGAGATGGCGGGCGAGTTCCTTGCGGTTGCCGGGGAAGGTGTGGAGCAGGCTGGCCAGCTCGGCATCGGATGTCTTGCCGCCACGCCGAATTTCGGCAATTTCGGGCGTCGACCGTGAATTTCCGGTCGGCAGGTGGCGGAGATCGATTTCGTCGCTGTCGCAAAGCAGGCAGGCGCGTTCGAGCAGGTTGCGCAATTCGCGCACATTGCCGGGGAAGTCGTAATCGCGCAGCCAGCGCAGGGCGGCCTCGCCCAGGCGCAGTGTGCGCCCCAGTTCCAGCCGCCCCAGCAAGGCGGCCGCAAGCAGGGGAATGTCGTCGCGGCGTTCGCGCAGTGGCGGCAGAAAAACCGGAAATACATTGAGGCGATAAAACAGGTCCTGGCGAAAGCGTCCGTCGGCCACCATGTCGGCCAGCGGCCGGTGGGTGGCGGAAACGATCCGCAGGTCGGACTGGCGCACCTCGGTCGAGCCGACGCGGCGAAAGGTTCCGGTTTCCAGCAGGCGCAGTAGCTTGACCTGGATCGGGAGCGGAATATCGCCAACCTCGTCGAGAAAGAGGGTGCCGCCGGAAGCCGCCTCGACCAGTCCCATCTTGCGCGAAACGGCGCCGGTGAAGGCGCCGCGTTCATGCCCGAACAATTCGCTTTCAAACAGCGTTTCGGCCAGGCCCGAGCAGTCAACCGCGACAAACGGACGGTCGGCACGTCGGCTCAGGCGGTGAATGGCATTGGCCACCAGTTCCTTGCCGGTCCCGGATTCTCCCTGCAGCAGCACGGCGGCATCGGAGGGCGCAACGCGCGCAATCATGTCCATCATGGCCATGAAGGTCGGCGAGCGTCCGATCAGATCGCGCGTGTGTTCATCGGTGCGCGGCACGGGCAGGGCCTGGATCTTCTCGATGAAATAAGCGATTTCGCCGGCGGCATTGCGGATCGGCGAGAGTTCGATGTTCTCGAAGCGTTCGCCGTGCGGCGTGTGATGCAGATGCACCACGCGCTCGCGTTCGCCCGAACGCAGGCTGCGTTGCAAGGGGCAGGATTCGCCCATTTGATCGCAGGGCAGGCCATAGCGGTGCGAAACCTCGTGGCATTTCCGGCCGACGATCTGTTGTTGTGCTTCCCATTTCTCGCCGTAGGCGCGATTCGCGGCCAGGATCCGGTAATCGCGATCGCACAGGATATGAGGCTCGTTCAGGGATTCGAGAAAGGAAACCAGTTCGGCGAGCGGGACGGTCATGTTTCGGCCAGGGCAGAGGTCACAAGCAGCGGATACTGCCACAGACCCGAGATATTTCATCGACTTGCCGCCTGGGGCGGGGCGGCGATTGTCGGGGTGTTTCTGTATAATCCGCCGGTTGCCAGGTGCGGCGGACTTGCTCGTCCGCCGTTAAACGGGAAAGCGGTGCGTCTCGCCAGCGAGATCAAGCCGCTGCTGCCCCCGCAACGGTAAGCACAGTGTGGTCGCGCCACGAGGCCACTGGGACATGGCTCCTGGGAAGGCGGCGCGACAAGACTGGCAAGCCCGGAGACCGGCCTGCGACATCGCGCGGAAGTGCCACGGGGAGTGGCGCCGGCCCAGGAGTGCCAGCGCCTTCCCTCCGGTGTTTCCTGTCCATGGCGGCCTGCCGGGTCGGTTGGGGCTGAGCGAAGCACAGGGAAAGCAAGGCTGGATTTCAAGCGCCTCCAGACTGTTCATCGTCACGGTGAACAGCGGAAAATGCGAAAAATGCCGCTGCTGGACGCTGCGCCTCCGCCCTCGTCTCTTCCGGTCTGGCCGCATTGCATCCGGCATGCGGGGACGCCTGCCGAGAAGGGAAAATCCATGTATCCACGTTCATTACCCCTGGCCACCGGCCTGGCGCTGCTCTTTTCCGGACAGGCCGGCGCCGAACAGAATCTCGAAGCGGTGACGGTTACCGCCACACGCCAGGAATCGCGTATTTCGGATGTTCTTGCCGATGTTACCGTGATCGATCGCGAAGAAATCCAGCGCGCCGCCGGCGGTACCCTGGCCGACCTCCTCTCCCGGCAGGCCGGTATCCAGGTCAGCAGCAGCGGCGGCGCGGGTAGCTCGACCAGTTTCTATGTCCGCGGCGCCCGCCCGGATCAGACCAAGGTGCTGGTCGACGGCCTGCCGATCAATTCGCTCGATCTCTCGGGGTCGCCGCTGCGCTATCTTTCCCTGGCCAACGTCGAGCGCATCGAAATCCTGCGCGGCCCCGGCTCGACGATGTACGGAGCCGATGCCATCGGCGGCGTCATCCAGATTTTCACACGCAAGGGGACGCCCGGCACACGGGCCGACGCTTTTGCCGGTTTTGGCAGCCGGGACAATTTTCAGTCGCAGGCGGGTTTTTCCGGTGGTGACGAGCATTGGCGCTTTCGTCTGGAAGGCCACCACGAAACCATCGGCAATATTTCGGCACAAAAGAACGCCCGTAATCGCGACGCCGACCGCGATCCGCATCGCAATGGCGGCGGCGCGGCCTCGCTCTCCTTCCTGCCGGCAAGCGGCCACGAACTGGGACTGGTTTTCCGCCGGAACGAGGGGCGAACTTATTACGATAACGGCATGATTCCCGCCGACGGTATTTTCGATGCCCGGGTCGATTTCGTGACCGAGCAATGGCAGCTTTTTTCCCACAACCGGCTCGGCGAAGGCTGGAACAGCAAGCTGCAATACGGACAAACCACGGATTGGCAGAAGAACCGCGCCGACTGGGCGCCGCAGGGTAGCGTCCTGAAAACCGTGAACACCCATCTGAGCTGGCAGAACGATATCTCGCTGCCGCTCGGCAAAGCCTTGCTCGGTTTTGAGCACGATACCCAGGGCGCCAGCCCCGGCGATGCTTTCGACCGCCACAGCTCGATGCATGGCAATGCCCTCCTGCTCGGCTGGTCGGCCCGTGTCGGCCAGCATCGCTGGCAGATCAGCGGCCGCAACGACGAACATTCCCGTTTTGGCGACAAGCTGACGCACGCACTGGCCTACGCCTACCGCCTGAATACCGGCTGGCGCCTGCAGGCCAGTCTCGGCACCGCCTTCAAGGCGCCTTCGCTGTATCAGCTCTACGACCTCTGGTCCGGCAACCCCCGGCTCCGTCCCGAGGAAGGCCGGAATCGCGAAGTGGCCTTGATCTGGGAAGATGCCCGGCAATCGGCTTCCGCCACCTATTACCTGAACCGGGTCGAGAACATGATCGACTGGTCATCCGCCACCTACCGCTATCAGAATGTCTCGCGAGCCCGCCTGGAGGGCGTGACCCTCGCGCATTCGCTGCGTTTCGACGACTGGTCGGTCCGCTCCAGCTACGACTGGCTCAACGCTACCGACGAGGATAGCGGCCTGCGCCTTGGCCGGCGCGCCAGGGATCGCCTGCTGATTGCCGTCAGCAGGCGTTGGGGGGCTTTCGAGGCGGGCGCCGAATGGCTTGGCGTCGGCCGACGTTACGATAGCCACGGCGAAACCCGGCCGATGGGCGGCTACGGGCTGGTCAATCTCACCGCGAGGTACGCGATGAGCGACAGCCTGAGCATCGAAGGGCGGATCAACAATATGTTCGACAAGGATCACGAACTTGCCCAGGGCTACAACACGCCCGGATTCAATGCCTTCGTCGGCCTTCGCTACGCTCCGCGCTGAAGGCTCGGGCTGCCCCGCGCCGTGGAGTGGCTGCACTTCGGCGACTGTTCCCGGTCGCCGTCGCTCCCGCCTGCTCCGGCGGCTGGCGGCGTGGCTGCTGCCCTGTGGGCTGCTCCTTGCCGGAGCGGCCCCGGCCAGCGAGCGCATCGTTTCGCTTGATCTGTGTACCGACTGGATGCTCGTCCGCCATGCGGAGCCGGGGCAGATCGCCGCCCTTTCCCCGCTGCATCGGCAGTATCCGGTCGCCTGGCTGCGGCATGACCGTCCCGTTCACGACGGCACGCTGGAGAGAATCGTCGAATTGCGCCCGGATCTGGTCATTACCGGCCAGCACAACGCCCTGCAGCTTCGCGGTCGGCTCAAGTCACTTGGCCTGCGCGTCGAAATCCTGCCCCTGCCGACTACTCCGCAAGCCATCGTCGATTACGAAAAGCGGCTGCTTGCCCTGCTCGGCAAGCCGTTGTCGCAAGCCACTCCGTCGCCCGCCGCCGTGCCGCCCACCTTGCGGCGCGGTCGGCTGCTGCTGCTCGGCGCCAACGGTATCGGCACCGGCCGCGATACTTTTGAAAATGGATTGCTGGAATGGGCCGGCTGGAGCAATTACCTCGAGAGCAGCGGCCACTCGCCGCTTGATCTCGAGCGCATCGTCCGTCATCCGCCGGATGCCATCCTGTGGACGGCGCCGCCCAGTCGGGCGCTGGCCAATCGTTTTGCCGAACACCCGGTGCTGCGCCGGGCAGTTCCCCGCGAGCGCTGGCTGAGTACCGAATTCTGGCGCTGGCAATGCCCCGGTCCCTGGACTTGGGAACTGCTGGCGCAAATCTCGCCGGAAAAAATTCGATGATCCACCTTCTCTGTCTGGCGCTGGCCCTGGCCGCCGCCTTGCTCTCGCTGGCGGCGGGGACGACGCCGGTGGCGGTGTTTTCCGGCCTCGGCGACTGGCTGACGGGTGTCGATAGTCCGGCAGCGCTGATCGTCGGCGAAATCCGCCTGCCGCGTACCTTGCTGGCGCTCGCCGTGGGGGCGGCCCTGGGGCTCAGCGGCGCCGCGCTGCAAGGTCTGTTGCGCAACCCACTGGCCGATCCCGGCCTCACCGGCGCCAGCCAGGGCGCGGCCCTGGGGGCGGCGGCCGTTTTCTATTTCGGCCTTTTCCCCGCCGCCGGCGAGGCAGCGCCGGCCCTGGCCGGGCTGCTTGGCGCCGGGCTGGCCTTGCTGCTGATGCTCGCGCTCGCCGCTTCGGCCCAAGCCGCGACGGTGATCATGGCCGGGCTGGCGGTGTCGACCACCACCAGCGCCCTCCTGGCCGTGGTACTCAATTTTGCCCCCAACCCCTTCGCCATGCAGGAGCTGGTTTTCTGGCTCTTGGGCTCGGTCTCCGAGCGCGGCCTGGAGCACCTTTATTTCCTGCTTCCCGCCCTCCTTGCCGGTGGCACCCTGATCCTGCGCCAGCGCCGCCTGCTGCATGCGCTCAGCCTGGGCGAGCAAGTGGCACAAAGCCTGGGCCTGGCCTTCGATCGCGGGGCTCGCTGGATCATTCTCGGAGCGGCCCTGCTGGTCGGGGCTTCGGTCGCCACTGCCGGCAATGTCGGTTTTGTCGGCCTGCTGGTGCCGCACCTTGCCCGCCCCCTGGTCGGCCATCGCCCGGATCGCCTGCTCCTGCCCTCGGCCTTGCTCGGGGCGAGCCTGGTCACCCTGGCCGACATCGGCGTGCGCCTCCTGCCGCCAGGACGGGAAATCAAGCTCGGCGTCCTCACCTCCCTGCTGGGGGCGCCGCTTTTCATCTGGCTGATCTGGAAGGAGCGGCGCGCATGAAGCTGGTCGAGGTGGATTGCCTGGAAGTCGCCTCCCGCCTGGCCGGAATCGGATTCAGCCTTGCTGCTGGCGAGGTGCTGGGCCTGATCGGCCCCAATGGTTCGGGAAAATCCAGCCTGCTGCAATGTCTGGCCGGCTTGCTCCCGCACCGTGGCGAGTATCGCTGTGCCGGCAGTCCGGTCGCCACCCTCGCGGCCAGCGAGCGGGCTCGCCGGATCGGCTTTCTGCCGCAGGCATGCAGCAGCGCCTGGGCGCTGTGTGTCGAGGATGTGGTGGCCCTGGGGCGTCTTCCCTGGGGAGACGACGACCGTGCGGCCATCGAGGCCGCCATGCGCCAGACCGGGGTCGAGAATCTGCGCTCCCGCCGCATCGACCGGCTCTCCGGCGGCGAGCAGGCCCGTGTCTGGCTGGCGCGCGTCCTTGCCGGACAGCCGCGCGTCTTGCTCGCCGACGAGCCGATTGCCAGCCTCGACCTCCGCCATCAGCGCGGCATCATGGAAACCCTGCGCCAGCATGCCGATCTCGGCAATGCCGTCATCCTCGCGATTCACGACTTCAGCCTGGCCGCCCGCCACTGCGACCGCCTGTGCCTGATGCAGCAGGGCCGCATCCACCGTCTTGGTACACCGGCCGAAGTGCTGACCGAAAGCAGCCTGAGCGCGGTCTTCCAGGTTCCCGTCTACGTCGATCTCGACGCCAGCCCTCCCATCGTCCTCGCCCGCTGAGCGCCGGGGGCTGCATTCACGGTCGACGCGGGAAAATGCCATTTTTCCCGCGTCGACCGTGAATGCAGCTATCACCGAATGGTATATTGCCTATCGTTGTATATCTGGATATATTTCGATAATTCCCCGGGGGGGCGTGTTTCCATTTTTCCACCTCGCCACGGCCGCGTAATTAAAGGAAAAATCTTTCATGTTCCGCTGGAAAACATTTTTCTGGTCAGTCGCGATATAACAATGAACATATTGAATCAGAGTGGGGGCGCGTACACCATGGCTGCCGTGCTCTGGCGCCCGCCTGCGGCCATTGATGATCTGATGGCGAGTTTCGCGCTTTCCCTGCTCAATCGCGGGCGGCGGATACGCGGCGTTCTCGCTGCCGCCCGCTGGCAAACCGGCTACGGCACGCTTCCAGCCTTGATCGATCTCGATACCTGCGCCATGTACGGCACCGATGCACGCGGCGAACAAGAGGCGGTGCGCTGTCAATTGCAGGGCGTCGCCCACGACACCGTCGATCTCTGTGTCTTTCACCGCTTCCCCAGCCAGGTTGCCACCGCGGCGGAATTGCTGCGGCTGGCCGATATTGGTGTGCCGATTTTGACGAGCCTGCACCAGGAGCAAATCGAGGATTGGCATTTGCTGACCGGTACTTGATCGAAATTGCTGTCCCCTTCGCTTGAGGCCATGCTTTCCTGGGTTGAGGAAGCGTGGCGAAGGAGGGCGGCTGGAGCGCCCCGGCCGCAGCGGTGCCCGAACTGGGGTGGGCGTTTCAGGATTCAAGGAGCCTCGACGGGATGAGACCGGGTCTGTCGCCCCCACTTGCCGAGCGCGGCTTTTCCGCATCGATTTCCCCGGCCGGCATCGCGGCGAATTTTCAGCGACCACCCTTGCCGTTGCTGCGCAATATCGTTGCTCACGTCCGCCAGTCTTCGGAAGAAGGCGATCTGCCGCTGTTTGCCTGGACGCTGGGTTTGCCGCGAGAGTCGTTGCTCAGGATGCAGGAAGAATGCCGCCTGCCGGGTGCCGCGCTTGAGGCGATGGACGGGCGGGAATATGAGCGGATCGAGCGCCTCGTTCCGTCGAGCTTTCACGATCTGCGCCGGCTTTTCTTCGAGCATCGCACGCGACTGATCGACATCGTGCATTCGGATTACCTTTCGCGAGCCCTGGCCGCCGCCTGCTTCGGCAGCCGCCCGCTCTGGGCCGACCTTGGGTTGCGCGATGACAAGGAGCTGAATTCCTTCATCGCCACCTTCTTCATTCCCCTGGCTATCCGCCATAAGCAGTGCCGCCACTGGAAGCGTCAGCTCCTGAGCGATCTCCATCATCTCAGCCATGGTGGATTTTCGATTTCCGACCTGCTGCTCCAGTGCGTTTTGCTGCGCCAGTAGGCGCTATCGCGCTTCCCGTTTTTTCATGAAAAAGTAAGAAGGAATCAGCATGACCTTGCAGAAACAATCTTTGCCCCGCCTCTGTCTGGGAGTGTGGCTGCTGGCCTTGTCGCTGGGTGCCTCGGCGAGCGAGGAAGATCGGTCTGCCCTTGCGCAGCGCAATGGCTGCCTGGCCTGCCATGCGGGGATGGAGACCAAGATCGGGCCGTCCTTCCGGGAGATATCCGGGAAATACAGCGGACAGGAAGGGGGGGTTGAGTTGTTGGCCGGGCGCATCGTCAGCGGTACGGGCGAGCATGGCAGTGGCTGGGCCAAGGACGGCAAGGCCACACTTGCCAGTATGCCGCCGAATGGCAATGTCAGCCCGGAAAACGCACGTAAACTCGCCGCCTGGATCATTGCAGCAAAGGGCAAAGTATCCGGTCCGCAGCACTTTGTCAGCGAGAAAGTCCGCATCTCCGGCCGGGTCGAGCAAGTATTTGAACTGAGCGTGGCCGAGCTGCGGAAATTTCCGCCACAGCAAATCGGGGAAATTCCCGTGACCTGCCAGAGCGGTGCCAATCTCGGGAAAATTGAAAACCTCAAGGGGGTCCTGCTCCGGGATATTCTGGAAGAGGCAAAAATCGTTTCCCGCAGCCATAACGATGTCAAGAAAATCGCAATCGTCGCCAGCGCCAGCGACGATTACCGGGTCGTTTTCTCATGGTCGGAGATTTTCAATTCGCCGCTTGGCGACGGCATCGTCGTCTTTTACGAACGCAATGGCCTGCCGCTGGCCGACGATGAAGGTCGCATTGCCCTGATTTCGGCCAAGGACACCCGCACCGGCCCCCGTCACGTCAAGTGGCTGAATGGAATCGAGGTGCGGCAAATCGTCGACTGAGTCCACTCCCGCCCCGAAAGACAACTCGGATGAGGGGGCAAGGTACTGGCGAAATGGGGGAGACTCACGGTCGACGCGGGAAAAATGCCATTTTCCCCGCGTCGACCGTGCTTGAAGCCCGTGGGTGGGGCAATCAGGGTAATTCGTAGCCGAAGGACTTGATCACTTCCCGCGCCTTGCCGCCCTTGAGGTAATCGAGCAGGGCCTTGGCGGCGGGGTTGTCCCGCCCCTTGTTGAGCAGGATCGCATCCTGGCGGATCGGGTCGTACAGGTCGGCGGGCACCAGCCAGCCGGAGCCACCGCCGATCTTGCCGTTGCGGATCACCTGCGAATAGGCGACAAAACCCAGTTCGGCATTGCCGGTACTCACGAACTGATGGGTCTGGCCGATATTTTCGCCCTGGACAAAGCGTGGCTTCAGCGCATCCAGCACGCCGAGACGGGTCATTGCCTGCATCGCCGCGCTGCCGTAGGGCGCGGTCTTGGGATTGGCCAGCGCCAGGTGCTTGAAGCTGCCTTTCTTCAATGCCTCTCCCCGGGTATCGATCAGGTCGGGGTTGGGTGACCACAGGACCAGTTTGCCTATTGCATAGGTGTAGGCGGTATTGGCCAGCCCTTGACCCTCGCGCAGGAGGCGTGCCGGCGTTTCGTCGTCGGCCGAGAGGAGAACCTCGAACGGCGCACCGTTGGCGATCTGTGCATAGAACTTGCCGGTCGCCCCGAAGGATGCCAGCAGCTTGTGGCCGGTATCGCGCTCGAAAAGAGGCGCGATGACCTGGATGGGGCCGGTGAAGTTGGCGGCGACGGCGACGCTGACCTCGCCGGCGTGTGCCGTCGATAGCAGGAGGGCGGACAGACAGAGAAAAACACGATGTTTCATTTTGAACATCTCCAGGCCGGGAAAGAAAAAAGCGGCGTTGCAAAAATGCCTTCAGGCATGTTTGCCGAGGATCACCGAGGATGCCTTGAAGGCGGCGCAGGCGCGCTCGCCAACGGCCAGTTGCATACGCTGCACGCTGTCGTGCGTCACCACGGCACAGATACTGCGACCACCGGGTAGCGCGATGATGACTTCGGCATTGATGGGGCCGTCGTGAATGCGTGTGATCTCGCCCCAGAGCTGATTGCGGGCGCTGGTCTTGACACTCACGTCGCTGAGCAGGAGAACCGAAGAAGATTTGACCAGGGCATACATTTCCATGCCGATCCGCAGCTCCAGTGCCTCAGCCGATTCACCGGTGATCACGGCGGCGATTTCGTTTTCCTCGTCAATGCGCAGGCGTACCTCGAAATCGACATCGCCCTCGCGCAGGCCGACTACCTGTCCGGCAAACTGGTTGCGCGCGCTGGTTTTCATCGACATTCGCCGCAGCAATTGGCGGAACTGCTGAAAATCGCTGGCTAGGCCGTCGTTCATGCTCGTTACCAGGCGGTCGAGTGCGGCCTGATATTCGCTCTCCAGTACCCGATATAGCGCCACCACCTTGCGTCCGTGTTCGGTCAATTGCGTGCCGCCGCCGTGCTTGCCTCCCGTCACCCGGATGACCAGCGGTGCCTCGGAAAGGTTGTTCATGGCATCGACCGCATCCCAGGCTGCCTTGTAGGATAGCGGCACCGCCTTGGCTGCCTGGGAAATGGAGCCGTGCCGCTCGATTTCCTCCAGCAGGCGAATACGAGTGTCGCCGAGGAAGGCGCCGGCCGTGGATTCGACCTCGAGCTTGCCGCGCAAGCGATGTAACAAACCGTCCATGCTTTCTCCTTTCGATATATATTGAATGATATAGCGAAAGCGGGCGTTATGGTTGAATCGACACGCTGCCGCTCGTAGAGTGGCGTCTTGCTGCCGGAAGCAGGGCAAGTCGCCGCTCCGGAAGCGACATCCATCCCCCAATTCCACGTTTCATCCCAAACAGGAGATTGTCATGAGTGTCAGTGCTCGCAACGTTTTCAAGGGGCAAGTCAGTGCCATCAAGAACGGCGCCGTCAATGCAGAGGTTGAACTGAATCTCGGCGGTGGCGACCGCATTGTCGCCATCGTCACCGAGGGTAGCTTGCAGGATCTGGGCATTGCCGTCGGCAAGGAGGCCATTGCCTACGTCAAGGCCCCGTGGGTGATGCTGTTGACCGGGCCGCGGACGGTCAGGTTCTCGGCCCGCAATCAGCTCACAGGCAAGGTCAGCAGCCTGCACAAGGGCGCCGTCAATTCCGAGGTCGGTATCGCCCTGCCCGGTGGCGCCGTTGTCTTCGCCATCGTTACCAACGAAGCCGTGCTCGAACTCGGGCTGAAGGAGGGGGTCGAGGCCACGGCCCTGATCAAGGCCAGCCACGTCATTCTTGGGGTTCCGGCCTGATTTTTACGGTCGACGGGAAAAACAGCGGTTTTTCCCGCAGAGTCGTCAGCTTTTCTTCTTGCTGCCGATTTTCGCTTCCTGCCCGGCGAGCAGTCGCTGGATGTTCTGCCAGTGTTTGCCGATCAGCGCCATGCCGAGCAGGCCGACGATGATGGCCTGGCTGCCGGCGCCGTGCATCAGTGCCGCGTAGAGCGGCGCGGCGGCGGCGGCGCAGAGGGCGGCGAGCGAGGAGTAGCGCGACACGTAGGCGACCAGCAGCCAGGTGCCGACGGTGGCGAGGCCGAGCAGTGGGTCGAGCGCGAGCAGCACGCCGGCGGCGGTGGCAACGCCCTTGCCACCCTTGAACTTGAGGAAGACCGGGTAGAGGTGGCCGAGGAAGACGGCGAGTGCGACCAGAGCGACCTGGGTCTCGCCAAGACCGGCCTGCTGCGCGACGAGGACCGCAACGCTGCCCTTGAGCGCGTCGCCGATCAGCGTCAGCAGCGCGGCTTTCTTGTTGCCGCTGCGCAGCACGTTTGTTGCGCCGGGGTTGCCGGAACCGTAGCTGCGCGGATCGGCGAGACCGAAAATTTTCGACGAGATCATCGCAAAGGGAACGGAGCCGAGCAGATAGGCGGCGATGAGGGCGAGGGTGGTTTGCATGGCAGGCGGGTATTGTCTGGTTAACGGTGGCCGACGGCCTTGCCGTGAGGGGTAGGCAGGGTACAATCGCGCCGGATTTTACACCTCGGCCACGGTCGACTGCCCCATGGACATCATTTTCATCGAAGAAATGCGCGCCGAGACCTGGATCGGCATCTACCCGCGCGAGAAGGCCATGCCGCAGACGGTCGAAATCAGCCTGCACATCGGCGTTTCCACTACCTCGGCCGGGGCCAGCGACGACATTCGCGATACCGTCGATTACGCGGTGGTGGTCGAACGCCTGCGCCAGGACCTGGCGGCGGCGCATTTCAACCTGCTCGAAAAACTGACCGAACACATTGCCACCTACCTGCTGGAGAATTTCGCCGCGCAGTGGGTGCGTGTCTCGGTCGCCAAACTGGGGATGATGCCGGGCGTGAAGCGCGTCGGCGTGACCATCGAGCGCTCGGTTTAAGCCGCTCTCCAAGCAAAAAAACCGGAGATTTTTGCCCGTCGCCGGAACTTGAGTGCGATCGCTGGCAGATCCCGCCGGTGCCCGGCTTTGCCTTCTCACTGGAAAAACGGTTTTAGCCGAGGAGGCGGAGCCGTTGCCAATGCTGCGGCTTGGTCGGCGCTTGGGGCTTATGCGGGCATTCGCCCGGCGGGTATTGCGGAAACACTCGAGCAAGTCACTGGAACATCCGCGTTGATCGGCGAATTTTGTGTGCGAATCGAAGTTTCGGGTTCAGTCGGCCAGTGCCGCCTCGACCGCCTTCGGCGCCAGCGTGCGCACGATGTCATGCGGGTGGACGCCGACCAGGTAACCCCGACGGCCGCCGTTGATGTAGATCAGCGGCAGGTCGAGGATGCTTTTTTCGAGATAGACCGGCATCGCCTTCTTGGTCCCGAAGGGGCTGGTGCCGCCGACCAGGTAGCCGCTGTGGCGGTTGGCGACTTCCGGCTTGCACGGTTGGTCGAGACCTTGCAATCGCCGTGCATCAGCACGATCAGCGGCTTGCCGTTCTCGTCCTCGAAAATCAGCGTCTTGACCACCGCGTGTTCGTCCACGTTCAACTCGCGCGCCGAGACCTTGGTGCCGCCGTGCTCCTCGTAGGTGTAGAGGTGGCTGGAGTAGGGGACTTTGTGGCTCTTGAGGAACTTGGTTGCGGGGGTTTCGGGGGCGTGGTCCGGCTTGCTCATGGTGGTGAAATCGGGAAAAAACAAGGATGGGTAGCGATTATCGCGCTGTTTTCTTCTTCAGGATGCCGAGTAGCAGGCGGTAGAAGGCGGCGGGGTCGATGGGTTTGGCCACGAAGTGGGTCATGCCGGCGGCAAAGCAGCGTTCGCGGTCCTCGCTGAAGGCATTGGCGGTCATGGCCACGATCGGCGTGTCGGTGTGCTGCGGCAAGGCGCGGATGCGCTGGGTGGCGCCCAGGCCGTCGAGATGCGGCATCTGCATGTCCATCAGGATCAGGTCGTAGGCGTGAGCGCTTGCCTGCGCCACGGCTTCCAGCCCGTCGCAGGCGATGTCGGCGGCAATGCCGCTGTCGGCAAGCAGCATCAGGCCGATTTCGCGGTTGATCGGCTCGTCGTCGACCAGCAGGGCGCGGCAGGAAGCGGCCAAGGCCCGCAGTTGCGCCTCGATGTCTTCGTCGGGAGGTTGCGGATGCTCGCTGGCCAACGGTGCCAGCGCCAGGCGGGCGCTGAGCCAGAAGGTGCTGCCCATGCCCGGCGTGCTGCTTACCCCGGCCTGGCCACCGAGCGCCTCGGCAATGCGTGCCGAAATCGCGAGGCCGAGGCCGGTGCCGCCGTAGCGGCGAGTGGTCGAACTGTCGGCCTGCTCGAACGGCCGGAAGAGGCGAGCCTGCGCCTCGGGTTCGATTCCGATTCCGGTATCGCGGACCTCGCAACGCAGCAGGAGCCCGTTTCGGTCCTGCTCGACGACCCGGGCGCTGAGCGCTACTTCGCCGTGGTCGGTGAATTTGACGGCATTGCCGGCGAAATTGAGCAGTGCCTGCTGCAGCCGCGTCGAGTCGCCGAGCAAGGGCGGCAGGCTGGGCAGTGAGTAGTGGAGGCGCAGACCTTTTTCCAGTGCCTTTTCGTTGAGCATCGAACAGACGTTGACGAAGACTTCTTCAAGATGGAAAACCTGCTGCTCCAGTTGCATCTTGCCGGCCTCGATCTTGGACAGGTCGAGCACCATGTTGATGATTTCGAGCAAGTGGCGCCCGGCGGCTTCGAGCTTGTCGAGCCGCTCTTCCTGCGCTGGCGGCAGGCCGGCGCGGCGGATCAGGTGGGCCATGCCGCCAATGGCATTGAGCGGCGTGCGGATTTCGTGACTGATGTTGGCTAAAAAGGCGCTCTTCGCGCGGCTTGCGGCCTCGGCCGCCTCCTTGGCGCGCGACAGGGCCTGTGTACGTTCGGCAACGCGGGCTTCCAGGTCACCGTTGAGAAGGCGAAGCTCCCGCTCGATACGGCGGATCTCGCCGATATCCTCGAGCACCCAGATCAGGTAGCGTCGGCCGTTGATCTCGAAGGTCTGGGCTGCTACCCGGCAAAGCAGGCGCTGGCCACCCTTGCGCAACAGTACGGTTTCGACGCTGCCGTGCTCGCCAAGGACGGCGGAAAGTACCTCGGCCCGCTTTTCCGGCGACTCCCAGATACCGATTTCCCGGCTGGTCTTGCCGACCACTTCCTCGCGTGGGCGCTCGAAGAGCGCGACCCAGGCATCGTTGACGTCGGCGATCCGCGCCTGCTCGTCGAAATTGGTGAACAACAAGGGGATGGGTGAGGCGTTGAAGATGGCCAGGAATTTGCGCTCCCTCTCGCCGATATTTGCTGCCATGCGGCCAAGGTCGGCCGAGAGGTGGTTGAATTCGGTGATCATGCCGCGCGGCCAGTCGCCGGTGCTCTCGCCTTGGGCAACGGCGTGCGTCTGGCTGACGATGCGTCCCAGCGGACGCAGCAAGCGTCCTGCGCCGTAGAGCGCCAGCAGGTTGCCGATCAGCAGCGAGACCAGGAAACCGCCACAGACGATGAAGACCGTCATCCTGATTTCCGGGTTGTCCAGGCCGGCCGGGAGGCGGGCGACGAAAGCCCAGCCAAGCGCGCTTGAGCGGGCGCCGCCAACATAGTGGTCGCGACCGTCGAAACTGAATTGCCGCGGCAGCGGACGCTCGTTGAGCAGGGCCTGCAGCAGTGGGGAGGAGTAGAAATTCAGGCCCTGGGTCTGTTCCGACTCGGTGTCGGCCAACAGGTCTCCGCGCTGGTCGATGACCCAGATGGCCCGCGATTCGCCGCCGAGATTGAATTTGACGATATCGAGCAGATAGGCGAGCGGCACTTCGCCGATCAGCATGCGTCCATCCGCAAGTGGCCGTCCCAGTCCGACGGTGACCGCGCCGGTGAGGGCCGAGAGATATTTGCCGCTCCAGACGGCTTGATCCTGCTCCCGCAGCTTGCGGAAAAGTGCCACCGCCGAGAGGTCGCTGCCGATGATCTCGGCCTGGAGATGGCGGTAATCCGGTGCCAGACCGGCGGCCTCGACCTTGCCCCGGGCAGAAACGAGGTAAAGAGCGCGAAAGGTCCGTCCCTCGCCAACCGCGCTTTCGATCAGCGGTTTCAGATCCTGATGCCCCTGGAGGGCGACGCCGAGCAGGGCCAGTTGTTCCTGGAGCGCCCCCAACTGCAGTTCGATGCGTGCCGCCAGATCGCGGGCGTCGCCCTCGGCCCGGCTGCGGATTTCGCTCTCGAGTTGCGGAATCCGGGTGAGAAGGAAAGCCGAGGCGACGAGGGCGAAGCTGAGGACCGAGGTCAAGGTCAGCAAGGCGCCGAGGTAGGCGTGCAGGCGCCATTCGCGAGGGTGCGGACGCTTCATTGCAGTTGTACGAATTGCCCGTTGCGGATTTCGGTGAAATAAACCTGGCGGGTGGCATCGCCCCAGGCATCGAAGCTTATTTCCTGCTGCAGGCCGCGGTAGGGGCCGGAGCCGAGCAGCGCGGCCTTCATCGTCTGGCCGGGGCGGCGCTTGCCGAGGGCGGTGAACACGATATTGGCAGTGTCGTGGGCCAGCGGCGAGAAGGAGCCGAATTCGCGCTGGAAGCGCTGGCGGTAGGCCTGGCGGAAGACCTGGAAGCGGCCATTGTCGTTACGGTTGTAGGCATGGGCAATCAGCAGTCCCTCAACGGCCTCGCCGCCCATCTCGACCAGGAATTCACCGGAGGCGGCCCATTCGGTCGAACTGAGCAGCAGTTTGGGGGCCTGCTTGCGCGCCTGCTGGCAGAGGCGGGCGGTGTCGAGCGAACTGGCGACAAAAAGTAGCGAATCGGGCTGGCCCGGTAGCATCTCGGCGAGAATGCCGGCAAAGCCGGTCTGTGCCGACGAGGCGAAAGGCACCGCCGCCACGACCTCGCCACCGAGTTGGGCGAATCTGTCGCGGTAGGCGGCCAGCCAGGTGTTGGAGTAAGGCCCGTTGCTGGTATCGTAGGCCAGCGCCGTCCGGCGCGCACCGCGTGCGAACAGCATTTCGGCATGGTGCTCGGCGGCGGCGCGCGTACTGCGATTGACGCGGAAGAACTGATCGTCGATGCCGACGAAATCGGGCGAGGCAACCGTCGGGCTGATCAGGGTCAGACCGGCGTCGTTCATCAACGGCACGACGACGGCTGCCATGGAACTGGTGACCGGCCCGATCACGATTTCCGGTCCCAGCGCAATCAGTTCGCGGGCGGCGCGCACGGCCTGCTCGCGATTCTGCCCATCGTCGCGGATGACCAGTTCCAGCATCCGTCCGTCGATGCCGCCGGCGGTATTCTGCTGCTCGATGGCGAGGATTACCCCATTGCGCACGCTTTCGCCGAAATCGGAGCCACGATCCGACAGTCCGGCAATCAACCCGATGACGATGGGCTCGGGTTTGCCGCAGGCGACAAGCCCGGTCAGCAGCGACAGCATCGTCAGCCATTTCAGAATGCGGCGGAGCATGCTCCATTCCTCCCATGCACAGCTTGAGGGCGCAGTTTACTCCCGTCCGCCAGCCAGGCGCGCGGCCTGGTCACAAAATGGTCAAAATCCAGCACTCAGCCGCGTGGATGGTGGGCGGTGTGCAGGGCCTTCAGGCGTTCGCGGGCAACGTGGGTGTAAATCTGGGTGGTCGAGATGTCGGCGTGACCAAGCAGTAGCTGCACCACCCGCAGGTCGGCGCCGTGGTTGAGCAGATGCGTGGCAAAGGCGTGGCGGAGAACGTGCGGCGATAGTCTTTCGGGGGCGATGCCGGCGCTTTTGGCGTAACGCTTGACCAATTGCCAGAAGGCCTGGCGGGTCATTGCCTGGCCGCGCCCGGTGACGAACAGGGCATCGTCCTGGCGTCCGGCGAGGATTTGCGGGCGCGCTTCGCTCAGGTAGCGGACGATCCATTCGGCCGCGATGTCGCCCAGCGGCGTCAGGCGTTCCTTGTCACCCTTGCCCCTGGCCCGGACGATGCCGTCGTTGAGGTTGATCTCGAACAGTTTGAGGTTGATCAGCTCGGAAACGCGCAGGCCGGTGGCGTAGACAGTTTCCAGCATGCTGCGGTCGCGCAGTCCGAGTGGGGTTTCGGTATCCGGTGCGGCAAGCAGGGCCTCGACCTGGGCTTCGCTCAGCGTTTTCGGCAGGCGCGAGCCTTGCATGGGATTGTTCAGGTTTTGCGTCGGATCGCTGCGCAGGCGACCGTGTCCGATCTGCCAGCGGTAAAAGCGGCGCAGAGTCGACAGGTAACGGGCTTGCGAGCTGGCTCGGGTGCTGCGTGCCAGTTCGGCGATGAAATGAATCAGGGTCGGCTCGTCGGCGGCAAGCAGGTTCCCGGACGAATGCTCCGCCAGCCAGCCGGCAAGATGTTTGAGATCGGAGCGATAGCTGGCGAGCGTCGCCGGCGAGAGGCCGTCTTCTAGCCAGAGGCCGTCGCAGAAGCGGTCGATTTCGTCGAGCTCAGCTGCCGAGGGCGCCTTCATGCCTGAGCAGCCAGCGTTTGATATCGAGCAGGAAACCTCCGCCCTGGCGGTTGAAACCGCCGAGCCCGCCGTTGGCCGCGAGAACGCGGTGACAGGGAACGATCACGGGAAAGGGATTGGCGCCGCAGGCCTGACCAACGGCACGCGGAGCATTTTTCAGGGTTTGGGCCAGTTGACCGTAACTGCGCGTTTCGCCGGATGGAATGGCGGCGATTTGTGCCCAGACGCGCCGCTGGAAGGGAGTGCCTTGCGCCCGCAGGGGGAGGGAGAAGACCTGGGTCGGATCGTCGAGCCAGGCGCTCAGCTGGCGTGCCGCCTCGGCGGCCAGCGGCCGGTCGCCGATTTGCGCCGCTCGCGGCGCCAGAAATTCGATGGCGTGCAGCTCGTCGTCGTCGCAGACGAGGCCGAGCGCAAAACCTGGCGCGGCAACGACTGCTTGCCAGGTAGTGCGAGCGGTGATTTTGGGCGCCGGCATTCAGCTACGGACGTGTCCGTCGCCGAGCACAATCCATTTTTCGCTGGTCAGGCCTTCGAGGCCGACCGGACCTCGGGCGTGAATCTTGTCGGTCGAGATGCCGATCTCGGCACCCAGGCCGTACTCGAAGCCGTCGGCAAAGCGGGTCGAGGCATTGATCATCACCGAGCTGGAGTCGACCTCGCGCAGGAAGCGCATTGCCTTGGGGTGGTTTTCGGTAACGATGGCTTCGGAGTGGTGCGAGGAATACTGGTTGATGTGGGCGACCGCCTCGTCGAACCCGGCGACGACCTTGACCGAAATGATCGGCGCCAGGAATTCGGTGTAGTAATCCTCTTCCGTGGCGGCCACGGCGCCCGGCACCAGGGCGCAGGTCTCGGCACAGCCGCGGATTTCGACCCCCTTGCCGGCGAGCATGGCGGCGATGGGCGGCAAGTGGGTGGCGGCGATGGTGCGGTCGATGAGCAGAGATTCGGCGGTGTTGCAGGTACCGTAGCGCTGGGTCTTGGCATTCTCGACGATCTTCAGCGCCTTGGCCGGATCGGCATCGCTCTCGATATAGACGTGGCAGTTGCCGTCGAGGTGCTGGATCATCGGCACGCGGGCTTCGGCCAGCAGGCGGGCGATCAGGCCCTTGCCGCCGCGCGGCACGATGACGTCGACGAATTCGCGCAGGGTGATCAATTCACCGACAGCGGCCCGGTCGGTGGTGTCGACGATCTGGACGCAATCGGCGGGCAGGCCGGCGGCTTCCAGCGCCTCCTTGACCAGGGCGGCGATGGCGCGGTTGCAATGGATGGCCTCGGAGCCGCCGCGCAGGATGGCGGCATTGCCGGATTTCAGGCAAAGCGCGGCGGCGTCGGCGGTGACGTTGGGGCGGGCTTCGTAGATGATGCCGATGACCCCCAGCGGCGCGCGCATCTTGCCGACCTGGATGCCGGAGGGGCGGAATTTGATATCGCGGATTTCTCCGACCGGATCGGGCAGGGTGGCAACCTGCTCGACGCCCTCGGCCATTGCGGCGACCCCTTTTTCGCTCAGTGCCAGGCGGTCGAGCATGGCGGCTTCAAGGCCGCTGGCACGCGCCGCTTCAAGGTCCTGCCGATTGGCGGCGAGGAGGGTGGCTTGTTCGCGGCGGATCGCGGCGGCGAGGTGCATCAGTGTCTTGTTCTTTTCCGCCGTCGTCGCCATTGCCAGGCGGCGCGAGGCAGCGCGGGCGCAACGCCCGACGGTGTGCATGTATTCCTTGATATCCATGTTCTTGTGCAATGCCAAAGTCTTCGTCAGAAACCGGTCCCGGTCCGGAATGTCGTCCTTGCCTCGAAGACCGTGCCGGCAAAAAAGCGGCGGCAGGCGTCGGTGGGGGCCGTCTGGCGGCGGTTTTTCCGGTTCCGGGTGGGAGAGTGGAACATTATAGCCAGCAAATATACTGGGAACTTCCGTAAGCGGGTAAACTCTCAGCCCTGAGTTTGGAAGGGTTTTCCATCGAGGATGAGATGGCTGAGAAATTGATTGTGCCGACCGAGGTCAAAGTGTGCGCGACCTGTAGCTATTGGGACGGCGAACGTCGGGTCGATCCCGAAATGCAGGTTGTGGTGGTTTCACTCTCCTGTCAGGGGGAGTGTCTGGCCCAAGAGGAACAAAAGCCGGGATTGCTCGATGCGCCCCGGCACGACGATACCTGTATCTGGGAGGACCTCTCTCCCGATGGGAGCGATGGGACGCCTTTCGTCCCGGCGCCGGGGTCCGTGGTCGATCATGCCTGAGCGCACTTGCTCCAGGGCGGCGTCAGCGGCGGTTTCTGGCGGCGGACTGCGGCTGGCAGAGGTCGAGCCCGAGGCGTAACAGTGCCTCCTCGATCTTGCCCTGGCCGATACCCTTGATCGTTTTGTCGATGCTCGCGGCTTGGGTCAGCCCCTGGGTCAGTTCCCCGCTGTTCAGGCGTTGCAGCGCCTTTTTGAATGCGCTCTGACGCGGTCCCCAGACCTTGGCGTCGCGCAGCAGTGCGTCCAGCGGCAGCTTGCGGTCGAGGCCGGTGCGGACGGTAGCCAGGGCGCGGATTTCCTCGGTCAGCGCCCAGAGGATCAGCGGCAGCGCTTCACCTTCGTGCATCAGCCCGTCCAGGGTCCGTTTGAAGCGTGTCAGGTCGCCGAGCAGCAAGGCTTCGCGCAAACCGTCGAGATCGTAGCGGGCGACGTTGAGCACGGCATCGCGGACCTGTTCCGGGCTCAGCTTGCCGGTCGGGTAAAGCAGTGCCAGCTTCTGGATTTCCTGGTGCGCGGCGAGCAGGTTGCCTTCCACTCGTTCGGCGATGAAGCCCAGGCTCTCGGGATCGGCGCTTTGCTGCTGGCGGCGCAGGCGGCCGGCGATCCAACCCGGCAGCTCGGCCAGCGGCGGGGCGTTGAGCTTGACCGCGACGCCGGCACTGGCGAGGGCAATGAACCAGGCGGCCTTCTCTTCCTTCCAGTCGAGTTCGGGCAGCGTGATCAGCAGCAGGTTGTCGGCCGACAGGTTCTGGCACCAGGCCTGCAAGGCGCTGCTGCCTTCCTTGCCGGGCTTGCCGTTGGGAATCCGCAGGTCGATCAGCTTGCGGTCGCCGAACAGCGACAGGTTGCCGCCGGCGGCGAGCAACTGGTTCCAGTCGAAGCCGGGGAGCGCGGTCAGGACCTCGCGTTCGCTGTAGCCCTGCTGGCGCGCCTTTTTGCGGATCGCGTCGGCGGCTTCGAGGACGAGCAGCGGTTCGTCGCCGTACAGTACGTAGAGCGGGCGCAGCTCGCGTTCGAGGTGTGCGCCGAGCTGGTCGCCCTTGAGTTGCATCAGTCCTCTTCTTCTTCCTTGCCGGCTTTCGGCTTGATGATCGCCAGCCGGCGCATCACCTGGTTGACCAGGTCGTTGGTCATGTCGCGCCAGAGCAGGCTTTCCTCGAGATCCTTGGCGAGCACGTTGGAGTCGTCGAAGGCAATGTCGCGGGTCAGGCTGATTTCATTCGGCGCAACCAGGACCTTGCTTTGCGGGGTGATGATGCGGAAGCTGTAATTCAATTGCAGACGGTACTCACGCACGCGGCCCTGGGCATTGACGCTGAGGATGGTCTTGCTGCGCTGGTCGGCCATCTGCTGGAAGATGGCTTCGGCTTCCAGTGGGTTGTCGGTCAGTTCGGTGCTGCCGGTGGCGTTGATGTAGCGTTCCAGCCAGATGCGGACATCGGCGGTTTCCGGCAGGGCGATGTGCAGCGACTGATACGGTAGCTTGGCGCTTTGCGCACCGCGCAGGCGGAAACCGCAGCCTGCCGTCAGCAGCAGGCCGGCGGCAGGAAGCAGGGTGAGCAGACGGCGGCGAGTAAGCATGTGATTTCGCTGGTTGGTTGCGGGTGATCGGCGCTTGGCACTGCATGGAGGGCGGCGGATGACCGGCCGCTCACCACGCAAGGCGGCGCTTTTACACCACGATATTGACCAGGCGGCCGGGAACGACGACGACCTTCTTCGCCGGCTTGCCTTCCATGAACTTGACCGCGCCTTCGGAGGCCAGCGCAGCGGCTTCGATGCTCGCCTTGTCGGCTTCAGCGGCGACGCGGATGGAGCCGCGCAGCTTGCCGTTGACCTGCACCATCAGCTCGATCTCGTCCTGCTTGAGCGCTGCCGGGTCGGCCTTGGGGAAGCTGGCGAGGCCGGCATCGGCGCCCGGCTTCAGTTCGCTGTACAGCGCCTGGCCGATGTGCGGCACGATCGGGAAGAGCAGCAGGGTGACGGCTTCGAGCAGCTCCTGCGCCAGGGCACGACCGGCGGCGTCGCTCAAGTCGGTTCCGTTGTTGGCTTTATCGTAGGCGTTGAGCAGTTCCATCACCGCAGCGATGGCGGTGTTGAACTGCTTGCGGCGGCCGTAATCGTCGGCGACCTTCTGCATCGTCTGATGCAGCTTGCGGCGCAGATCGGTTTGCACGGTCGACAGCGATTTTGCCTCGATTTCGGCGTTGACCCTGGGGGCCGCTTCTGAATTCAGGGTCGTGCCAGTCTGCACGTGGTCATGCACCAGCTTCCACAAGCGGCGCAGGAAGCGGAAGGCACCCTCGACGCCGGCGTCCGACCATTCCAGCGACTGGTCGGGCGGGGCCGCGAACATCATGAACAGGCGGGCGGTATCGGCGCCGTACTGTTCGATCAGCGATTGCGGGTCGACACCGTTGTTCTTCGACTTCGACATCTTCTCGGTGCCGCCGATGATTACCGGCTGGCCGTCGGCCTTGAGCGTGGCCCCGGTCGGGCGGCCGCGCTCGTCGGTGACGACATCGACATCGGCCGGGTTGAGCCACAGCTTCTTGCCGCGATTTTGCTCACCGTCGCCTTCGCGGTAGAAGGTCGGCGCCACCACCATGCCCTGGGTCAGCAGGTTGGCGAAGGGTTCACCCAAGTCGCCGATCAGGCCGACATCACGCATCAGCTTGGTGAAGAAGCGCGAATAGAGCAGGTGGAGGATGGCGTGTTCGATGCCGCCGATGTACTGGTCGATGCCGCCTTTACACCAATAGGCGACGCGCTCGTCGACCATGGCCGTGGCGTTGTCCGGGCAGGCGTAGCGCAGGAAGTACCAGGACGACTCGAAGAAGGTGTCCATGGTGTCGGTTTCGCGCTTGGCGTCGCCGCCGCACTTCGGACACTGGCACTCGTAAAACTCGGGCATCCGCGCCAGCGGCGAACCGGCGCCGGTGATCTCGACATCTTCTGGCAACACGACCGGCAATTGCTCGTCCGGCACCGGCACGTCGCCGCAAGTCGGGCAGTGGATGATCGGGATCGGGCAGCCCCAGTAGCGCTGGCGGGAAATCCCCCAGTCGCGCAGGCGGAACTGCACTTTCTTTTCGCCCAGGCCCTTGGCGGCGAGGTCGGCGGCAATCGCGTCGACGGCGGCTTCATAAGCCAGGCCGTCGTACTTGCCGGAGTTGATGCAGGCGCCTTTCTGCTTGTCGCCGTACCATTCCTGCCAGCCGTCCAGGCTGAAGCTTTCGCCGTCGGCGGCGATCACCTGCTTGATCGGCAGGTCGTACTTCTTGGCAAAGGCGAAATCGCGTTCGTCGTGCGCCGGGACAGCCATCACCGCGCCGTCGCCGTAGCTCATCAGCACGTAGTTGCCGACCCAGACTTCGACCTGTTCGCCAGTCAGCGGGTGGCTGACGAAGATGCCGGTCGGCATCCCCTTCTTTTCCATCGTGGCGAGGTCGGCTTCGGCGACGCCGCCCTGCTTGCATTCGGCGATGAAGGCGGCGAGTTCCGGGTTGTTTTCAGCCGCGCGGGTAGCCAGCGGGTGTTCGGCGGCGACGGCGACGAAGGTGACGCCCATGATGGTGTCGGCGCGGGTGGTGAATACCCACAGCTTTTCATCGGCGCTTTGAGCAAATTCCGCAGCCAGCGGGAAGGCGAAGCGCACGCCGGTGCTCTTGCCGATCCAGTTCTTCTGCATCAGGCGGACCTGCTCGGGCCAGCCTGGCAAATTGTCGAGTTCGGCCAGCAGTTCCTCGGCGTAGGCGGTGATCTTCATGTAGTACATGGGTATCTCGCGCTTCTCGACCAGCGCGCCGGAACGCCAGCCGCGACCGTCGATCACCTGTTCGTTGGCGAGCACGGTGTGGTCGACCGGATCCCAGTTCACGGTGCCGAGCTTCTTGTAAAGCAAGCCCTTCTCGTAGAGGCGGGTGAACAGCCACTGTTCCCAGCGATAGTACTCGGGGGTGCAGGTGGCGAGTTCGCGCTGCCAGTCGATGGCGAAGCCGAGCGACTTGAGCTGCTGCTTCATGTATTCGATGTTGGAGTAGGTCCACCCGGCCGGGGCGACGTTGTTGGCCAGCGCGGCGTTTTCGGCCGGCATCCCGAAGGCGTCCCAGCCCATCGGTTGCAGCACGTTGTAGCCCTGCATCTTGTGGAAGCGGGAGAGGACGTCGCCGATGGTATAGTTTCGCACGTGGCCCATGTGCAGTTTGCCCGACGGGTAGGGGAACATCGACAGGCAGTAATATTTGGGGCGGCTCGCGTCTTCGACGGCACGGGCGGCGGCGGTCAGGTCCCAGTGCGCCTGGGCGGCGCGTTCGATCTCGGCCGGGGTGTATTTTTCCTGCATGGACATGGGCTTGGATTCAGTCGGTGGTGAGCGGTTCGGTTGGACGATGCAACAAGGCAAGACCGGCCATTATACCTTTTCAATTCGCGGGAGAATTCGATGCAGCGGATGGCTGTGCTGGCGGCAGTGATTTTTGCCCTGGGGGGGGCGTCGACCGTGAATGCGGCGGCCAACGCCCGGGTGGATGCCTTGCAGGGGCCGGCCTGGCTCGAACGCCATGGTGAAAGACAGCCCCTGGCGCCGGGGGCGGAGTTGCAAAATCGTGATCGGGTGCTGACCGGTAGTGGCGGTCGGGTGTTGATCCAGTTGGCCGACGGGAGCGCGGTCAAGGTCGGTGAAGACGGCAGCTACGCTTTCAATGCCATGCAGCAGGGGGAACGGGGGCGTCCGCATTTCGCGGCGGCAGTCGATGTTGCCAAGGGGGCGTTTCGCCTCACGACCACCATTTTTCACAAATACCGTAGCGATCGGGCGATCAATGTCCGTTCCGGGACGGTGACCATCGGCATTCGCGGCACCGATGTCTGGGGGCGTGCCGATGCCGCCCGCGATTTCGTCTGCTTGCTCGAAGGGCGGGGCGTGGCGATGCATCCGCAGGCCGAGCCGGTCAGTCTGGATATGCCCCTGGCGGTTTACAGTGCCGAGCGTGGTCAGGCGCCCGGCCCGATTGTCCGGGCCGACCCGGCACAACTGGCGCAATGGGCCGGCGAAACCGAGATTCAGCCGGATCGCGGCGTGCAGCAGGCCGGTGGGCGCTGGCTGCTACGTTACGGGCCTTTCGACAAGGATACGGTGCTCGGCCATTACGACCGCTTGCGGGCGGCCGGCTACCTGCCCCGGATTGAGCCACGTGCCAGCGGCGAGACCTATCTCTACCATTTGCGGGTCGAGCACTTGCGTTCGGAGGAGGACGCGGCCGCCCTGGAAATCCGCCTGGCCAACGTCGACCGTGAATTGCCCGCCGCGCAGTTGAGGCGGCGCTGAAATCCCGTGCGGGAAAGCCGGAAGCGGTGTCACCCGTTCCGGCTTCGGTCCTTGTCCGCCGCGCTCAGGCGGCGCGGGCGTTTGGGTAGAGATTTTCCCAGGTGCTCTGCCAGAAGCGATAGGTATTCTGGGCGGCCATTAGCGACAGCAGCGAAATGCGCGTCTGGTGGCGCCAGACCCAGGTCAGCTGCGGTGCCGAGGTCAGCGGATGGTTCGGGCTCAGGCAGGCCTCGTCTTCGACCAGCGTCAGCAGGCGTTCAATGGCCAGGCCGTGGTATTCCGAGCCGCTGCTTTTTCCGGTCAGGTATTCGGCCTCGGAGGCGGCGCGGCGCCAGAGTTTCAGCGCCAGCTCATCGCTGATGCCGGCCTTGCGAGCGATCCAGGGGAGTAGTTTCGGGGCGTTCATGGTGGGATTCTCCGGTTGTGGTTCAGCATCCGTGGTGGTAGCCACTCTTGCGGGTTTGGCCTTGTGAGCCTTTTTTGTGCAGTGCACTATATTTGTAGCCAGTATACTTGCCTTGCGCTTCTTTTCTGTGTTTTTCCCGTTGCATTCTGTGATGGTGTGTATTGCTGCGTTGCACAATAGCAACAGGGAAAACAGGCGAGGCCCTCCCCGGACGGTCGCGCATACTACGCCTTTAGTTATAGACATGGATTGATCAATGTCAGATATTCTTGCTCATCTAAACCCGCCACAATTGCAGGCGGTGACCCTGCCGCCGGTGCCCGCCCTGATTCTCGCCGGAGCCGGCAGCGGCAAAACGCGGGTCTTGACCACGCGCATCGCCTGGCTGCTGTCGACCAACCAGATCAGCCCGCACGCGGTGCTGGCGGTGACCTTCACCAACAAGGCGGCCAAGGAAATGAGCGTACGGCTGGCCGCGACCGTGCCGTTCAATGTGCGCAGCCTGTGGATCGGTACCTTTCACGGCCTCTGTAACCGGATGCTGCGCGCACATTTCCGCGAGGCCGGGCTGCCGCAGACCTTCCAGATCCTCGATAGCGGCGATCAGCTGGCGATGGTCAAGCGCCTGCTCAAGAACCTGAATATCGACGACGAAAAATATCCGCCGCGCGAGCTGTGCCACTTTTTCAATGGGCACAAGGAACAGGGCGTGCGCGCGGCGCAGGCGCAGGCCTACGACAGCTATACGCAAAAGCGCGTCGAGCTTTACGCCGAATACGAAGCCCAGTGCAACCGCGAAGGCGTCTGCGATTTTGCCGAACTGCTGCTGCGCTGCTACGAACTGCTCTCGCGCAACGAGCCGCTGCGCCAGCATTACCAGGCGCGCTTCCGCACCATCCTGGTCGACGAGTTCCAGGATACCAACCGTTTGCAATATGCCTGGCTCAAGCTGCTGGCCGGCGGCGGCGCCAGCATTTTCGCGGTCGGCGACGACGATCAGTCGATCTACCGCTTCCGCGGCGCCGAGGTCGGCAACATGCGCGAATTCGAGCGCGATTACGCCGGCCCGAATGTGATTCGCCTGGAACAGAACTATCGTTCGCACGGCAATATCCTGGCGGCGGCCAATGCGCTGATCAAAAACAACAGCGACCGCCTGGGCAAGAACCTGTGGACCGATGCCGGCGATGGCGAACCGATCCGCGTCTATGACGGCTATTCCGACCTCGACGAAGCGCGTTTCGTCGTCGATGAAGTGCGCGAATTGATCCGCGACGGCGTCAGCCCGACCCAGATCGCGCTGCTCTACCGCTCGAACGCGCAGTCGCGGGTGCTCGAACACGAATTGTTCACCCGCGCCGTGCCGTACAAGGTTTATGGCGGCTTGCGCTTCTTCGAGCGTCAGGAAATCAAGCATGCGCTGGCCTATTTGCGCCTGCTCGGCAACCCGGACGACGACACCGCCTTCCTGCGCGTGGTCAATTTCCCGACGCGTGGCATCGGCGCCCGTTCGCTGGAAAGCCTGCAGGCGGCAGCGCACCAGATGAATTGCAGCCTCTACAACGCCGCGGCCTCGCTTTCCGGCAAGGCCGGGCAGGCGGTCGGCGCCTTCATCCGGCTGATCGAAGGTGTCCGTCAAGAAAGCGAAAAACTGCGTTTGCCAGAAATCATCAAGCACGTTCTTGAACGCTCAGGCCTGCGGACGCATTATCAAAATGAAAAAGACGGCCAGGAACGGCTGGAGAACCTCGATGAACTGATCACCGCTGCCGCCACCTTCGTCGACGACGACGGCGTGGTGATGAGTGTCGAAGGCGAGGGCGGGGCGCTTGCCTCCTTCCTCGCGCACGCCTCGCTCGAAGCCGGCGAACACCAGGCCGGCGAAGGCCAGGAAGCGGTGCAGCTGATGACCGTGCATGCGGCCAAGGGGCTGGAATTCGACGCGGTGTTCATCACCGGCCTTGAGCAAGGGCTGTTCCCGCATGAAAACGCGGTGTCCGAAGGCGAAGCCGGGCTGCAGGAAGAGCGGCGGCTGATGTATGTGGCCGTCACCCGCGCCCGCCAGCGGCTCTACCTGTGCCATGCGCAAAGCCGGATGCTGCATGGACAGACGCGTTACTGCACCGCGTCGTCCTTCCTCGAAGAAATCCCCGGACAACTGCTGCGTCACCTGGGGCAGCGCCCGAGCGGCCGCGCCGTGCCTGGCGGTGCGGGGGGCTGGAGCGGCACTTCCGGCGGCAAGGCGAGCGCCGAGCGCAGCGAGAATGCCCTGCCCAGCAGCCTGCGCATCGGGCTCAACGTGCACCATGCCAAGTTCGGCGCCGGGGTCATCGTCGCCAGCGAAGGGCGCGGTGCCGATGCCCGGGTGCAGGTCAATTTCGGCGGTGCCACCGGGATGAAATGGCTGGCGCTGGAGTACGCCAAGCTGACGCCGGTCTGAAATTCGCCGCCCGATTGCGAAAAATGGTGATTTTCACGGTCGACCGTGAAAATCACCATTTTCCCGTGCGGGGCACGGTGGAAGGCCGGCGGTGGCGGTGATACTCTCCGGCATCCGGTATGAAAAAAGCCATCGGCGACCGATAAAAAGCAGGAGGAGAGGACCATGACCAGGGCGATTCGTTTCGAGCGGGTGGGCGGCCCCGAAGTGCTGCAATTGCAAACCGTCGAGCTGCCGCCGCCGGCAGCCGGCGAGGCGACGATCCGGCATGCGGCGATCGGGCTCAACTTCATCGACGTTTACCATCGTACCGGGCTCTATCCGCTGCCCCTGCCGGCCGGGATCGGTCTCGAGGCGGCCGGCGTGGTCGAGGCGGTCGGCGAAGGCGTCACCGAGGTCGCCGTCGGCGACCGCGTCGCCTACGCCGGCGGCCCGGTCGGGGCCTACGCCGAAGCGCGCAACCTGCCGGCACACCGGTTGTTGCGGCTGCCTGAGGAGATTTTCTTCGACACCGCGGCGGCGATGATGCTGCAAGGCCTGACCGCCGCCTACCTGCTGCGCCGGACTTATCGCGTGCAGCCCGGCGACGCGGTGCTGATCCACGCCGCTGCCGGTGGGGTCGGCCTGATTGCCTGCCAGTGGGCACGCGCGCTCGGGGCGACGGTGATCGGCACCGTCGGTTCGCCGGCCAAGGCCGAGCTGGCCCGGGCGCACGGTTGTCAGCACGTGATCGACTACAGCCGCGAGGATTTTGCTGCCCGCGTCCGCGACATCACCGGCGGCGCCGGCGTTGCGGTGGTCTATGACGGTGTCGGCAAGGACACCTTCGCCGGCTCGCTCGACTGCCTGCGGCCGCTGGGGATGATGGTTTCCTACGGCAACGCTTCGGGGCCGGTGCCGCCGGTGGACTTGGTCCAGCTGTCGCAGAAGGGCTCGCTGTTCATCACCCGGCCGACGCTGATGACCTACACCGCCCGCCGCGAGGATTTGCTGGCGCTCGGCGAGGAGCTGTTCGCGGTGGTTGCCGACGGGCGGGTGCGGATCGAGGTGCATCAGCGCTACGCGCTGGCCGATGCGGCGCATGCGCACCGCGACCTGGAGGCGCGGCGCACCACCGGTTCGACCATCTTTCTTCCCTGATTTGCCTTTTTCCTTTTGACGACCGACGCACGATGGCCAAAGCGAACGCCGATTTCTCCCCCCCGCATTTTTTCCTTCCTCCCCGCCAGCCTGGAGACCTGCCCGTACCGGCCTTTGGTCCTCGTGCTGTCACGGTTCGGCTGCCCGTTGCCGGAGCAAGGGCATGAAGGCCTTTCTCGTCGCCAACCCCAAGGGCGGTTCCGGTAAAAGCACGCTGGCTACCCAACTGGCCGGTTATTTCGCCGCTCAGCGGCGCGAGGTGATGCTGGGCGACATCGATCGCCAGCAGTCGGCGCGCGAGTGGCTACAGACGCGGCCTTTCGAGTTGCCGACTATCGATACCTGGGACATCGGCCCCGACCGGATTGCCCGCCCGCCCAAGGGCACCACGCACGTGGTGCTCGATACGCCGGCCGGACTGCACGGCAAGGCGCTGGAAAAAGTGCTCAAGCTGTCGACACGGGTGATCGTTCCGGTGCAGCCGTCGACCTTCGACATGCGGGCGACCCGAGATTTTCTTGCCGCCCTGCTCGATGAAAAGGCGGTGCGCAAGGGGCGGGCCGATGTCGCGGTCATTGGTATGCGCGTCGATGCGCGCACCCGTGCCGCCGGCGAGCTGGAGCAGTTTCTTGCCGGCTTCGATCTGCCGGTGCTGACCTATCTGCGCAATACCCAGCTCTATGTCCAGGCTGCCGCCAGCGGCATGACCCTGTTCGACCTGCCACCGGGGCGCGTCGCCCGCGATCTGGCGCAGTGGCAGCCGATCATCGACTGGGCCGAGGCCGGCTGAGTGCCTTTGGTCCGGAAGCCCAGCCTGAACAAGCCGTCTCGATGCAGATTTTCTGCCTGAACGTTTCAAGGAAAGCCCCATGAGCGACACGACTTCCCCCATTCTCTCTTCCCTGGCCGACGGCATCCTGCAGCTCAGCTTCAACCGGCCTGCCCGGCGCAATGCGCTGAACGGGGAAATGTACCTGCAACTGACCGAGGCGATTGGCGCGGCTATCGACGACCCCGCGGTAAAGGTCATTTTCCTGCAGGGCAGCCAGGGAGTTTTCACCGCTGGCAACGACCTTGGCGATTTCAGCCCGCTACCCGACGAACTCCTGGCCATGCGTCTGTTCCGCGTTCTCGCCGGGTGCTTCAAACCGGTTGTCGCGGCGGTCGAAGGTCTGGCCATCGGGATTGGCAGCACCTTGCTCGGGCATTGCGATTTTGCTTTTGCCGGCGCTTCGACCCGCTTTGCCACGCCCTTCGTCAAACTTGGCGTCTGTGCCGAAGGTGCTTCCAGCCTGCTTCTGCCCGCCAGTGCCGGCTACAAGAAAGCGGCCAGCATCCTGCTCCTGGGCGATCCGTTCACCGCCGCCGAAGCCCTTGCCGCCGGCTTGCTCACCGAAGTGGTCGAAGACGGCCAGGCCGCTGCCCACGGCCTGGCCGTGGCTGCGCGCCTCGCGGCACAGCCACCCGAGGTGATCCAGACCGGAAAACGCCTCTTGAAAACGCCGCAACTCGATGCCGTCCGGGAGGCTTTCGCACGCGAGGAGGCGGCTTTCCTGCGCTTGCTCGCCGCCGAGCCGGCACAAACTGCCATCGCCGGCTTCCTGGCGCCGAAGAAATCCTAGGTGAATAATTTTCTTGTCGGTAAAATTGCCTTCTTTCAATACAGCTCTCAAGGCTGTGCATCAACACGGAACAGAGATGAAAAATATAACTGTCGCAGCCCGGTTGGGGATTGGTTTTTCCGTTGTGATCCTGCTCTTGCTGGTGGTGGCCGCCATCGGTATTTCCCGCCTGTCCATCCTGAATGAAGATGTGGTGGTCATCGAAAAAAAGGTCGAGATGGTCAGTTTGAGTAACGACATCATCCAGAAAACCTTCCAGATCGGTATTTCGTTACGCAACATGATGCTGGCCGAGAATACCGACGATGTGCGCAAGCAGAAGACGCAGGTGCTGGAACATCGCGCCGCGATCATGAAGGATGTCGAAAAGCTCTGGCCGCTGGTGGTCGACCCGAATGCGCGCCAGATTCTGGAAAAAGCCAAGGCCGAGCGCACCCGCTACATCGACGGCCAGGATAAGTTGATCAGCCTGATCGAGGCCGGCACCCTGGAGGATGCGCGCACTTATCTCAACAAGGAACTGCGCCCGATTCTTCGTCGCTATCAGGAGGCGCTGCGTGAATTCAACCAATATCAGAATGGGTTGGTGATTCAGGCCGGTAATAGTGCCCACGAGCACAACACCAGCGCCCGTATCCTGACCCTGGTGGTGGTCGCGCTGGCGCTCGCCGTCTCGGTCTCGCTCGCGCTCTGGGTCATTCGTTCGGTCACCGGCCCGCTCGGCGGCGAGCCGGACGCGGCTCGCGAGGTCATCGAACGTATCGCCCAGGGCGACCTGACCGGGAGTATTCCGGTGCGCAACGGCGACAAGGGCAGCCTGATGGTTTCCACCCAGCGCATGCAGAATAATTTGCGGCGCATGCTGGCCGACCTGCGCGACAACGCCGACGGCGTGGCTTCGGCCGCGCAGGAAATGGCGAGCGCCTCCAGTCAGGTGGCGGTGGCCACCAGCCGTCAATCGGAAGCCGCGTCGTCAATGGCGGCGGCGGTCGAGGAAATGACGGTTTCCATCAGCCAGGTATCCGATAGCGCCAGGGAAGCGCACGGCGTCACCTCGCAGACCGGTGGTCTGTCGCAGGAAGGCAGCCGCGCGATTGAAGATACGGTGGCCGAAATGCAGCGTATCTCGACGACCGTTGACGCCGCATCGCGCAATATCCGCGAGATGGGCGAGCATTCGGAGCGCATCAGCAGCATCGTCGGCGTGATCAAGGACGTCGCCGATCAGACCAATCTCCTCGCCCTCAACGCCGCCATCGAAGCCGCTCGCGCCGGCGAGCAGGGGCGTGGCTTTGCCGTCGTTGCCGACGAGGTCAGGAAACTTGCCGAGCGGACCGCCAAGGCCACCACCGAAATTTCGGAAATGATCGTGGCCGTGCAGGGCAGTGTGCACCAGGCGGTAGCAACCATGGAGCAGACGGTGAGCCGGGTCGAGGACGGCGTCTCGCTTGCTCGCCGCACCAGCGAATCCATCGTCGCCATCAATGAAGGCGCACAGCGGGTGCTGGGAACCGTTTCCGATATTTCCGACGCCCTGCGCGAACAATCGGTGGCCAGTAACGATATCGCCACCAATGTCGAGAATATCGCCCAGATGTCCGAGGAAAACAGCAGCGCCATTCGCTCCGCCGCCGACACCGCTGCCCACCTGGAAAAACTGGCAGCCGATACGCGCAGCGCCATTGCCACCTTCCGGCTTTGAGCGCCGGGGCTTCGACCGACTACGCTATCGACAGGAGACATGGCATGTACGACCTCTACCTCGGCAACAAGAATTACTCCTCGTGGTCGCTACGCCCCTGGCTGGTGATGAAGCACTTCGGCATCCCCTTTCGCGAACACCTGGTCTCGGTCGCCGGCCGGCCGTTCAACCCGGCGCTGAAGCCGATCGCCGGCAACGGCCGGGTCCCCTGCCTGCACCACGCCGACGGCTTCCAGGTCTGGGACAGCCTGGCGATCATCGAAACCCTGGCCGAAAGCGAAGCGCGCATCTGGCCCGCCGATCCGCGCGCCCGGGCCCGCGCCCGCAGCCTCAGTGCCGAAATGCACGCCGGCTTCAGCGCCCTGCGCAGCGCGCTGCCGATGAATCTCAAGCTGCGCCTGCGCGGCAAGCCGGCCGAACCCGACGTACAGCGCGACATCGACCGGGTCGGCGAAATCTGGGAAAGCACCCGCCGCGAGTTCGCCGCCGACGGCGGCCCCTGGCTGTTCGGCGAATTCTCGGCCGCCGACGCGATGTTTGCCCCGATCGCCTGCCGCTTCGACAGCTACAACATCCCGCTCGCGCCGGCCGCTGCCGCCTATCGCGACACCCTGCTCGCCCATCCGGCCCTGCTGGAATGGCGGGCCGCCGCGCTGCAGGAAAACGAAGCCCATGCCCACTACGACCAACTGGCGGCAATCTACGGCGGGCCGCGCTAAAGCCAGCCCGGCGAAAGGGGCGAAAACAGCCGATTTCCACGGTCGACCGTAGCTGGCGAAGAATTTCGACGGGCGCGGCCGTCCGGCCAGAGCACAAGACAAAGCGCCGCTTCGCCTCGCGGCCGGGGGGCAAGGCTCAGTCGCCGCCCCCGGCCGGCATTCCCGGAGCGCCTTCCGGCCTTTGCGCCGCACGGTACTGGCCGGGTGCGATCCCGGTCCATTTCTTGAACGCGCGGTAAAAGGCGCTGAGTTCGGTGAAACCCAGCGCGCAGGCGATTTCCGGCATGCTCAGGTGGGCCTCGCCGAGATAACCGATCGCCAGATCGCGGCGCAGGTCGTCGAGGATCGTCCGGTAACGCGCGCCCTCGCGTTCCAGGCGGCGGCGCAGGGTCGCCGGCGAGACGTGCATCTGCTTGGCCAGCACCGGAAAATCGGGCCACGATTCCGGTGCGATTTCGCGCAGGCGCCGGCGGATCTGCGCGGTCACGCTCTCGCTGTTCTTGTAACGAACCAGGAAATTGGCCGGCGCCTGACGAAGAAAGGCCTTCATCGTCCGTTCGTTCTGGACATTGGGCATCGCCAGAAAAGCCGCGGCAAAGCAGACCCCGGTCCGAGCCTGATCGAAGCGCAAATCCTGCGCGAACAACACCCGCCACTCGTCGCTGTAGGCCGGCTCGGGGCAGCGGAAAGCGGCGTAATCGAGCGGAATCCGCCGTCCGACCAGCCAGCAGGCCAGGCCATGCACGATCAGCAGATAGGTGCCGTAGGAAAACGCGACCTTGGGCGGCCGCGCCATACCGGCGGCGCTCGCCGCCTCATGCAAGACGATCTGCGCCTGCTCGCCATCGACCCGCAGTTCGGCCTGCCAGTCGTCGAGAATCAGGTTGAAAAAGCGCAAGGCGCGGCGCAAGGCTCGCTCCAGCGTCTCGGCATGGATCAGGGTGTGGCACATCAGAGTGAAGCTGCCGGGGCGCATCGGGTGGCTGTCGAGCCCGAAAAACTCGTCGTCGATGACCTGCGCGATGCCGTGCCAGAGCGTGCCGTAGTGCGCCGACGAGACCCGTGCCTGCGGCCAGGCCAGCAGTTCGGGACTGATCCCGGCGGCCTGCAGGATCGGCCGCTCGTCGATCCCCCGCCGGCGCAGGCAGGCCAGTGCCTCATCAACAAAAGCAATGGCAATCGTGCCCTTTTCACCGTGGATTTCGCGCATCGCCGAAGGATGCCATAAGTCGCACGCCGAGGCTTTGTCTGAACAGCGCATTCAAGTTGATCGAATCCGGCAATGAAAGCGCTCCGCCACTTGCTTACAGTGCGCGCCCGAACCCTATAACCCAGGAGCGAGACCATGAAAATCGAAGGAAATGTATTTGTCGTCACCGGCGGAGCCTCCGGGCTGGGCGCCGCCACTGCCCGCATGATTGTTGCCGCCGGCGGCAAGGTCGTGCTGGCCGACGTAAACCCGGCAGCCGGCGCTCAGATCGAAACCGAACTCGGCGCATTGCGTGCCAACTCCGCCCGTTTCGTGCAGACCGATGTGACCAACGATGAAAGCGCCCGCAACGCCTTTGCCGTCGCCCAGTCGCTGGGCCAGCTGCGCGGCCTGGTCAATTGCGCCGGCGTCGCCCCGGCCGAGAAGGTGGTCGGCAAGGAAGGCGCGCACAAGCTGGAAAGCTTTGCCCGCACCATCAACATCAACTTGGTCGGCAGCTTCAACATGATCCGTCTGGCCGCCGAAATCATGAGCGCCAGCGCTGCCGACGAAACCGGCGAACGCGGCGTCATCGTCAGCACCGCCTCGGTCGCCGCCTTTGACGGCCAGCTCGGCCAGGCCGGCTATGCCGCGTCCAAGGGCGGCGTCGTCTCGATGACCCTGCCGATTGCCCGCGAACTCGCCCGCTCCGGCATCCGCGTGATGACCATCGCCCCGGGGATCATGGAAACCCCGATGCTGATGGGCATGCCGGCCGAAGTCCAGGAAGCCCTGGGCAAGATGGTTCCGTTCCCGTCGCGCATGGGCAAGCCGGCCGAATACGCCGCGCTGGTCGAACACATCTTCGCCAATCAATACCTCAACGGCGAAGTCATCCGCATGGATGGCGCGATTCGCATGGCCGCCAAGTAAGCAGACAGCGACCGCTCGCCAACGTCCGGCAACAGCCCGGACCCGCGCGGCGCAGCGGATCACCAGCGGTGCTTTTCCGACGGAAAGCACCATGTCGCCCGGCGCTTGCCGGGCGACCCATCCAGATACGGCAGGGTGCAGCCTGCCAGAAACCAAGCCGCTTCGCCCTCCGGGCGCGGCAGTCTGGGCAATCCGGCCAGCAACCAGGGGAAACAGCCGGGTGATTCACCACGCGCGCCTATCCGGCGCCACTCATTAATCAAAATAAGGACAAAGGTCCATGCGCATCGATGTACACAAACTGGCCGACGAGGCCCAATTCAACCGCTTTCACGCTCTGGTCTTGTTCTGGGGCGTGCTGATCCTGGTGCTTGACGGCTACGACCTCGCCGTCGTCGGCGCCGCGATGCCGTCGATCATGAAGGACATGAACGTCGACGCCTCGCAGGCCGGCTTCATGGCCAGCTCGGCCCTGTTCGGAATGATGATCGGCTCGATGACCATGGGCATCCTCGCCGACAAAATCGGTCGCCCGCTGATGATCTCGCTGTGCGTCGCGCTGTTCAGCATATTTACCGCCGCCGCCGGCCTGACCAGCGACCCGGTCACCTTCAGCATCACCCGCTTCCTCGCCGGCCTTGGCATTGGCGGCGTGGTCCCCGGCATCACCGCGCAAATGGCCGAGTTTGCCCCGACCAAGCTGCGCGCCCGCCTGGTCACTATCGTCTTTGCCGGCTACTCGATCGGCGGCATCCTGGTCGCACTGACCGGCAAGCAACTGATTCTCGAACACGGCTGGCAGTCGGTCTTCTTCCTGGCGATCACCCCGATCGTGCTGATCCCCTTCATTCTCAAGACCATGCCGGAATCGCTGCCGACCCTGATCAAGAAGGGCCGCACCGAGGAAATCCGCAAAATCGTCGGCAAGATCCTGCCCGAGCGCCAATTCACCGGCAAAGAGGAATTCGTCGTGCCGCATGAAGACGAAGTCACCTCGGCCCCGGTCGCCCACCTCTTCAGCGACGGCCGCGCCTTCAGCACGCTGATGATCTGGACCGCCTTCTTCATGGGCTTGTTCATGGTCTATGCACTCAGCTCCTGGCTGACCAAGCTGATGGCGCTGGCCGGCTACTCGCTCGGCTCGGCCCTCAACTTCGTCCTCGTCTTCAACATCGGCGCGGTCTGCGGCGCCGTCGGCGGCGGCTGGCTCGGCGACAAGTACAACATCAAGCACGTGCTGGTGGTCTTTTACCTGCTCGGCGCGATTTCGCTGACGCTGATGGGCTTCACCCACTCGACCGAACTGCTGTTTGTCGTCGTCTTCGTCGTCGGCGCTTCGACCCTCGGCACCCAGCTGCTGGCCTACGCCTACGCCGGCGAGTTCTACCCGACCTCGATCCGCGCCACCGGCGTCGGCTTCGCCTCCGGCGTTGGCCGTCTCGGAGCGATCATCGCCCCGGTGCTGATCGGCTTCGTCGTCGCAATGAAGCTGCCGCTCGAACAGAACTTCATGGTCATCGGCGCCGCCGGCGTCCTCGGCACCCTGGCCGTGACCCTGATCAACCACCGCTTGAGCGCCTCGACCCATCACTACGATGCGGCCAAGGACGAAAACGTCTGACCACCCTATCTCCGCTCCGCGCCGCAAGGCGCGGAGATTATGACTAATCGCCAACTCCTAATCACTGGATCCTCATCATCATGATTCTCACCCAAGAACAGGAAATGATCCGCGACTCGATGCGCGCCTTCGCGCAGGAGCGCCTCGCCCCCTTCGCCGCCGAATGGGATAAAAACCACACTTTCCCGGCCGAAGCGCTGAAGGAACTTGGCGAACTCGGCGCGCTGGGCATGGTCGTGCCCGAGGAATGGGACGGCGCCGGCATGGATTACATGTCGCTGGTCCTGACCCTGGAAGAAATCGCTGCCGGCGACGGCGCCACCTCGACCATTGTCTCGGTGCAGAACTCGCTGGCCTGCGGCATCACCCAGAAATACGGTACCGACGCGCAGAAGGAAGAATGGCTGAAGCCGCTCGCCCGGGGCGAAAAGCTCGGCTGCTTCTGCCTCACCGAACCACACACCGGCTCCGACGCCGCCGCGATCACCACCCGCGCCGACCGAGTGCAGGACGATTCGGGCGACTTCTTCGTGCTCAACGGCGTCAAGCAGTTCATCACCACCGGCAAGCACGCCCAGATGGCCATCGTCTTCGCGGTGACCGACAAGGCCGCCGGCAAGAAGGGCATCTCCTGCTTCCTGGTCCCGACCAGCACCCCCGGCTTCATCGTCGGCCGCACCGAAGAGAAGATGGGTCAGCACGCTTCCGACACCGTCCAGATCATCCTCGAAGACTGCCGCGTCCCGGCTTCCGCGCTGCTCGGCAAGGAAGGCGAAGGCTACAAGATCGCCCTCTCCAATCTGGAGGCTGGCCGCATCGGCATCGCCGCCCAGAGCATCGGCATGGCCCGCGCCGCCTTTGAAGCCGCCGTG
>NZ_JAKLLH010000015.1 GCF_023150235.1 Azonexus sp.
GCGGCATCCTTGGGGGTGGTCAGCGACGGCATGTGTTCGGTCTTGACCGGTGGGATAGCCCCTTGCAGGTCCGGGCAGGGGTCGCGTTCAGCCCTGCCGGTAGCTACGGCGAAGCGGAAACAGCGGCTAATCTCACTGCGGACCCGGTGGGCGGTGTAGCGGGCGCCGCGCTCGTCGATGCGGCGCAGTACGGCCAGCACTTCGGGGGCGGTAATGTCGGTAATTGGGCGACCTCCCAGCCAGGGGAAAACATCGGATTCCATCCGGGCTAGGGTTTTCGTGTGCTGCGCCGGCTCTACCGAGTTTTTGCGGCTTTCCAGCCACTCCCGGCAGATCACCTCAAAGCAGTTGGTGGCCCGCTCAACCCCGGCAGCTTTCTGCGCCTTCTTGGCTTCGCCGGGGTCGGCGCCATTGGCCAGCAGCTTGCGGGCTTCGTCGCGGCGTTCGCGGGCGTCCTTGAGGCTGACTTCCGGGTATGCCCCCAGGGCAAGCCGCTTCTCCTTGCCCCCAAAACGGTACTTGAGGCGCCACAGCTTGCCACCGGCTGGGGAGATTTCAAGGTAAAGGCCGCCCCCGTCGAACATCCGAACGGGCTTGGTATCAGGCTTGGCGGTGCGGATTGCGGTATCGGTGAGGGGCACGGACTACCTCTTGGGCGTGACTTGTCGCGTTGCATCCAGGAAAACGCGAAGCTCTACTGTTTCGGCAGGGGTTAGAGACAAGCGACGAGCGCCAAGCCGAAAGGACAGCGCTCCGTCATTATCAATCGCAAAGCGGGTAGCCGCCCGCTGCTGTGATTCCTCGTCGCGAGCCAGGGCGCGTTTGCGCATCGCGTGTTCGCTTGGGTTTATCCCTTCGGCAATTAGCTGCCATGCCGCATCCCGTCGCTCTCTTGCTTCGGCCAAACCAGTATCTGGATAAACCCCACAGGACAGGGTGCTTTGTTTTCCAGCCCAGCGATAACGCAAACGCCAGTACTTGGCGCCATTGGGGCGGACCTCCAAATATAGCCCCCGACCGTCGCCAACCTTGTAGGGGGTTATCTTTGGCCGAAAACCATCTATTGACGTGGGTTCCAGGGGCATTGGGGGCATCCGTTTCCGTTGGGGGCATCCATTCCCCCAATAATGCCCCCATATGGCACCGGATTGCAACGGACTGCCGCGCACTTCGACGGACAATAAAAAAGCCGGAACCCTTGTATTTGCTTGGGTTTCCGGCTTTCTTCGGACCTCTACGGACCATTGTTTGGTGCTCTGGGCGAGACTCGAACTCGCACACCTTACGGCACTACCCCCTCAAGATAGCGTGTCTACCAATTTCACCACCAGAGCAATCTGGTGCGTTCTGACGGGATCGAACCGCCGACATTCTCCTTGTAAGGGAGACGCTCTACCAACTGAGCTAAGAACGCACGAGGGCGCAAATTATAGCCTTTATTTTCATCTTGTACAGGGCTCTGCCCGATTTTTTAAAAAATCAGCCCTTGATCAGCGGCAGGCTGCGCAGGAAGTGCCCGGCTTCCTGGAAGCCGACAATACGGTGCCCCTTGATTTCCTGGCCTTCGGCATCGAAAAAGATGATGCCCGGCGGGCCGAAGAGGCCAAAGCGCTTGAGCAGTGCCTTGTCGTCCGCGCTATTGGCAGTAACGTCGGCCTTGAGCAGGGTAAAGGCCGCCAATTGGGCCTGCACGGCCGGGTCACTGAAGGTGAAACGTTCCATTTCCTTGCAGGACACGCACCAGTCGGCATAGAAATCGAGCATCACCGGCCGGCCGGCGCTCTGCAGTTGCGTCTCCAGTTCGGCCAGCGAACGGATGGGTGCGAAGGGCAGCTTTTTGGCTTCGACCGCCAGGGCATTGCCGCCGCGCAAGCCCGCCAGCGGTTGCAGGGGATCACGGCCGCCGGCCAGCGCGCCAATCAGCAGCGCGGCGCCGGCGAGCAGCATCAGCACCCCGATTCCCTTCCAGAAGCGCGGCCAGCCGCGGGCGTGCGGCGGCAGCGGGTCGAGCGCGTGCAGGTAGATCGCCGGCACGATCAGCAGCGCGGCCCAGCCGAGCATCTGCGCCACCGGCGGAATCACCGGTGAAATCAGCCACAGCGCGGTTGCCAGCAGCAACACGCCAAAGGCCTTCTTGACGCCTTCCATCCACGCCCCGCTCTTCGGCAGCAGCGAGCCGCCGAGGGCGCCGACCGCCAGCAGCGGCGCGCCCATGCCCAGCGCCATCGCGAACAGCGCCGCGCCGCCAAGCACCGCGTCGCCGGTCTGGCCGATGTAGAGCAGCGCGCCGGCCAGCGGTGCGGCGACGCAAGGGCCGACGATCAGTGCCGACAAGGCGCCCATCAGGAAGACACCGATGCCGCGCCCGCCCTGCAGATGGCCGGATTCTTCCGAGAGCTTGCTTTGCAGCGCAATCGGCAATTGCAGTTCGTAGAAACCGAACATCGAGAACGAGAGGACGACGAAGACCAGCGCGAAGCTGCCGAGCACCCAGGGATTCTGCAAGGCCGCCGCGAGTAGGGTGCCAGTCAGGCCGGCGGCGACGCCGGCAGCGGTGTAGGTCAGCGCCATGCCCAGCACATAGGCCAGCGCCAGCATGAAGCCGCGCGTATGCGAGGCTTTTTCGCCCTGGCCGGCGATGATCCCGGAGAGGATGGGAATCATCGGGAAGACGCAGGGGGTCAGTGCCAGGCCGAGGCCGGCGAGGAAGAACAAGCCGAGATTGGTCCAGAAGCCGGACTGGCCGAGCAGGGCGGCGATTTTTCCGCTTTCGTCGCCGTCGACCGTGGCGGCATCGCTGCCGGCGGCGAGACTGGGCGTGGTCGCCGGATCGGGCAACTCCAGCGCGATTTCCTGTGTCTGCGGCGGATAGCAGACGCCGGCGTCGGCACAGCCCTGCGAAGTGGCGCGCAATTTCAGCGGCAGCGGGCCGGAGGCGTTGCGCTCGACCGGGATGCGGATCGCGACCTGCTTGTAGAAGACCTCGACCTTGCCGAAGTTGTCGTCGTTTTTCTCTTTACCCTTGGGCAGATTCGGCTCACCGAGCGTCGCCGCTTCGCCGGCAACGGCAAAACGGAACTTGTCGCGGTAGAGGTAATAGCCCTTGGCGATTTCGTAGCGAACCTCGATGGTCTGGCCGTCGAGGGCACGGGCGCTGGCTTTGAAGGCGACCGCCGGATCGAGGAATTCGTCGGCCTGGGCGCCGCCGATAGCGAATACGCAGCACAGGCAGAGCCAGGTGAGGAAGCGCTGGATCATGCCCGGCCTCCCGCCGTCACTGCGCTCGCCACCCACTGGAGGTAGGCGGGCAAACCCTGGCTGATCGGCAAGGCAATGATCTCCGGCACCTCGTAGGGATGCAGTTCGGCGATCCGCGCCTGCAGCGCCGGATAGGCTGCCACGGTCGACTTGCACAGCAGCGGAATTTCACTGGCCGACTCGACCGCGCCCTGCCAGCGATAAATCGACTGAACGCGCGGCAGCAGATTGACGCAGGCGGCGAGTTGTTCTTCGACGAGCGCCAGCGCGATGCGGTTGGCGACTTCTTCGTCGGGACAATTGGTGATCACGAGCAAGGTATCCATCGGCAGATTCTACTTGAGCAGGCGGCGGCGGGTCAGGCGCAGGGCAAGGGCGTAGGCTAAGGCGGTGGTCGCCAGCAGCACCATGATGTGCATCAGGGCGTTGGCCGGCACCTCGCCGGCGAGCAGCGGCCGCACCAGCGCGACACCGTGCGCCAGCGGCAGCCAGCCGCCGAGCGTCGCCAGCCAGCCGGGCAACTGCTTGGCGGGGAAGAAGACGCCGGAAATCAGCATCATCGGCGTCACGAACAGCGTGAAGTAGTACATGAAGAAATCGTAGGACGGCGCCAGCGCGTTCCAGATCAGCCCGAGCGCCGCAAAGCTGAGGCCGAGCAGCAGTACCGCCGGCAGCACCCACAGCGCCAGCAGTCCCTGGCTCAGGCCGAGCGCGGCGACCACCGCGAGGATCGCCGCCCCCGACAGGCTGGCCTTGCTCGCCGCCCAGACCAGTTCGCCGGCGACCACGTCGGCAAGGCCAAGCGGGGTATTGAGGATCGCGTCCCAGGTTTTTTGCACCTGCATCCGCGAGAACGCCGAATACAGCGCCTCGAAGGTTGCGGCGTTCATCGTCGAGGCGCAGATCGAGCCGCCGGCGAGAAAGGCCAGGTAGGAACTGCCGCCGACTTCCGGCAACAGGGCGCCGAGGCCGTAGCCGAGGCCGAACAGGTAGATCAGCGGGTCGGCCAGGTTGCCGAGGATCGACGGCAGGGCCAGCTTGCGCCAGACCAGGAAATTGCGTTGCCAGATGGGTAGCCAGCGGGGCAGCCAGCCGGGGCGGCGCCAGAGGTGCGGAGCGGAGCGGGGGAGGGTTTGCGGAGCAGACATAGCGGCATTTTAGCGCCCCCGCCGCGCAGCCGCCGGGTGCAGTAAAATGCCGTTCTTTGCGCTCTGGATTCTCGGCATGAAAGTACTCGTCACCGGCGCTGCCGGCTTCATCGGCATGACCACCGCACTGCGCCTGCTGGCGCGTGGCGACGAGGTGGTCGGCATCGACAACCTCAACGACTACTATCCGGTGGCGCTCAAGGAAGACCGCCTGCGCCGACTTACCGACCAGCCCGGTTTCCGCTTCATCCGCCTCGACCTGGCCGACCGCGCCGGCATCGCCGAGCTTTTCGCCCGCGAGAAGTTCGACCGCGTGGTGCATCTCGCCGCCCAGGCCGGCGTCCGCTACTCGATCCAGAACCCGCACGCCTACGTCGACAGCAACCTGGTCGGCTTCGTCAATATTCTCGAAGGCTGCCGCCACAACGGCGTGCAGCACCTGGTCTATGCCTCCAGCTCCAGCGTCTATGGCGGCAACGCCAAGATGCCCTTCTCCGAGCACGACAGCGTCGACCACCCGGTCAGTCTCTACGCCGCGACCAAGAAGGCCAACGAGCTGATGGCACATACCTACAGCCATCTTTACGGCCTGCCCACCACCGGTCTGCGCTTCTTCACCGTTTATGGCCCGTGGGGCCGCCCGGACATGGCGCCCTTCCTGTTCGCCGGCGCCATCCTGCGCGGCGAGCCGATCAAGGTCTTCAACCACGGCAACATGAAGCGCGACTTCACCTACATCGACGACATCGTCGAAGGCGTGGTTCGCGTCCTCGACCGCACAGCCACGGTCGACAGCACTTACGACCCGATTTCCGCCGACCCGGCCTGCAGCAACGTGCCTTACCGGGTGTTCAACATCGGCAACAGCGACCCGGTGCCGCTGATGGACTTCATCGGCGCGATTGAAGCCGCGACCGGCCGCACTGCTGAAAAAATCTTCCTGCCGATGCAGGACGGCGACGTGCCGGCGACCTACGCCGACACCGAACTGCTCGACGCCTGGGTCGGCTTCGCCCCGGCCACCCCGATCGGCGAAGGCGTCGCCCGCTTCGTCGCCTGGTACCGCGATTACTACAAAATTTAGTGCTGAGCGATGAGTAAACAGCCCCCCACTCAAACCCCTCATTCCTAAAAGCGAACAACTGATATGTGCGGCATCGTAGCGGCAGCAGCCACCAGCAATATTGTTCCGGTCCTCGTCGAGGGCCTGCGAAAGCTTGAATACCGTGGCTATGACTCGGCCGGGATCGCGGTACTCGGCATCGGCGGGGTCGAGCGCGTGCGCTCGGTCGGCCGCGTCGCCGAACTGGCCGCTGCGGCGGCACAAACCGCCGCCAGCACCGGCATCGCCCATACCCGCTGGGCGACGCACGGCGTACCCTGCGAGCGGAACGCCCACCCGCACGTTTCCGGCCCGGTCGCGGTGGTGCACAACGGGATCATCGAGAACTACGAGGCGCTGCGCGAGGAACTGAGCGCGCAGGGCTACGTTTTCACCTCCGACACCGATACCGAAAGCATTGCCCACCTGCTCGACGCGACCCTGCGCAGCGAAGCCGACCTCTTCCGCGCCGTGCAGCAAGTCTGCCGCCGCCTGGTCGGTGCCTACGCGATTGCAGTGATCGACCAGCGCCAGCTGGGCAAGGTGGTGGTCGCCCGCGAAGGTTCGCCGCTGCTGCTCGGCGTTTCCGAACAAGGCAATTACGCTGCTTCCGACGCCTCGGCGCTGCTGCAAGTGACGCGCAACATGGTCTATCTGGAAAACGGCGATGTCGCCGAGTTGACCGTGGAAGGCGTGCGCATCGCCCGTCTCGACGGCAGCCCGGTCGAGCGGCCGGTGCATGTCTCGCAACTGTCGGCAGCGGCGGTCGAACTCGGCAGCTACCAGCACTACATGCAGAAGGAAATCTTCGAGCAGCCGGAAGCGCTGGCCAATACGCTGGAACTGCTCGGCGGCAGCCGCAGCATCCAGCCCGGCATGCTCGGCGCCGCCGCCGGCGAGCTGCTCGCCGACGTCGATTCGGTGCTGATCCTGGCCTGCGGCACCAGCGCCCACTCCGGGCAGACCGCCCGCTACTGGCTCGAAGCGCTGGCCGGCATCCCCTGCACCGTCGAGATCGCCAGCGAATACCGCTACCGCCTGTCGGTGCCCAACCCGCGCCAGCTGGTGGTGGCAATTTCGCAATCCGGCGAAACCGCCGACACGCTGGCCGCGCTGCGCCACGCCAAGGCACTCGGCCATGCGCGCACGCTGGCGATCTGCAACGTGCCGGAATCGGCCATCGTGCGCGAATCGGCGCTGCGCTTCATCACCCGCGCCGGCCCCGAAATCGGCGTCGCCTCGACCAAAGCCTTCACCACCCAGCTGGCCGCGCTGTTCCTGCTCACCCTGGTCCTCGCCAAGCTGCGCGGCCGCCTCGACGCGGCCCAGGAAGCCCGCCATCTCGAACAGCTGCGCCACCTGCCGGTGGCGATCAACAAGGTGCTGGCGCTCGAAAGCGAGATCGCCGCCTGGGCCCGCCGCTTCGCCAACAAGCAGCACGCGCTCTTCCTCGGGCGCGGCCTGCACTACCCGATTGCGCTCGAAGGCGCGCTCAAGCTCAAGGAAATTTCCTACATCCACGCCGAGGCCTACCCCGCCGGCGAACTCAAGCACGGCCCGCTGGCGCTGGTCGATGCCGACATGCCGGTGGTCTCGGTGGCGCCCAACGACCAACTGCTCGACAAGCTCAAATCCAACCTCAAGGAAGTCGAAGCACGCGGCGGCGAGCTTTACGTCTTTGCCGACGCCGATGCCGAAATCCCCGCCTCGCCCAGCGTGCACATGCTGCGCCTGCCCGAACACTACGGCGAACTGTCGCCGATCCTGCACGTCATCCCGCTGCAACTCCTCGCCTACCACGCCGCCCTGGTTAAGGGGACCGATGTGGACAAGCCGCGCAATCTTGCCAAATCGGTGACCGTCGAATGATCAAGCTCCCCTCGCCCCCCACCCGCTGCTTGCAGTGCAGGCTAAGCTGGCCATGCCAGCTTAAGGCTGCGCCTGCAGCCGGCCGGAACTACAAGCCGCGTAATCTCGCCAAATCGGTGACCGTCGAATGATCAAGCTCCCAAAATTGGCGGCGGTGGAATAAATGGCGACCTACGCCATCGGTGACATCCAGGGCTGCTACGACTCGCTGCAGCGGCTGCTCGAACGCTGCGCCTTCGCCCCGGCGCAGGACCGGCTGTGGCTGGTCGGCGATCTGGTCAATCGCGGCCCCAAGTCGCTGGAAACCCTGCGCCTGATCAAGTCGCTCGGCCCGGCAGCACTGACCGTACTCGGCAACCACGACCTCTACCTGCTGATGCAGAGCGAAGGAGGCGCCCGCTTCCGGGCCAAGGACGACACCCTGCAACCCATCCTCGATGCGCCCGACCGCGAGGAACTGTTGACCTGGCTGCGCCAGCAGCGCCTGTGCCACGTCGAAGGCAACTACTGCCTGGTGCACGCCGGCCTGCTGCCGCAATGGAGCATCGCCCGCGCCCGCGAACTCGCCGGCGAAGTCGAAGCCGCCCTGCAAGGCCCCAACTGGCGCGAATTCATGCATAACCTGTGGGGCAGCGACCCGGCTGGCTGGTCCGACGAGCTCGCCGGCTGGCCGCGCCTGCGCGCCATCGTCAATGCGATGACCCGGATGCGTTTCTGCACCTCGGCAGGGATCATGGAATTCCACACCAAGGGCGAAACCACCCAAGCCCCGGCCGGCCACCTGCCCTGGTTCGACGTCCCCGGCCGGATCAGCGCCGAATCGGTCCTGGTCACCGGCCACTGGTCGGCGCTCGGCCTCAAACTCACCCCAAACCTGCTCGCCCTCGACTCCGGCTGCCTGTGGGGCGGGCACCTCACCGCGCTGCGGCTGGAAGACCGGGCGGTGTTCCAGGTCGACTGCTCGCCGGGGGAGGTGCAGCCTTTACGGTAAGCCAATTTTCACGGTCAACCGGCGAAAATGGCTTTTTTCATGGTCGACCGTGAAAGGCAGGAAAACTGAAGGGAAAAGAGCTCGAAAAAGGCTCGAAAAAAAAGCAACCTCGCGGTTGCTTTTTTTGAGACCCAGCGTTCAGTGCGTACGCTTGCGCAAGCGCTGTATGGTCTGGAGTTGGGCAATTGCCTGCGCCAACTCGGCTTCCGCAGCGGCGTAGTCCATTTCTGCCTGACGATTGGCGAGCGCCTCTTCGGCACGCTTCTTGGCTTCCATGGCCTTGGCTTCGTCCAGATCGTGGGCACGGATGGCGGTATCCGCCAACACGGTCACCATATCGGGCTGGACTTCCAGCATGCCACCGGAGACATACACCAGTTCAAACTCGTCCTGAGCCGGTACCTTCAAACGAATGGTACCGGGCTTGATACGGGTCAGAAGCGGAGTGTGCTTCGGCAGGATGCCAAGCTCCCCGGCTTCGCCGGGGAACACCGCGATCTCGACCAGGCCGGAGAAAATCGATTCTTCGGCGCTGACGACATCACAATGAACAGTCATTACCATTGCTGGCTCCTATGCTGAGACTGCATTACTGCAGGGTCTTGGCCTTCTCGATAGCTTCTTCGATACCGCCGACCATGTAGAACGCCTGCTCCGGCAAGTGATCGTATTCGCCGGAACAAATGCCCTTGAAGCCCTTGATGGTTTCCTTGAGCGGCACGAACTTGCCGGGAGAACCGGTAAAGACTTCTGCCACGTGGAACGGCTGCGACAGGAAACGTTGGATCTTACGCGCGCGGGACACGGCGAGCTTGTCTTCGGGAGACAGTTCGTCCATACCCAGAATCGCGATGATGTCACGCAGTTCCTTGTAGCGCTGCAGGGTCATCTGCACGGCACGAGCGACACCGTAATGTTCCTCGCCGACGATCTGCGGATCGAGCTGGCGGGAAGTGGAGTCGAGCGGATCGACGGCCGGGTAGATACCCAGCGAGGCGATGTCACGCGACAGCACGACCGTGGAGTCGAGGTGCAGGAAGGTGGTGGCGGGCGACGGGTCGGTCAAGTCATCGGCAGGCACATACACGGCCTGGATGGAGGTGATCGAACCGACTTTGGTCGAGGTGATACGCTCTTGCAGACGGCCCATTTCTTCAGCCAGCGTCGGCTGGTAGCCCACGGCGGAAGGCATACGACCCAGCAGCGCGGACACTTCGGTACCGGCCAGGGTGTAGCGGTAGATGTTGTCGACGAAGAACAGGATGTCGCGACCATCGTCACGGAAACGCTCGGCCATGGTCAGACCGGTCAGCGCGACGCGCAGACGGTTGCCCGGAGGCTCGTTCATCTGACCGAACACCATCGCGACCTTGTCGAGAACGTTGGAGTCCTTCATTTCATGATAGAAGTCGTTACCTTCGCGGGTACGCTCACCCACGCCGGCGAACACCGACAAGCCCGAGTGCTGCTTGGCGATGTTGTTGATCAGTTCCATCATGTTGACGGTCTTGCCGACGCCGGCGCCGCCGAACAGGCCGACCTTGCCGCCCTTGGCGAACGGGCAGATCAGATCGATCACCTTGATGCCGGTTTCGAGCAGATCGACCGAGGAAGACAGTTCGTCGAACTTGGGCGCGGGCTGGTGAATCTCACGCAGCTCGTCGCTGTCGATCGGACCGGCTTCGTCGATCGGACGGCCGAGCACGTCCATGATGCGACCCAGCGTGCCCATGCCGACCGGCACGGAGATACCGGCACCGGTGTTATTAACCTTCATCCCACGGCGCAGGCCGTCGGAGGAGCCCATGGCGATGGTACGAACAACGCCGTCACCCAGCTGCTGCTGAACTTCAAAGGTCAGACCGTCTTCGGCCATACCGTTGGATTCGGAAGCATCCAGTTTCAGAGCGTCGTAGACCTTCGGCATGGCATCGCGCGGGAAGTGGATGTCCACAACGGCGCCGATACATTGAACGATGGTACCTTGACTCATATTCAAATCCCCAATAATTAAAAGCTTCGCGCTTGCGTCAGACGGCTGCGGCGCCGCTCACGATTTCCGAAAGTTCCTTCGTAATCGCGGCCTGACGGGCCTTGTTATAGACCAGCTTCAATTCACCGATAACGTTCTTGGCGTTATCGGAGGCAGACTTCATCGCCACCATGCGAGCAGACTGCTCGGAGGCCATGTTTTCAGCCACTGCCTGATAAATCAAAGCTTCGACGTAACGGATCAGCAGATCGTCGATAACGGCCTTGGCATCGGGTTCGTATACATAGTCCCAGCCCGGTTGATGCGCAGACTTCATGTCTTCGCCGGACAAGGGGAGCAGTTTTTCGAACACCGGCTCCTGCTTCATCGTGTTGATGAAACGGGTATAGCCAATGTAAAGCGCGTCGATCTCGCCGTTCATGTAGGCGTCGAGTTGCACCTTGACCGGCCCGATCAGTTTTTCCAGATGCGGCGTATCGCCGAGGGCCGTCACTTGCGAAACGACCTTGGCGCCTGCGCGCTGCATGAAGCCCAAGCCCTTGTTGCCGATGCAGGTTGCCTGAAGCTTCTGGCCCTGGGCATCGAACTCCTTCATCTTGCCGACCAGCAGGCGCAGCAAGTTGGAGTTCAAGCCACCGCACAAGCCCTTGTCCGAGGTCACCACGACCACGCCAACATTGGCTTGTTCGCGCTTGGTCAGGAACGGATGCTTGTATTCGGTCAGGGCGTGCGACAGGTTAGCTGCAACGCGACGGATTTTCTCACCATAGGGACGAGCGGCACGCATCCGGTCCTGCGCCTTGCGCATTTTGGATGCGGCCACCATTTCCATGGCCTTGGTGATCTTTCGCGTATTTTCAACGCTCTTGATCTTGTTGCGAATTTCCTTACCGCTAGCCATGCAATTCTCCTAGCTGATCAGGCCCAGGTGTTCTTGAAGGCCTGGATACCGGCGGCGAGTGCCTTTTCGGTGTCAGCGCCGAGATCTGCAGACGACTCCATGGTATTCATGACGTCGGCACAGTTGGCCTTGAGGTAGCTGATCATCGCCTTTTCGCATTCGAGCGCACGCTTGACTTCGACATCGTCAAAATAGCCCTTGTCGGCTGCGTACAGCGTGACGGCCATTTCGGAGATGCTCATCGGAGCGTACTGCGGCTGCTTCATCAGCTCGGTGACCAGACGACCACGCTCGAGCTGCTTGCGGGTTGCTTCGTCGAGATCGGAAGCAAACTGCGCAAATGCCGCCAGTTCGCGGTACTGAGCCAAGGCCAGACGAACACCGCCGCCGAGCTTCTTGATCAGCTTGGTCTGAGCAGCACCACCGACGCGGGACACGGAAATACCGGCGTTGATCGCGGGGCGGATACCGGCGTTGAAGAGGTCGGTCTCGAGGAAGATCTGGCCGTCGGTAATCGAGATCACGTTGGTCGGAACGAAGGCGGAAACGTCGCCAGCCTGGGTTTCGATCACCGGCAGAGCGGTCAAGGAACCGGTCTTGCCCTTGATTTCGCCGTTGGTGAACTTCTCGACCCAAGCCGGAGAAACGCGAGCGGCACGCTCGAGCAGGCGGGAGTGGAGGTAGAACACGTCACCCGGATAAGCTTCGCGGCCGGGCGGACGACGCAACAGCAGGGAAACCTGGCGGTAGCCCCAAGCCTGCTTGGTCAAATCGTCGTAAATGATCAAGGCATCTTGACCACGGTCACGGAAATACTCACCCATCGTACAACCGGCATACGGCGCCAAGTATTGCAGAGCGGCCGATTCAGAAGCCGAGGCAGCGACAATGATGGTGTATTCCAGCGCACCGTGCTCTTCGAGCTTGCGGACGACGTTGGCGATGGTGGAAGCCTTCTGACCGACGGCAACATACACGCAGAAGAGGTTCTTGCCCTTCTGGTTGATGATGGCGTCGACGGCGACGGCGGTCTTGCCGGTCTGACGGTCGCCGATGATCAACTCGCGCTGACCACGACCGACGGGAACCATGGAGTCCACACACTTCAGGCCGGTCTGCACCGGCTGGGAAACGGACTGACGCCAGATCACGCCCGGAGCGACTTTTTCCAGCTTGTCGGTGACCTTGGCGTTGATCGGGCCCTTGCCGTCGATCGGCTGGCCCAGCGTGTTGACAACGCGACCCAGCAGCTCGGGACCAACCGGCACTTCCAGAATGCGGCCAGTGGTCTTGACCACGTCGCCTTCGGAAATGTGATTGTATTCGCCAAGGATAACGGCGCCGACAGAGTCACGTTCGAGGTTGAGCGCCATGCCGATGGTGTTGCCGGGGAATTCCAGCATTTCACCTTGCATGACGTCCTGCAAGCCATGCACGCGGCAGATACCGTCGGTGACGGAAACCACGGTGCCCTGCGTGCGCACTTCCGATGCGCCTTGCAGGTTCTGGATCTTGCTCTTGATCAGTTCAGAAATTTCGGAAGGATTCAACTGCATGAAATTCTCCTAGTTGTTCAGCGCCACGGCCATCGCACTTAGCTTGCCGCGGACTGAAGCATCCAGCACCTGGTCACCGACGGCGACGCACACACCACCGATCAGCTCGGGGTCTACCACGACGCGTCCGGTCAGACGGGTTTTGAAGTGGCCTTCAAGCTGCTGCAGCAAGGCTGCTACCTGAGTGTCGTCGATGGGAAATGCGGAGTGCACCACCGCCTCCCTGACCCCTTCTTCCTGGCTCTTGGCCATTTCGAAAAGCCGGGAAATCTCCGGCAGGAGTGCGAGACGCCGGTTTTCTGCGAGGGTACGAATGAAGTTACCGAAAGTGGCATCGTTGTCACCGGACAACGAGATGAACAGATCGGCAACCTGCTCGACGGAGAGACGGGGATTGCCCATGACCGTAGCCATGTCCCCGTCCTGGGCGATGATGGCCAGGCGCGCGAGGCGCCCGGACCAGAGGCCCTGCGTCCCCGCTTCCTTGGCCATGCGGAACACGGCTTCGGCGTAGGGACGAGCGATGGTGACGGATTCAGCCATAAGCTTTACAGATCCTGTTTGATCGTGGCCAGAATATCGGCATGGGCCTGGGCATTGATCTCGCGACGCAGAATTTTCTCTGCGCCGGAAACAACCAGAACGGCCATCTGCTCACGCAGCTGCTCCTTCGCACGCACGGCTTCCTGTTCGATTTCAGCCTTGGCACCGGTAACGATGCGGTCGGCTTCGACCTTGGCCGCAGCCTTGGCTTCTTCGATCAGTTGAGCAGCGCGTTTTTCTGCGTTGGCGATCAGCTCGGAGGCTTTTTCCTTGCCTTCACGGAGAGCATCCGTGGAACGCTTGGTAGCCAGTTCGAGGTCCTGCTTGCCGCGCTCGGCGGCAGCCAGTCCATCCGCGATCTTCTTCGCACGCTCGTCGAGCGCCTTCACAATGGGCGGCCACACGAATTGCATCGTGAACCACGCCAGAATGAAGAACACAACGAGCTGTGCAAACAACGTTGCGTTCAGATTCACGGTTTAATTCCTCTTAAAAGGTTAATCGATCAGAGGAGAATTAAACCAGCTTGAACGGGTTGGCGAAGGCGAACATCATGGCGATACCAACACCGATCAGGAAGGCGGCGTCGATCAGACCGGCCAGCAGGAACATCTTGGTCTGCAGGGCGTTCATCAGTTCGGGCTGACGGGCGGATGCCTCGATGTACTTGCCACCCATCAGGCCGATACCGATACAGGCACCGATAGCGCCCAGACCAATGATCAGGCCAGCAGCCAGAGCAACAAAACCGAGAACGTGTTCCATGACAACTCCTTGAAAAGTAAAGGTAAAAACAAAGGTAAAACGAAAACTGCGAAACTACTGCGACCGCTTAGTGCGCTTCGTGAGCCTGACCAATATAAACCAGGGTCAGCATCATGAAGATGAAGGCCTGCAGGGCAACGATCAGGATGTGGAAGATGGCCCAGATGGAACCAGCAATGACGTGACCGATGAACAGGAACACGCCGGTGGCCGTACCCGCCCAAGCCGCACCCATCAGCGCGATCAGCATGAAGACCAGTTCGCCGGCGTACATGTTGCCGAACAGTCGCATGCCGTGGGAAACGGTTTTAGCCAAGAATTCGATCATCTGCATCGCGAAATTCACCGGATAGAGCAGCGGATGGCTACCGAACGGCGCGGTGAAGAGTTCGTGCATCCAGCCGCCGAAACCCTTGATCTTGATGTTGTAGTACAGGCAGACCAGCAGAACGCCAACCGACATGCCCAGGGTGCCGTTCAGGTCGGCGGTCGGGACGATGCGCAGGTAAGCATGGTGGTCGCCGGTAATGGCTTGCCATAGATTCGGGAAGACGTCGAGCGGCAGGAAGTCCATCGAATTCATCAGGAAGATCCAGATGAACACGGTCAACGCCAGCGGACCGACGAATTTGCGCGACTCGGCGCTATGGACGATGCTCTTGGCCTGATCGTTGACCATTTCGAGAACGATCTCGACGGCAGCCTGCATGCGCCCCGGAACCCCGGAGGTCACACTTTTGGCAATGCGCCACATGACGAAAAGACCCAAGACCCCCATCAGAATGGAGAAAAAGACGGTATCGACGTTGATGACGCTGAAGTCGATGATGTCCTTCTGGGCATGACCCGTACTATTGAAGTGGGTAAGGTGGTGAACGATGTATTCGCCGGCGGTCGGCGCGTTCGCTGCTGCTTCGTGGCCTGCTGTAGACATAGTCAGGATTTCTTCCAAAACGCTATAAAACCTGCATGCAGGACAATCGCCAGCCCAATCATCAGACTGGGCCAGTGCATCTCGGGATACTCCCTGATGGCGACTGCCAGTAACCCTATCGTGACTGCGATCTTGAGGAACTCGCCGACGAAGAAATTCGCCACGTAAGACGCCCCCGGACGTCTGCTGACCATCGCCAGCCGCACGGCAAACAGCAGATTCGGCACAATCGCAGCAAGCGCCGCAACTCCGACCGAAACCAGCCCCCGCCCCCCAACGATCACCCAGGCTCCGATTGCCGCCAGAAGCGCCGCACCAAATTGCAGATAAATTGCCTTGAACATGGTGCGAGCAACCGCCAAGCCTGTTGTGTCACAGCCTTAAATTATATAAGACCCGCTGACTTCAAGTCAATGTAAGTGACGGGTTTTCCGCAATGCAAAAATCCGCGAATTTCAGTATCGCGCACGGCGGCAATCGATACGCTGCAATGCACCAAATCAGCGCATGCGCGTGAGGATACCGTCGAGTTGATCGAGACTGCCGAATTCGATGGTGATTTTGCCAGCCCCCTTCTTGTTGCTGCGAATTGCGACGGCAGCGCCAAAGGAGTCGGATAATTCCTCTTGCAGGCGCAGGATGTCACGGTCAACCGGCTGGCTGGCTGCTTTTTGCGGTGGCATCAAAATCTGTTGCACCAGCCGCTCGACTTCGCGCACCGACAAGGCTTTCTGTACCGCCCGCTGCGCCAGCGCCACCTGCTGCCCGCCATTCAAGGGCAACAAGGCGCGCGCGTGCCCCATGTCGAGCTTGCCGGCCATCACCAGTTCCTGTACTGGCGAGCTTAGTTGCAACAGGCGAAGCAGGTTGGAAGCAGCCGGGCGCGAACGGCCGACCGCATCGGCAGCCTCCTGGTGCGTCAAGCCGAACTCGTCGATCAGGCGCTGCAAGCCGAGCGCCTCCTCGAGCGGATTCAGGTTTTCGCGCTGGATATTTTCGATCAGCGCCATCGCCAGCGCCTGTTCGTCCGGGATATCGCGGATCAGTACCGGCACCTCGTCGATACCGGCCAGCTGGGCGGCACGCCAGCGTCGTTCGCCGGCGACGATCTCGTAATGTTCGGCGCCCGGGGCCGACTCGACCACCCGCACCAGGATCGGCTGCACGATACCCTGGGCCTTGATCGATGCTGCCAGCTCCGCCAGCGATGCTTCATCCATCCGCGTCCGCGGCTGATACTTGCCGGGACGCATGCGCTCGACCGGCAACTTTCGCTGTTCTTCGATATCGACCCGAGCGCCGCCCGCCAGCAGGGCATCCAGTCCGCGTCCCAAACCCTTCATCTTGATCATTGCCCCAGCCTTTCGAGAACTTCCCTTGCCAACGCGCCATACGCCTGTGCGCCCTTCGACCCCTTGTCGAAAGCCAGCACCGGCTTGCCGTAGGAGGGCGCTTCGGCCAGGCGGACATTGCGCGGCACAATGGTTCTGTACACCTTGTCGCCGAAATGACTCTCCAGCTCGCTCGAAACCTGCTGAGTCAGCGTGCTTTGCGGGTTGAACATGGTCCGCAGCAGGCCTTCGACCTCAAGCCGTGGATTCAGGTGGTGCCGCACCTTGCGCAAGGTCTCGACCAAATCGGACAAACCTTCCAGCGCGTAGTACTCGCACTGCATCGGAATCAGCACCGAATCGGCGGCGACCAGCGCGTTGACCGTGAGCATGTTGAGCGCCGGCGGACAATCGATCAGCACGAAATCGTACTGCTCGCGATTGGTGCGCAAGGCATTCTTGAGGCGGAACTCGCGCTGTTCCAGCTCGACCAGCTCAACTTCGGCACCCGCCAGCTCACGATTGGCAGGCAGTACGTCAAAGGCAAACGGCGTTTGCCAGCAGACTTCTTCCAGCGTCGCGGCGCCGATCAGCAACTGGTAGACCGTCGGCAGTGCCTCTTTCTTGGTGATGCCGGCACCGGTCGTGGCGTTGCCTTGCGGATCCATGTCGATCAGCAGCACCCGTTTGCCTTCGGCACCGAGCGAGGCCGCCAGGTTGACGGCGGTGGTGGTCTTGCCGACACCGCCTTTTTGATTGGTGATCGCCAGTACTTTCATTGGTCCGCCTTGAGGATGATCAGATGTCTTTCGGCTTCCAGGCCGGGAACGTGCAGCGGAATGATCCGCTCGACGACAATATCGGCCGGCAGGGCGGCAATTTCCGCATCGGGGCGAACGCCCTTCATTGCCAACCAACGTCCGCCCGGGGTCAGCAGGTGGCGGGACAGTTCGACAAACAGGCTCAGCTCGGCAAAAGCGCGCGAACTGATCTGCGCATATTGCCCGGGCAATTCCTCGACCCGGGCATGGTTGACCGTGACATTATTCAAACCGAGCTGGATCGCCGCCTGCTGCAGGAAAGTCGCCTTTTTCTGCACGGTATCGACCATCCGCACCGCCAGTTCGGGCCGGACAATCGCCAGCGGAATGCCGGGCAGGCCGCCGCCGGAGCCGACATCAAGCAGCGGCTCGGGGCCGACGTGCGGCAGGATCGCCAGCGAATCGAGCAGGTGATGCGACAGCGCCTGCTGCGGATCGCGCAAGGCGGTCAGGTTGTAAGTCTTGTTCCACTTCAGCAGCAGGTCGCGGAAGGCCAGCAACTGCGTCTGTGCCGTCGGCGAAAGCTCCAGGCCCAGCTCGGCCAGGCCGGAAGAAAGGGTCAGTTCGCTCATGCGCTGGCCTTTGCCCCGGAAGTTGCGCCATGGCGCTTGAGATGGATCAGCAGCAGCGAAATCGCCGCCGGCGTCACCCCTTGAATCCGCGATGCCTGGCCGATGGTCTGCGGCCGGTGCAGCGTCAGCTTCTGCTTGACCTCGTTCGACAGACCGGCAACGGTCGCATAGTCGAGGTCCGCCGGCAGCACGGTGTTTTCCAGCGTCGCCGCCCGCGCCACTTCGTCGGCCTGACGGTCGATATAGCCCTGGTATTTGGCGGAAATTTCCAGCTGCTCGACCACCGCATCGTCGATTTCCGGCAATTCTTCAGGTTGACCGTGAATCTTGAGCGTCACCAGCTCGCGGTAGCCGACTTCAGGCCGGCGCAGCAAGTCGAACAGGTTGTATTCGTGCTCGATCCCCTTGCCCAGCACCCGTTCGCAATCCTCGGCCGCGACGATTTTGGGATTGATCCAGGTGGTCTTCAAACGCTCCTGTTCGGCGGCAATCGCATCACGTTTGCGACAGAACGCCGCCCAACGGACGTCGTCGACCAGCCCCAGCTCGCGCCCGACTTCGGTCAGGCGCAGGTCGGCGTTGTCCTCGCGCAGGCTGAGGCGGTATTCGGCGCGGCTGGTGAACATCCGGTAAGGGTCGGAGACACCGCGCGTGATCAGATCATCGACCAACACGCCGAGATAAGCCTCGTTGCGCTTCGGGCACCAGCCCGCCTCGCCGCGCACGTAGCGCACCGCATTCAGGCCGGCGAGCAGGCCCTGCGCCGCCGCCTCTTCGTAGCCGGTGGTGCCGTTGATCTGGCCGGCGAAGAAGAGGCCGTTGATCGCCTTGCTTTCCAGCGTGTCCTTGAGGCCGCGCGGGTCGTAGAAATCGTATTCGATGGCGTAACCGGGGCGCAGGATGTGCACGTTTTCCATGCCGCGGATCGAGCGCACCAGCGCCAATTGGATGTCGAAGGGCAGACTGGTCGACACGCCGTTCGGATAGATCTCGTGGGTATCCAGGCCCTCCGGCTCGAGGAAGACGTTGTGCTGGTTCTTGTCGGCGAAGCGATGGATTTTGTCCTCGATGGACGGGCAATAACGCGGCCCGACGCCTTCGATGACCCCGGTATACATCGGTGAGCGATCGAGGCCGCTGCGGATGATGTCGTGCGTCTTCTCGTTGGTCTCGGTGATCCAGCACGGCAACTGCTTTGGATGCTGCGCGGCGTTGCCAAGGAAGGAGAAGAGCGGCAGCGGATCGTCCGAGTGCTGCTCTTCCATCACCGAGAAGTCGATGGTCTTGCCGTCCAGACGCGGCGGCGTGCCGGTTTTCAGCCGCCCTTGTGGCAGCTGCAGTTCCTTGAGCCGGGCCGCCAGCGACACCGACGGCGGATCGCCCATGCGCCCGCCGGTGTAGTTTTCCAGCCCGACGTGGATCTTGCCGTTGAGGAAGGTGCCGGCGGTGAGCACCACCGCCTCGGCCATGAAGCGGATGCCGAGTTGCGTCACCGCGCCGACCACGCGTTCGCCTTCGACGATCAGGTCGTCGCAGGCCTGCGCGAAGATGGTCAAATTGGGCTGATTTTCCAGTCGACCGCGAATCGCCTGCTTGTAGAGCACACGGTCGGCCTGGGCGCGGGTGGCGCGCACCGCCGGGCCTTTCGAGGCGTTGAGGATGCGGAACTGGATGCCGGATTCGTCGGTCGCCGCCGCCATCGCCCCGCCCAGGGCATCGACTTCACGCACCAGGTGGCCCTTGCCGATGCCGCCGATTGACGGGTTGCAACTCATCGCCCCGAGGGTGTCGAGATTGTGCGTCAACAACAACGTCTGTGCCCCCATCCGCGCAGCCGCCAGCGCGGCCTCGGTACCGGCGTGGCCGCCACCAATCACAATGACATCAAAACGGGTGGGATAAAGCATGGGACGGAGGTTCTCTTTCAGGCATTCCGGGGTCTGCCGCAGTGCAGCACAAGGAGCCGAATTTTACGACAGGGCGCTGAAAAATCGAAGTTTTTACGGAGCTGCCTTTACCTCGAACGGGAACTCAAGTACCTTGAATCACTGCTTTCCGTTCGGTTCATGACGCATGCCTCACCCCGATAATGACAAGATGCTGGCAGCGCTGCAAAAATCGCTGCACAAAAAGCGCGTACTGATCGTAGACCGCCATCCTGCCGCCCGTGAGTCACTGCGCCTGATGCTCGCCGAACTCGGCATCATCTCGGTCCATGGCGTCGGCACCGCCGCCGAAGTGCTGCGCCAGGTGCGCGGCCACCGCTTCGACCTGATCCTTTCCGACTACTACCTCGAAGACGGCCGCGACGCCCAGCAGCTGCTCGAGGAAATGCGCCTGACCCATCTGATTCCGCGCTCGACGGTGTACATCGTGGTCACCAGCGAACGCGGCTACAGCAATGTCGTCGCCCTCGCCGAATTGTCGCCCGACGACTATCTGCTGCGTCCCTTCACCCCGGACGACCTGCACGGGCGCCTGGTCCGCGCCACCTATCGCAAGCACCAGCTGCGCCACGTCCTGCAGCACCTGGAACGCAACAACCCGGAAGCGGCAATCGATGCCTGCGACCAATTGGCCGAGCAGGACAGCGACTTTCTCTACGACGCGCTGCGCTACAAGGGCGAGTTGCTGCTGCAGATCGGGCGCGCCGAAGAAGCCGAACGCGTCTTCCGCAATGTGATCGCCGCCCGCGAACAACCCTGGGCCAAGATGGGCCTGGCCCGCGCCCTGCGCGATCAGGGCCAGGCCGACCACGCGACGGCACTGGCCAGCGAGCTGCTGCGCGATGCGCCGAATTTCCTCGCGGTCAACGATTTTCTGGCCAGCACGCTGAGCGAACTCGGCCGCCTCGACACCGCCCAACAAATCCTGCAGGTTGCCGCCGACCGTTCGCCGTACAACACCCGGCGGCAAAGACAGGTCGGCGACCTGGCCAGCCGCAACGGCGACCTGCTCGCCGCCGAGAAGGCCTACGGCACGGTACTCGAACGGAGCCGGGGCTCGACGCTGCGCAGCATCGACGACTTCACCAATCTGTCGCGGATTCTGATCGAGCGCGGCGACGTCGAATCGGCCCGACGCGTGCTCGGCAACCTGCAACGCGAATGGCGCAACGACAAGCAGGCGGAAATGGCGGTGCTGGTCGGCGAAAGCCTGTGCCTGCATGCCGAAGGCCGCAGCGAACGGGCGGCACCGCTGGTGGAACAGGCGCTCGCCTTGCAAACCACGCTGGACAAGGAAAGTCAGCATGTTTTGACTGCCCGTCCGCAATCGCAGCGCCTGGCCGTGGACCTCGCCCGCGCCTGCTACGCCAGCGGCCAGGATGCCGCCGCCAACCAGATGATGCGGCGCGTCGCCAGCGAGAACAACGAAGATAGCCACCTGATGGCGCAAATTAACCGCGTCTTCGAGCAAACCGGGCATCGCGACAGCGGCCGCGACCTGCTTGCGCAGGTGGACAAGGAAATGGTCGTGCTCAACAACCGCGGCATCATCGCCGCCCGCAGCGGCAACCTGCGCGGTGCGGTCGAGCTGCTGATGCAGGCGGCCGACGAAGCCCCCAATCTGCAGTTCCTGCTCAACGCCGCCAAGGCGATTTACTCGCTGCTCGACCAGGAAGGCTGGAACGCCGACCTCGCCGCTCGCGCCGACGACTACCTGCAGCGAGCCGAAATCAAGGACCCGGACAGCCCCAAGCTCAATGCCGCCCGGCTGTTGCGCAGCGCTGCCGCGCGCAAGCACGGAATCAACACACGGCCAGCCTGAAAATCGGCTCGCCCCACGGTCGACCGTGGAAAAGCGGGGTTTTCCGGCCAAGCTGCGCGGGCGGAAAACCCGCTTGCGCAGAAACCTGGTGACCACCGCCTTCCCGCTCGAGGCTTACCACGACCCGGATCGGGGTAGCCGCAGCCAAGGGGCATTGCACCGATCAGCCCTGCCGCAGCTCGGGCAAACCCGAGGCCAGCACGGCCGTAACGCGCCGGGCCACGATCCCGACGGGCAGGCTCAGTGCTTCTTGCCGAAGCCGAGGTAGGCCTCGACCACGCGCGGATCGGCGGCCAGTTCGCCGCTCGGGCCGGAAAGCGTGACCTCGCCGGTTTCCAACACGTAGCCAACGTCGGCGATCTGCAGCGCAGCGCGGGCGTTCTGCTCGACCAGCAGGATCGCAACCCCGGTTTTCTTCAGTTCGCCGATGATGCGGAAGATTTCCTTGATGATCAGCGGCGCCAGCCCCAGGCTGGGCTCGTCAAGCATCAAGAGCTTGGGCTTGGCCATCAGCGCGCGGCCCATCGCCAGCATCTGCCGTTCGCCGCCGGACAAGGTGCCGGCCAGCTGGCCGCGCCGCTCTTCCAGACGCGGGAACCACTCGAAGACTTCGTCCAGGGTTTCCAGATGGTCGCGGTGGCCGGTGCGGTAGCGGTCGAAAGCGCCGAGCAGCAGGTTGTCCTCGACGCTCATTTCGGCGAACAGCTCGCGCTTTTCCGGGACCAGGGTCATGCCCTGGCGGACCAGGGCCTCGACCTCACGCTCGCGGCCTTGGGCGTGGCCCATGTAGACGATCTCGCCGCTGGCCGGCAGCAGGCCCATCAAGGCCGACAGGAGCGTGGTCTTGCCGGCGCCGTTGGGGCCGATCACGGTCGCGATCTCGCCCCGGCGGATGCTCAGGCTGACGCCGTGCAGCGCTTCGACCTTGCCGTAGGCGACGCGCAGGTCGCGGACATCGAGGATGACTTCGTGATCGTGCAAATGCGAAGGAATGACGTGACTCATGCTGCGGACTCCACCCCGCCCAGATAGGCTTCAAGAACGCGCGGATTGCTCTGGATTTCGGCCGGCGTGCCTTCGGCGATCTTCTCGCCGAATTCCATGACCACGATACGGTCAGCCAGGCCCATGACGAATTCCATGTCGTGCTCGACCAGCAGAATGCCCATGCCTTCGCTGCGCAGCTTGCGCAGCAGGTCGGCGAGCGCCTGCTTTTCCAGGTAGCGAAGACCGGCGGCCGGTTCGTCGAGGAGCAGCAGACAGGGGTCGGACGCCAGTGCGCGGGCGATTTCGACAATCCGCTGCTGGCCCAGCGCCAGGCTGCCGGCCGGCTCGAACATCTGCTCCTTGAGCCCGACCCGCTCGATCTGCTGCGCCGCTTCGGCGAGCAAGCGGGCTTCCTCGCCGCGATCCAGGCGCAGCGCAGCGGCCAGCGTCCCTTGCCGGCCGCGCAGATGGGCGCCGATGGCGACGTTTTCGAGCACGCTCATCTGGCCAAGCAGCTTGACGTGCTGGAAGGTGCGGCTCATGCCACGGCGGGCGATGTCGCGCGATACCAGATCCACGGTCGACTCGCCCAGGAAGGCGATTTTGCCCTCGGTCGCCGGGTTGACCGCAGAAACGCAGTTGAACATCGTGCTCTTGCCGGCGCCGTTCGGGCCGATCAGCGCCATCACCTCGCCAGCCTTGACCGACAGCGACATGCGGTTATTGGCGACCAGACCGCCGAAGCGCTTGGTCACTTCGCTCGCGTCGAGCAGGACGCTGCCCGGCGCCGGCCGTGCACGGCGCGGCAGCGGCTCGGCGGCGACCAGCTGGCGCGGTCCGCCGGCGCTACGCAGCGGCAGCCGGCGCAGGATCACCGGCCACAGGCCGTCGCGGGCACGCTGCAGGATCAGCACCATCGCGATGCCGAAGACGATGATCTCGAAATTGCCGCTCTGACCGAGCAACTGCGGCAGGAAATCCTGCAGCCACTGCTTGAGCACGGTGATCAGCCCGGCGCCAAGTACGGCGCCCCAGACGTGACCGACGCCGCCGATCACCGCCATGAACAGGTATTCGATGCCCTGGTTGATCGAGAACGGGGTCGGGTTGACGAAGCGTTGCAGGTGCGCGTAGAGCCAGCCGGAAATCGCCGCCAGCACCGCCGCGATCAGGAAGATCACGATCTTGGCCTGCGGCGTATTCACCCCCATCGCCTCGGCCATCACCGCGCCGCCCTTGAGCGCGCGGATCGAACGGCCGACCCGCGAATCGAGCAGATTGCGGACGCTCAGCATCGCCAGCAGCACGACCAGCCAGATCAGGTAGTAGAACTCGCGTGCCGACTTCAGCTCCCAGCCGAACAGCGACACCGTCGGAATCCCGGTGATCCCGGTATGGCCGCCGAGGAACTCGACGTTGCCAAACAGGAAATAAAGGCTGATCCCCCAGGCAATCGTCCCCAGCGGCAAATAATGGCCGCCCATGCGCAGGGTGATGAAACCGAGGCAAAGGGCTACCGCCGCCGTCAGCGCGATGCCGATCAGCAGCGTCAGCCACGGCGACACGCCGTACACGGTGGTCAGCCAGGCGGTGGTGTAGGCGCCGAGGCCGACAAAGGCCGCCTGGCCGAAGGAAGTCAGGCCGCCGACGCCGGTCAGCAACACCAGGCCGACGGCGACGATGGCGTAAAGGCCGATATAGTTGAGCAAAGTGACGGTAAATTCGGGCAACAGCAGCGGCCCGGCACCTAACAGCGCAACAAAAACGATCAGGGGCAGGTGGCGCATCATTCTTCCTCCTCCTCGACATGGCGGGTGGTCAGCGAACGCCACAGCAGCACCGGGATGATCATGGTGAACACGATCACTTCCTTGTAGGCGCTGGCCCAGAACGACGAATACGATTCAAGCAGGCCGACCAGCAGCGCACCGAGCGCCGCCACCGGATACGAGGCGAGGCCGCCGATGATCGCGCCGACAAAGCCCTTGAGGCCGATCAGGAAGCCCGAATCGTAGTAAATGGTGGTGATCGGCGCGATCAGGATGCCGGAGAAGACGCCAATCGCCGCCGCCAGCGTGAAGCAGAGCTTGCCGGCCAGGGTCGGCGCGATCCCCATCAGGCGGGCACCGGTGCGGTTCATCGCGGTGGCGCGCAGCGCCTTGCCGTACAGGGTGCGCTCGAAGAAGAAGTAGAGGCCGGCGATCAGCGCCGCCGACGCGGCGACCACCAGCAGGGTCTGCCCCTGCAGCGGCGCCCCGGCGAGTTCGAAGCTGACTTCGGTGAAGGCCGGCGTGCGCGAGCCTTCGGCACCGAAGAAGAGCAGGCCGAGCCCGATCATCGCCACATGCACCGCCACCGAGACGATCAGCAGCACCAGCACCGAGGCACCAGCCAGCGGCTGGTAGGCGACGCGATAAACCATCGGCCCCATCGGCACCACCAGCAGCAGGGAAAGCAGCACCTGCAACGCCAGCGGCAGGTCACCCGGCGGCAGCGCAAAGAGCACGGCGGCGCACAGCAGCGGCCAGCCGAGGTTGAAAATCAATAGCGACGGCAGCTTGCCGTAACGCCCCTCGCGCAACATCTGCACACCGTCGAGGACGATCACCACCAGGCCGAGCGCCAGCAACAACCAGACCGTGCCCGGTATCTTGCCGGCTTGCAGGCTGGCCAGGGTCAATGCGCCGTAGGCGACGAATTCACCCTGAGGAATGAAAATGATGCGGGTGACGGCAAAAATCAGCACCAGCGCGAGTGCGAGCAAGGCATAGATGGCGCCGTTGGTGACGCCGTCCTGGCCAAGCAGGAGAAATATCTGCAGATCCATGCGGAGCGGGGGAGCCGGGCTCCCGGAAAAACGAAGCGGGGAAAACAAGCCGCCCGGCGGAGAAAAACCCGGCCGGACGGCGGTCAGGCCGGGACCAGCCCGGCATCGATCATTTGATCAACTTCCAGGTATTGTTCTGGATGGTCACCATGACCCGTGCGCGCTGATCGAAGCCTTGGTGATCGCTGGTCGACATGTTGAAGATACCGTGTGCACCGGGCACATTCTTGACCCCTTCGAGCGCCTCGCGCAGGGCACGGCGGAACTCGACGGTACCCGGCCTGGCCTTCTTCAGGGCCTGCGGAATCGCCGCGCCGAGCAGCACCCCGGCATCCCAGGCATGACCACCGAAGGACGAAACGCTGCCCTTGCCGTTGGCAGCTTCGTACTTGTTAACGTATTCCAGCGCTGAATTCCGGACCGGATTATCGGCCGGCAGTTGCGCCGCAACAACCATCGGCCCGACCGGCAGGAAAGCACCTTCGACATCCTTGGCACCGACGCGCAGGAAGTCGTTGTTGGCAACGCCATGGGTCTGGTAGATCAGGCCCTTGTAACCCTTTTCCTTGAGCGCCTTCTGCGGCAGCACGGCCGGCGTGCCGGCCCCGCCGACCAGCACGGCATCCGGCTTGGCGGCGATGATCTTGAGGATCTGGCCGGTGACCGAAGTGTCGTTGCGCTGATAGCGCTCGCTGGCCACCACCTTCAGCTTGCGGGCCTCGGCGATCTTGGCAAATTCCTTGTACCAGCCTTCGCCGTAGGCATCGGCAAAGCCGATAAAGGCAACGCTCTGGACATTCTTGTCGGTCATGTGCTGGACGATCGCGGTCGCCATGTGCGCATCGTTCTGGGCGGTCTTGAACACCCATTGGCGCTTGGTGTCCATCGGCTCGACCACAATCGCCGAACCGGCCATCGAAATCAGCGGCGTTTCGTTGTCGACCGCGATATCCATCATCGCCAGCGAATTCGGCGTCGTCGTCGAACCGATCACCACATCGACCTTGTTTTCGGAAATCAGCTTCTTGATATTCTTGGTCGCGGCGGTCGGGTCGGTCGCGTCGTCAAGCACGATGTAATTGACTTTCTGACCGCCGATGGTGGTTGGCAGAAGCGCAATCGTGTTCTTTTCGGGAATCCCCAGCGATGCCGCCGGTCCGGTGGCGGAAACGGATACGCCGATATTGATTTCGGCCAGGGCCGCGGTAGAAAAAGCGGCCAGGACGGCAAGCGCCAGTTTTCTCGACATCGAGAGCTCCCGTGGAACAAGTTATGAAGCGGCCGATTCTAGCACGCAGGGGCCGCCCGCCAGCGAACGCCCCCCGTAGCAGCTTACTGTGCCAGTTTCCAGCTACCGCCTTCGATCCTGACCATCACGCGTGCACGTTGATCCAGGCCCAGGTGATCGTTGGCGCTCATGTTGAACACACCGTGCGAGGCCGGCAGGTTTCGTGTTGCCTCCAGGGCCTCGCGCAATGCTACGCGGAACTCGCGGCTACCCGGTTGCGTCTTTTTCAGCGCCGCCGGCAAGGCATTGGTCAGCAGCATTCCGGCATCCCAGGCATAGCCGCCGAAGGCATTGACACTACCCTTGCCGTGAACAGCCTCGTACTTTGCAACATATTCGCCGGCGGATTTCTTTACCGGACTATCCGCCGGCAATTGGGCTGCAACCAGCACCGGCCCCGTCGGCAACACCGTCCCCTCGCAATCCTTGCCGCAAACCCGCAGGAAATCGTTGTTGGCAACACCGTGAGTCTGGTAGATGGTTCCCTTGTAACCCTTTTCTTTCAACGATTTCTGCGGCAGCGCTGCCGGCGTGCCGGCACCGCCGATCAGGATGGCATCCGGCTTGGCGGCGAGTATTTTCAAAATCTGCCCGGTCACCGAGGTGTCGGTACGGTTAAAACGCTCGCTGGCAAGTACTTGTATCTTGCGCACCTCGGCCAGTTTGGAAAATTCGTTCCACCACCCTTCGCCGTAGGCATCGGCAAAGCCGATGTAGGCCACCGTGCGAATCTGATGATTGGTCATGTGTTCGACAATGGCCGTTGCCATGTGCGCATCGTTCTGCGCCGTCTTGAATACCCAGCGCCGCTTGTCGTCCATCGGTTCGACAATACGTGCCGATGCCGCCATGGCAATCATCGGCGTTTCGTTTTCGGCAACGACATCGATCATCGCCAGGGAATTGGGCGTCGTGGTCGAGCCGATCAACAAGTCAATCTTGTTCTCGCTAATCAGCTTGCGGGCATTTTTTACTGCCGTAGTGGTATCCGAGGCATCGTCGAGAACGAAGTAATTCACCTTCTGCCCGGCAATCTGGGTCGGCAACAAGGCAATGGTGTTTTTCTCCGGAATTCCGAGCGATGCTGCCGGCCCGGTCGCGGACAAGGAAACGCCGATATTCACATCTGCCTGCAAGGCAGTGCTGGAAACGCACAAGAGCCCGGCAAGCAAGCATCCCTTTTTCATCTTCCCCCCTGAAGTGTTGCGGTTCACGCCCTTCGCCGGCACACTCGGCCAGAGTTGAGCGCTAATGAACCGATTGAACAAAGGTGAAACCCTAGCTTCAGCCGCCGCATCCCGCAAGCGAGTGGATCAAGGGAGACGTAACGAATGGCAAACTTTTTCCGCCTTGGGCGCGGAAACCCGACTCGATTCCCCGGATGGGGTCAATTTTCGGCGGGCAAGCCGCAGGCTTCGATGATGGCCGCCCTCGCCTCCCTGGCGACCTGGCGCCTATCCTCGCCATTCTCCCCGCATGGAGGCAAGCTCCTTAGCCGGGCAACGATGCGCCGGCGCCCGAGAATCGCCCGGGTGCACTGCCCAAGCGAGATATCGCCGTCGTAACGTGGGGCCAGGCTGCGCTGCCCGTTCTCCTCCCAGTAAGACAGCGCGAGCGGCAGAACCGGATAGCCGGCGCTCAAGGCTGGCTGCAGCAGCGCGGCGTGGAAGTGCAGGAGGTGAGTACCGTCGGTCGTCGTTCCCTCGGGAAAGAGGGCAAGCAGTTTTCCGCTAGCGAGGATGCCGGCAATTTCGGTATTGATGATCCTGGCGTGACCACGACTACCCCGACGGAGAAAAACGGTATCATTTTTTGCTGCCAGCCAGCCGATCAGCGGCCAGTGCCTGACCTCTTCCTTGGCAACAAAAGCCGAAGGCAGAACGGCATTGATGACGAAGATGTCGAGCCAGGAGATATGGTTGGCAACCAGCATGGCGCCGGGCCGGATATGGCTCAGGTCGGCATCGACCTCGACTCCGAGCGCGGCGAGCAGGGCAGCCGACCACCTGGCCTTGAGTGCCAGGCGCCGACGATCCCCACAGCAGGGGAAGACGAAGAAAGCGACAAGGGCCCCCGCCAGCAGCAGGAGCCCCAGACACAGCAGGCGCCAGGCCCGCTGCCAGGAAGAAGTAGCGTTATCCAGAATTTATCCCAGGTAATGTTTCGCGTAGCGATCCGATATCCGCGACATCGGCATCAGGATCGGCAAGTCGGCGGTATTGAAATCGGGATCCCAGGCCGGTTCGCCGCAAATCCACGCGCCTGCCCGCAGATACCCCTTGATCAACGGCGGGGTTTCCGCTTCCAGATCGCGACGTAGCGCAGCCAGCGGCAGCGGACAACGCGGAAAAACGCGGTATTCGGCCGGTCCGAGATGTTCTTCGACAAGGCGAGTATACAGGCTGGCGGCGACATGTCCGCCATCGGCCATGCTGATCGAGGCACAACCCATCAGGTAGTCATAGCCACCTTCGAGCATGTACTGCGCCAGCCCCGACCAGAGCAGGGTGATCGTCGCGCCAGTCCGGTAGTCGGGATGAACACAGGAGCGGCCGATCTCGACCAGGCGTGGACGCAGGTGGTGCAGGCGGGTCAGGTCGAATTCGTTTTCCGAGTAGTAGCCGATCTGGCGGGCATTTTCCGGCGGCAGGATGCGATAGGTGCCGACGATTTCGCCACTTTGCGCATCGCGTACGACCAGGTGTTCGCAGTAGGGATCGTAGATGTCGTGATCGACACCGGGCGTACGGCTGGGCAGGCGGGCGCCCATTTCGCCGGCAAAAATGCGGTGGCGGAGACGCTGCGCCTCGAGGATATCGCCCGCCGTGCGGGCAAAACCGACGCTCAGCGCCGGCCGGGGGCTACGCCGGCGCTCCAGTCCGGCCTGTTTTTGTTCCATTTGACTCTCCTTGGATGTGTGGGGAGAGTCTGGTGCCGGCAAGTTACACGCCGATTGCCGGCGTTTTACGGAAGAATTTCAATAGCGACTGACGCGCGACTCGCCGCGACCGGAAAGAATGCGCACCCGGTCGCCGGAGCGAAACTCGGCGGCATGAGCTTCCTGCACGATGGAAAGCATCTGGCCGCTATCGAGCCGGACGGTAATTTCCAGCGCCGGCTTGCGCGTGGCCCCCTCCTCGATATTGCCGCCAAGCAGCCCCCCCGCCACCACGCCGATCACGGTGGCAATCGCCGCGCCTTTACCCCCGCCGACCGTGCTGCCGGCAAGACCACCGATGGCGGCACCGGCCAGACCGCCCACCGGCGACCTGGTCCCCTCCAGTTGCACTTCCCGTACCGATTCGACCACGCCGATACGCACCGTCTGCTCGTAGCGAGCCTGTTCGCGGGTATAGACGTCGCCGGACTTGCTGCTGGCACAGCCGGCAAGCAATGCCACGGTCGACAAGGCCATCAGGGCAATTTTCATTTCCGTTCCACTTACCAGGGCAGGGCGCCAAAGGCGCGTTGATAACGAGCCGCGATTTCTTCGCGGGACGGCTGGTGATTCTGGCCGCCGCGATGCGCGATCTTGATCGCGCCCATCACCGCCGCCAGCCGCCCGGTCTTTTCCCAGTCGTAACCCTGCGCAATCCCGTAGAGCAGGCCGGCGCGGTAGGCATCGCCGCAGCCGGTGGGGTCGACCACCTGATCTGCTTCAACGCACGGAATCGCATGGCGTTGACCGCCGACGTAAATTTCCGAGCCCTCGCCGCCGCGGGTGACGATCAGCGCCTTCAGTTCGCCAGCCAGCTGTTCCAGGCTGCGGCCGGTACGGTCGCAGGCAAGCTTGGCCTCGTAATCGTTGAAGCAGGCGTAATCGGCGAGGCCGATGAAATCGAGCAGGTCGTCGCCGCTGAACATCGGCAGGCCCTGGCCCGGATCGAAAATGAAGGGCACCCCGGCGGCAGCAAAATCGCGGGCGTGCTGCAGCATGCCGTCGCGACCGTCGGGCGCGACGATCCCCAGTTGCGCACCGGCCTCGGCAACCTTGTTGAGGTGCGAGAAGCTCATCGCGCCGGGATGGAAGGCGGTGATCTGGTTGTCGTCGAGATCGGTGGTGATGAAAGCCTGCGCAGTGAAGCTGCCCGGCACCTGGCGGACGTGCTGACGCGACAGAGCGAGCTGGTCGAGACGGGCCAGGTAGGGCGCGGCATCGTCGCCGACGGTGGCCATGATCTGCGCATCGCCGCCGAGCAGCATCAGGTTGTAGGCGATGTTGCCGGCGCAGCCGCCGAACTCGCGGCGCATTTCGGGAACCAGGAAGGCAACGTTCAGGATGTGGATCTGTTCCGGCAGGATGTGATTCTTGAAGCGGTCCGGAAAGACCATGATGTTGTCGAAGGCGAGCGAGCCGCAGATCAGCGTGCGCATGAAGGAATCTCGAAAATCAGGGATAGAAAACGTAGAGTCGGTAGCCAGCGGCAGCCGCCCCGGACGACTCCAGCCATAGACGCAAGCCAAGTTCGCCCTCGGCAGCGAAATATCCGGTTCCACTTCCCGGCGGCAGGTAATCGGCCGGGGAGAGTATCCGGCGAGTAAGGATATCGTCGTGGGTATCGGTCAGCGTCAACTCCAGCGAAGGCCAGGCCTGGCGATGGGCAGCGCGATTCTTCAAGGTTGCCTGCAGCACGAACAGGCCGCGTTGGGCATCCGACTGCAGATCGGAGCTTTCAATGGCCACGAGATCGGCGTCGCGCGGCAGCGGCACCGCCACCCCGAGACTGGCATACCAGGCCTCGGCATCGGGCCACTTGCGCACCAACTCGCCACGGAAGTGGTGCGCAGCTTGCACCAGCAACAGCATGAGCAACAAGAGGCTCATCAGCACGAAGGGCCACTGCGGTCGCACATTTTCGCCGGTGAAGCCGCCGAGACCGTCGTCGGCCAGCGTGCCGGCAGCCCAACGATTGAAAGCCGGCGTGTCGCTCAAGCCGCGTACAGCCATCAGACCGGCATCGCGCGCGGCCTGGGTACTCTGCTCCGGCGTTTCCGAATTTTCCCCAACATCCTCCTGCGGCTCGGCCAGTGCCGCCGGCGGGGTGGCCGACAAAGGCTCCGGTTTTGGCTCGAGCGACGGATCGAGGACGGATTCCGCTTCTCGCACCTGCCCCACTCCGCCTTCCGGCAAAGCCGGGGCAGTAGCGACCACCGCCGCCGGAGCGTCGGAATGAGGGGGAAATTCGGCTTCGACGGCAGTCGACCGTGAAGGCGTATCGGGGAACGACCGACTCTCCGGCACTTCAACCGGCATCGACGGCCACTCCGTGGCGACAATCTCCTGTCGCAATTCGGGTGCGGGCTCGCTTTCCGGCGCCACGCTGGCCAGCCCGGCTGCGCGCCAGGCTTCGGCAATCGATTCGACACTGGGCAGCGACGAAATTTCCTCGGACGGCGACTCCTCGGGCAAGGCACGTCCGATCAGCGTCGCGGCCTGCGAACGCAGGACCAGATCATCGTTGATGTCCGGCAGGGTCGCCGGAGCGGGGGCCGGCGTTTCGTCCGGCATCAGCGAATCGAAGGCGTTGAACAGCGCCTGGCAATGTCCGCAACGAACCTTGCCAGCCTTCAGGCGCAGCTGCTCGGAGGTGACACGAAAAATCGTGCCACACACCGGACAGCGGGTCCGCATCAGGGCTTGCGACCTGCCAGACATACCCAGTCCTCGCGCACATCGGCAATCGTCAGCGGCAGCCAGTTGGCGTAGATGCCGATGATTTCCTCGGCCTGCTCGCGGAGAATCCCGGACAGGGCCAGACGCCCGCCTGGGCGCACGTGCGCACAGATGGCGGGAGCCAGGACCCGGAGCGGATTGGAGAGAATGTTGGCCACGACGAGATCATACTCTCCGGCCACCGGTTCTGCCGAGTCGGCAAACAGCGCATCGACGCCGTTGCGTTCGGCATTGTCGCGAGCCGCCACGACCGCCTGCGGGTCGATATCGACCCCAGCGACACGGGCAGCGCCGAGCCGGGCCCCGGCAATCGCCAGAATCCCGGAACCGCAACCGTAATCGAGCAGGCTGACGCCCGGCGTCACCTCGCGCTCCAGCCATTCGAGGCAGAGACGGGTGGTCGGGTGCGAACCGGTCCCGAAAGCCATGCCGGGATCGAGAATCAGGTTGATCGCCGTCGGATCGGGCGATTCATGCCAGGAAGGCACGATCCACAAACGCCCGGAAACCCGGATCGGATCGAACTGCGACTGCGTCAATTGCACCCAGTTCTGCTCTTCCAGCGCTTCGCTCTGCCATTCCGGGACCGCAGGAAGGCCGATATTCGCCGCCGCTTCGGCGAGGATCGCCGCCACATCGGCGTCCGGCTCGAACAGCGCGACGATCCGCGAACGCTGCCAGCCCGGCGTCGTCACCGAGCCCGGTTCGCCGAACTGTGGCTGTTCGTCGGGCGTGCCGGCATCGGCATCCTCGATCGAAGCCGACAATGCACCGACTTCCATCAATGCATCGCACAAGGGATCGGCGTGCTCGGCATCAGAGAGCAGGGTGACGTTTTGCCAGGCCATCTTATTGCTTCACTTCATTCTTGGCCGCCAGCTTGTGTTCCAGGTAGTGAATGCTGGTGCCGCCTTCGACAAAACGGGCGTCGAGCATCAATTCCTGGTGCAGCGGGATGTTGGTCTTGATCCCCTGGATGGTCATCTCGGACAGCGCGATGCGCATCCGGCGAATCGCCTGCTCGCGGGTATCGCCGTAAGCGATGACCTTGGCGACCATCGAATCGTAATGCGACGGCACCTTGTACCCCTGGTAGATGTGCGAGTCGACCCGGATGCCGGGACCGCCGGGCGGGTGATAAAACTCGATCTTGCCGGGAGAAGGCACGAACGTGAAGGGATCTTCGGCGTTGATGCGGCATTCGATCGCGTGCCCGCGAAACTCGACATCGCGCTGCTTGAGCCGCAGCTTCTCGCCGAAGGCGACGCGGATCTGTTCCTGGACGATGTCGACGCCGGTGATCGCCTCGGTCACCGGGTGCTCGACCTGGACGCGAGTGTTCATTTCGATGAAGTAGAACTCGCCGTTTTCGTAGAGGAATTCGAAGGTACCGGCGCCCCGGTAACCGATCTTGCGGCAGGCATCGGCGCAACGCTCGCCGATGCGGGCGATCAGCCGGGCCGGGATGTGCGGCGCCGGCGCTTCCTCGATCACCTTCTGGTGACGTCGCTGCATCGAGCAGTCACGCTCGCCGAGGTAAATTGCGTTCTTGAACTGGTCGGCCAGCACCTGGATTTCGACGTGGCGCGGATTTTCCAGGAATTTTTCCATGTAGACCGTAGGATTGCCGAAAGCGGTCTGGGCTTCCTGCCGGGTCATCTGCACCGCGTTGACCAACGCTGCCTCGGTATGCACCACGCGCATGCCGCGACCGCCGCCGCCGCCGGCGGCCTTGATGATCACCGGGTAACCGATCTGGCGGGCAATCGCGACGATTTCCTTCGGGTCGTCGGGCAAGGCGCCTTCGGAACCCGGCACGCAGGGCACGCCGGTTGCCTTCATCGCATCCTTGGCCGAGACCTTGTCGCCCATCAGGCGGATGGTTTCGGCACGCGGGCCGATGAAAACGAAACCCGAGGTCTCGACGCGCTCGGCAAAATCGGCGTTCTCGGAAAGAAAGCCGTAACCGGGGTGGATCGCCTGGGCGTCGGTGACTTCGGCGGCGGAAATGATCGCCGGAATGTTCAGGTAGCTTTGCGCGGACGGCGCCGGGCCGATACACACCGACTCGTCGGCCAGCTTGACGTACTTGGCATCACGGTCGGCCTCGGAGTGCACGACCACGGTCTTGATACCCAACTCACGGCAGGCGCGCTGGATGCGCAGCGCGATTTCCCCTCGGTTGGCGATCAGAATTTTTTCAAACATGGGATTTCTCCAGCAGCAGGGCGGCGATCTGCCGATTTTCACGGTCAACCAGCCACCCGCCGGTTTTTCCCCGCAAATCGACGGGAAAAGGCAGCGATCTTGCTACGATCAACCGATAACGAACAGCGGTTCGCCGTATTCGACCGGCTCACCGTTTTCCAGCAGGATGGCCTTGACCACGCCGTCGGCGTCGGCTTCGATTTCGTTCAGCAGCTTCATCGCTTCGATGATGCACAGCGTGTCGCCCTTCTTGACCGTGCTGCCGATCTGCACGAAGGCATCGGCGCCGGGCGAGGCGGCACGGTAGAAAGTGCCGACCATCGGGGCCTTGAGCACATGGCCTTCGGGCAGATCGTCGTCGTCGAGATCCAGCGACGAGACGCCGCTAGCCGTACCGGCCGCGGGCATCGGCGCCGGCATCGCGTAATGCGGCATCGGCGCGGCGGCGGCAACGCCGTAGTGCTTGGCGATGCGGACTTTTTCCTCACCCTCGGTGACTTCGAGTTCGGAGATCCCGGATTCCTGGACCAAGTCGATCAGTTTCTTGAGTTTACGCAAATCCATGAGTTTCTTCCCTTTCACGTCCTGATGGACGCCAGAAGACGGCTAGATGCCGCTTAATCGTTGTTGATTCGGTTGAGCAGATAATCCAGCGCCAGCAGGTAACCGCGATAACCCAGACCGCAGATCACGCCAATGGCGAGATCGGAGAAATACGAGTGATGCCGGAACGGCTCACGCGCATGCACATTCGACAGATGCACCTCGACGAAGGGAATCGCCACGCCGGCCAACGCGTCGCGGATCGCGACGCTGGTATGCGTGTAAGCGGCCGGGTTGATGATGATCGCCCGGACCCCTTCGCTGCGCGCGGCGTGGATGCGGTCGACCAGCGCCCCTTCGTGGTTGCTCTGGAAGCTGGCCAGTTGAACACCGGACGCCGTCGCCTGCGCCAGCAGGGCGGCATCGACGTCGGCCAGGGTCGTATGCCCGTAGGTTTCGGGTTCGCGGGTGCCGAGCAGGTTCAGGTTCGGCCCGTGCAAAACCAGAATCTGCAACTGGGTTTGCGGACTTTTCGCCGATCCGACAGGAATTTCTTGCTCTTTCATCCCTGCAAGTTTGCCGCATTTCGCAGCAAGTTGTCCAGCGGGACAAGTACTTACCCAAACCAAACCAGAGCCAAAAGCGACTTTTTACCGTAATTTAATCGCCAGATCGCGGCAAGTCGCCCGCTGCGATCAATTCGCGTACCGCCTCGGCCCGCGCCCGCTCGCGCGGCCGGCCGTCGCGGTATTTGAGGGCGACCCGCTCCAGTTGCGGCGGCAGGATGACCAGATTGGCATCGGCGGTATCGGTTTCCAGGATCAGCACCGCCTCGACCTTCTCGCCGCGCGGCTCGCCGTGGGCGAAATTGAGGTTGTGGTTGAGCAGGAAGATTTCGACTTCCTTGGCGCTATCGGGAAAGAGCAGGATATCGATGCGCGAATGCTCGCCGGCCGTTCCTTCGAGCACCGAACCAGTCAGATAGGGATGGAAACGGTCGAGGAATTCGAGCAGATCGACCGCCGTCTGCCGCAGTTCGGCGAGCAGTTCGGCGTGTTCCTCGCCCTGGTACAGGCTGCGCCAGGCACGCAACTCGGCCTCGACCTCGGCATTGTCGGGCAGCGCAGTGTGCTCCGGCAGCCCCAACTGGCGCAAAGCCTTCTTCTTGGCCTGGCGGTAATCGGCGATTCCATCCTCGGCCATCAGACGGGCAGCGGCGCTGGCGATGCTGGCGCGCAGGTCGGCGCGGGAACGGTCGGGGCGATGCATGATGGAAGGCTCGGGTTAAAATCGCCTCCGATTCTACGCGAAAGCGTGCGAACGCCGGATGACAGGCCGACGCCCGCTGCGTATTGCGAATTTTTGTGGTCGAAACCGAACCGCGCTTGGAAACCTCCCGCACCAGGGACATCAGCGAGCCTGGAACAGGCCGCGGCACTTCGCCGCAGCCGCTTCAGGCATGGATTAAAACATGCATATACATATCCTCGGCATTTGCGGCACCTTCATGGGCGGCATTGCGCAACTCGCAGTTGCCGCCGGCCACAAGGTCACCGGCTGCGACGCCAACGTTTACCCGCCGATGAGCGATCAGCTGCGCGGCGCCGGGATCGAGCTGATCGAAGGTTACGATCCCGAGCAACTGGCGCTGGCCCCCGACGTTTTCGTCGTCGGCAACGCCATCTCGCGCGGCAATCCGCTGCTCGAAACCATCCTCGACCGCGGTCTGGCGTATGTCTCCGGACCGCAGTGGCTGGCCGACCACGTGCTGCAGGGGCGCTGGGTGCTCGGCGTCGCCGGCACTCACGGCAAGACCACCACCAGTTCGATGCTGGCCTGGATCCTCGAAGACGCGAACCTGGCGCCGGGCTTCCTGATCGGCGGCGTGCCGCTGAACTTCGGCGTTTCGGCCCGGCTCGGCGAGACCCCGTTCTTCGTGATCGAAGCCGACGAGTACGACACGGCCTTCTGCGACAAGCGCTCGAAGTTCATCCACTACCGCCCGCGGACCGCGATCCTCAACAACCTGGAATTCGATCACGCCGACATCTTCGCTGATCTGGCAGCGATCGAAACGCAATTCCACCACCTGGTGCGCACCTTGCCGGCCTCCGGCCTGATCGTCAGCAATGCCGCCGAAGCCAGCCTGGAACGCGTGCTGCAGCGCGGTTGCTGGAGCGAGGTGCAGCGCTTCAACGATCCGGCCGGCTACCGGGTCAGCGGCGACGATGCCAGCGGCGAACTGATCCTGCACGGCCCGCAGGGTGAAATCGGCCGCTGCCACTGGGCTTTGACCGGCGACCATAACCGCGCCAACGCCTGCGCCGCACTGCTCGCTGCCCGCCACGTCGGGGTGACTTTCGCCAACGGACTGGAAGCCCTGAGTCGCTTCGAAAACGTCAAGCGGCGGATGGAGGTGCGCGGTGTGGTCAAGGGCATCACCGTCTACGACGATTTTGCCCATCACCCCACCGCGATGGCGACCACTGTCGCGGGTTTGCGGCGAAAAGTCGGCAACGCCCGTATTCTTGCCGTCTTCGAGCCGCGATCCAACACCATGAAGCTGGGCACGATGAAAAGCCAGCTGCCCGCCAGCCTGACCGATGTCGATCTCGCCTTCTGCTACGGCGCCAATCTCGGCTGGGATGCCGCCGCAGCGCTGGCACCGATGGGCGAACGGGCAACGGTCGACTGCGAGCTGGACGCACTGGTCGAACGCATCCAGGCCGCCGCCCGCCCCGGCGACCACATCCTGGTGATGAGCAACGGCGGCTTCGGCGGCATCCACGGCAAGCTGCTGGCCGCCCTGGCCGGTTAAGCCGAGGCACGCGGTCATCGCAAGCCCTGGGAAAATCCGCGAAGCTAGCGGAAAAAGGCAGCGATCTCCGGCGATTGTCCGCGGAATATCGAAAACCGGATTTTTACCCGTTTTCACGGTCGACCGTGAAAACGGGTAAAAACCGACCGCCGAACCATCAGCCTGACCACCGGAAAATCCAGGCGTAAAAAAACCGGCTCCTCAACGAGCCGGTTTTTACTGAGCCAGCGTGGCTGGCCGCTCAGCGCTCCATCGACTCGACCACCGCCAGCGCAGTCATGTTGACCAGGCGGCGCACGGTGGCGGTCGAGGTCAGCACATGCACCGGACGGGCGGCACCGAGCAGGATCGGGCCGATGGTCACGCCTTCGCCGCCGGTCATCTTGAGCAGGTTGTAGCTGATGTTGGCGGCGTCGAGGTTAGGCATCACCAGCAGGTTGGCCTCGCCCTTGAGCGGCGAATCCGGGTTGGCTTCCTGACGGATGAGTTCGGACAGTGCCGAATCGCCGTGCATTTCGCCATCAACTTCCAGCTCGCCATTGGCACGAGCGGCCACCAGCTGCGCGGCGGCACTCATCTTGCGCGAGGACTCGGAACTGCCGGAGCCGAAATTGGAGTGCGACAACAGCGCCGCCTTGGGCTGGCTGCCGAAGCGCTTGACCTGCTCGGCGGCCATCAGCGTCATTTCGGCAATTTCCTCGGCGTTCGGGTTCTCGTTCACATGCGTGTCGCAGATGAACAGCGAACGCCCGGGCAGCATCAGGTAGTTCATCGCTGCCAGGGTATTGACGCCCGGGCGCTTGCCGATGATCTGGCTGACCACGCCGAGGTGATGGCTGTACTGGCCGCTCATGCCGCAGATCAGGCCGTCGGCGTAGCCGAGCTTGAGCAGCATCGCGCCGATCACGGTCGGCTTCTTGCGCAGCGCTTCCTTGGCAATCGCCGGCGTCACGCCACGGCGCGCCATCAGCTTATGGTAAGCGGTCCAGCACTCGCGGTAGCGTTCGTCGGATTCGGGATTGACGACGTCGAAATCGACGCCCGGCTTGATCCGCAGCTTGGCCTTTTCGAGACGGTGATCGATCACCTCCGGGCGACCGATCAGGATCGGACGCGCGAATTTCTCTTCGATCACCACCTGAGCGGCGCGCAGCACGCGCTCTTCCTCGCCCTCGGCGAAGATGATGCGCTTGCCCTTGGCCTGGCGCGCGGCCTGGAAGATCGCGCGCATGCCGACGCCGGTGTGATAGACGAACTCGGACAGCTTGGCGCGGTAGGCATCCCAATCGGTGATCGGCCGCGTGGCGACGCCGGAATCGATCGCCGCCTGGGCGACCGCCGGTGCGATCTTGACGATCAGGCGCGGGTCGAAGGGCTTGGGAATCAGGTATTCCGGGCCAAAGTTGAGGTCATGGCCGGGATAGGCCATCGCCACTTCGTCGGTGACTTCGGCTTCGGCCAGTTCGGCAATCGCACGCACCGAAGCCATCTTCATTTCTTCGGTGATGCGGGTGGCGCCGACGTCGAGCGCACCGCGGAAGATGAAGGGGAAGCAGAGGACGTTATTGACCTGGTTCACATAGTCGGAACGGCCGGTGGCAATGATCGCGTCCGGACGCACTTCCTTGACCAGCTCCGGCATGATTTCCGGCGTCGGGTTGGCCAGCGCGAAGACCATCGGCTGGCTGGACATGCTCTTGACCATCTCCTGGCTGACCACGCCGGCAGCGGACAGGCCGAGGAAAATATCGGCGCCGACCATCGCATCGCCCAGCGTGCGCTTGTCGGTGTCCTGCGCGTAGCGGGCCTTGGTTTCGTCCATGCCGCCGGGACGGCCGACGTAGATCACGCCCTTGGAGTCGCAGACGGTGATGTTCTCGCGCTTAACGCCGAGATCGCACCACAGGTTGACGCAGGAGATGGCGGCGGCGCCGGCGCCGGAGACCACCACCTTGATCTCGTCGATCTTTTTGCCGACGACCTTGAGGCCGTTGAGCATGGCGGCGGCGGAGATGATCGCGGTGCCGTGCTGGTCGTCGTGGAAGACCGGAATATTCATCCGTTCCTTCAGCTTCTGCTCGATGTAGAAGCACTCCGGCGCCTTGATGTCTTCCAGGTTGATGCCGCCGAGCGTCGGCTCGAGCGCGGCGATCATGTCGATCAGCTTGTCGGGGTCGTTCTCGGCGAGTTCGATGTCGAACACGTCGATCCCGGCGAATTTCTTGAACAGGCAGCCCTTGCCTTCCATCACCGGCTTGGCGGCGAGCGGGCCGATGTTGCCCAGGCCGAGCACGGCGGTCCCGTTGGTGACGACGCCGACCAAGTTGGCGCGCGAGGTATACAGCGCAGCGGTCGCTTCGTCCTCGACAATCGCATCACAGGCCGCGGCCACGCCCGGCGAATAGGCCAGCGCCAGGTCGCGCTGGTTGGTCAGCCCCTTGGTCGGGCGGACGGAAATCTTGCCCGGGGTGGGCCAACGATGATATTCAAGTGCGGCTTCGCGCAAATCCTTTTCCACGAAAACTCCTCGGATCTCGGCAATGAGGGAAAACCCCGTAGGTTACTCCAAAGCCGGAGAGGCAGCAAAAAACACTACGATCTTTACCTCCCACCCCGGTGCGAACCCCGGAAGCGCGGCCCCATGCTAGAGTTTCCCCTTTTGCCCCACAGGTTGCAGCCATGTTTTCCGGAATCATCGCGGCGGTCGGCCGCATCACCCAAATCACCCCGCGCGAAGCCGGTTTCCGCCTCACCGTCGATGCCGCCACGCTCGGCCTCGACGACGTCGCGCTCGGCGATTCGATTGCCCACAACGGCGTCTGCCTGACCGTCGTCGCCAAGGAAGGCAACAGCTTCATGGTCGACGTCTCGCCGGAAACCCTGTCCTGCACCATCGGCCTCGCCGCCCCCGGCCCGGTCAACCTGGAAAAGGCGCTGCGCCTGGCCGACCGCCTCGGCGGCCACCTGGTTTCCGGCCACGTCGACGGCGTTGGCGAAGTGCTGCGCTTCGATCCGGTTGGCGACAACCGCCTGCTCGCCATCCGCGCCCCGCAAGCGCTGGCCAAGTACATCGCGCGCAAGGGCTCGATCACGGTCAACGGCACCAGCCTGACCACCAACGACGTCGACGGCAGCGACTTCACCATCAACCTGATCCCGCACACGCTGGAAAACACCACGCTGCAATACCTGCAGCCCGGTGCCCAGGTCAATCTCGAAGTCGACCTGATCGCCCGTTATGTTGAACGGATCGTCGCCGCCCCCGCAAACTAAGGCCGATCAGGTACTTGCAAAGGTAAAGGCGTCGGCGAAAAACTCTTCTTCCGGCAGACCAGCGGCGACGAAATCCTGGCGGGCGGCGTCGATCATCACCGGGGCGCCGCAGGCATAGACCTGGAAGCCCGAGAGGTCGGCGAAGTCGGCGAGCACCGCGCGGTGCACGAAACCGCTGCGGCCGTCCCAGGCATCGTCGGCGGCCGGCTCGGAGAGCACCGGCACGTAGCTGACCTGGGCCTGCGCGGCCGCCCAGCTCGCCGGCAGTTCGGGCATGTAAAGGTCGGCGCGGGCGCGGGCGCCCCAGTAGATATGCAGCGGCCGCTGGCAGTTTTCGGCCAGCGCGTGCTCGACGATGGACTTGATCGGCGCAAAGCCGGTGCCACCGGCGAGCAGGATCACCGGCTTGGCCGACTCCTCACGCAGGTAGAAACTGCCGTGCGGCCCGTTGAGGCGCAGGATGTCCTTGACCTTCATCGTCGAAAACAGCGGGTCGGTGAAGACGCCGCCGGGAACGTGGCGGATGTGCAGTTGCAGCAGGGCATCGTCGTGCGGCGCATTGGCCAGCGAGAAGCTGCGCTTCCTGCCGTCCTTGAGCAGGATGTCGACGTACTGGCCGGCCCAGAACTGCAGGCGTTCGTTGGCCGGCAGGCGCAGCTTGAGTTCGATCACGTCGGCGGCCAGCCGGTTGAGCTGTTCGATCCGCGCCGGCAGCGTCTTGACCGGGATGTCGCGGGCAGCGCCGACCTGCTTGCATTCGATGCTCAGGTCGCTCTGTGCCGTCGCACAGCAGAACAGCGTGGTTCCGGCCGCCTTGTCGGCGTCGCTCAACGCATGCGGCTGCGCCTTGCCGTGGTCGACCTCGCCGCACAGCACCTTGCCGCGACAGGCGCCGCAGGCGCCGTCCTTGCAGCCGTAGGGCAGCGTCAGGCCCTGGCGCAGGGCGGCATCGAGCAGGGTTTCGGCGGCCTCGACCGTAAACTGGCGGCCGCTCGGCTGGACAGTGACTTGATAGCTCATGGCTTCCTCTTGTTCCCCTATAGGCTCGGCTAAAATGCCGAGATGCAAAAAATCCTGATCGTCGGCAGCGGGGACGTTGCCCGCCGCATCCTCTCCCTGCTTTGCCGCCGCGCCCGCGTCTATGCGCTGCTGCGCGACCCGGAAGCGGCCGCCGCCTGGCGGGCCGCCGGCGCGACGCCGCTGCTCGGCGATCTCGACGACCGGCGCAGCCTGCAACGCCTGGCCGGCCTCGCCGACTGCGTGCTGCATCTGGCGCCGCCGCCCAACCACGGCGAACGCGACCCACGGACGCGCAATCTGCTGGCCGCCCTGAGCCGCGGGCAAAAGCAGCGCGAAAGTCTACCACGGCGCCTGATTTACGTAAGCACGACAGGGGTTTACGGCGATTGTGGCGGCGCCGAGATCGACGAAACCCGGCACTGCCGGCCGGAAAACGCCCGCGCCCGCCGCCGGGTCGATGCCGAGCAGGCCTTGCGCCGCTGGGGCGCGGCCAGCGGCGTCAGCGTCAGCATCCTGCGCGCCCCCGGCATTTACGCGGCCGATCGCCTGCCGCTCGAACGCCTGCAAAAAGGCACGCCGGCACTGGTCGACCGTGACGATGTGTATACCAACCATATCCACGCCGACGATCTCGCCGCCGCCTGCGTCGCCGCACTGCGCCGGGGCGGCGCCAACCGCGCCTACAACGCGGTCGATGCCTCGGAGCTGAAGATGGCCGAGTATTTCGACCAGGTCGCTGCCGCCTTCGCCCTGCCGCCGCCGCCGCGCCTGAGCCGGGCCGAAGCCGAGCAGCAGTTGTCGCCGGTGCAGCTGTCGTTCATGCGCGAATCGCGGCGCATCGGCAACCGCCGGCTGACCCGCGAACTCGGCCTGCGCCTGCGCTACCCGACGGTCGAGGCCGGCATCGCCGCCGCCCGCGCCGCGCTGAGTGCCGCCCCCGCCGCCAACTCATCCGATTAATCCTCCAACAAGCGACTCGCCCATGCTGATCGTCAAAACCCTGCACCTGTGGATGGTGATTTCCTGGTTCGCCGGCCTCTTCTACCTGCCGCGCATTTTCGTCAATCTGGCGATGGTTCCCGCCGACAGCGATGCCGAACGCGAGCGCCTGCTGCTGATGGCCGGCAAGCTCTACAAGTTCATGACCCCGCTCGCCGCCTTCGCGGTGCTGCTCGGCCTCTGGCTGTGGTTCGGCTACGGCTTCGGCGGCGGCTGGCTGCACGCCAAAACCACGCTGGTCGCCGGCCTGGTCGCCTATCACTGGCATTGCGGCCGCCTGCTGCAAGCCTTCCGCAACGGCCACAACACCCGTTCGCACGTCTGGTTCCGCTTCTATAACGAAGTCCCGGTGCTGGTGCTGCTCGCCGTCCTCTTCCTCGTTGTTCTCAAGCCCTTCTGAAGGCCTGGACCATGTTTCAATCCACGCCCGTCCTCGGGCGAAGCTGCCGGCCAAAGACGGCCATTCCAAACATCGTATCCCCCGACCAGGGGAGGCCTCAAACCGGAGTGATTTCCTGATGAAATTTTTTGCCATCTGCCCGCGCGGCCTCGAACCCCTGCTCGCCGACGAACTGACCGCCCTCGGCGGCGAAGAGGTGACGCCGACCCACGGCGGCGTCTTCTTCTCCGGCGAGTGGGCAACCTGCTACCGCGCCAACCTCGAATCGCGAATCGCCACCCGCATCCTGTGGCACATCGTCAAAGGCCCCTACACCAGCGAAGAAGACGTCTACCGGCTGGCCGTGCGCCAGCTGTGGCCCAATCACTTCGCGGTCAGCAGCACCATCCGCGTCGTCACCACCGCAATCAAGTCGCCGCTGAAGTCGCTCGACTTCGTCACCCTGCGCGTCAAGGACGCCGTTTGCGACCGCTTCCGCGAAGACCTCGGCGAACGCCCAAATGTCGATACTCGCCACCCGGACGTGAGCATCCACCTGTTTCTCAGCGAGCGCGAGTGCACGCTCTATCTGGACACTTCGGGACAGCCGCTGTGGCAACGCGGTTTCCGCCGCGCCAGCGTCGAGGCACCATTGAAGGAAAACCTCGCTGCCGCGATCCTCAAGCTCTCCGGCTGGCAGCCCGAACAAGCGCTGGTCGACCCGATGTGCGGCAGCGGCACCTTCCTGCTCGAAGCGGTGCAGATCGCGCTCGACCGCGCCCCCGGCCTCGACCGGCATTTCGGCTTTGAACGACTGAAGTCCTTCCAGGCCATCGAATGGGCGACCCTGCGCAGCGCCGCCGAAGCCCGCGTCAAAAAATCGCTGCCGGCCACGATCAGCGGCTACGACCTCGACGAACGCGCCGTACGCGCCACCCGCCGCAACCTCCAGGAAGCCGGCTTTGCCGCCTTTGCCACGGTCGACCACGGCAATGTGCTGGAAATCGAACCGCCGGCCGGTGCCCCCGGCGTGCTCCTGGCCAACCCGCCCTACGGCGAGCGTATCGGCGAACAAGAGGAACTGGCCGCGCTTTACCCGCAACTGGGAAGCGCGCTGAAGCGCCACTGGGCCGGCTGGCACTGCCTGTTCTTCACCGCCGACCTGCGCCTGCCCAAGCTGATCCGCCTGCAGCCGAGCCGCAAGACGCCGCTTTATAACGGCCCGCTCGAATGCCGCCTGTTCCGCTTCGAAATGGTCGCCGGCAGCAACCGCAAGGGCGCGGCCCCGGCCACTGCAGGCGATTGACATTGCTGCAATGCAGCAAGCATTGAGATTTGATCTTGGTCAGCTAACATATTGACCCGACGTGCCAATATTAGATTTTTATAAAACAAAACAAGGAGAAAGCAAGATGTCCGTCCAGGCTCTTTATCAGCAGAAGCGTATGTCCGCGACCGACGCCATTCACGTGGTCAAGGATGGCGACACCATCGTCATCCCGACCGGCGTCGGCGAGCCGCCCGCGCTGCTGACCGCCCTGTCCGACGCCCGTCGCAAATACCGCGACGTCAAGGTTTCGCAGATCCTGCCACTGCGCAAATATGGCTACATCGATCCGGAAACTGTGCAGCACGTCCGTCACGACGCCTATTTCTTCGGCGGTGCGACCCGCCCGGGTGGCCAGGAAGGCTGGGTGGACTTCGTTCCCGCTTATTTCTCGGAACTGCCGCAGCTGATCCGCCGTGGCCTGTCGCCGGCCGACGTGGTCTTCGCGATGGCCTCGCCGATGGACGAATTCGGCTACTTCTCGCTGGCGCTGGCCCCGGACTACACCATGGCCGCGATTGAAAAAGCCCGTGCCGTGGTCCTGGAAGTGAACCCGCACGTACCCTTCGCCTTCGGTGCCTGCCACATCCACATTTCGGAAGTCGATGCCCTGACCGAAAGCAGCGATCCGCTGCTCGAAGTCGGTCTGCCCAAGATCGGCCCCGTGCAGGAGGCCATCGGCAGCTACGTCGCCGAGATGATCCCCAACGGCGCCACCCTGCAGATCGGCTACGGCGGCATTCCCGACGCGGTGGTGATGCAGCTGACCAACAAGCACAACCTCGGCATCCATACCGAAATGGTCGGCGACGGCATCATGACCCTGGTCGAAGCCGGCGTGGTCAACAACTCGCAGAAGAACGTCAATCGCGGCAAGATGTTCGCCACCTTCGCGCTCGGCTCGAAGAAGCTGTACGACTTCATGCACCGCAATCCATCGCTCGAAATGCATCCGGTCGATGTCACCAACGACCCCTACCTGGCCGGCCAGAACGACAACCTGCACTGCATCAACGCCACCATGCAGATCGACTTCCTCGGCCAGTGCGGCTCCGAGAGCCTGGGCGCCAAGCCCTACTCCGGCACCGGCGGCCAGGCCGACTTCGTGCGCGCCGCCAACCGTTCCAACGGCGGCAAGGCCTTCATCGTGCTGCCCTCGACCGCCAAGGACGACGCCATCTCCCGCATCGTCCCGACGCTGACCCCGGGCACTCACGTCAGCACCAGCAAGAACGACATCAACTACGTCGTCACCGAGCACGGTGTCGCCCAGCTGCGCGGCAAGACCGCCAAGCAGCGTTGCGAAGCGCTGATCGCCATTGCCCACCCCAACTTCCGCGCCGAACTGCGCGAAGCCGCCAAGAAGATGAACCTGCTGTAAACAGCCGATACATCTTGTAGCAAATGAGTTCGGCCGCAAGGCCGAACTATCGGCTATCTTGGAGATGGTTCCACCGCTTTAGCGAGCCATTCCATGTCATCACTCCCCGATTTCTCCCGGATTGCCCGTCGGCTGCTCTGCGCCACGCTGCTCGCCGTCACCGCCGCGACACCGGCCTGGGCACATCGCCCGCGCGTTCATTTCGGTGTCGGAGTCAATCTCGGCCCGGCCTTTGTGCCTTACTATGCGCCCGCCTGGCACCCCTGGAATTTTCCACCACCGACGATCTATCAGGCACCGATCATCATCCGGCAGGAAGCACCGCCGGTTTATGTCGAACGCACACCGCCCGTGGCCCCCCCGCCACCGGCGCCCATCGCTCCGGCACCAGTGGCGACGCAGTATTGGTATTACTGCCCAAGCAGCAGAGCCTATTACCCGCACGTCGCAAGCTGCCCCGAAGAGTGGCTGCGCGTACTGCCCCAGGAACGCTGACATGCCGATCCGGAAAAAACGCCTATTCACGCTGTTGACCGTGACATTTGCCCTCACCGCCTGTAGCAGCCTGCCCAGCGGCCCCAGCCTGATGGCGCTGCCCGGCAGCGGCCATACTCTCAACACCTTCCGTGCCGACGATGCTTGGTGTCGCGACGACGCCCTGCGCCTGATCGGCGGCAAGTCGCCCGGAAGCCGGGCGAATGAGGCTGCGCTTGGCAGCGCGGCGGTAGGCACCGCCGTCGGCGCGGTGGCCGGTGCCGCCCTTGGCGGTCGCGAAGGTGCCGCCGTCGGTGCCGGGGTCGGACTACTTGCCGGCGGCGCCAGCGGCAGCGAGCAGGCGCGATACAGCGGTTACGGCTCGCAACGACAATACGATCAAGCTTACATCCAGTGCATGTATGCAAAGGGCCACCGCGTCCCCCTGCCGGCCGAGAGCGCCCGCTCCCTGCAGCAGACTGCGCAGCCGGTTGCTGGCGGCTATGTTCAATCTCCGGGACGCAGTGCCGCCGAGCTCGGTATTCCACCACCTCCGGGCGGACAGCCGCCCGCGCCGCCGCCTCCGGCCCCGGGTCGCACGCCACCTCGCTGAAAGGCGTAGCCGATTCACCATCCCGCACGCCACATTCCAGAGGCGAGTTTTCCGTGGGCCCGCCAGCCCTTGCCGTGAAAGCGACCGCCGAAAAAGCACGGAAAATCCGCCGCATCTGCGTCAAGGGCGCTTTTTCCCGGAGCACTTCCCGGATTATTACTTTCGTAATAGAAACATTTCCGCTATCGTGGATGGACAAGAACACTACACTTGTCCATTCACCATGAAAATCCTGCTGGTTGAAGATATGCGCGCGGTCGCCGCCTTGATGACCGCACGTCTTGCCGCCTTCGGTCACGAAGTCTGCCACGCCGAAAACGGCGAGGTGGCTGTCGCACTTTTCCAGCGGGAGGCACCGGACCTGGTCCTGATGGACCTGGAAATGCCCGTAATGAACGGCATCGAAGCCACCGGACGCATCCGGGCCCTGGAGAATGGCCATGTGTGGACCCCGATCATCTTCCTGACCGCCTCCGATACTCCCGAGCACTTGGTGACGGCAATCGAAGCCGGCGCCGACGATTTTCTTTCCAAAACCGTTCCCGAAAACGTGCTGCAAGCCAAGATGAAGGCACTCAACCGCGTGGCCGCCTTGCGTCACGAGCTCACCGCGGCCAACCGACAGTTGCAGGACATGGCCCAGCGCGACGGTCTGACCGGCCTGGCCAACCGCCGGCACATGGATACCTTGACCGACAAAGCCTGGGAGCGCGCCTGCGTCCAGAAAAAGCCCTTCGGCCTGCTGATGCTCGATGTCGACAATTTCAAGCGCTACAACGATCGCTACGGTCACCAAGCCGGCGACGACTGCCTGCGTGCCGTAGCCGCCGCACTGACCGAAGCGGTGCAAAACGAGGGCGAAAACTGCATCCTTGCCCGCTATGGCGGCGAGGAGTTTGCCATCGTCCTTCCCGGCCATCCTCACGACGATTGCCGCCGCATTGCCACTCAGGTACTCGACAGCCTGCGCCGACGCCAGATTCCGCACGCGAGCAATGCCGCCTGGGGCATCGTCACCGCATCGCTTGGCGCTGCCTGGCTTGCCGACGCCTCGGGTAAAATCGCCGACCTTTTCCATCTCGCCGACACCAACCTCTACCACGCCAAGGAAAACGGCCGCAACCGCTGCGAAATGGGCTGATACCGGAGCCCACCGCGCCGGCATGCAGGCGCGCTTTCTCGGACCTTGCCCCTCCGGCGAGGGTACGGCACGCGGCCTGGCCTTCAACGCATGCCCTTCGACCTTTCGCCGCAACAACTCGCCCTGCTCGCCCTGCCGCTGCTGCTGCTCATCGCCTACTGGCTACTACGTGGCAACGGTTATGACTACGCCGGCAAACCGATCCTGACCGATAACGAACTCGGCTTTTACCACACCCTGCGCACGGCTTTCGCCGAAGACGACATCGTCGTCCTGCCACAAGTGGCAATGAACGCCTTCATCAAGCCCGGCAGCGGCGAAACCGGCAAACGCTACGCCGCCGCCCGCGCCACCTTTGCGCAAAAGCACGTCGATTTCCTGCTCTGCACCGCCGATACGCTGGAAATTCTCGCCATTGTCGAACTCGACGATCGCAGCCACAGTCTCGAACGCGACCTCGCCCGCGATGCCATCACTCGCAGCGCTGGCTACCCGACCCTGCGCTTTCACTCCCGGCGCAAGCCCGATATCGACGAACTCCGCGACTATCTCGACAAAGCACTCAAGGGTAAAGCGCGAACCCTGCGAGCCTATTGAGCCAGGTCCGCACCCAGCCGTATCGGCCTGCCTGCGTAGCTCAAAGGCAAACTGCTACATGTTGTTGCAAATCGTTACTTGAATTCGCGGGGTGCGACCCTTATCTTCTCTCCATGTGCTGATCCCCCCTCAGCCTGACGGTCAAGCAAAGCTCTCCCTCCCGGAGCCGACCGTCCGAAAGCCCCGTACTCCCCCCGGTACGGGGCTTTCACTTTCGTGCTCGGCGACCAGACAGAATCGGGCCGGAGACGGCGTTGCGACATTTTGTCCAAACCCTCTCGATACCGGACAAAATGTCCCGCCTTCGCCAGCCTGAAATCGGGTGCTTGCCTATTGTTCAATCACTTGCGTCAGCTGGCACGTTCGTTGCGCCACTCCTCCGTTGCGACAGGAAGTCGCACTCAGGAGGATATATTCAATGAAAATCAACAGGCGGCAGTTCTTCAAGGTCTGCTCCGCCGGGCTGACGGGATCGTCGATTGCGGCGATGGGTTTTTCCCCGACCGCGGCTCTTGCGGAAGTACGCAGCTACAAGCTCGCCCGCGCCACCGAGACACGGAACAACTGTCCGTATTGCTCGGTGTCATGCGGCGTGCTCATCTATTCGACCGGCGACAAATCGAAAAATGCGCCGGGCAAGATCATTCACATCGAAGGCGACCCGGACGACCCGGTCAATCGCGGCAGCCTGTGCCCGAAGGGTGCCGGCCTGATGGACATGGTCAACAGCCCGAACCGCATCAAATTCCCCGAGGTGCGCGAAGCAGGAAGCAATCAGTGGAAGCGCATTTCCTGGCATGAGGCTTTCGAGCGCATCGCCAAGCACATGAAGACCGACCGCGACGCCAACTTCATCACCAGGAATGCGGCCGGCACCACGGTCAACCGCTGGAATACCTTCGGTTTCCTGGCCAGTTCGTCGGCCAGCAACGAATCCGGTTACATCACCCACAAGGTTCTGCGCAGCCTCGGCGCCGTCGCTTTCGACACCCAGGCCCGTATTTGACACGCTCCCACGGTGGCCAGTCTGGCTCCGAGTTTTGGGCGTGGCGCGATGACCAACCATTGGGTGGACATCAAGAATGCGGACCTGGTTTTCGTCATGGGCGGCAACCCGGCCGAAGCGCACCCCTGCGGCTTCAAGTGGGTGATCGAGGCCAAGAAACAGCGCAAGGCAAGGCTGGTGGTGGTCGACCCGCGCTTCAACCGTACCGCATCGGTCGCCGATTATTACGCACCGATCCGCTCCGGCTCCGACATCGCCTTCCTGAGCGGCGTCATCAATTACCTGCTCTCGAAGGACAAGATTCACCACGAGTACGTCAAGCATTACACCAACGCCAGCTTCCTGATCGATGAGCGCTTCGCCCTCGAAGACGGCCTCTTCTCCGGCTACAACGCCGAGAAGCGCAGCTACGACAAGGAATCCTGGAAATACCAGTTCGACAAGGACGGCTACGCCAGGGTCGACGAGACGCTGCAAGATCCAAATTGCGTCTTCCAGATCATGAAGAAGCACTACGCCCGCTACACGCCGGAAGTCGTGACCCGCGTTACCGGCACGCCGACCGATGCCTTCCTCAAGGTCTGCGAATACATTGCCGAGACCGCCGCACCGAACAAGACGATGACCAACCTGTATGCCCTGGGCTGGACCGAGCACTCGGTCGGCGCCCAGAACATCCGCAGCATGGCCATCATCCAGCTTCTGCTCGGCAACATGGGCATGGCCGGCGGCGGCATCAACGCCTTGCGTGGCCACTCCAATGTCCAGGGCATCACCGACCAGTGTCTGTACTCCGACGCCTTGCCGGGCTACCTGGGCGCGCCGCTCGATGCCGACATCGATCGCAAGACCTACCTGGAAAAACGGACACCGAAGGCAATGCGGCCGAATCAGATGAATTTCCCGCAGAACTTCCCGAAATGGTGGACCAGCCTGATGAAAGCCTGGTACGGCAAGGAAGCGACGCCGGAAAACGACTTCTGCTATGACTGGCTACCCAAGCGCGACCTGTCCTACGACGTCCTCAACATGTTCGATCGGATGTATCAGGGCAAGATGAGCGGCTTTGTCTGCCAGGGCTTCAACCCGCTTGCCTCCGTCGCCAACAAGAAAAAAGTCGGCGATGCCCTGGCCAAGCTGAAATATCTGGTGATCATGGACCCGCTGGTCACGGAAACATCCGAATTCTGGAAAAACCACGGCGAGGTCAATCCCGCCGATCCGGCGAGCATCCAGACCGAGGTCTTCCGTTTACCGGTAGCTTTCTTCGCGGAGGAATCAGGCACCTGCACCAATTCCGGCCGCGTTGTCCGCTGGCACTGGAAGGCGGTCGATGGTCCGGGCGAATCCAAGGGTGATGCCGAAATCATGGCTCATCTCTACCAGACCCTGAAACACATGTACGCCAAGGAAGGCGGTGCTTTCCCCGACCCGATTCTCAAGCTCTCCTGGCCGTACCGGATTGCCGATGAACCGTCGCCGGAAGAGTTGCTGATGGAAATTTCCGGCAAGGCACTGACCGATCTCCACGACCCCAAGGATGCGACCAAGCTCCAGGTCAAGGGGGGCGATCAGCTGGCCAGCTTCGGTTTCCTGCGTGACGACGGCAGCACGGCTTGCGGCAACTGGATCTATAGCGGCGCCTGGTCGCAGGCCGGCAACCTGACCTTGCGCCGTGACAGCAGCGATCCATCCGGCCTCGGCCAAACGCTGAACTGGGGTTTTGCCTGGCCGGTCAACCGTCGCATTCTCTACAACCGCGCCTCAGCCGACCTCGCCGGCAAACCGTGGGACGCCAGCCGGACGGTATTGAAATGGACCGGTTCAGCCTGGGGGGGCAACGATATCCCCGATATGCGCCCGAATGCCGCGCCGGAAGAAGGCGTCATGCCTTTCATCATGAATCCGGAAGGGGTCGCCCGCCTCTTTGCCCGCGATCTGATGGCCGACGGCCCGCTGCCGGAACACTACGAGCCCTTCGAGTCGCCGCTCGAAACCAACCCGATGCACCCGAAGAACACCAAGGCCAAGAGCAATCCGGTCTCGCGCATTTTCAAGGGCGATCTGGAGGTATTCGGCACGGCCAAGGACTTCCCGTATGTCGCCACCACCTACCGCTTGACCGAGCACTTCCACTTCTGGACGCAGCACAGCAAGATCAACGCCATCCTGCAACCGGAGCATTTCGTCGAAATCGGCGAGGAGCTGGCCAGGGAGAAGGGGATCAAGGCCGGCGACAAGGTCAAGGTGCGCTCCAATCGGGGCTACATCAAGGCGGTGGCGGTGGTTACCAAGCGGATCAAGGCGCTCGATGTCGATGGTCGCAAGGTGCACACGGTCGGCATCCCGATTACATCGGGATTCGTCGGGCGAACCAAGCCGGGCTTCCTGACCAACACCCTGACCCCGGCCGTGGGCGATGCCAACACCCATACGCCGGAGTACAAGGCGTTCCTGGTCAATATCGAGAAAGTGTGAGGAGGCTGTCATGGCATTGCAATCACTAGACATCAAACAGCGCTCCGCCACCACGACACCGTCTCCGCAAGCGCGGCAGACGGTGGAAATCGCCAAGCTCATCGACGTCTCCGCCTGCATCGGCTGCAAGGCCTGCACGGCGGCGTGCATCGAGTGGAACGACATTCGCGGCGACGTGGGCAACTGCGTCGGCGTCTACGACAATCCGGTCGACCTGTCGGCCGATGCGTGGACGGTGATGCGTTTTACCGAAACCGAGCAGAACAACAAGCTGGAATGGTTGATCCGCAAGGACGGCTGCATGCACTGTGCCGACCCCGGTTGTCTCAAGGCCTGCCCGGCACCGGGCGCGATCATCCAGTACAGCAACGGCATTGTCGATTTCCACCAGGAAAACTGCATCGGCTGCGGCTACTGTGTCACCGGCTGTCCGTTCAACGTACCGCGCATGTCGCAAAAGGACAACAAAGCCTACAAGTGCACCCTGTGTTCCGACCGGGTGGCCGTCAACCAGGCGCCGGCCTGCGCCAAGGCCTGCCCGACCGGTGCCATCCAGTTCGGCGCCAAGGAGGACATGAAGGACTACGCCGAGAAACGGATCGCCGACCTCAAGGAACGCGGTTACGACAAGGCCGGCCTCTATGATCCGCAGGGTGTCGGTGGCACGCATGTGATGTACGTGCTGCATCACGCGGACCAGCCCAAGCTTTACGCCGGTCTGCCCGACGATCCCTCGATCAGCCCCCTGGTCTCGCTCTGGAAGGGCGCTGCCAAGCCCCTCGCTACCCTGGCCCTGGCCGGCGTGGCCCTGGGCAGCCTCTTCCACTACGTTACCAAGGGCCCGAACGAGGTCTCGAAAGAGATCGAGGACGAAATCGAACGTGAAGATGAACGCCAACTGCGGGAGGAAGCCAAATGATCCGCGATCCGAAAGACCTGCAACGCTATAACGCGTCCGAACGGTCCAATCACTGGGTAGTGGGCATCAGCTTCATCCTGCTCACTCTCTCCGGCCTGGCCTTCTTCCACCCGGCCTTCTTTCCGCTCACCCAGCTTTTCGGCGGTCCGGTCTGGACACGCATCATCCATCCCTACCTGGGAATGCTGATGGCGGTCTCCTTCCTGGCCATGTTCTTCCGCTTCAGGCATCTGAACAAGATGACCCCGGCGGACAGGGAATGGCTGAGCAAGGCGAAGAACATGGTGGACGGCAACGACCACGACATGCCGGAACAGGGCAAGTACAACGGCGGCCAGAAAGCCATGTTCTGGGGCGCCGCCCTGTGCATGCTGCTGATGACGGTTTCCGGACTGCTCATCTGGCGTGCCTGGTTCGGTTTCGACATCACCCTGGTCCGTCTCGGCGCCGTCGTTCACGCCGCCGTCGGCGCGGCGATGATTGCCCTGATCATGGTGCACGTCTACGCCGCCATCTGGGTCAAGGGCACCATCCGCGCCATGTGGTATGGCACGGTAACCCGCGCCTGGGCCAAGCAGCATCATCGTGGCTGGTACCGCCAGGTAAGCGGCAAGTGATGGACGGAGGCCGGGTGCATTTCCGCTCCCGGCCCCGCCAGCGCATATTTACCTATCCCACCTCGCGATTTACCTTGCGTTCTTGGGGCCGGCGGCTTCCCGGCCACGGCCCCGTTTTTTTAATTTCCGATCCCGGGGTATTTGCCCGCGACAAGCGGCAGATACCGGCAACCCTTCTCCAGCGACCAATATCATGCAAGACCAAGCGATCAATTTTCAGGCCCCGACCGAAGAGGCGGCGCCCATCCTGTTGCCGCCAGCGGACACGCTGTTTGCCGAGCGGGCAGCACGCTTTGCCACGCTGGCGGCAAGCAACAGCCTGGGGGACTGGCTGGGCTTTCTCGGCAACCTGAGTCAGGCACAGCAAAATGTGCTGCCGCTGGCGTCGACCGTGACATTACCCACGCCCGGGCAACTGGCGCTGGCACGCGAACATGCCATGCCACCACTCGACCCCGCCAAGCGCCCGAGCGAGTGGCGTACCGTCCTGCGCCAACTGCTTGCGGAAATCGCCGTGACGACAGAGCCGCTGCCAGTAAATATCGCACAGGCACTGGCAGCGCTGCAGAGCGCCGACGATACCCGCCTGGAAGCCCTGGCCGAGCAACTGCCGAACGGCGAGCCGGCTGGCGCCGATGCGGCGCTGCTGCCCTTTATCGCCGCCGCGCTGCAGGTGGTCTATACCCGACAAGCCAGCCTGCTCGATACCGCAACACTGCAGAAACTCGAACATCACAACATCTGTCCCTGCTGCGGCAGCCCGGCAGTCGCCAGCATCGTCCGCCTCGGAAGCACGATCAACAATCTGCGCTACCTGCACTGCAGCCTGTGCAACAGCGAATGGAACGTATCGCGTGCAGTCTGCATCGAGTGCGGCAGCGAAAAGGATGTCGTTCTGCAGGAACTGGCCGGAAGCGGCGAGCAGAAACCCGCCGCCGTGCGCGGCGAAAGCTGCGATGGCTGCAAGAGCTATCTGAAGATCGTTTACCAGGAAAAAGACCCGCTAGTCGACCCGGTTGCCGACGATCTGGCGACCCTCGCACTCGACGTACTGCTCGACGAGGCCGGCTACCAACGGGCCGGACCGAACCTGTTGTTGATCGGCGCCCACCGAGCTTGAGCCCGCTTCTCCCTGCCCTGACCGCTGGCCAAGAGAGGTGGGCAGGAAACCCGAGCTTCCAACAGCGCAAGCCCGGCAGGCCAGGGAGGAAAACCATGTCGGCGCCCGTCCTCGGCCACCACGGCAGGCCAGCCACCGCTCAGGCCGGAAAATCGCGCCACGGGCATTTGCCACCCCCGCACGGACGGCGATGCGTACAATCCACGGCGACACCGATTTTCCGGAATACCCCCGCTCATGGATAGCCTGCTCGCTTCTACCCAACTGTTCCCCTTCCTCGCCGCGTCGATGTTGCTGACGCTGGCGCCGGGGCCGGACAACCTGCTGGTGCTGAGCCTGGGCATCGCACGCGGCCGGCGCCACGGCATGGCTTTCGGCCTTGGCTGCGCGGCGGGCTGCATCAATCACACACTGCTCGCGGCGCTTGGCGTCGGGGCACTGATCGTCGCCTCGGAAGCCGCCTTTACCGCCTTGCGCGTTGCCGGCGGACTCTATCTGCTGTGGCTGGGGCTCAAGGCGATCCGCAACGCTGCACCGGCCCGGCCGGGCGAGCCGGCGAGCGCTGGTGGCGAAAGTTGTACCCGCCTGTTCCGGCGCGGGCTGCTGGCGAGTGCGATCAATCCCAAGGTGGTGCTGTTCTTCCTCGCCTTTCTGCCACAATTCGTCGATGCCGGACGCGGCGACGCCGGCTGGCAAATCGCCCAGCTGGGTGTGGTCTTCATGCTGCAGGCGGCGCTGGTACTGGCCTTGATCGGCGCCTTTGCCGGCGTGCTCGGCGAGCGCCTGGCCCGCCGTCCCGGTGTTTCGGTGTGGCTGGAGCGGGCCGCCGGCGGCGTCTTCGTGCTGCTCGGCGCTCGCTTGCTGGCGGGGCGTTGAGCATGGACTGTCGGCCCGGCTGCGGCGCCTGCTGCATCGCCCCGTCAATTTCCTCGCTGGCCAAGCCGGCTGGCGTACCCTGTCCCCACCTCGACGAAGGGCTGCGCTGCCGGATTTTCGGCCGGCCCGAACGCCCGGCCTGCTGCAGCGGCCTGCAGCCGTCGCCGGAAATGTGTGGGGAGACGCGCGAGGATGCCCTGCATTGCTTGCAGACACTGGAAGACCTGACCCGTCCGCAATAGTAGAATGCCGCCTCTTTCCCCGACGGCGGCATGAGGCTCTCACTGTTTTGGACCCGATTCTTCTTCTCAAGGCCCTGATCCTCGGCATCGTCGAGGGCTTGACCGAATTTCTCCCGATTTCCTCGACCGGCCACCTGATCCTGGCCGGCGACCTGCTCGACTTCAACGACGAGCGCGGCAAGCTGTTCGAGATCGTCATCCAGTTCGGGGCGATCCTCGCGGTGGTCTGGGAATACCGCGCCCGCCTCGGCCGGGTGGCCGGCGGTCTACTGCGCGGCGAAGTCGCGGCACAGCGCTTCATCCTCAACCTGTTCATCGCCTTCCTACCGCTGGCCGTCCTCGGCCTGCTTTTCGGCAAGGCGATCAAGGCCCACCTGTTCAACCCGATGGCGGTGGCGACCACCTTCATCCTCGGCGCGCTGGTGATCCTCTGGGCCGAAAAGCGGCAGCACCGCATCCGCGTCGACAGCGTCGAGGACATGCACCCCGGCGATGCGCTCAAGCTCGGCATCGCCCAGGCTTTCGCGCTGATCCCCGGCACCTCGCGCTCGGGTGCGACGATCATCGGCGGCCTGCTGTTCGGGCTGTCGCGACAAGCGGCGACCGAATTCTCCTTCTTCCTGGCGATCCCCACGCTGGGGGCTGCAACCGCCTACCAGTTGTACAAGGAGCGAGCCCTGCTCTCGGCCGACGACCTCGGAATGTGGGCGGTCGGCTTCGTCTCGGCCTTCATCTCGGCCTTCCTCTGCGTCCGCTGGCTGTTGCGCTACATCTCCAGCCACGATTTCACGATCTTTGCCTGGTATCGCATCGTCTTCGGCGTGGTCGTCTTCGCCACCGCGCATTTCGGCTGGGTGCAATGGACGGCGCACTGAGTTCGCCGGCCGTGCCGCGCTCGCCGGGCATCCTCTACCTGCACGGCTTCTGCTCGTCGCCGGCCTCGTGGAAGGCGCGCCTGCTCGGCGAGGAAATGGCCCGGCGTGGTCTGGCCGGGCATTTCCTGTGTCCGCAGTTGTCCACCGTCCCGGCCCAGGCCCTGGCCGAGGCCTCGGCGCTGATCGAGGCGGCCCAGGCTGCCGGGACGCGCCTGACCCTGGTCGGTTCCTCGCTCGGCGGGCATTACGCGAACTGGCTGGCCGAGCAGTACGGGCTCAACGCGGTGCTGATCAACCCGGCCACGGTCGACCGGCTGGATGTGCAGAAATTCGTCGGCGAACACCACAACTATCACAGCGGCGAGCGTTTCCAGTTCACCGCCGAACACGCGGCGCAACTGCGCGCCCAGGTGCGCCGGCCGACGCCGGAACGCTACTGGCTCTGGCTGGAACAGGGTGACGAAGTGCTCGACTGGCGCGACGCCGCCGAATTCTGGGCCGGCTGCCGCCAGAGCCTGCTGCCCGGCGGCGATCACAGCTTCAGTCGTTTCCCCGAGTTTCTGCCGCAACTCATTGAATTTTGCGGGATATAATCCAAAGATGAATGTATTGTTTGAAGAAGACGGCGGGTTCAAGGCCGGTACCGTGATGGCCGACAACGACGCGTCGTTGCAGGTCGAGATGCCCTCGGGCAAGCGCAGCAAGATCAAGGCAGCCACCGTGCTGCTGCGGTTTGAAAAGCCCTCGCCCACGCAGTTGCTCGAACAGGCGACGCCGCTGGCCGAGGAAATCGAAGCGGACTTCCTGTGGGAGTGTGTCAGCGATGGCGAATTTTCTTTTCTTGATTTTGCCCGAGACTATTACGGACACGAGCCCTCGTCGGTCGAAGCGACGGCGGTCCTGCTTGCCCTGCACGCAGCGCCGGTCTATTTCCACCGCAAAGGCAAGGGGCGCTTCCGCAAAGCCCCGGCCGACATCCTTGCCGCCGCTCTGGCAAATCTTGAAAAAAAGCGTCAGCAAGCGCTCGCGATGGAAGGCTGGATTGCTGCGCTGAAGGAATTCCGCCTGCCGCCGGAAATCGCGGCGATCACCGACGCGCTGCTCTACGCGCCGGACCGCAACAAACCCGAAACCAAGGCCTTCGAAACCGCCTGCGAAGAAACCGGGCTGACCGTACCGCAGCTGCTGTTCAAGTGCGGCGCGATCAAGTCGCCCTACCACCTGCACTACAAGCGCTTCCTGTGCGAGCAGTTCCCCAAGGGCACCGCCTTCCCGGCGCTCGACGCACCCGGCCTGCCGGCCGACCTGCCGCGCTCCGAAGTGCGCGCCTTCTCGATTGACGACGCCAACACCACCGAGATCGACGACGCGCTGTCGGTGACCTGGCTGGCCGACGGCGCCAGCCGCATCGGCATCCACATCGCTGCGCCCGGCCTGGCCATCGAGCACGGCTCACCGCTCGACGGCATCGCCCGCGCCCGCCTGTCCACGGTCTACATGCCTGGCAACAAGATCACCATGCTGCCCGACGCGGTGGTGCAGAACTACACCCTGGCCGGCGGCGTCGATTGCCCGGCGGTGTCGCTGTATCTCACGGTCGACGCGCAAAAACAGGTGATTTCCCACGAATCGCGGGTCGAGATCGTGCATATCGCGGCCAACCTGCGCCACCACGAAGTCGAGCCCTGGTTCAATGCCGAGACCGTCGGCGGGCCGCTGCCTGACCAGCCGTTCAAGGACGAGCTGCTCCACCTGTGGCACTTTGCCAATGCCTGCGAAGCCCGCCGTGGCAAGCCGTCGGCGGTGCAAGGGGTGAACGACTACAACTTCGAAATCGTCGGCGACCTGGCCGACCCGGAAAGCTGCCGCGTCGAGATCAGCGAACGCAAGCGCGGCAGTCCGCTCGACAAGCTGGTCGCCGAGCTGATGATCGTCGCCAACTCGACCTGGGGCGGTCTGCTCGCCGAAAAGAACGTCGCCTGCCTCTACCGCGCGCAGACCGGCGGCAAAGTGCGGATGACCACCTCGCCGCTACCGCACGAAGGCCTCGGCGTGCCGCAGTACGCGTGGATGACCTCGCCGCTGCGCCGCTACTGCGACCTGGTCAACCAATGGCAGCTGATCGCCTGCCTGCAGGGGCAGTCGCCGGCCTTTGCCCCGCGCTCGGCCGAGCTGTTTGGCGCGATGCGTGATTTTGAAATCACCTACGCCGCCTACGCCGACTTCCAGCGCCTGATGGAACGCTACTGGTGCCTGCGCTGGTTGCAGCAGGAAGGCGTGAGCAGCATTGCCGCGACCGTGCGCCGCGAACAGCTGGTCAAGCTCGACCACCTGCCGCTGCTGCTGCGCGTGCCCTCGCTGCCGCCCGGCCTGTTGCCCGGCGCCCGGGTGCAACTGGCGGTCGAGGCGATCGACCTGCTGGCGCCGGAAGTCAGCTGCCGCTTCAGCGAACTGCTCGCCGCCGGCTCGGTCGATGCCGCCTTTACCGACGAGTTGGAGGAGAGCGAGGGAGAGAGCGGCGATGAAGATCGTGGCAACCATGGCGAAGTGGCCGAAACCGCCGGGGATGTGCCGGCCGGACCGGCGGCGGAGGAGTCGGCGGCGTGATGTTGAGCTTGCCCCGGGCGCTGTCCAACTGGCAGCGCTGGTGGTCGCCCGAGCGTCGGCTCGGCTCGGCCCTGGGAATTTCGCTGCTGGCCCATGCCCTGATCCTGCTGGTCAATTTCACCCAGCTGGAACTGCCGCGCTCGATGCGCGACCAGGCCATGGACATTGTGCTGGTCAACGCCAAGGGCCAGCGCAAGCCAGCCGATGCGCAGGCACTGGCGCAGGCCAGCCTCGACGGCGGCGGCAACGAGGAGGGAGAAAGACGGGCCAAAACCCCGCTCCCGGCCAGCCCCCAGAAACACGCCGGCAACGACCTGCATCAGACACAACGGCGGGTGCGACAACTGGAGCGCGAGCAGAAAAAGCTGATGACGCAGGCGCAGGCTCCGCAAAGCATTGCCAGCGGCGAACGGCGTAGCGAGCAACCGGAACCGGCGCCCACCCTGTCCGGCCTCGACCTCGCCGAATCGGCCAAGGCGATGGCCCGGCTGGAGGCCGAGATCGGCAAGTCCACCGACGAATACAACAAGCGCCCGCGCAAGAAAAACATCGGCATCCGCACCAGCGAATACCGCTTCGCGCAGTACCTCGAAGACTGGCGGCAGAAGGTCGAACGCGTCGGCACGCTGAACTACCCGCCGGAAGCGCGCGGCAAATTGTACGGTTCGCTGGTGTTGACCGTGTCGCTGGCCGCCGACGGCCGGGTCCAGGCAATTGAAATCAACCGCTCGTCGGGCTACCCGGTACTCGACGCCGCCGCCCGCCGCATCGTCCAGCTGGCCTCGCCGTATTCGCCCTTCCCGCCGGACATCCGGCGCGACACCGACGTGCTGGAAATCACCCGCACCTGGCACTTCAGCCAGGGCGACCAGCTCTCCGCCCGCTAAACTCTTCCCCGCGAGCCCAGCCATGACCGACCTCTACTGCGTTTTCGGCAACCCGATTGCCCACTCCAAGTCGCCCGCCATCCATGGCGCCTTTGCCGCCGCCTGTGGCCAGGACTTGCGCTACGAAGCCCGGCTGGCCCCGCTCGACGGCTTTGCCGCCAGCGTTGCCGCATTCGTCGCCGGCGGCGGACGCGGCGCCAATGTCACCGTCCCCTTCAAGGAAGAGGCTTTCCGCCTGTGCGCCCGGCGCAGCGCCCGGGCCGAGCTGGCCGGCGCGGTCAATACCCTGAGCTTTGCCGACGGCGAGATCGTCGGCGACAACACCGACGGTGCCGGCCTGGTCCGCGACATCGTCGCCAACCTCGGCGTCGACCTGGCCGGGCGCTGCGTGCTGCTGCTCGGCGCCGGCGGTGCCGCGCGCGGCGTGATCGAGCCGCTGCTCGGCGAACGTCCGCACCGCCTGACGATTGCCAACCGCAGCGCCGATAAGGCCGAGTTGCTGGCCGAAATTTTCCAAAATAGCGCGTTGACCGTGAATGCCACGGTCGACGGTGGAAATTACGAAAAACTGGCCGGCCACCGTTTCGACGTGGTGATCAACGCCACCTCGGCCAGCCTCGCCGGCGCCAGCCTGCCGCTGCCACCCGGCCTGTTCGCCGCCGGCAGCCTGGCCTACGACATGATGTACGGCAAGGGCGAAACGCCCTTCCTGGCGCTGGCCCGCAGCCAAGGCGCGGCACGCTGTGCCGACGGGCTGGGGATGCTGGTCGAACAGGCTGCCGAAGCCTTCCGCCTGTGGCGCGGCCTGCGCCCGGCGACTACCGGCGTGCTCGCCGAGCTGCGCGCCGCGCTCGCCGCATGAGCCGGATCGGCCGCTGGCTGCGCCGGGGGCTGCTGGCGCTGGTCGCGCTCTTCCTGCTCTGGCAGTTGTGGCTGCTCGGCTGGGTGCTGTTCTGGGGCAGCTTCAACCCCGGCTCGACCCGTTTCATGGACATCCGCCTGGCCGAATTGCGCGAGAAGAATCCGCAAGCGCAACTGCAGCAGCAGTGGCTGCCCTACGAGCGGATTTCGCCGCACCTGAAGCGCGCGCTGATCGCCTCCGAAGACGCCAAGTTCGTCGATCACGAAGGCTTCGACTGGGACGGGATGCAAAAGGCGCTGGAAAAGAACCAGAAAAAGGGCAAGCCGGTCGCCGGCGGTTCGACCATCAGCCAGCAACTGGCCAAGAATCTCTTCCTCAGCCCGAACAAGTCCTACCTGCGCAAGGCCGAGGAAGCGATCATCACGCTGATGCTGGAAAACCTGTGGAGCAAGCGGCGGATCTTCGAGGTTTATCTCAACGTGATCGAATGGGGCAACGGTGTTTTCGGCGCCGAAGCCGCCGCCCGCCATTACTACGGCAGCAGCGCCGCCCAGCTCGGCCCGGAACAGGCGGCGCGGCTCGCCGGCATGGTCCCGAACCCGCGCTATTACGACCGCAACCGCAATGCGCCGGGGCTGGCGAAAAAAACCGCGATCATTCTCGGCCGCATGCCGGCGGCGGAAATTCCCTGAGCCGGGCGTAACGCCCGGCATGGAAGAGCAGCGGCGCCAGAGCGGTGTTTGCGCCGAAGTGTTCGACGCGACCGATGAAGACCGAGTGGTCGCCGGCCAGATGGGCGGTTTCATTGGCGACCTCAAAGACGGCGCAGCAGCCGGGCAGTACCGGCGCGCCACCGACACCCGGATGCCAGTCGAGACCGGCGAAGCGGTCGGCAGGCCAGGTGGCGAAACGATTGGACAGCTCTTCCTGATCGGCCCCGAGGATGTTGATCGCGTGGTGGCCGGCACGCGAGAAGGCGGCCAGATTGTGCGAGCGGTTGTCGAGGCACCACAGTACGAGGGCCGGTTCGAGCGAAACAGCGCTGAAGGAGTTGATGGTCAGGCCGACCGGATGTCCGTCCTGATCGATGGCCGTGACGATGGCAACACCGGTGGCAAAACGGCCAAGAGCGTTGCGGAAGGCGCGGCTGTCGAGCTGGCTGGCGGGCATCTGCTGTTGATCCAGATCAAAAGACCGTATTATCCGCGCTCCCACGCAACACGTCGAGGCAAAATTTGTACACTGCAGCATTTACCCGGCATCTGATCGACTGGCAAAAGCAGTCCGGCCGCCACGACCTGCCCTGGCAAAACACCCGCGATGCCTACCGCGTCTGGCTCTCCGAGATCATGCTGCAGCAGACCCAGGTAACGACGGTGATTCCCTACTACCAACGCTTTCTCGCCCGCTTTCCCGATGTCGCGGCGCTGGCCGCGGCACCGGTCGACGACGTACTCGCCCACTGGGCCGGACTCGGCTATTACGCCCGCGCCCGCAACCTGCACCGCTGTGCGCAGGCGATTGTCACGGTCCACGACGGAAAATTCCCGAATTCGCCGGCGCTGCTCGCCGAATTGCCGGGTATCGGCCGCTCGACCGCCGCAGCGATTGCCGCCTTTGCCTACGGCACCCGCGCGGCGATTCTCGACGGCAACGTCAAACGCGTGCTGTGCCGGCAATTCGCAATCGAAGGCTTTCCCGGCAGCACGCCGGTCGAACGACGGCTCTGGGAGCTGGCCGAAAGCCTGCTGCCGGAGCACGAAATCGAAGCCTATACCCAGGGGCTGATGGATCTGGGTGCTACCTGCTGTACCCGCAGCAAGCCGAATTGCGCTGCCTGCCCGGTCGCCGCCGACTGCCTGGCGCGCAGCCAGCAGCGGCAGCAGGAACTACCCTGGCCCAAACCGCGCCCGGTCCAGCCGGAACGCAGCGCTTTTTTCCTACTGATCGACGATGGCCAGCGCCTGTTGCTCGAACGCCGGCCGCCGAGCGGCCTGTGGGGCGGCCTGCTGGTGCCGCCGGAGGGCGACCCGGCAAGCGTGCTCGCAGCCCTTGGCCTACGCGCCGAGGAATGCCGCAACCTGCCGGCCTTCCGTCACGTCTTCACCCACTTCAAACTGACCTTGACGCCGGTATGGTGTCGGGTCATACCGCCGGCGAGCGTTGCCGAAGCCGGGCGGAGCTGGGTTGCGCACAGTGAACTGGTCACCGCCGGCGTGCCGACGCCGTTCCGCAAACTATTCGCCGGCTTGTACCAGGCCAAAGGCTGAGCCGTCCCCGCCGGCGGCGGCAACAAAGGATGCGGACTGCGCGGTAGAGGCTGGCGGCGGCCCAGCCAGCGTCTATTCGCGGTTCTTTTCCGCCGCCTTGCGCTCGGCTGCCTCGATCTTGGCAGCGACCCGCGCCTCGTGCTTGGCACGTTTTTTTTGCAGGCGCTCGGCATCGGCGGCGTGGCGACGGGCGCCTTCTTCGGCCTTCTTTTCCTTATCGGCCAGCCGGGCCGCGCGCTCAACCTCGGCCTGCTGCCGTTCGACCGCCACTTGCTGCGCCTTTTCCTCGTGTTCGGCACTGCGCTGCGGTTCGTTCGCGGCGCGTTCGCGGTCCTTTTCGGCGAGTTGTTCGCGCTTCACCTCGCGCTCGATGGCCCGCCCTTCGTTTTCGATCCGGCGCGCTTCGCGGGTCGCCAGCACGTGCGCCTTCTTGGCCTCGTCGCGACAGCGATTAACCAGGAATTTCTGGTAGCAGGCGCGATCGGCGGCGCTGAATTCGGCATCGGCGACGCTCTGCTTGCCTTTCGCCTCGGCGACCAGCGCATCGGCCCGCGCCAGGCGGGAGGCCCAGTCGCCCGCCGGGGCCGGAGTGGCGGCAAACACGGTCGACGCGGCAAAAAGGCCGAAAAGCGGCAACAGGAAAGTGGCTCGGATCGTTTTCATGCGCGGGGATTTTAGCAGCGCCTCGCTATAATCGGCCGCCCGCCTTTGTCTTCATTCTTGTCGCCGCCATGATCGCCCTTCGCAATGTCTCCTTCGCCCGTGTCGGGCGCCCGCTCGCCATCGACGCTTCCCTGCAACTGCACGATGGCTGGAAGGTCGGCGTCGTCGGCGCCAACGGCTGCGGCAAATCGAGTTTGTTCGCGCTGCTAGCCGGCGAACTACACGCCGAAGCCGGCGATGTCGAGATCCCGGCGCGCTGGCAGATCGCCCGCGTGGCGCAGGAAACCCCGGCACTGCCGACGCCGGCGCTGGAGTTCGTGCTTGATGGCGACACCGAACTGCGCCGCGTCGAACGCGAACTGGCGGCCGCCGAAGCCGCCGGTAACGGCGAAGCGATCGGCCACCTGCACGCGCGCTACGACGAAATCGGTGGTTACTCGGCCAAGGCGCGCGCCGCCGAGGTACTGCACGGCCTGGGCTTTTCCGACGCCGATTTCGCCCGCCCGGTGGCCGACTTTTCCGGCGGCTGGCGGGTCCGTCTCAATCTGGCGCGCGCCCTCTCCTGCCGCGCCGACCTGCTGCTGCTCGACGAACCGACCAACCACCTCGATCTCGACGCCGTGTTCTGGCTGGAAAACTGGCTCAAGGCGACACCGGCAACGCTGCTGCTGATTTCGCACGACCGCGACTTTCTCGACGCGGTGGTCGGCCAGATCATCGCCATCGATCAGCAACGGCTGACCCTGACCTCGGGCGGTTATTCCGATTACGAACGCGCCAAGGCGGCGCGGCTGGCCACCCAGCAGTCGGCCTACGAGGCGCAACAGCGCGAAATCGCCCACCTCTCGCGCTTCGTTGAGCGTTTCAAGGCCAAGGCGACCAAGGCGCGCCAGGCGCAGAGTCGGGTCAAGATGCTCGAACGGATGGAGATCGTCGCCGCCGCCCACGTCGATTCGCCCTTCCACTTCAGCTTCCGCGACCCGGAAAGCCTGCCTGATCCGCTGCTGACGGTGGAAAAAGCGGCCGCCGGCTACGTCGACCGTAAAATTATCGACAACGTCACCCTGACCCTGCGTCCCGGCGCCCGCATCGGCCTGCTCGGCCGCAACGGCGCCGGCAAATCGACCCTGATCAAGCTGCTCGCCGGCGCCGTGCCGCAACAGGGTGGTGAGCGCAAGGAAGCCAAGGCGCTCAAGCTCGGCTACTTTGCGCAGCACCAGCTGGAACAGTTGCGCGAGGAAGAATCACCGCTGTGGCACGTACAAAGGCTGGAGCCGCTGACCCCGGAGCAGGAGTTGCGCGACTATCTCGGCGGCTTCGATTTTCGCGGCGAGATGGCGACGCGCCCGGTCGGGCCGTTCTCCGGCGGCGAAAAATCGCGGCTGGCGCTGGCACTGTTGATCCGCACCCGGCCCAACCTGCTGCTGCTCGATGAGCCGACCAACCACCTCGACCTCGAAATGCGCGAAGCGCTGACCTTTGCGCTGCAGGACTACGAAGGCGCGGTGGTCTTCGTCTCGCACGACCGCCACCTGCTGCGCACCTGCGCCGACGAGCTGCTGCTGGTCGCCGACGGCGTCGTCCAGCCCTTCGACGGCGACCTCGACGACTACTCGGCCTGGCTGGCCAGCGAACGCGCCCGGGAACGCGCTGCCGACAAGGAAAAAGGCCTTTCCCCGACGTCGACCGTGGATAAGAACGAACGCCTGCAGCAACGCGCCGAAGCCAAGGCCAGCCGCCAGGCGCTACTCGCCGAACGACGCAAGGTCAGCAAGGAAATCGAGAAACTCGACAAACAGCTGGCCAAGCTCCAGGGCGAAAAAGGCGAACTCGATACGCAATTCGCCGCGCCGGACTTCTATGCCACGGTCGACCGGGCGAAAAGCGAAGAAATGCACAAGCGCGCCGCCGACCTTGGCGAGCAGATCGATGCCATCGAACTGCAATGGCTGGAACTGCACGAAGCGCTCGACGCGCTGCCGCAGCCCGACTAAAGATCACTCCCGCCGCTCAGGCGGCGGCCAGCCGCTTGCAGGTGGCGCGACCGCGACCGGAGGATCGTCCACCGCGATTGGCGCAGTGACCGGCGCCCGAATCGAGATAGCGACGCATCCGCCCAAGGTTCGGGATGTGAATGTAGCGCCCCTCGACGACGATCATCCCGTGCTCGGACAGTTGTCGCAGCAGGCGGGAAAAGTGCTCCTGCGTCAGGCTCAGGCGCGATGCGATCACGGCCTTGGGCAAGGCCAGCTCAACGACGGCCGCAGTTTCATCGGGCTCGTCTTCGGCCACCTGGCGCATCAGGAAATCGACGATGCGCTCGGCACCGGAGAGCAGCGAGGTCGATTCGATGTCGAGAAGCAGACCGTGCAGTTTCTCGGCAATCCGCATCATCAGCCGGTAGGCAAAACCCCGGTGCGCCTCCAGGCAATCGGCCAGGGCCGCCTGCGGCAGGAAAATCACCGTCGTATCACACAGCGCCTCGGCGTGCATGGGATAAGCCTGGCCCAGCGACATGCAGGCCTCGCCAACGCCCTCGCCGGCAGTGACGATGTCGACAACCTTCTCCACCCCCTGGGACGAACAAAAAGCCAGTTTCAACTGGCCGGAAACCACAACGTGCACCCCACGGCATTCTTCGCCCTGCTCGAACACCATCCACCCACGCTCCACCTGCTGCACTCTCGCACTGGCGACCAGCCGTGCAAACAATGCGGGGTCCAGGGCTTGATAAGGTTCGATACCGCGCAGGAATTCCGCCGGATCGATTTGCTGTTTTTTGCTCATTGATTGCTGCTCCAAGCGTTTGGCCGTAGCCGATAGCGGGAGCATTTCCCCACAGAAAGCGCCACGAATTTTGACCTTAATCAAAAAACACCGAACGAAATTAGCCGACTACCACTTAATGCCTAGCCAACCCCCGTACCAACAGACCATTATCGCGGCACATATTACAACCCAGGAACGAGGTCTGCACCGACCGGCGAAGTAATCAGACCGCCATGACGCACCATAACAGGGCGGAGACTCGCTTTTAACAGGCTTGCGGACAAAAACAGCGGGGCATCGCCGGAGATTGCGGCTTGTCGCCAGGCGAAAACGGATGCCAGGCATTCCCGCCGCCGCCACCAAGGCGGCAATTGCACCGGTTTTTTGGTGCCGGACACGTATCGGGTAGAATCGCCCCTTTTTCGCCGTCTCTGGGAGCCTGCCGTGCAAATCGTCTGTCTTGACCTCGAAGGGGTGCTCGTCCCCGAAATCTGGATCGAATTTTCCAAGCGCACGGGCATTCCCGAGCTGATGCGCACCACCCGCGACGAGCCCGACTACGACAAGCTGATGAGCTTCCGCCTCAACCTGCTGCGCGAGCACAAGCTGGGCCTGCCCGACATCCAGAAGGTGATCGGCGAAATGGGCCCGATGGAAGGCGCCCGCGCTTTCCTCGACCAGCTGCGCGAGGATTACCAGGTGATCATCCTCTCCGACACCTTCTACGAATTCGCCCACCCGCTGATGCGCCAGCTCGGCTGGCCGACGCTGTTCTGCCACTCGCTCGAAGCCGACGCAACCGGCATGCTGGTCGACTACCACCTGCGCATGCCCAACCAGAAGCAGGAAGCGGTCAAGCGCTTCAAGGAACTGAACTTCACCATCGTTGCCGCCGGCGACTCCTACAACGACACAGCGATGCTCGGCGAAGCCCACGGCGGCATCCTCTTCCACCCGCCCGAGAACGTCATCCGCGAATTCCCGCAATTCCCGGTGACCCGCAACTACGACGAACTGCGCGCCGAAATCGACAAGGCGTTTTCTTTAGTTGCTTAGTTGCCCAGGATCCAGTTGCCTAGTCGGCCCAAGGCCACTGGATCCACTCCCCTACTGGATCCTTGATCCCGATAGCTCGATCCTAATAGCTCGATCCTTAAAGCTGAAACATGCATCGCGACCGTTTCTATACCCTGTCTGCCTCCTGCCCCGACCAGGTCGGGATCATCGCCCGCGTTTCCGGTTTCATCGCCGAGAACGGTGGCTGGATTCTCGAATCCAGCTTCCACGCCGACGACCTGACCGGGCGCTATTTCATGCGCATCGAGATCAAGGCCGACTCCCTGCCCTTCCTGCTGGCCGAATTTCGCGAACGCTTCAAGCGCGAGGTCGGCGAGCCGCTGCAAATGGACTGGCGAATCGCCGACAGCGCGGTCAAGAAGCGTGTCGTGCTCATGGTTTCCAAGCAGGAACACTGCCTCTACGACCTGCTCGCCCGCTGGCAATCCAAGGAACTCGAGATCGAGATTCCCTGCGTCATTTCCAACCATGATACCTTCAAGGGTTTCGTCGAGTGGCACGGCATCCCCTTCATCCAGGTGCCGGTAAACAAGGACAACAAGGCCGCCGCCTACGCCGAAATCCAGCGCATCTTTGAAGACGTGCGCGGCGACACCATGGTCCTGGCGCGTTACATGCAGATCCTGTCGCCGGAACTGTGCGAGGCACTGGCTGGCAAGATCCTCAACATCCACCACAGCTTTCTGCCCAGCTTCGTCGGCGCCAAGCCCTACCACCAGGCTTACGAACGCGGCGTCAAGCTGATCGGCGCCACCTGCCACTACGTCACCAGCGAACTCGACCAAGGCCCGATCATCGAGCAGGACGTGATCCGCATCGACCACTCCGATGCCCCGGAAGACATGGTCCGTTACGGCAAGGACATCGAGAAGACAGTACTTGCCCGCGGCCTGCGCTACCATCTCGAAGACCGTGTGCTGGTGCACGGCAACAAGACCATCGTTTTCCGTTAAAAGGACGCCCGATGTTGCTCAAGGCCACCAACTCGCTGCTGCTGATCGTCGATATCCAGGAAAAACTGGCACCGGCGATTCACGACGCGGCCACGGCGGTGGCCAACAACCGGCGCCTGCTCGCCGCTGCCGCCCGGCTCAAGGTACCGGTGGTCGTCACCGAGCAGTACGTGCGCGGTCTGGGGCCAACCGTCGCCGAATTGCAGCCCTGGCTGCAGGATTCCACGGTCGACGTCGAGAAAATCGAAAAAATCCACTTCGGCGCCTGCGGCGAGCCTGGCTTCGTCGCCGGCTTGCAGGCCCGGCAGCGCCGGCAGATTGTGCTGACCGGCATGGAAACCCACGTCTGCGTCCTGCAAACCGCGCTCGGCCTGCTTGCAGCCGGGTTCCTGGTCGCCTTGGTCGCCGATGCCGCCTCGTCACGCACGTCGGAAAACAAAGCTGCCGCCCTGGCCCGGCTGCAAGCCGCCGGCGCCCAGATCGTCACCACCGAAATGGTGCTTTTCGAGTGGCTGGAGCGCGCCGGCAGCGACGATTTCCGCGCCCTGTTGCCGCAAATCAAGTAACCCTCCAGGCAAGGCCATTCGTTCCGCAATGGCCAACAGCATGACCGGGCGTTGATATCCCGCGTGATTCACGGCATGATCCAGGGATGAATCGGGCCCGCCACCTGGCGGAAGGCGCAGTTGCCGACCCTCCCCCTCTCCCTCGCTGTCTCCCTCGCCGTCTCTATTCCGTCCATGACCGAAGCCGTGCCCGCAATCGTCCCCGCCCAGGGCGACGAGCATCTTCCCAAGGCCGGCGGCGCCATTCCACTCCCCCGGTGGCACAGCCTCTCCTGGCTGACGGGGCTTCTCTTCCTTGCCCTCTGCATCCTCTCCGGCACGCTGCCCGCCGCCGAGAAACACGCCAAGGCAGGCAATCCGCAGGCCATGGCTGCTGGCGCCGATCCCGGCCCGCGACGCGGCAGCGTTCTCCTGATCGGCAACCAGGCCTACCCCTGGGGCCCGCTGGAAACACCGATCAACGACATTCGCGCCATGCGCGAGCAATTTCAGCGGGCCGGGCTGCACACCGAGGCAGGAGAAAACCTGGGGCAATCCCAGTTCTACGATCTCATTGACCGCTTCGTCAGGGAGCAAAAACGCAGCGAGTTCATCGTTTTTTACTACGCTGGCCACGCCATTCAGCTCAATGGCCGCAACTACCTGATTCCAGTCGACGCCAATATCGACGATCCGGATTTGCTGTCGCGGCTATTCGACCTTTCCTACCTGCTCGATACGCTGGCCGGTGCGCCGGCAAAAATGCGCTTCGTCATCCTCGATGCCTGTCGCAGCAACCCGTTTTCCGCCCTGCCCAAGGCCAGCAGCGGCCTCTCCGAACTGGTCGCCCCGCCCAATACCCTGGTTGCCTTTTCCACCGCCCCCGGCCAGACCGCCGACGACGGTGACGGACGTCATAGCCCTTATACCCTGGGCTTGCTGAAATACCTCTTTCAACCCCTGACCCGGATCGAGGACAGCCTGAAATCGGTACGGCGCTTCGTTCGCCTGGCAACCGAAAATCGCCAGACTCCCTGGGAAAACACCTCGCTGGAAAACGAAGCCTTCCTGGTTGCCAGCCCGCTGCCAGGCCAGAATTCCCCCAGTGCGCCCGCCCCCAGGGCGAGCCCGGCCCCACGCCCTGCCGGCCTCTCGCGCGATGTCGCCGGCGGCCTCTGTCGCCAGATATTCACCAAACTTTCACTCGGCCTGGCGCCTTTGACGCCAGAAGAAACCCTTGCCGCCGGCAATTGCAAGCAACGTTGATAGATCGTGATTCATGATTCAAGGAGAGAATTGATGCGCTGGATACCCCTCGTCGCCCTCGTTGGTTCGCTGCTTGCCTGCCAGCAACCGCAGCCGCAACCACGCCCGGAAATCAAGCCGGCCTATTTCAACGATTCCGGGGCGGCTCTCGGCAATCTGGCAAAAATGGTGCACCGACAACTGGAGGGAATCAAATACCCGCTGGCGGCAATACCGGTCGATGATTTTTTCAACGAGAGTTCGGCCGAAGTATCGACCTCGGGCAAGGCCTTCCAGAAACAACTGGCGGAGTTGCTCGGCCGCGAGCGCAATACGCTCAGCTTTGTCAGCCTGGACCGCAAGAATATCGAAGGCGCCCAATGGATCGTGCTCGCCAGCTACGCCAACATGGACGACAAGGAAGCCGAACAACCGGGGAAATGGATACGACTGAAAGTCTCGGTAGCCGATGTCCTGTCCGGCCAGCGTCTCGCGGCAGCCGAAAGCTACCTGCAGGCAGCCGCTTTCCAGGCCGAGCCCACTCGCTTCTTCAAGGATGCGCCGCTCTATCTCAATGACCAGCGCCACCGGGAACGCGTCGAGGTGATCAATGGCAAGACCGAGCCGCTCAAGCAGAAGCTGGCGGTACAGGCAGTTTTCGCCGAAGCGGTTGGTGCCTACGAAACCGGCAGCTATGCCGATGCGGAAGCCGGCTTTGCCGAAGTCATCAAGACGACGCCCGATCATCGCGGCGCCCTGACGGGAATGTACCAATCCCTCTGGCAGCAGGGAAAAAAGCCTGGTGCCGAAACGGCATTCACCAACTTGCTGGCGCAGACCGCCGACAAGGGCAGCCTGCCGATCAAGATCCTGTTCCGGGTCAATGCCACGGATTACGTCGATATCGGTGATCTGCCGCAGCAATACCGGCTATGGACCAAGAGCGTCGGGCAGTTGCTGGCCAGTAAATCCCGCTGCCTGGACGTTACCGGCCACGCCAGCCGCTCCGGCGCTGCCGAATACAATAACCGTCTCTCACTGCAACGCGCCAACCGCATCGTTTCCCAGATTCAGCAGCAAACGCCAGCCTTGAATGGAAAAATCAAGGCCTTCGGCAAGGGCTTCCAGGAGACCATCGTCGGCAACGGGGCCAACGATGCCTCGGATGCCATCGATCGCCGGGTGGAATTCGCCATCAAGTCCTGCTCGTGACTTCCACGCACGCACAGGCCGGTTTCCCGGCACGCCCATTGCGTTCCGGGAAGACGGGAAAATCCGGATGGCGGGCGCGCGGCCTGCTCATGGTACTGCTGCTGGCAGTGACGGCCTGCGCCACACCACCTTCCCACCTCGAATTCCGGGATGTGGATTTTCAGAATACGCGCAGTGCTTCACGGGCAATGGCGGCAAGCATTGCCGCCGAACTGCGCAGGATCTCCTCTGCCACCGGGAAAGCGGGGGGGCTCATCGTCGGCCCGACGGTAACCAAGGCCTCGGGGGAGATCACCAAATCGGGACGCGAGTTGCAGACCTACCTCTTGCTCGATCTGCAGGACATGCTCAAGGAGCAGGCGGTCGGTCGTCTCGGAGCGCATCCCATCGAAGAAGGCGCGCGTATCGTCACGGGTCAGGTCGCCTACGAAAAACCGCCCCGGGAACGCCCCGACGACGCATGGTTCCTGGTCAGGCTTTCCTTCGTCTCGGCTACCGGCGCCAATCTGGGCGACGCCAGTTTCCGCATCAATGCACGTAACTTCGATCCCACGCCATCGCGCTTCTTTCAGAACTCGCCCATTTTTCAGTATTCGCGGGAAGGCAGGACCAGCATGCTCCCCGGCACTGAAGCGGCGGCAAGCAAAACCGGCAACCTGAAACACCTCGGCCGTCTCGATCGAGGTATTGCCGCCTTTGAAATTGCCGACTACAACGCTTCGGAAGCGGCCTTCCGCGAAGCCGCCGCCGATGACGACAACGATCTGCTGGCCCTCTCCGGGCTTTACCAGAGCGCGCTGGCCCTGAACAAGCAGACCGAGGCGGAGCAGGCGCTGGATCGTCTCATCGACTCGGGCATCCGCCAGGGAACACTATCGTTCAAGTTTCTCTTCCGGGTACGCAGCGGAGAATTGCGCAACGATTTCGAGATGTCGAAATACTACGAACATTGGCTGGCCCGGACCGCCGAACGGCTGGGACGGACAGCGATGTGCGCCGATATCGAGGGACATTCCTCACATAGCGGAACAGCCGAGTTCAACGACCGGCTGTCGCTGCGACGGGCGCAACACGTCGCCGCCCTGCTGGGCAAATTCAATCCCCGTCTGAAGGCGAGAATCAAACCGGTAGGCTACGGTTTCAGCCGCAACATCGTCGGCTCGGGCAGCGACGACGCCAAGGATGCCATTGACCGGCGGGTCGAATTACGGATCAAGGCATGCTGATCGAGTTTTCCGATCTGTCTGGATCGATCGGGCTACCGGATTCGCAAGCGGTGGTGAGCGTGCGCATCCCGAGGCTTGGGTTAGAATCTTCCGCATGATTGGAATCCTGCTTATTACCCACGGAAGCTACGGCGAGGCGCTGGTCCAGAACGCCTGCCACGTGCTCGACAAACGACCTCCCCTGCTCAACCAACTGGGCCTTGCGGCACAGGACGACCCGCTCGACCTCCTGCCGCTGGCACAACGCATGCTCGCCTTGGTCGAAGAAGGCGACGGGGCGCTGGTGCTGACCGATATCTTCGGTGCCAGCCCCGCCAACCTGGCGCTCAAGTTGCTCGAACCGGGCCGGATCGAAGGGATCGCCGGCGTCAACTTGCCCATGCTCCTGCGCGCCCTGAGTTACCGTGACCGGGGAATGGAAACCTTGCTGATCCGCGCCCGTGACGGTGGCCGCGACGGCGTTATCAACATGTTGGATCACTGAACGATGCTGACTCGCGAAACCGAAATCATCAATAAACTGGGCCTGCATGCCCGTGCTTCCGCCAAGCTGACGCAACTGGCGGGCAAGTTCAAGTGCGAGGTCTGGATGGCCAAGGGCAGCCGCCGGATCAACGCCAAGAGCATCATGGGGGTCATGATGCTGGCCGCCGGCAAGGGCTCGAAGGTGACGCTGGAAACCGACGGCGCCGACGAGACCGAGGCGATGGAAGCCTTGCTGGCATTGATTGCCGACTATTTCGGCGAAGGAGAGTAAGTCGCCATGAGCTTTACGCTGCACGGTCTGGGAGTTTCCGGCGGTATCGCCATCGGGCGGGCCATGCTGATGTCGCACGCGACGCTGGAAGTCGCACACCTGACGATTGCACCGCGGATGGTGGATAAGGAAATCGCCCGCCTTGACGCGGCGATTCTGGCGGCGAAAAACGAACTGGAAACGATGAAGGGCAGCACCGGCAATGCCCCGGCCGAACTCGGCGCCTTCATCGACATCCACCGGATGTTCCTCGAAGACCCGGAACTGGCGGAGAAACCCCGCGATATCATCCGCGAGCGCCGGTGCAACGCCGAATGGGCGCTGGTGCAGCAAATGGAACATCTGGTCGGCCAGTTCGAGCAATTCGATGAACCCTATCTGCGCGAACGCAAGTTCGACGTCGTCCAGGTTGTCGAACGGGTGATCAAGGAATTGCTCGGCCATCCGCGTCGGGCGGTGGTGAAATCGGCCAAGGGGATCAAGGAAGAAAACCTGATCGTCGTTGCCCACGATCTGTCGCCGGCCGACGTAATCAACTTCAAGGAACACCGTTTCGCCTCCTTCATCACCGATGTCGGTGGCGCCACCTCGCACACCGCGATCCTGGCCCGCAGCATGGCGATTCCGGCGGTGCTCGGTCTGGAAAATGCACGCGGCCTGATCCGTGACGGCGAGCAACTGATCATCGACGGCAAGCGTGGCGTGATCATCGTCAATCCCGACCCACGCGTACTCGATGAATATCTGCTGCGCAAGGAACAACTGGAACTCGAAGCAAACAAGCTGAAACGTCTGAAGTCCTCGAAGACCGAGACCATCGATGGAATCGAGGTGGCGCTGCATGCCAATATCGAGCTCCCCGGCGATGTGCCGCCGGCACTCGAGGCCGGTGCCGAGGGCGTCGGCCTTTTTCGCACCGAATTCCTTTTTCTCAATCGCGGCGACATGCCCGACGAGAACGAGCAGTTCGAGGCGTACAAGAAAGTAGTCAAGGGCATGGCCGGGCGCCCGGTGACGATCCGCACCTTCGACCTCGGCGCCGACAAGGATCTGCGGCCGGAAGGCACTCTCGGCGATCGGGTCAAGACCAATCCGGCACTCGGGCGACGGGCGATCCGCCTCTCCCTGGCCGAGCCACGCATGTTCCAGACACAGTTGCGCGCCATCCTCCGCGCCTCGAAATACGGACCGATCAAGCTCCTGATACCGATGCTGGCACACGCCCACGAAATCGATCAGACGCTGGTCGCACTGGAACAGGCCAAGGTTTCGCTACGTGCGGAGAAAGCGGTTTTTGACGAAAACATCCGGGTCGGCGGCATGATCGAGATTCCCGCCGCCGCATTGGCCGTCAATCTTTTCCTGCGCCGGCTGCATTTTCTCTCGATTGGAACCAACGACCTGATCCAGTACACGCTGGCCATCGATCGTTCCGACGAGCAGGTCGCCAGCCTCTACGATCCGCTGCATCCAGCGGTGCTGATGCTGATTGCGCATACCTTGGCGAGTGCGGAAAAAGTCGGCATTCCGGTTTCGGTATGCGGCGAAATGGCAGGCGATCCCAAACTGACCCGTTTGCTGCTCGGTTTGGGGCTACGCAATTTTTCCATGCACCCCGCACAGATCCTCAAGGTCAAGGAGCGGGTACTGAAAACCGATTGCAGCGAACTGGTGCCACAAGTCCGTCGCCTGTTGCGGCTGGATGAGCCGCTGAAGATTGCCGAAGCACTGGAAAAAATCAATATTCCATAGTTGTGCGCCTTGCAGCGTGCCCGCCATTTCCAGCCCTCCAGGCCTTGCAAACAGAGAGCTGCGACAATTTGCCGCATTTCGCCGGCCAAGACATCGGCCTATCATTCGCCCCCAAGTTGTTGTCACAATTGAAATATTGATTCATATCAAAAAAGGGGCTTGAAATATGAAACGATTGCTGCCCTCGCCGTTGGCACTGTCCATCGGCCTGGCTTTCTCTTCCTCGGTTGCGCTGCCGGCACTGGCTCAGAATGCCTCGACGCTCGCCGATGTCGTGGTCACTGCCGGCAAATACCGGGAGTTGCCCCAGGCTTCTGGCCTGGGCGCTCGCCAGCTGCAGCCGCTGCGTGCCGGCAACGCCGACAGCGCCAGCCTGCTGCGCGATCTGCCGGGCGTTGCCCTGCAGGCCGGCGGCGGCGTTTCCAGCCTGCCGATGGTCAATGGCCTGGGCGACGACCGCCTGCGCATCCAGGTCGACGGCATGGATCTGATTTCGGCCTGCGCCAATCACATGAATCCACCGCTCTCGTACATCGACCCGAGCAATGTCGGCGAGATCAAACTCTATTCGGGTGTTTCGCCAGTCAGCGTTGGCGGTGACAGCCTGGGTAGCGCCATTGTCGTCAAGTCGCCGACGCCGCGTTTTGCCGCGCCCGGCACCGGCCTGCTGACTGAAGGCGAACTCGGCGCCTACTACCGCTCCAACGGCGACGCGCACGGCATCAATGCCAGCGCGACCCTGGCCAACGAGCAGTGGAGCCTGCGTTACTCCGGCGCCACTGCCGAATCGGCCAACTACCGTGCTGCCCGTGCCTTCAAGCCGGATGTCGATGCTCCCCTGACCCGTAGCGGTGTGCGCCATATTCCGGGCGATGTGGTCGGCTCGTCGTCCTACCGGACGGAAAATCACCAACTGGCCGTGGCCCACCGTCACGACAACCATCTGGTCGATTTCAAGCTCGGTTACCAGTTCATCCCCTACCAGGGGTTCCCCAACCAGCACATGGACATGACCGAGAACGTCAGCACCCAGTTCAATCTGGGGTACACGGGTCAATTTGCCTGGGGCAAGCTCGAGGCGCGCGCCTACAACGAGCGGACCCGCCACAAGATGGACTTCCTCGACGACAAACTCTATTGGTATGGCAATCCGGCAACTGATCGTGCATTGATTCCGGGCATGCCGATGGAAACCGAGGGCAAGAACACCGGCGTGCGGGTCAAGGCTGAAATTCCGCTCAACGCCCGCGACCTGGTGCGCGTCGGCGGGGAATATCAGCAATACCGCCTGAGCGACTGGTGGCCGGCATCGTTCGGTATCAAAGCCGATGGCACCCCGAGCGGCGGCATGCAGCCCAATGCCTTCCAGAACATCAACGACGGGCGCCGCGATCGTGCCGACCTGTTCGGTGAATGGGAAGCCAACTGGACGCCGGCCTGGCAGACCCTGCTTGGCCTGCGCGCCAGCCGCGTCAGCATGGATACCGGCACGGTCCAGGGTTACAACACCGGTTATGCTACCGATGCGGGTCGCTTCAATGCAGCCGACCGTTCGCGCACCGACAACAACATCGATGTCAGCGCCATGGCCCGCTATGTAGCCAACGCCCAGCAGACCTACGAAGGCGGCTATTCGCGCAAGACCCGTTCGCCCAGCCTTTATGAGCGTTACACCTGGTCCAGCGGCGGCATGGCCATGACCATGAACAACTGGGTCAACGACGGTAACGGCTATGTCGGCAATCTCGATCTCAAGCCTGAAGTTGCTCACACTCTCAGTTTCACCGCTGACTGGCACGATGCAGCACGCAGTGCCTGGGGCGTGCGCCTGACGCCGTACTACAGCCTGGTCGAGAACTACATCGATGCGAGTTGCAAGACCTCCGTTCGTGCCTGCGTGCCGGGTCAATACAACTTCCTGACCCTGGTCAACCAGGATGCCCGCCTCTACGGTTTTGATCTGTCCGGCTTTGCCGCACTGGGTCAAGTGGTCGGCCTCGGCAATTTCGCCCTGCGCGGCAGCATGTCCTACGTCAATGGCAAAAATCGCGATACGGGCGACCACCTGTACAACATGATGCCGCTGAATGCCCGCCTGGCACTCGAACAGAAGAGCGGCAGCTGGACCAATACGCTGGAAAGCGTTCTGGTCAGCGCCAAGGATGACGTGTCGCGGGTTCGCGGCGAGGTCAAGACCCCGGGCTACGGTTTGCTGAATCTGCGCAGCAGCTACGAGTGGAAGAATGTCCGCGTCGATTTCGGTATCGAAAACCTGCTCGACAAGTTCTACTACCACCCGCTGAGCGGCGCTTATATCGGCCAGGGCCGGACCATGTCGCTGGGTACGACGGCGAACACCTGGGCCGGAACGAGCCAGCCGCCCGCCGGTTACGCCATTCCCGGCATGGGGCGTTCGTTCTACCTGGGGATGAACGTCAAGTTCTGATTTAAAAGAGCTTTTCTTTCAGGGCATACCTCTTCGGAGGTATGCCCTTTTGTTTTTGTCATTTGCACATGGCAACTGCGACAATTTGTCGCATTCCCAAAGTCGTAGTCCGTTCTTAATATCGTGATCCAATTAATTGTTTTATAAGACTATTTTAATATAGACCGGACCTCTCATGATGCCAGCCCCTACCCGTACGCCGATCTTCCTTGCCTTGCTCGCGGCTTTCTCACCGCTGGCCGCCCTTGCCGCCGACCAGGCGCTGGGCGAGGTCACCGTCACCGCCACCCGCGAGGGGCAGCTGCTTTCTGAAACGCCGGCCTCGGTCGGGGTGATCAAGGAAAAGGCGCTGCGCGAGGTCAAGCCGTCGCATCCTTCGGAGATCATGGGCCAGGTGCCCGGCGTCTGGGTTAACGTGACCGGCGGCGAGGGGCATCAGACGGCGATTCGCCAGCCCTTGACCACCAATCCGGTGTATCTCTATCTGGAAGACGGGATCCCGACACGGTCGACCGGCTTTTTCAACCATAACGCGCTCTACGAGGTGAACCTGCCGATGGCCGGCGGGATCGAGGTCAGCAAGGGGCCGGGCAGTGCGCTCTACGGTTCGGATGCGATTGGCGGGGTGATCAACGTGCTGACCCGTAGGCCGCCGACCAAGGCCGAGGCCGAAGGCTCGTTCGAGGCTGGTTCCTACGGCTGGCGGCGAGCGCTGGTCAGCGGCGGCAATACCTTCGGCGACCATGCCGTGCGCGCCGACCTCAATCTCAGCCATACCGACGGCTGGCGCGACAAGACTGCTTATGACCGCCAGAGCGGCACGGTCCGGGTCGATAGCGCGATCGGCGACGATGCGGTGCTGAAGACGGTCGCGACCTTTTCCAATATCGACCAGGAAACTGCCGGCAGTTCGGCCATTTCCCGCAACGATTACCTGAACAATCCCAAGGCCAACTACACGCCGATCTCCTTGCGCCAGGTCCAGGCCTTCCGCCTGTCGTCGGCCTACGAGAAGGAAGGCAACGGTTCGCTGTTGAGCATCACCCCTTACTACCGCTACAACTCGATGGATCTGCTGGCCAACTGGTCGCTCGGCTACGATCCGACCCGCTACGTCACCGAGAACCAGTCCTTCGGCGCGCTGATCAAGTATCGCCAGGATTTCGCGCCGCTGCGCGCCCGCCTGATCGTCGGCATCGACCTCGACCACAGTCCGGGCAGCCGCAAGGAAGACAGCATCACCACTACGCGTCGTGGCGACTACTACACCGGCTATAGCCGCGGCGCCCGGGTCTACGATTACGACGTGACCTACAACGGGATTTCGCCCTACATTCACGGCGAAATTTCACCGCTCGAGCGTCTGCGCCTGACCGCCGGCCTGCGCTACGACATGGTCAATTACAGCTACAGCAATCGGCTGGCGAGTGCTCCGATCAACGCCGGCGGCCGTTTCTACGGCCAGGTCGGCGATACCGATATCGACTTCCGCCACCTCAGCCCCAAGCTGGGCGCGACCTGGGCGTTCTCGGATAGCATCAACGCTTTCGCGGCCTATAACCACGCTTTCCGCACCCCGTCCGAGGGCCAGCTTTTCCGTCCGGCGGCTTCTGCCAGTGCCAGTGCCGCCCGGACGGCGGCGGAAGCCGCGCGCAACCTCAAGCCGATCAAGGTCGACAGCTACGAAACTGGCCTGCGTGGTCGGGTCGGCAGCACGGTCAATTACGAAGTCTCGCTCTATTACATGACCAAGACCGACGACATCCTCAGCTCCAAGGACCCGATTACCCAGGCGACGACGGTGACCAACGCCGGCAAGACCATCCATCGCGGCATTGAAATCGGCCTCGGTGCCCAGCTGGCGGCCAACTGGCGTGTCGACAGCGCCTTCTCCTACGCCAAGCACACCTACGGCGAGTGGAAGACCAAGGACGGCGATTTCAGCGGCAAGGAAATGACCCTGGCACCGCGTGTCCTGGCCAATACCCGCCTGACCTGGGGCAAGGCCGAGAGCGGCATGGCCCAGCTCGAATGGGTGCATTTCGGCAGCTGGTGGTCGAACGACGCCAATAGCGTCAAGTATCCGGGCCACGACATCGTCAATCTGCGCGGCAGCTATCCGCTCGGCCGCGACCTGAGCCTCTTCGGTAATGTCCATAACCTCGGCGACCAGCGTTACGCCGAGAGCACCGGCGTCGCCGCCGGTGCCGAAACCTATGCGCCGGGCTTGCCGCGCACCTTCACCCTGGGCATTCAGGCAAAATGGTGAGGATGAACAGACTCCTCGGTATTTCTGCGATCGCCGCCACCCTGGCCTGGGCCGGGGCGGTCGCGGCGCACGACAGCGGTAGCCATGCCCCGGCCGCCAACAGCATGGCCAAAATGTGGCAGGAGCGACAGGAACAGGCGCCGCGCCTGGCCGTCGCCGCCGCCTTCGACGAGCAGGGTCGGCTGTGGTTGGCACGGGTGGTCGGACGGCACCTGCAAGTCAGTTACTCCGACGATGCCGGGGGCAGTTTCAGCACCCCGGTCACGGTCAACCCGGTCGCCGAACTGATTTCTGCCGACGGCGAAGCCCGGCCGCGGATCGCGGTCGCCGGCGGTCGCGTCCATCTCAGCTGGACGCAGGCCCTACCGCAGCCGTTCGCCGGGCATGTCCGCCATGCCCAGTCGAGCGATGGCGGAAAAAGCTTCAGCCCACCGGAAACGGTCAACGACGACCGGCAGCCGATCACCCATCGCTTCAATTCGATGCTTGCCGACGCCGACGGCGTAACCCTGGCCTGGATCGACAAGCGCGACGGTCACAGCCGCAAGGATTATCGCGGTGCGGCGATCTACACCGCGCGGCGCGGCAACGGCGAGGCGAGCTTTAGCAATCGCAAACTCGCCGACCATTCCTGCGAGTGCTGCCGGCTGGCGATGGCGGCCGACGAGCGCGGCCGGACGCTGGTTTTCTGGCGGCATATTTTTGGCAAGAACACCCGCGATTTCGCCTTGGCCGAGATCGGCGCGCCGCTTGCCGGCGAGCCCTTGCGCGCCAGCGACGACGGCTGGCAGATCGACGCCTGTCCGCATCACGGCGGCGATCTGGCGGTCGACGGCCGGGGGGGACGTCACCTGGCCTGGTTCACCGGCGCTGCGGCCAGTCCCGGCTTGCATTACCGGCGGATCGACGGCGAGCGGATGACGCCGCCGCGCGCTTTCGGCGACCTCGACCGGCAACCCGGCCACCCGGCGCTGGCTGCGGCCGGTGACGAGGTCTGGCTGGTCTGGCGCGAATTCGATGGCGAGCGCAACCGCATCGTCGGACAACATTCGCTTGATCGCGGCGATCATTGGTCGCCGGCAGCGGAAATCGCCAGCGATCCGGGGGCGGTGGACGATCCCTTGCTGCTGCGCGGCCGAGGGGCGACCTGGCTGCTCTGGAACCGTGCCGGGAGCGGTTTGCAGATCCGGAAACTGACGCCATGAAGCGCGGTGCGCGCCTGTTCGCCGTGCTGTTCGCGCTGTTGTTGCCGGCGGTCGCGCAGGCTGAGGCGCGGCCGCAGCTGCGGCCGTTCGTCGGCGGCAGCCTGGAACAGATCCAGGCCGAGCGTGCCGGCAAGCCTTTCGTCCTGGCCCTGTGGTCGGCGACATGCACCCACTGCCCGGCCGAACTCAAGGCGCTCGGCCAGTTGCTCAAGCGCACGCCGGGGCTGGAGGTAGTGCTGGTCGCCACCGATACGCCGGCCGAGTCGCCGCAATTGACCCGGCTAGCCGCCGAATACGGCCTGGGCCGCCAGGCGCAGTGGGTGTTTGCCGACGAGCAGCCGGAGCGCCTGCGCTTTCAGATCGACCGCCGCTGGTACGGCGAATTGCCGCGTACCTATCTCTATGACGGTCAGCATCGGCGCGAGGCTTATTCCGGGCTGATTCCGGCGGCGCAGCTCGAACGCTGGCTGGCGGCGAATGTAAAATGAGCGCAGCAAGAAATTAGCGACAGGCATTCATGCCTGTCGGTCAAACATGTTTTGGAAGGGGTTTGCATCCCCTCCCAAAACGGTCGCCTGAAACCCCGGCCTTCAGGCCGGGGTCAGCTCCCGCCGCCCTGAAATGCGGGGTTTCAAACCGGAGTTAGTCTTACGATGAACCTCGCCGCCCTCGCTCCCCCAGCCCAAACGCCGGAATGGCGGCGTAGTGGGCATTTTTTCGTCCTCGCCCTGTTTCTTCATGCCTTGGTGCTGTTCTATCCCCTGCAGCGAGCAATCCAGCGAATGGAAGCACCACCTCTGCGCGTTCAACTGCTTGAGCCGCCACAAGCCCTGCCCATGGCCCCCTCTCCGCCAACACCGCCGGCGGCCAAGGAAAGCAAGCCACCCCGCCAGGAAAAGCCCCCCACTCCGCGACCACCACAACGCCAGCTCATCGCCCTTGCTGCCGAACAGGCCGCACCGAGCGATTTCGCACTTCCCCAACCCAGTCAAGCGCCGGCCACCGTCGCCTCCACGCTTGCCCCGCCTGCCCCCGCCAGCCCGGTAGCCGCGCCTCAACCCACACTCACACCCGCGCGCTTCGACGCCGCATACCTGAACAATCCACGCCCGGCCTATCCACCGCTCTCGCGCCGACTGGGAGAAGAGGGCAAGGTCATGTTGCGCGTACGAGTAGCCAGCGATGGCCAAACACTCACGGTCGACATCGAAAAAAGCAGCAATTTCCCACGCCTCGACGATGCCGCCCGCCAGGCCGTCAGCCGCTGGCGCTTCGTTCCGGCCCGGCGCGGCGATGAAACAGTCGAAGCAACGGTAATCGTGCCGCTGGTGTTCCATCTCGACGATTGATCCGTACCGGCAAAAAGCAGGTAGAATGCCCGAACTTTCTTGCAGTACCGGCGTCCTAGCGATGCCTGTAGCAGAACACAGGGGCCGACCTGGCTTCGACGTGGGTTGCAAAGCAGGACAGGGCATACCGAGGCCCAGTTACCTCGTAAAACCGCTGGAAATCAATAAACGCCAACGACGAATCGTTCGCACTCGCCGCCTAAACCCGGCGAGCGCTGCACTAGCCTGCTGATGGGTTAGGCCGGGCAACCGGCAGCAGCGTCACTTGCATCAGATAAGGATCCGCAGTGCTGCGGGGTGGATCACGAAAACTTAGCAGATCGCCTGAAGCGAGCCTGTTCGGCCGGCGCGCGAGGGTTAAATTCAGTCGACCGGACTAAGTATGTAGAACTGCCTGTAGAGTGCTTGCGGACGGGGGTTCGATCCCCCCCGGCTCCACCAAATTGAAGGGCTCGGATAATCTCCGGGCCCTTTTTCTTGTCTGAAATCCCCGCGCCACGCGGGGTTCCGGCCGCCTGTGCCGCGGGTGGTCACCAGCCGAAACGCCCGAAATCGGCCACTTTCTCTGCCAGAGCCGTCGCTGTTCTCCGATTGGCCTGCGGGTAGGCGCAGATCGTGGTCTAGCCCGGAAATTTCACAATCCCTCGAAGAAGGTGAAATTTGCTGCGGGTAAAGGAGAGAGTGTCGGCCAGTTGCTGCAGCCGGGTCAACTTGATGTGGATGGCGGCGGCGCGGGCGCGATAGGCGTCAAGCGCGGTGGTCTGGGTGGTCATGGTGGGCTCCAGGTTGATTGATGACACCAACATTCACGCGCTGAACGATCAAGAAGCCAAACGAATGCCCTGTCTATAGTTGTGCCACATTGATACACATCAGCCTGTCGGTCTGTGCCGGCTTCTGGCCGTTACTTCATCCCAGGAGGATGCATTCTCCAGCCTGTTGCGTTGCCAGGGCCGAGAGTTTCTGCAGCAATTCGGCGCCGTCGCGAGTGTCGTGCCATGCGCCATCCTGCCAGCGGAAATGAAAGCCGCCAGCACGTGCGGCGACCCAGATTTCCCTGGCAACGGCATGACGATTGATGACAATCTTGCTGCCATCGGCAAATTCGATTTCGAGGATGCCGCCCGCCTGTAGCTCAAAATCGAGATCGGCACCGCTTGCCTCCAGGGCTTGGTCGATTTTTGCCAGTACGCTATCCGCCTCGCGGTTGAATTCTTTGTCATCCATCGTGTGCTACCATCCGTTTCTTTGTCTGCTGCCGCCTGTTGCGGCATTTTTGATTGCTTCCATGTATCGATTTGCGGCGATTTTGCTGGCACTGCTCGCCAGCACCCAGCTTGGCGCCTGCGGCCAGAAGGGGCCGCTGATCCTGCCTCCCGGCCCGGTGCCGGAACCTCTGTTCGGACAAGCCAAGCATCTCCCACAAGCTGCGCCGGGCGCATTGCCGGCCGATGTTAGCACGCCCCGGAAAGACACCCCACAATGAGCTTCTTCACCCTCAAGAACGGCGTCCTGCACGCTGAAAACGTCGCCCTGACTGCGCTTGCCGCCGAATACGGCACTCCGGCCTATGTTTACTCGCGCGCCGCGCTGACTGCTGCGCTCAAGGAATTCCAGGACGTCCTCGGCGCCCATCCGGCCGGTGCCGGCGCGCTGGTCTGCTACGCGGTCAAGGCCAACTCCAACCTCGCCGTGCTCAACGTCTTCGCGCGCATGGGCGCTGGTTTCGACATCGTTTCCGGCGGCGAATTGCAGCGTGTGCTGGCGGCTGGTGCCGATCCGAAAAAGGTGGTCTTCTCCGGCGTCGGCAAGACCGCCGCCGAGATGAAGCAGGCACTCGCTGCCGGCATTTTCTGCTTCAACATCGAATCCGCCCCCGAACTGGAGCGCCTCAATGAGGTTGCCGGCGAATGTGGCCAGAAGGCGCCGGTCAGCTTCCGCGTCAATCCCAACGTCGACCCCAAGACCCACCCCTACATCTCGACCGGACTCAAGGAAGCCAAGTTCGGCGTTGCTTACGAGCAAGCGCTCGCCCTTTACCGCCGCGCCGCTGCTTTGCCGAACATTGCCGTCACCGGCATCGACTGCCACATCGGCTCGCAGTTGCTCGACCCCTCGCCCTTCGTCGAAGCCCTCGACCGGATTTTGGCCCTGGTCGACCAGTTGACCGTGGAAGGCATCCAACTGCACCACATCGACATCGGCGGCGGCCTCGGCATCAAGTACAAGGCCGAACAGGAGCAACCGACCGTTGCCTCTTACCTCAATCCGCTGCTCGACAAGCTCGCCGGCCGTGGCCTGCAGATCGTCATGGAACCGGGCCGCCGCCTGGTCGGCAACGCCGGCCTGCTGCTGACCCAGATCGAATTCCTCAAGGAAGGCGAAGGCAAGAACTTCGCGATCATCGACGCGGCGATGAACGACCTGATGCGTCCGGCGCTGTACGAAGCCTGGCACGACATCAACCCGGTAGTGCCGCGCGACGGCGCCAGCCGCGATTACGACGTGGTCGGCCCGGTTTGCGAAACCGGCGATTTCCTCGGCCAGGCCCGCCCGCTCAACGTTCAGCCCGGCGACCTGCTGGCGGTGATGTCGGCCGGCGCCTACGGCATGGCGATGGCTTCCAACTACAACACCCGGCCACGCGCGGTCGAGCTGATGGTCGACGGCGACACGGTCCACGTCATCCGCCAGCGCGAAAGCGTCGAGCAGCTGTACGCCGGCGAATCCGTTCTGCCGGCCTGAGCATGGGCGTCCGCATCGACAAATGGCTGTGGGCCGGGCGTTTTTTCAAGACGCGCAGCCTCGCCAGCGATGCGGTCAGCGGCGGCAAGGTCAAACTCAACGGCGCCGCCGCCAAGCCGGCACGCGAAGTCAAACCCGGCGACCGGCTCGAAATCCACAACGGCGACACCCGCTGGGAAGTAATCATCCAGGCGCTATCGGAAAAACGCGGCCCGGCGCCGGAGGCCAGGTTGCTGTACGAGGAAACGGCAGAGAGCATCGCCGCCCGCGAAGCCGAACAGCAGCGCCGCAAATTCACCGTCGAACCCGCCGCCGACCTGCACGGCCGCCCGACCAAGCGCGACCGACGGCAACTGCAGCGCATCGGGAGCTAGTTGCCTAGTTGCCTAGTTGCCTAGTTGCCTAGTTGCCTAGTTGCCTAGTTGCCTAGTTGCCTAGTTGCCTAGTTGCCTAGTTGCCTAGTTGCCTAGTTGCCTAGTTGCCTAGTTGCCTAGTTGCCTAGTTGCCTAGCCTCGATCCTCGATCCTCGATCCTCGATCCTCAACTCCCCCCTAAAGCACCCAGGCCAGCGCCAGCGGCAGGAAGAGCAGCGCGGCCAGGTTGCCGATCAGCACGATCGACGCGACCCGTTGCGGTTCCTGCTGGTAGCGCTCGGCGAAGAGGAAGTTGAGCACCGCCGGCGGCAGGGCGCCGAAGACGAACAGCATCGCCGCGTCACGCCCGTGCAGGCCGAGCAGCTGGATCAGCCCGAGCGCGATCAGCATCCCGGCGACCGGCCGCAGCAAGGCGCTGCCGACCGCCAGCTTCCATTCGTTGAAACGCACGTCGGTCATCCGCACGCCGAGCGAGAACAGCAGCAGCGGCACCGAGACGTCGCCAAGCATCTTGATCGCGATCAGCGCCGGTGGCCACACCGGGATTTTGAAGATCGCCACGGTCAACCCGGCGATGGCGGCAAAAACCACCGGAATCCGCCACAAGGTCAGCAGCCGCGTGCTCGGGTCGAGCAGGCGGGCACCGAAGGAGAAATGCAGCGTGTTCTCGACCATGAACAAGATCACCGCCGCTGGCAGCGCACTCTCGCCCCAGGCCAGCACCGCCAGCGGCAGGCCGATATTGCCGGAGTTGTTGAACAGCATCGGCGGCACCAGGGTTTTCGGCTGCACGCCGCACAGCTTGGCCGCTGGCCACGCCAGCAGGCCGCACAGCGCCAGCAGCAGGAAACCGGCGAGTGCCAGCGGCGCGTAGGCAGCGAGGTCGAAGGACTTGCCGGCCATCGCGGCAAAGACCAGCGCCGGCACGAAAACATCCATGTTCAGGCGGTTGGCCACCGCCATTTCCGGCTTGTGCTTGCGCGCGTAGAAGAAACCAGCGGCAACGATGCCGAAGATCGGGAACAGGATCGCCGCCAGGCGCAGGCTGAGACTGGCATTTTCCACGGGCTGCACTCCACCAAAGACGATGGCCGGCATGATGCGCGCCACGGGCGCTGCCGGCCATCCGGGTTTGCCCGTGTGCGGCCCCCGCAAACCACGCGCAGGCCGGATACGAGCTAAAAAAAAGTGCTACAGCTTACAGCACATAGCGCGACAAATCCTCGTCAGCGGCGACTTCACCCAGCTTTTGATTGACATAGGCGGCGTCGACCAGGACCTGCTCCAGGCCGATCTTGCCGGCGGCGAAGGAGACCTCTTCGAGCAGCTTTTCCATCACCGTATGCAGGCGGCGGGCGCCGATGTTCTCGGTCCGTTCGTTCACCTGGAAGGCGATCTCGGCGAGGCGGCGGATGCCGTCGTCGGCGAACTCGATATTCACCCCTTCGGTCGCCAGCAAGGCCTGGTATTGCTTGGTCAGACAGGCGTCGGTCTGGGTCAGGATGCACTCGAAATCGGCGACCGACAGCGAATCCAGCTCGACACGAATCGGGAAGCGGCCCTGCAGCTCGGGGATCAGGTCGGACGGCTTGGATAGATGGAAAGCGCCGGATGCGATGAACAGGATGTGATCGGTCTTGATCATGCCGTACTTGGTGGAAACGGTCGTCCCTTCGACCAGCGGCAGCAGGTCGCGCTGCACGCCCTGGCGCGAGACGTCGGCGCCCTGCATCTCGGAGCGGCTGGCGACCTTGTCGATTTCGTCGATGAAGACGATGCCGTTCTGCTCAACCGCCTTGACCGCCTCCAGCTTCAGCTCCTCGTCATTGACCAGCTTGGCGGCTTCCTCGTCGGTGAGCAGCTTCAAGGCTTCCTTGATCTTCATCTTGCGCGACTTCTTCTTGCCGCCGCCCATGTTCTGGAACATGCCCTGAATCTGCTGGGTCAGTTCCTCCATCCCCGGCGGCGCGAAGATCTCGGCCTGCATCGCCGGCATCGCCAGCTCAATGTCGATTTCCTTGTCGTCGAGTTCGCCCTCGCGCAATTTCTTGCGGAATTTCTGGCGGGTCGCGTTATCGGCGGTCGCCGCGTTGTCTTCGGCAAAAAAGCCGGGGCTGCGCGCCGGCGGCAGCAGCACGTCGAGCACGCGGTCCTCGGCGGCATCCTCGGCGCGCGGACGCATCGCCTTGATCGCCCGCTCGCGCTGGCTCTTGATCGCCATCTCGACCAGATCGCGGATGATGGTCTCGACATCGCGGCCGACATAACCGACCTCGGTAAACTTGGTCGCCTCGACCTTGATGAAGGGCGCATTGGCCAGCCGCGCCAGCCGGCGCGCAATCTCGGTCTTGCCGACGCCGGTCGGCCCGATCATCAGGATGTTCTTGGGCGTGATCTCCTGGCGCAGCGGCTCGGCCACCTGCGCCCGCCGCCAGCGGTTGCGCAAGGCAATCGCCACCGACTTCTTGGCCGCGTTCTGGCCGACGATGTGCTTGTCGAGTTCGGAAACGATCTCCAGCGGGGTGAAACCCAGAATCGAGGTACTCATTCGAGGACTTCCAGCGTGAAATTGCGGTTAGTGTAAATGCACAGATCGCCGGCAATCTCCAGCGACTTGGTGACGATCTCCAGCGGCGACAGCTCGGTATTCTCCAGCAAGGCCCGCGCCGCGCTCTGCGCGTATGCCCCGCCCGAACCGATGGCGACGATGCCATGCTCCGGCTCCAGCACGTCGCCGTTGCCGGTAATCACCAGCGACGCATCGCGGTCCGCCACCGACAACATCGCCTCCAGCCGGCGCAAGGCGCGGTCCGAGCGCCAATCCTTCGCCAGCTCCACCGCCGAACGCACCAGATTGCCCTGATGCTTCTCCAGCTTGGCCTCGAAGCGCTCGAACAGCGTAAACGCATCCGCCGTCCCGCCGGCAAACCCGGCCAGAATCCGGCCGTTATACAAACGCCGCACCTTCTTCGCCGTCCCTTTGATGACGATATTACCCAGCGTAACCTGCCCATCCCCCCCCATCGCCACCAAATTGCCCCGGCGCACGGAAAGAATGGTCGTGCCGTGATACTGCTCCATGAGAGACATCCTGAACGAGAGATAAGGGGGGTAGATGGGGATGAATCCGGGGGATTCAAGAGGGGTTCATTCCCGGACACCCCTCGCTTTTGCATGCGCCCGAATAGCGGAAAGCCACTCCAGAAGGCAGCGCTGTCTTTTCAGCAGGCAAAAACCCGACAAACGGGATAAAAAATGACGCCAAGACAATACAATTGACATCTATTCCAGGCACTTCAAGACCGATTTTCGAGGTTCCAAATAAAATGCACCAGCTCACTCCCGGCAACCTGAAAACCATCCTGCATTCCAAGCGGGCCAATCTCTACTATCTTGAACACTGCCGCCTCCTGGTCAACGGCGGGCGGGTCGAATACGTCACCGAGGCCGGCAGCCAGTCGCTGTACTGGAATATTCCCATCGCCAACACCACCACCGTGCTACTCGGCACCGGCACCTCGGTCACGCAGGCAGCGATGCGCGAGCTGGCCAAGGCCGGGGTCATGGTCGGCTTTTGCGGCGGTGGCGGCACGCCGCTGTTTTCGGCCAATGAAATCGACGTCGAATTCGCCTGGTTCGCGCCGCAAAGCGAATATCGCCCGACCGAATACCTGCAAGCCTGGGTGCGCTTCTGGTTTGACGACGAGCGACGCCTCGCCGCCGCCAAGGCTTTCCAGCACCAGCGCCTGGATTTCGTCGCCCGCCACTGGCTCAACAGCCGCACGCTCGCCGATCAGGATTTCAAACTCAGCGAAGCCCGCCTGACTTCCGCCCTGGCCACCTCGCGCCAGCACATCGATGCCGCCCCGGACAACACCGCTCTGCTCACCGAAGAAGCGCGCCTGAGCAAGCAATTGTTCAAACTGGCGGTCGACGCCGTTGATTACGGCGAATTCACCCGTGCCAAGCGCGGCAGCGGCACTGACCCGGCCAACCGTTTTCTCGACCACGGCAACTACCTCGCCTACGGCCTGGGTGCGACCGCCGCCTGGGTGCTTGGCCTGCCACATGGCCTCGCCGTGCTGCACGGCAAAACCCGCCGGGGCGGCTTGGTCTTTGACATTGCCGATCTGGTCAAGGATGCCCTCGTCCTGCCGCAAGCCTTCATCAGCGCCCAACGCGGCGACGACGAGCAAGCCTTCCGCCAAGCCTGCATCGACCGCTTCACCCAGGCCGAAGCGCTGGATTTCATGATTGACACCGTCAAAGCCGTGGCCCTGGCGCAAGGGATGGCGGCATGAACATCCTGCTCGTTTCGCAATGCAGCAAAAATGCGCTCGACCGCAGCCGCCAGATACTCGACCAATTCGCCGAACGGCGCGGCGACCGGACCTGGCAAACCGCGATCACCCAGCAAGGCCTGGACACCCTGCGCCGCCTGCTGCGCCAGACAGCCCGCAAAAACACCGCCGTCGCCTGCCACTGGATACGCGGCAAGGATCACAGCGAACTCTTATGGATTGTCGGCGACACCCGCCAATTCAACGAACGCGGCGCCGTGCCGACCAACATCACCCGCCGCGACATCCTGCGCAGCCAGGATGAAAACGATTGGCACAGCGCCGAAACCATCCGCCTGCTCGCCAGCCTCGCCGCGCTGTTTCACGACTTCGGCAAAGCCAGCGCGGCGTTTCAGGCCAAGCTCAAAAGCACCAAGCCACTGGCCGACGCCTACCGCCATGAATGGGTTTCGTTGCGGCTGTTTGAGGCATTTGTCGCGGGAGAAAACGATGAAAGCTGGCTGGCCCGCCTTGCCCAATTGCCGGAAAGCGCCAGCGATGATTGCTTGCAGCGACTGATTGCCGATGGACATAGCACGGAACGGACTTTCAGCCCTTTCAAAAAACTCGGCCCACTGGCGCAGATCGTCGGCTGGCTGATCGTCAGCCACCATCGCCTGCCGACCCCGGAAGTCATCAACGAACGCGGCCTGCAAGCCCTGCCGCAAGGCATCGAAAGCCCTTTCTGCGGTCAACGCCCTGAAAGCAGCAAAAACGACATTGCCGCCTGCTGGACCTTCGAGCGCGGCCTGCCTTTTGCCAGCCAGCACTGGAAAAAACACGCCGCCAAAGTCGCCAGCGCGCTCCAGCAGCACCTCACCCGCCAGCCGCTACCCGCCACCCCGTCGCCCTATCTGCTGCATCTTTCGCGCCTGGCGCTGATGCTGGCCGATCACTACTACTCCAGCGAAGACAGCCACGAACGCTACGGCGACAAAGTCACCAAAACCCAAGCCCTTTACGCCAACACCGACCGCAAAACCGGCGCGCTCAAGCAACGCCTCGACGAGCACCTAATTGGCGTCGAGGTCAATGCCAGCCGTTTGGTCCGCACCCTGCCCCGGCTTGCGGAACAACTTCCCCGCCTCGTTCATCGCGCCTTTCGCCAACGCGCCCCGCAAGCCTTTGCCTGGCAGAACCGCGCCTTTGAACTCGCCGAAGGCCTGCGCGAACGCAGCGAGCAACACGGCTTTTTTGGCGTCAATCTCGCCTCCACCGGCTGCGGCAAAACCCTGGCCAATGGCCGCATTCTCTATAGCCTGGCCAAACCCCAGCGTGGTGCACGTTTCACCATCGCCCTCGGCCTGCGCACCCTCACCCTGCAAACCGGCGACGCCTACCGCGAACGCCTGCATCTCGGCGATGACGAAATGGCCGTCATGGTCGGCGGCGCCGCCGTGCGCGAGTTGCACGAACAAAGCCAACAACAAGCCCGCCAGGAAAAAAGCACCGGCAGCGAATCCGCCGATGCCCTGGTGCCGGAGCACAGCCCGGTCATGTTTGAAGGCAGCATCGAAGACGGCCCGCTCAACCGCTGGCTGAAGCAAAGCCCGGATGCCACCAAACTGCTCAACGCGCCGATTCTCGTCTGCACCATCGACCACCTGATGCCCGCCTGCGAAAGCACGCGGGGCGGCCACCAGATACCGCCGATGCTGCGCCTGATGAGCAGCGACCTGGTGCTCGACGAACCCGACGATTTCGGGATTGAAGACCTGCCCGCGCTGAGCCGCCTGGTGCACTGGGCCGGCCTGCTCGGCAGCCGCGTACTGCTCTCCTCCGCCACCTTGCCGCCGGCGCTGATCGAAGGCCTGTTCGCGGCCTACCGCGCCGGGCGGGCAGAATTTGCCCAACATCGCGGTCGACCGCAAAAATCGGCCCAAATCTGCTGCGCCTGGTTTGATGAATTTACCGCCGAAGCTTCCGATTGCGGCGACGTTGGTAGCTACCGCCAAGCCCATACCGCCTTTGTCGAAAAACGCCTGGCCCGCCTCGACCAAGCCCCGCAACGGCGCAAGGCCGAAATCCTGCCGCTAACCATCGCCCGCGCCAGCCGCGAACAGGTTTGTGCCGACCTGGCGCAAACCCTGCCCGCCGCCATCACCCGCCTGCATAACGCCAACCACCAAACCGACCCCAGCAGCGGCAAGCGCGTCAGCCTCGGCCTGATCCGCCTCGCCAATATCGACCCGCTCACCCTGGTCGCCCGCCATCTGCTCGCCCAGCGCCCACCTGCCGGGCAACGCATCCACCTCTGCATCTACCACTCGCGCCACCCGCTGCTGGTGCGCTCGGCCATCGAAAAACGCCTGGATCGCCTGCTCAAACGCCACGACCCCGCCGCGCTATTCCAAGACGCGGAACTGCACCAGCAAATCAACGCCCACCCGGAGCCCGACCAGATTTTCATCGTCCTCGCCACCGCCGTGGCCGAAGTCGGCCGGGATCACGACTATGACTGGGCCATCGTCGAACCCTCGTCGATGCGCTCGATCATCCAGCTCGCCGGGCGCATCCGCCGCCATCGGCCCGAGGCTTACGAACAAACCAACCTGCTGCTGCTCGACAGCAACATCAAGCACCTCGTCGATGGCCCCGGCAAGCCTGCCTTTCTGCGCCCCGGTTTTGAACACAGCGATCAAGGCTTTCAACTACACAGCCACCGCCTCAGCGAAATCCTGAGCGCCGAACAACTCGCCCGCATCGACGCCAGCAGCCGCATCCGCGAACGCGCCGACTTGCAGCCGCAAGACAACCTCGTCGACCTCGAACACGCCCGCCTGCGCAACCTGATGCAAGGCGCAAGCCAAGGCCAGCGCCAACTCGAATCCGCCGTCCCACTGTGGTGGCAAACCCCGGCCCACCTCAGCGGCTACCTGCAAAAGAAACAGCCCTTCCGCTACGAGCCACTGGGCCGGCAGCGCTACGCCCTGCTGCCGGATGAGGATGGGAAAATCGGTTTCTACCGCCTCGAAGAAGGCTACAAAGGCGGGATTACTGCGGTCGACCACCTTTTACACCCGATTTCCATCACCCCCGCCCCCGGCATCAGCCTCTGGGGCGACCCCGATTACACCAGCGCGCTGAACCGACAGGCCGAAGAAATGAACCTCGACCCCACCGCCTGCGCCCGCCGCTACGGCACCCTGGAACTGCCGTGCAAGGGGTTTGAGGATGGGCAAGGCATTCCGGAAGAGTGGGAATACAACCACCTGTTGGGATTTTCACGAAAGCGATGAACACGCCACTCCAACCTACCCAACAAACCAGGATTTTATGGGGTAATGCTGGTATTACCCCATATATTTAAATTTTATGGGGTAATGCCTTGTACCGAATTCACGAACTGGCTTTTCGCACCCAGTATGCAGAGCTCAAGGAACGCAGCTTGTCAGCCGGTGAGCTGCTGCCGGGAACACCCGGCTCACTCGCACTCAGGAAAGGCACCGGTCACGCCTACTGGTACCGTGTTTTTTACCCTGTTCCCGGAAAAACCGAAGAAAAGTTCGTTTGCAGCGAAGACGATACCGACGTGCTTGAAAGCATGCGTCAGCAGATGGCTTATCACGAATGGGCTGCCAAACAAGTCTCCAACCTTCGCAAGCTTGGCTTTCAGGTAGCGGACAAATCGGTCGCGCGCGTGCTGCTTGAATTGCACAACCGACAGGCCTTCGAGGCCGGTCTGATGCTGGTCGGCACGCTGGCATTCATGGCCTGGCTGAACGAACTCGGCGGCATGAGCATCGCCGCACGAACGCAAGATGTGGACATCGCCAGAGGCCAGCGGCTCAAGCTCGCGGCACCGCTCCCTTTTCTTGAAACGATCAAAGCCACAGGCCTCCCCTTTTTTCCGGTGCCTGGCCTGCCGTCGCAGACCCCGTCCACCTCGGTCAAGCTGCCCGGTGTGCAAGGACTGCGTGTCGACGTGCTGACCTCGGGCGACACCCTGGGTGTCATCGTCGCCGTCCCCGAACTGGAGTGGTGCGCTCAGGCCGTTCCGTTCTACGACTACCTGCTTGAGGCCCCCGAACCCGCCGCCATGCTGGCTGGCGGACACTGCATTCCCGTCAGGGTGCCTCAGGTCGCCCGCTTCGTCTGGCACAAGCTCTATGCCAGCACGCAACGGCGTGGTTTCAAGGAAAAAGCGGCAAAAGATCGACAGCAAGCTCTCGTTCTGGCCGGACTCCTGGCCGAAAGTGAAGCCCATTTATTAACCGAAGCATGGCAAGCCATCCCGGCCGGAATGCTTGCCGCCATCCAACCCCTTGCGGATAAACTGGTTACCTCAGCCGAGGGGCATCCAGAACTGCAAGATGTGTTTCGAGCGTGCGGCAGGTAGTTGGCGCTCTATTGGAAATGGAACTTTTAAGTTGAGGAGAAGCTAGGAATGACAGAAGACAGCAATGTACTGGCACCACCCCTATCCGCCGCAGACATCAAGGCCGTTATCGCCCAATTCCTCACCGACCGCCTCCAGCCCAAGCTGGAGAAAGTCGCCGAGGACGACAGCGAGCAGCACGCGGCTTTGCTCGCTGCCTATGCGCCCAAGACCTGGATCGCCGATGCCGCGCGACGGGTCGGGCAGATTCAGCAGGTAACGCACGCCATCAAATACACCCACCCGGATGCACGCGGCTCCAGCCTTTACTCGGCTGGCAATCAGCACGCCAGCGAGAGCGAGGTCGGTACGCATACGCTGGGGGCTACCCTTGCTGGCGATGTGGTCGGCAATGCGGCAGCACTGGATGTTTATAAGTTCCTCAATTTGCGCGTGGGCGAGCACAGCATTCTGGCGCTGGCCGTAGGCAATCACCCAATGCTGGCTGCGGGACTTTCCGATACTGCTGAAGAAGCCCAGGCCTGGATCAGCGCCTTTGCCACACTGGCCCAAGCCAAGGGGGAAACGGCATCGCACAAGCTGGCAAGGCAGATTTATTGGCCACTGGACGATGGTGGCTACCATTTGCTCGCCCCGCTGTTCCCGACCTCGCTGGTGCATGCCTTGTGGAAAACCGTCCGCGAAGACCGCTTTTCGGACGAGGCCAAAGCGGCACGCGAAGCCCGAAAGGCTGGCACCGCCCACCCGCACGGCTTTCGTGAATACCCAGAAATGGCGATTCAAAGCTTTGGCGGCACCAAGCCGCAAAACATCAGCCAATTGAACAGCGAGCGGTACGGCGAGAACTACCTCCTCCCCTCGCTGCCACCCAACTGGCAATCGCCCATCATCCGCCCGCCTTTCACGGTCAACAGCGTTTTTGACCGCATTTTCGGCAACCGGCCAAGAGTGCGCGAGCTGGTGCGCACCCTGCGCGCTTTTCTCGAAAGCGTTGTCGATTACAACAACCTCGCCATCCGCGAGAAGCGCGCCGAGCTGACCGCTTACCTCTGCGACGAAGCCCTGCTCTACGCCGCCGAGCTGCGCGATGCCGTTGAGACTGGCGCGCTGGCCGCCGGCTGGACGCAGGACGAACGCTGCCAGCTCAACCGCGCCGAACAGCTCTGGCTCGACCCAGTGCGCGGCGAAGACAACCCGGACTTTGCCAGCGAATACCAACGCGACGAATGGCCCGATGAAATCTGCCGCCGTTTCGGCAACTGGCTCAACGCCCGCCTGACCACCGACAAGCTGCCGATGAGCGCAGTCGAGGCCGACCACTGGCGCGGGGTACTGGAAAAGGAAATCCGCCTCTTGCGCCGGGAGCTTGCCGATCATGAATAACCTGAGCAACAACCTCAGCGGGCTGATCCTGCTCCCGCGCTTGCGGGTGCAAAACGCCAATGCGATTTCCGGCCCCTTGAGCTGGGGCTTTCCTTCACCTACAGCTTTTACCGGCTTTGTCCATGCGCTGGAGCGCAAGCTGGCCGGGCAGTTGTCCGACGGTTTTTCCGGTGTGGGCATCATCTGCCACCACTTCGAGCCGCAGGTTTCGCAGCCGGCAGGCCGGCGGCACAGGGTTTTTTGCCTGAGCCGTAACCCGGTTATTGCTGGCTACAAGAAATACGAAGACAAAGCTGCATCAATCGTCGAAGAAGGCCGCGCCCACCTGGAAATCAGCCTGCTGATTGGTGTGCGCGACTACTTCAGCGATGCCGAAGGCCAATATCTGGCGGAAGACCTGCAACACGCCGCCTACGGCATGCGCCTGGCCGGCGGCAGCCCGCTGTTCCGCCCCGGCAAACGCTACGCGGCCAGCTGGCACCCTGTCGCCGGTAATATTGCCGATGACAGCACATCCTTCCGCAAGCTGCGCCGTCGTTTGCTCCCAGGCTTTGCTCTGGTGCAGCGCGACGATCTGCTCATGGCGCATCTGGCAGAAATGCGGCAAACCGCCCCTGCCAGCACGGCACTCGATGCCTTGCTCGACCTCTCGCGCCTCAACTTTGAACCGGTAGTCACCCCGGCCAGTGAAGTAGGCAAGCCCGACACAGTCGACTGGCAAATCCGCAAAAAAACGGGCTGGCTGGTGCCTTTGCCGATGGGCTATGCCGGCATTTCCGATCTCTACGCACCCGGCCAGGTCGCCAATACCCGCGATGCCAGCACGCCCTTCCGCTTTGTTGAAAGCCTGTATTCCCTCGGCGAATGGGTCAGCCCGCATCGCCTCCAGTGCTTTGAACAACTGTTGTGGACGCAGGAGGCCGATGCCGAAAAGGGCCTTTACCGCTGCCACAACCGCCACGCCGAATTCATCTCGCAAGACAACACCGAATCCCAAACATCCACCCAGGAGCAAAATCATGGCTAAAAACGACCTCAAGACCGCATCCGTCCTCGCTTTTGAACGCAAGCTTGATCCTTCCGACGCGCTTTTTAGTGCCGGAAAGTGGGTTGACCGTAAAAATGGCGAAAACTGGCCCAGCATCGGTATCAACACCAAATCCGTGCGCGGCACCATCTCCAACCGACTGTCCACCAAGGATCAAGACCCGGCCAAGCTCGATGCCTCGATCCAGTCGCCCAACCTGCAAACCGTCGATGTCGCCACCCTGCCCAACAACGCCGACACCCTGCGCGCCCGCTTCACGCTGCGCGTGCTGGGCGGCGCGGGCACCCCCTCGGCCTGCAACAACGCAGACTACCAGGCCAAGCTGCAAGCCACCGTGCAGCAATACGTCAGCACCACCGGCTTTGCCGAACTCGCCCGCCGCTATGCCGCCAACCTCGCCAACGGGCGCTTTTTGTGGCGCAACCGCATGGGCGCGGAGCAGATTGAAATCCAGGTGCGCCAACTGGCCAAAGGCGAGGCCGCGCAAAGCTGGGAATTCGATGCGCTGAGTTTTTCGCTGCGCGACTTCAACGCCACCACGCCGGCGCTCGACACCCTGGCCCAGGCCATTGAACAAGGCTTGAGCGGCCAGAGCCACACGCTGCTGGAAGTCATCGCCTATGCCCGCATCGGCGACGGCCAGGAGGTTTACCCCTCGCAAGAGCTGATCCTCGACAAGGGCGACAAGAAGGGCCAGAAGAGCAAGACGCTGTACAAAGTTGGCGACGTGGCCGCGATGCACAGCCAGAAAATCGGCAACGCCCTGCGCACCATCGACACCTGGTATCCGCAGGATGAAGAAAGCAGCGACCTCGGCCCGATTGCCGTCGAGCCCTACGGCTCGGTCACCTCGCAAGGCAAGGCCTACCGCCAGCACAAGGACAAGGCCGATTTCTACAACCTGCTCGACGCCTGGGTGCTCAAGGACAAAGCCCCGGCCAGCGGCGACCAGCATTTCGTGATGGCAACGCTGATTCGCGGCGGCGTGTTCGGCGAAAAGGACTGAGCATGGACGCCTACCTCGAACTCCAGCTGCTGCCCGACCCGGAGTTTCCCCCCGCCATGCTGATGAATGCGCTCTTCGCCAAACTGCACCGCGCGCTGGTCAGCCATGGCGAAGGGCGGATCGGCATCAGCTTCCCCGATGTTGAAGCAGCGAGCGGAACACTGGGCATGCGGCTGCGTCTACATGGGCAAGCCAGCGATCTGGCGCAGCTCCAAAACAACGATTGGCTACGCGGAATGCGCGACCATCTCCGACTCACGGAAATAGGCCCCGTGCCTTCAGGAGCGAGCCACCGCGTTGTCAGCCGGGTGCAGGCTCAAAGCAGCCCGGAAAGACTGCGCCGACGAGCCATGCGCCGCCACCACCTCAGCCCGGAAGCCGCCCTGGAGCGCATCCCCGACCACCCCGCCGAGCGCCTCAACCTACCCTACCTCACCCTCACCAGCCAAAGCACCGGCCAGCAATTCCGGCTATTCATCGAGCACCGCCCATTGCAAGCCCAAGCCAGCCCCGGCCAATTCAGCACCTACGGCCTCAGCCCAAGCACAAGCATCCCCTGGTTCTGACCCTTTTTTCCTGGAGGAAAAATTCCTCCAGGAAATCAAAGAACTACCCAGCTTGAAAAAATTTAGGCTCCCTCGACAAAAGAGAGGAAAGTTCTTTAAAAATCAGGAAGCGGAGGCGGGTAGAATCTACCTCACTGCCGGATAGGCAGCTCAGAAAAAGCTACGCGGACAGGTGGAAGCCTTGCAGACCCTCACTGCCGGATAGGCAGCTCAGAAAGCAATGCCGATCGTATTAATAAGGCCGGATAGCCCTCACTGCCGGATAGGCAGCTCAGAAACAGGTCAAGAATGATGCCGCTCTGCTTGTACTCCCTCACTGCCGGATAGGCAGCTCAGAAAAGGAATGACGCCGTTGATAAGGTCGAGCAGGTCCTCACTGCCGGATAGGCAGCTCAGAAAATTGCGCTGGCTAATTTCGCCAAGCAGTTTTTCCTCACTGCCGGATAGGCAGCTCAGAAAATCGAGGCGCTGGGCCGCTACCAGGACTGCGACCTCACTGCCGGATAGGCAGCTCAGAAACCGCCAGAAAGCAGGTCAGTGTTGGTGCAATGTCCTCACTGCCGGATAGGCAGCTCAGAAATTCGACAATAGCATTGCCGTTAACAAGTTCCTCCTCACTGCCGGATAGGCAGCTCAGAAAGGAGACTTTAGACATGCTGTAGCCGAGACCGTCCTCACTGCCGGATAGGCAGCTCAGAAACGGATCGTCGTCCGTGTCGGCGATCTATATCCCCCTCACTGCCGGATAGGCAGCTCAGAAATTCGACCGATCAGCTCGGCGACTAATGATGTGCCTCACTGCCGGATAGGCAGCTCAGAAACGAAGCCGCCGTTCCTGTGCCGGCTTTTTACTCCTCACTGCCGGATAGGCAGCTCAGAAATGGCGAGCCTTGCGGCTCCCCACCCGGCCCGCCCTCACTGCCGGATAGGCAGCTCAGAAAAGATGATGATGGAGGCGCTGGAGACTCACACGCCTCACTGCCGGATAGGCAGCTCAGAAATGGTGCGATTGCTCTGCGGCTTCGGCCTTGGCCCTCACTGCCGGATAGGCAGCTCAGAAACGAACTCTTGGGAGACATCCAGAAGCTGGAACACCTCACTGCCGGATAGGCAGCTCAGAAAAAGTTTCGCGGCGATAGCCCGGGCAATGCGATCCTCACTGCCGGATAGGCAGCTCAGAAAGGTATCCGTGAGCCAAAATTCCGGCTTTTTTACCTCACTGCCGGATAGGCAGCTCAGAAATTGAGCGCGAAACGCGAAAAACCATTCTGGCTCCTCACTGCCGGATAGGCAGCTCAGAAAAAGACCACGGCCCCTGACCAGACGCTGCGGAACCTCACTGCCGGATAGGCAGCTCAGAAACGATGTTCTCGACGCCTTCGAGCTCAAGAGCCAGCCTCACTGCCGGATAGGCAGCTCAGAAATTCGCCAGAAGTCGAAATAAAGGCAATGGTGGCCTCACTGCCGGATAGGCAGCTCAGAAACTGGCCAGTTGACCGAAGCTGACCCTTACGCTCCTCACTGCCGGATAGGCAGCTCAGAAAGTTAGAAAACGAGAACATCAACGCCGCAATGCCCTCACTGCCGGATAGGCAGCTCAGAAACGCAGACATCGCGGCCGAGCGCGCCGGGCTTGACCTCACTGCCGGATAGGCAGCTCAGAAACAGAAAGCCGTTGACATCGACCAGCGGTTTTCCCTCACTGCCGGATAGGCAGCTCAGAAATGATCGAGTACGTCACCGCCTGGGCGGTCTCAACCTCACTGCCGGATAGGCAGCTCAGAAACCACCGGTCGGCGCCTGCTTGGGGTTGGCCTGGCCTCACTGCCGGATAGGCAGCTCAGAAAGTGCCGCGTAAGTTGTGCCGAGGTCGTATTCCCCTCACTGCCGGATAGGCAGCTCAGAAATTGAAGTTGTGATAGACGAGGTTGCCGCCGGCCCTCACTGCCGGATAGGCAGCTCAGAAACAAGACGACAGCCCCGCCGTTGCCGTCTTAAGCCTCACTGCCGGATAGGCAGCTCAGAAACAGGTCAATGGTCGGGAGGGGCCGGGAGCAAACCTCACTGCCGGATAGGCAGCTCAGAAAACCACGCCACAACGCGCTTTTCGTGCTTCGTACCTCACTGCCGGATAGGCAGCTCAGAAACTCGACGACTGCGCGAACGGAGCGATGCAGGTCCCTCACTGCCGGATAGGCAGCTCAGAAATCTGCGCGTCTGCTCTGGTCTGCTATCGAGAACCTCACTGCCGGATAGGCAGCTCAGAAATTCGCCAGAAGTCGAAATAAAGGCAATGGTGGCCTCACTGCCGGATAGGCAGCTCAGAAAATCGAGTCGACGGCGGATGTCAGCTCACGGAACCTCACTGCCGGATAGGCAGCTCAGAAAACCGAGAGTAGTACCAGCGGCGGCAGAACGCCCCTCACTGCCGGATAGGCAGCTCAGAAAGCGCTGCCAAGGCCAAATTCGGAGGGGTTGAGCCTCACTGCCGGATAGGCAGCTCAGAAAAAAAACGAAGCTCATTCACGCGAGCAGACGCGCCTCACTGCCGGATAGGCAGCTCAGAAAAGTGAGCTTCTTGCAAAACGCTGTGGAGAAGGATGCTGCGCCGCACCATTCGCTGTTTTCAAGCGATTTTTTGCTGCCGGCGCATAGAGAACGGGTTCCGGATTATGTTTTTGTCATTTTTTCCATCTTTCGTCGCAAGACA
>NZ_JAKLLH010000041.1 GCF_023150235.1 Azonexus sp.
GCCCCGCGCTTCACCACCAAACTTGTTGGACAGCACCGTCGTGATCGCCGCCGTCAGGGTCGTCTTGCCATGATCAACGTGCCCAATCGTCCCAACGTTCACGTGCGGCTTCGTACGCTCAAATTTGCCTTTGGCCATGTTTCAATTCCCCTAAAGAACAAATCACTTCTTGTTGATGATTGCCTCGGCGACATTCTTCGGCGCCTCGGCGTAATGCTTGAATTCCATCGAGTAAGTGGCGCGACCCTGAGTGAGCGAACGCAACTGGGTGGAATAGCCGAACATCTCGGCCAGCGGTACCTCTGCCTTCACCAGCTTGATGCCGCCAACCTGGTCCTCCATGCCCTGCACCATCCCCCGGCGACCAGAAAGGTCGCCCATCACGTTGCCCATGAAATCCTCGGGGGTCTCGACCTCTACCGCCATCATCGGCTCGAGCAGGGCCGGACTGGCCTTGCGCATGGCATCCTTGAAGGCAATCGAAGCTGCCATCTTGAACGCGTTTTCGTTCGAATCGACGTCATGATACGACCCGTCGAACAGCGTAACCTTGACGTCTACAACGGGGAACCCCGCCAGCACGCCGTTCGGTAGCGTGTCCTGCAAGCCCTTGTCCACGGCCGGGATATACTCCCGCGGCACTGTACCGCCCTTGATGGCATCGACGAATTCGTAGCCCTTGCCGGCTTCGTTTGGCTCCAGCTTGATCCAGACATGACCATACTGGCCACGGCCACCGGACTGTTTAATGAATTTGCCTTCCTGCTCAACCGCTTTCTTGATTGCCTCACGATAGGCTACCTGCGGTGCGCCGACATTGGCTTCAACGCCAAACTCCCGCTTCATGCGGTCCACCAGGATTTCCAGGTGCAGTTCACCCATGCCGGAAATGATGGTCTGACCGGACTCTTCATCTGTACGGACACGGAAGGAGGGGTCTTCCTGAGCCAAGCGGTTGAGTGCGATACCCATTTTTTCCTGATCGGCTTTCGTCTTGGGCTCAACAGCGACGTGGATCACCGGCTCGGGGAACTCCATCTTCTCGAGTGTAATAATCTTATTCGGGTCGCACAGTGTTTCGCCCGTAGTCGATTCCTTCAGGCCAACCGCTGCAGCAATGTCGCCGGCGCGCACTTCCTTGATTTCCTCGCGCTGGTTGGCATGCATCTGCAGAATGCGACCGATTCTCTCCTTGCGGCTCTTGAGCGGATTGAAAATGGTGTCGCCAGAATTCACGACTCCGGAATAGACGCGGAAAAACGTAAGCTGCCCCACAAACGGATCCGACATGATCTTGAAGGCTAACGCGGAGAAGGGCTCCTCATCCGAGGCCTTGCGTTCGCCCGCGGTGCCGTTTTCCAGTTCGCCCTGTACCGGCGGAATATCGACGGGTGAAGGCAAATAATCGATGACCGCATCAAGCATTGCCTGAACGCCCTTGTTCTTGAATGCGGAACCGCACAGCATTGGCACGATCTCGCTGTCGATCGTACGCAGGCGCAGGCCTTTCTTGAGGTCTGCCTCCGAGAGGTCCCCCTCTTCGAGGTATTTGTTCATCAGCTCTTCGTTGGCTTCAGCCGCCGCCTCAACCATCTTCTCACGCCACTCCTTTGCCTTCTCGGCAAGATCGGCGGGGATTTCACGCAGTTCGTACTTCATGCCTTGGCTAGACTCGTCCCAGATGATCGCCTTCATGCGGATAAGGTCGATCACGCCCTCAAAGTTTTCCTCGGCACCGATTGGCACTTGCAACGGCACGGGATTGGCCTTGAGACGCAGCTTCATCTGGTCATGGACCTTGAAAAAGTCGGCTCCCTGGCGGTCCATCTTGTTCACGAAGGCCAAACGCGGCACCTTGTGCTTGTTGGCCTGGCGCCACACCGTTTCGGACTGCGGCTGCACCCCGCCTACAGCGCAATACACCATGCAGGCCCCGTCGAGCACTCTCATGGACCGTTCCACCTCGATGGTGAAATCGACGTGCCCAGGGGTGTCGATGATGTTGATGCGGTGCTGCGGCATGGACAGATCCATGCCTTTCCAGAAGCAGGTCACAGCCGATGACGTAATCGTAATGCCGCGCTCGCGCTCCTGCTCCATCCAGTCTGTCGTAGCCGCACCATCATGAACTTCCCCCAGCTTGTGCGTTACACCGGTGTAAAACAGGATGCGCTCTGTGGTCGTGGTCTTGCCGGCATCAATGTGCGCACTGATGCCAATATTTCTATAACGTTCAATCGGGGTCGTGCGTGCCACTTTGCTAACCTGCCTTATCTAAGCCAACTGCCAAGCCGTCTGAATGAGACGTCGCGGCGGTTTTCCCTGTCAAAACGCCGGAAATTCCCGGCCGCTCATCAGAACCGGTAATGCGCAAAGGCCTTGTTCGCCTCGGCCATGCGATGGACTTCCTCGCGCTTCTTCACTGCGCCGCCTCGGCCTTCCGCTGCTTCCAACAACTCGCCGGCCAAGCGCGCGCCCATCGACTTTTCAGAACGCTTGCGTGCGGACTCGCGAATCCATCGCATGGCCAGCGCGGCTCGACGAACCGGACGCACTTCAACCGGCACTTGGTAATTGGCACCGCCGACGCGACGGCTTTTCACTTCAACGGAAGGCTTGACGTTGTTTACAGCCTGGATGAAAACCTCAAGCGGGTCCTTGCCGGATTTCCCTTTGATCTGGTCGAAGGCACGATAAACGGTACTTTCAGCAACCGACTTCTTGCCGCTCATCATCAACACGTTGACGAACTTCGCCACATCCTGGCTGCCGAATTTCGGATCGGGCAGGACGTCGCGCTTCGGTACTTCTCTGCGTCGTGGCATGTTCTGTTACCTCAATTCTTCGTTAGGCAGCTTTCGGCCGCTTCGCGCCATATTTCGAGCGGGACTGCTTGCGATCCTTGACGCCCTGAGTATCCAGACTACCGCGCACAATGTGATAGCGAACACCAGGCAAGTCCTTGACGCGACCTCCGCGAATCAGCACAACCGAATGCTCTTGCAGGTTGTGACCTTCACCGCCAATGTATGAAATCACCTCAAAACCATTGGTCAAGCGAACTTTGGCGACCTTGCGCAATGCAGAGTTCGGCTTTTTGGGCGTGGTCGTATACACGCGTGTGCACACGCCGCGCTTCGCCGGGCAGTTTGCTAGCGCTGGCACCTTGCTCTTGGTAACCGGCGCTTTGCGTGACTTCCGAACTAACTGGTTGATTGTCGGCATATTTTCGAATTTCCAAAAAACCGAGGCGGCTATCCTGAACGCGCCGCCCCGGGGTCGTGTCTCTTGCGCTGCGCGCGGTATGGCCGCGCCGTTCGCAAAGAAGCGGAATTATACGAAGCTTTGCAAGCCAGCGTCAACCGGCCTGTATGTCCTCCTGGGAAGCCACCTCCTCGGCAACGAGTTCGTGACCCGCCGCAATGTCTTCGCCGACGGCCTGCATGCGTCGCGTCCGATGATAGGCCAGACCGGTACCCGCGGGGATAAGGCGGCCCACAATGACATTCTCCTTGAGGCCGCGCAACTCGTCTCGCTTGCCCATAATGGCTGCTTCGGTCAGTACTCGGGTGGTTTCCTGGAAGGAAGCCGCCGAAATGAACGAGTCGGTGGACAACGAAGCCTTGGTGATGCCAAGCAGCATGTACTGGTACTCGGCCGGACGCTTGTCTTGATTGATCGCCTTGTCGTTTTCATCCAACACCTCGGCGCGCTCCACCTGCTCCTCTCGAATGAAGTGCGTGTCGCCCGGGTCCGTGATGACAACCCGGCGCAGCATCTGGCGCACGATCACCTCGATGTGTTTGTCATTGATCTTCACACCCTGCAGGCGATATACATCCTGCACCTCGTCGATGATGTAGCGGGCCAGCTCCTCGACGCCCTTCAGGCGCAGGATGTCGTGCGGATCGGCCGGGCCGTCCACTATCACCTCTCCGCGATTCACCACCTGCCCGTCGTGGGCCATGACATGCTTGTCTTTCGGGATCAGGTACTCGTGCGCCGTTCCGTCAGGCTCAGTGATGACAAGGCGCTGCTTGCCCTTGGTATCCTTGCCGAAAGACACCGTGCCAGTAACTTCAGCCAGCACTCCGGCATCCTTGGGCGAACGAGCTTCGAACAACTCGGCCACCCGCGGCAGACCGCCCGTAATATCGCGGGTCTTGGACGACTCCTGAGGAATGCGTGCCAGAATATCTCCGACGCTGACTTCCTGGCCATCCTTCACCGTGATGATCGAGCCGACCTGAAAGGTAATGGTCACCGAGTGGTCGGTACCGTGAATCTTCACTTCCTCTCCGGAATGCGTCAGCAGCTTGACCTGTGGGCGCAAACCCTTGGCAGCCGCACCCGCCTTGCGCTTCGGATCGATGACGACTAGCGTGGAAAGCCCGGTCACCTCGTCAATCTGCTTGGTTACGGTAACACCTTCCTCGACGTTTTCGAACTTCACCGTGCCGGCGTACTCGGTGACGATCGGGCGGGTATGGGGATCCCACGTAGCCAACTGTGCGCCAGCCTTGACGTGCTTGCCGTCATCCACGGCCAGCATTGCGCCGTAAGGAACCTTGTGGCGCTCGCGTTCACGTCCATGATCATCGGTTACCAGAACCTCGGCGGAACGGGCGATGACTACCTTTTCTCCTTTTGGGTTAGTCACGTAGCGCATGTTTTGCGTGAAGCGCACCGTGCCAGCCGACTTGGCCTCGACATGCGAGGCAGCAGCCGCACGCGAGGCGGCGCCACCGACGTGGAATGTCCGCATCGTCAGCTGGGTGCCCGGCTCACCGATGGACTGTGCGGCTATGACCCCGACGGCTTCGCCCGAGTTGACCAGCATGCCGCGGCCGAGATCACGGCCATAGCACTTGGCACAAAGCCCATAACGCGTCTCGCAGGTCAGCGGCGTGCGTACCCGTACTTCGTCTACTCCGAGGCTCTCGATGCGCTCAACTGCATCTTCATCCAAAAGCGTACCTGCCGGGAAAAGCACGTCCTGCGTTTCGGGATGCGGCACATCCGAGATAACCACCCGTCCAAGCACCCGCTCGCGCAGGGCCTCAACGACCTCGCCGCCTTCAATCAACGCCTTCATGGCAAAGCCGTTACTGGTGCCGCAATCGTCCTCCGTCACCACCAGGTCCTGGGTGACATCCACCAGTCGGCGTGTCAGATAGCCAGAGTTTGCTGTCTTCAGTGCGGTATCGGCCAGGCCCTTGCGAGCGCCGTGTGTCGAAATAAAGTACTGCTGAACGTTGAGCCCCTCTCGGAAATTAGTGGTGATCGGCACTTCGATGATCGAGCCGTCCGGTTTGGCCATTAGGCCGCGCATGCCTGCAAGCTGACGGATCTGGGCGGCAGAGCCGCGAGCGCCCGAGTCGGCCATCATGTAGATGGAATTAAGGGATTCCTGCGCCACTTTCTTCCCGTCTCGGTCCGTCGCTTCCTGATGGGATAGCTGCTCCATCATGGCTTTCGCCACATGGTCACCGGCACGGCCCCAGATATCAACCACCTTGTTGTAGCGCTCGCCGTCGGTAACAAGACCTGAGGTATATTGTTTCTCGATTTCCTTCACCTCGTGCTCGGCAGCCGTAATGATCTCGTGCTTCTGCGGCGGCACGAGCATATCTCCGATCGAAATGGATATGCCGGCACGGGTTGCCAGACCGAAGCCGGCCTGCATCAGCTTGTCGGCAAAGATCACCGTCTCCTTCAGGCCGCAGCGGCGGAAGCAGGCGTTGATCAGGCGAGATATCTCCTTCTTCTTGAGCGGCTTGTTGATGATCGAGAAGGGAAGGCCGGCTGGCAATATCTCCGACAGGATGGCTCTGCCAATCGTCGTTTCGTAGCGAGTGATTTTCTCGCGCTTTTCGCCCGTTCCGGTGACCTCGATTTCCCGGATGCGTGCCAGGACTCGGGCATGCAGATCCGCCTTGCCGGACTCGTAGGCACGCTTCACTTCGGCAATGTCCGAAAGAACCATGCCCTCGCCACGGGCATTGATGCGGTCGCGAGTGGCGTAATAAAGTCCCAGCACGATGTCCTGCGACGGCACAATGATTGGCTCGCCGTTGGCGGGAGACAGGATGTTGTTCGAGGACAGCATAAGCGTCCGCGCCTCCATCTGTGCCTCCAGGGACAGCGGCACATGCACCGCCATCTGGTCGCCGTCGAAGTCGGCGTTGAAGGCCACGCAGACCAGGGGATGCAACTGGATAGCCTTGCCCTCGATCAGGGTCGGCTCGAAGGCCTGAATGCCCAGCCTGTGCAACGTTGGTGCGCGGTTGAGCATCACGGGGTGCTCGCGGATCACCTCCTCAAGTATGTCCCATACCTCGGGCACCTCTTGTTCGACAAGCTTCTTGGCCGCCTTGATGGTCGTCGCCAGGCCAAGCAATTCCAGCTTGTTGAAGATGAATGGCTTAAACAACTCCAGTGCCATTTTCTTCGGCAGCCCGCACTGGTGCAGCTTGAGCTGTGGGCCGACCACGATGACCGAGCGGCCGGAGTAGTCGACGCGTTTCCCCAGCAGGTTCTGACGGAAGCGGCCACCCTTGCCCTTGATCATATCGGCAAGAGACTTGAGCGGGCGCTTGTTGGCACCGGTCATGGCTTTGCCACGGCGCCCGTTATCGAGCAGGGAATCGACTGCCTCCTGAAGCATGCGCTTCTCGTTGCGCACGATAATCTCGGGCGCCTTCAGTTCCAGCAGCCGCTTGAGGCGGTTGTTGCGGTTGATCACACGACGGTACAGGTCATTCAGGTCGGATGTGGCGAAGCGGCCTCCGTCAAGCGGCACCAGTGGGCGCAGGTCGGGTGGCAGTACGGGAAGCACCTCTAGGATCATCCAGTCTGGCTTGATGCCGGATTGCTGGAACGCCTCGAGGACCTTCAGACGCTTGGCGATCTTCTTGATCTTCGCTTCTGAACCGGTCGTCTCGAGTTCCTTGCGCAGGACATCGATTTCGTGATTGATATCGAGCGTTCGCAACAATTCGCGGATGCCCTCGGCACCCATCACCGCAGTGAAGTCGTCGCCGTATTCCTCAACCTTCGAGAGATAATCATCCTCGGAGAGCAGTTGGGCGCGGTTGAGCGGCGTCATGCCTGGGTCGACCACGACATACGCCTCGAAGTAGAGCACGCGCTCGATGTCGCGCAGCGTCATGTCAAGCACCATGCCCAGACGGCTGGGCAGGCTCTTCAGGAACCAGATATGGGCGACCGGCGAGGCCAGTTCGATATGCCCCATGCGCTCCCGTCGCACCTTCGACAGCGTCACTTCGACACCGCACTTTTCGCAGATGACACCGCGGTGCTTGAGGCGCTTGTATTTGCCGCAAAGGCATTCATAGTCCTTCACCGGACCGAAAATCTTGGCACAGAATAGGCCATCGCGCTCAGGCTTGAAGGTGCGGTAGTTGATGGTCTCCGGCTTCTTCACTTCGCCGTAAGACCAAGAGCGGATTTTCTCGGGCGAGGCAAGACCGATGGTAATGGCATCGAATTCCTCTTCCTGAGTTACCTGCTTGAACAGATCGAGTAGTGCTTTCATGACTTCACTCCTGTCAGGGGTGAAACTTCAAATCAAATTTCCGGGTTGCTGTCTGCCGGCTAATCAGTAGCGCTCGAGGTCGATATCGATCGCCAGCGACCGAATTTCCTTGACAAGCACATTGAACGATTCCGGCATGCCGGCGTCGATCTTGTGCTCGCCCTTGACGATGTTTTCGTAGACCTTGGTGCGGCCTGACACGTCATCGGACTTGACCGTGAGCATCTCCTGCAGAGTGTAGGAAGCACCATAGGCTTCCAGCGCCCAGACCTCCATCTCGCCGAAGCGCTGACCGCCGAACTGCGCCTTGCCGCCCAGCGGCTGCTGGGTCACCAAGCTGTAGGGGCCGGTGGAGCGGGCATGCATTTTGTCATCGACCAAATGGTGCAGCTTGAGGACATGCATATAGCCGACCGTCACCGGGCGTTCGAACTGATCCCCGGTACGTCCGTCATACAAACTGACCTGTCCCGTGCGTGGCATGCCGGCCAGTTCAAGCATGTCCTTGATCTCTTCTTCATGCGCGCCGTCGAAGACCGGAGTGGCAAAAGGAACGCCGTGCTTGAGGTTGTCCGCCAGAACCAGCACCTCCTGGTCTGTCAGGGAATCGATTTCCTCGCCTTTGCCGCTGGAGTTGTAGATCTTGTCGAGATACTTTCGCAATTCGCTTGCCGCCGCCTGATGTTTCAGCATTTCACCAATCTTCAAGCCAAGGCCCTTGGCGGCCCAGCCCAGGTGTGTCTCAAGGATCTGGCCGATGTTCATCCGGGATGGCACGCCCAACGGGTTGAGCACGATATCGACCGTGGTACCGTCGGCCATGTGTGGCATGTCTTCAATCGGCACAATGCGTGAAACCACGCCCTTGTTACCGTGGCGTCCCGCCATTTTGTCGCCTGGCTGGAGGCGACGCTTGACGGCCAGATACACTTTGACCATCTTCTGCACGCCTGGCGGCAGTTCATCGCCCTGTGTGAGTTTTTTCTTTTTCGCCTCGAATGCCTGATCGAAATCCCTGCGTGTCTGCTCGATGCTATCGCGCAGGCTTTCCAGTTGCTGGGCAGCCTCGTCGTTGGCAAGACCAATGTCGAACCAGTGGTGCGGATCTAGCGACTCCAGGTAGGTCTTGGTCAGCTTGGTGCCCTTGGCCAGCTTCTTCGGTCCCTTGTTGGCAAGCTTGCCGACCAGCAGGCGTTCGATACGGGCAAAGGTATCGCGCTCAACAATGCGCATCTGGTCGGCAAGATCCGTCTTGTAGCGACGCAACTCGTCGTCGATGATCTGCTGGGCGCGTTTGTCGCGTTCAATGCCCTCGCGGGTAAACACCTGGACGTCGATCACCGTGCCGGACATGCCGGACGGCACACGCAGGCTGGTGTCCTTCACGTCCGAGGCCTTCTCTCCGAAGATGGCTCGTAGCAGCTTCTCTTCCGGAGTTAGCTGGGTTTCGCCCTTTGGCGTCACCTTTCCCACCAATACATCGCCGGCCTCCACCTCGGCACCGATATAGACGATGCCCGACTCGTCGAGGCGGGCCAGTTGGGCCTCCCCCAGCGAGGCGATATCTCGGGTAATTTCCTCGGCACCGAGCTTGGTGTCGCGCGCCACCACGGTCAGTTCCTCGATGTGGATCGAAGTGAAACGATCGTCCGCCACCACGCGTTCGGAGATGAGGATCGAGTCCTCGAAGTTGTAGCCGTTCCAGGGCATGAATGCTACCAGCATATTCTGGCCGAGCGCCAGCTCACCCATGTCGGTGGAAGCCCCATCGGCAATGACATCCCCCTTGGCGATGACGTCATTCACCTTTACCAGCGGCCGCTGGTTGATATTGGTATTCTGGTTGGAACGGGTGTATTTGATCAGGTTGTAGATATCGACACCGACCTCGCCGGGTACCGTCTCATCGTCATGAACGCGCACGACAATTCGGTTGGCGTCGATGTAATCCACCACACCGCCACGCAAGGCCTGCACCGCCGTGCCGGAATCGACAGCTACGGTGCGTTCGATGCCCGTTCCGACCAACGCTTTCTCGGCACGCAAACACGGAACGGCCTGGCGCTGCATGTTAGCGCCCATCAGGGCCCGGTTGGCGTCATCATGTTCGAGGAAGGGAATAAGCGAGGCGGCCACGGAGACGACCTGCCCGGGAGCTATGTCCATGTACTGAACCTGATCCGGTGTCACCAAGGTAAACTCGCTCTTGAAACGTGAGGAAACCAGTTCGTCGATTAGCTTTCCCTTCCTGTCAAGCTGTGCATTGGCCTGGGCAATGACGAAATTCCCCTCTTCGATCGCCGAGAGATAATCGATCTGGTCGGCGACGCGGCCATCCGCTACCTTTCGATACGGTGTCTCCATGAAACCGAACTGGTTGGTGCGGGCATACAGCGCCAGGGAATTGATCAGTCCGATGTTGGGACCCTCCGGCGTCTCGATCGGGCAGACCCGGCCATAGTGCGTCGGGTGAACGTCGCGAACCTCGAAGCCGGCCCGCTCGCGCGTTAAGCCGCCCGGACCAAGGGCCGACACGCGGCGCTTGTGCGTAATCTCGGACAGCGGATTGGTCTGATCCATGAACTGCGACAGCTGGCTGGAACCGAAAAACTCCTTGATTGCGGCTGAAATCGGCTTGGCGTTGATCAGGTCATGCGGCATCAGATTTTCGGATTCGGCCTGCGAGAGGCGCTCCTTGACCGCTCGCTCGACCCGTACCAAGCCGGCCCGGAACTGATTCTCGGCCAATTCACCGACGGAACGGACGCGTCGGTTGCCAAGATGATCGATATCATCGATCTCGCCGCGGCCGTTTCGCAACTCGACAAGAATCCTGATGACGTCGATGATATCCTCGTTGGACAAAGTGCCCGGGCCATCGAGCGTCTCGCGGCCGACGCGACGGTTGAATTTCATGCGGCCGACGGCGGAGAGGTCATAACGCTCATCGGAATAAAACAGCCCATGAAAGAGGGTCTCGACCGCATCCTCGGTGGGCGGCTCCCCTGGGCGCATCATGCGGTAGATGGCAACGCGGGCCGCCATCTGGTCGGCGGTCTCATCGGTGCGGAGCGTCGAAGAGATGTAGGCGCCGCGGTCGAGATCGTTGGTGTACAGGGTGTGCAGCTCCGCTACGCCAGCCTCGCTCAGCTTGCCAAGCAGGCTCTCGGTGACTTCTTCGTTGGCATTGGCGAGAATCTCGCCGGTTTCCGCATCGACGACATTGCGTCCAATGACGCGTCCGAGCAGGAACTCCTCCGGCACGCTGATTTTCTTGATGCCGGCATCACCCAGTTCGCGAATGTGCTTGGCAGTAATGCGCTTATCCTTGGCGACAATGACCTTACCAGCCTTGTCGGGAATGTCGAAGCGGGCGACTTCGCCTCGCAGGCGCTCCGGAACCACCTCGAATTGGATGCCCTTCTTGGACAGATGAAAGGCGTCGTACTCGAAGAAGGTGGCGAGGATCTGCTCTGGCGTAAGGCCGATGGCCTTGAGCAGGATCGTGACGGGCATCTTGCGGCGTCGGTCGACGCGAAAATAGAGGTAGTCCTTCGGATCGAACTCGAAATCGAGCCAGGAGCCCCGGTAGGGAATGATGCGCGCCGAGAACAGCAGCTTGCCCGACGAGTGGGTCTTGCCGCGGTCGTGCTCGAAGAACACCCCCGGGGAACGATGCAACTGTGAAACGATGACGCGCTCGGTACCGTTGATGACGAAGGAACCCGTGGTGGTCATGAGCGGGATCTCGCCCATATACACCTCCTGTTCCTTGACCTCCTTGATGGTTTCCTTGGCCGCCTCCTTGTCCATGATGACCAGGCGGACACGTGCCCGCAACGGGCTGGCAAAGGTCAGGCCGCGCTGCTGGCATTCCTTGACATCGAAGGCAGGCTCGCCCAGCGCGTAGTAAACGAATTCCAGGCGGGCGTTGCCGCTGTGGCTAGCGATCGGGAAGATCGAAGTAAAGGCGGCCTGCAAGCCCTGATTGCGACGCTGCGCGGGCGGGATGTCCGTCTGCAGGAAGGCCAGATAGGATTCAAGCTGGGTGGCCAGCAGGAAGGGGACATCGAGCACGCTCGCGCGCTTGGCGAAGCTCTTGCGGATGCGTTTTTTCTCGGTATAGGAGTACGTCAT